>NZ_QKWJ01000004.1 GCF_003353055.1 Cupriavidus lacunae
AAAGGGCGAGAGGCTACGCGAGCGGATCGAGGAGCAACTCGCCGACGTCCAGAATAAGCCGCGTCTTGTCCGTTCATTCTTCGACGCTCCATCTGTCGCCTATATTTCCGACTGCTGAGTAAACCAGCCCTACATCCCCAACCCAACGAGCAGAACCCCTCCCCTTGCCGCATCACAGACTAATCAAGCATCCCTGCGCGTGCGGCGCACCGGGGTTGTCGGCGGCCAGTGCAGGGCACCACGCAGGGCGCCAGGCATCCCCACCGGCGCCGCGCACAACAGCGCATTCATCTGGGAAAGCTCACGCAGGATATCCAGATGCAAGGCGCTGGTTTCCACGCTGGCGGTGCGGCGCTGCGCCACACGGGCAATATGGCGGGCGGTGAAGCGCCCGGCGCGCGCCTGGAAGTCGCTGGCGCAGTCGAGAAGCAGTGCGGCGGCTGCGCGGTCGTTGGCAACAAAGAGCGACATCCTGGTACGCAGGTAGGCCACCAGCATGTCGCAAAGCTCCAGCAGTTCGGCGCTGCCCTCGTCCGAGAAGCAGAAGTTGCGGCTGAGCTTGCGCTGGTCCAGATCGACCAGGATCCGTTCAACGATATCGCCCACATACTCCAGGTTGATATTGACCAGCATGATCTCGTCCCAGCGCACGGCATCCTCGCCATCGAGGCTGCCGGCGTCGACATCGGTCAGGTACATCTTGACGGACGAGTAGAGGTTGTCGATGCGGTCGTCCAGCGCCCGGCAGCGGGCATTCATGGCGCGGTCGTTGCCGACGATCGAGAGCTTCATGCCGTTCAGCATCTCCTCGATCACGTCGCCGATGCGCACGACTTCGCGCGTGGCATTGCCCAGGGCGACGGAAGGGTGTCGCAGGTCGCCCTGGCTCAGGTAGCGCGCGCCACCGGGCGCTGTGTCGTCGTGCGCATCAGGCAGCCATCGCGTGCAAAGGGACGCCACCGGGTTGATGAACCAGATCAGGGTTGCGGCCAGTGTCAGGTTGAATGCCATGTGGAAGTCGGTGGCCATGGTCCCGGCACTACTGCCCAGGCGAGACAGCAGCCAGGGCATGGCGTCCAGCAGCGGCAGGAATGCCAGTATCCCCACGAACCGGAAGATCAGGTTCGCGAGCGATACCCGCCGAGCGGCGGGCGCGCTGCCGGAATTGGCCAGGCAGGCAATCAGGCCACTGCCGAGATTCGCGCCGAGCACCAGCGGCAAGGCAGTGGCAGGGCCGATCACGCCGCCCATGGCCAGCGTTGCGGTGAGCAATACCGCGGCCAGGCTGGAGTACGCGAGCAACGTCACGAGGGCACCGATCACCAGGGCCAGCAGTGCATCGTTGCCAAGCGAGGTGAAGATGGCACGCACGATCTCCGCGTGCAGCAGCGGTGCGGCGTAGAGGCGGATCAGTTGCAAGGCCAGCGTGATCAGCCCCAGTCCCACGATGACTTCGCCAGTCTGTCCACGCAGGCTGGCCTTGCCGGACAGACGTAGCGCGATGCCGATAACGAGTAGTAGCGGCGACAGCCAGGAGATATCGACCGACAACAGGCGCGCCATCAGGCTGGTGCCGACGTCGGCACCCAGCACGATCGGCAGTGCCGCCGGCAACGACACCAGGCCACCCGCCACAAAGGCGCTTGTCATCAACGCGGTGGCGCTGCTGCTCTGGATCAGCGCGGTCACGCCAAGCCCGGCCAGGAAGCCACGCGCGGGACTGGCCGTGCCCGCGGCCAGCACCAGCCGCAAGCGCGGCCCCAATACCTCCAGCATGCCGTGGCGCGTCACATGCGCGCCCCAGATCAGTAGTGCGACCCCGGACATCAGGGAAAGCAGGATTTGCATGGTGCCGCCCCCTGGCGGTGGCCGTCTTCGCGGCCACCTTTATCTGATTGCTGATGCAGCGTGCCAGCGAGGCCGGCACGTACTGGCTCTAGTCCGCGTGGTTCAGCGCCAGCCGCAGGATGTCGAAGTTGCGCAGGCGCTGGCCCGCGGCTGCGCTGACCTTGCGGTTGAACAGCAGCGGCACCTTCTGCTCGGACAGGCCGCCGTGCGAGCGCAGCGGGGCATCCAGGCCGCTCAGGTCATGGCGCGCCGGCGTGGTGCCGAGCACGGTCAGGCGTTCGCTGACCACCACCAGGTCGCCGATGCGGTCGGGCGGCAGTTCGAAGCGCTCGCTGGCGGCGCGCTTGTCCAGCACCAGCTCGATGCCGGGCAGCGCGGCGATGGCCACGTGCACGGCGCGCTGGTCGGTGCCGGCGGGCAGGTACACGGTTGCGTAGGAACCCAGCGCGCCGTGGTGGGCGACATAGGGATCGGTGATCGGCAGCAACACGCGGGTGGCGTCCGTGCCGAAGCGTTCGTCTAGCACCTGCTGCAGGAACAGGATGTTGGCCTTGCCCAGCGAGTCGGTCTTGGCGTTCATGCCATGGTCGGCGGTGACGCCGATGACCGCGCCCAGCGCGTCCAGCCGCTGCAGGTAGCTGTCGATCATCGCGTAGAAGGCATTGGCCTGCGGCGTGCCCGGGGCGTGCTTGTGCTGGATATAGTCGGTGGTGGACAGGTACATCAGGTCGGGCCGCACGGTCTCCAGCAAGACCACGCCGGCGGCGAACACAAACTCGGACAAATCGGCGCTGTAGACCGAGGGCAGTGGCATGCCGACCTTGCGCAGCACGTCGTCGATGCCGTTGTCTTCGATGTTGGCCTCGTCGGCTTTCTCCGCCGAGAAGCAGATGCCCTTGAGGCCGTGGCCCAGCAGCGCGCGCAGCTTGTCCTTGGCGGTGACCACCGCCACCGAGACGCCGGCCTGCGCTGCCGCGGCCAGCACGGTGGGCGCGCGCAGGTAGCGGGCGTCATTCATCAGCACCTCGGCGCCGGCTTCGGTGTCGTAGAAGAAGTTGCCGCAGATGCCGTGCACCGACGGCGGCACGCCGGTCACGATCGACAGGTTGTTGGGGTTGGTGAACGACGGCACCACGCAGTCGCCGGTCAGCACGGTACCGCGCTTGGCCAGGCTGGCGAAGAAGGGCGTGGCGCCCGCCTGCACGGCAAGGTTGATGTATTCCTGCTCGCAGCCGTCGATGCAGACGATGACGGTGGGGCGGACGGGAAGCTGGTAATGGTGGCCGTTGACCTGGATCTGGGTGCTCATGGCGTCTCTTGGGGAGGGTTTGTCGATGGGATTTGCCTGAGACCCATGCTAAGTTAGGCGATAAACTCTCACAATCGAGTTTATTTTCCAGATTCTGTCAGGAAATCTCGCAATGCCGCACAAGCTGCCCCCGCTTAACGCCTTGCGCATCTTCGAGGTTGCCGCCCGCGCCGGCAGCTATTCGGCGGCCGCGCGCGAGCTGCACCTGACCCATGGCGCGGTCAGCCGGCAGATCGAGATCCTGGAGCAATGGCTGGGGCAGCCGTTGTTTATCCGCCAGGGCCAGCGCATGGTGCCGACGGTCCACGCGCAGGCGTTCGCGCGCGAGATCAGCACGGCGTTCGACCAGATCAGCGCCGCTTCCGAACGCTATGGCCGCATCGCCACGCGCAAGGTGGTGCGCGTCAACGCGCCGGCAACTTTTGCCATGCGCTGGCTGATTCCGCGGCTGGATGATTTCCGGCGCCAGCAGCCCGAGGTCGACGTGCGCGTGTCGACGGCCTTCAGCAACGAGGCGGGATTCAACGGCACGTTCGATGTGGCGATACGGCGCACCCTCGAGCGTGGCGAGCAGTTCGAGTCAGTGCCGATCTTTTCGGAGTATCAGACGGTGATCGCCAGTCCGGCGATGCTGGAGCAAGTGCCGTTGCAAGGCGTCGAGGACCTGGTGGAGGGCGTTTTTCTCTATACCGAAACACGGCCAGGCAGTTGGGAATCGTGGCTGCAGCAGGCAGGACATGCGTCGCTGCTGCCGGTGCGAACGCTGCGCTTCGACCATTTCTTCGTCACGCTGCAGGCCGTGGTGGACAGCCTGGGCTTTGCCATCGGCACCTTTCCGACGCTGGAAGCGGACCGCGCGGGCGGGCGCATCGCAACGCCGTTCTCCGCCATCCGCGCACCGGGCAATACCTATCATGCGCTGGTGCCGCGCGATGCCGACAAGCCGCTGCATTTGCGTGCCTTCCTGGAATGGCTGCAGCAGCAGGGAGAGGCGGCCGCGCAGCGCTGAAGCGGGGCGCGCCTGGCAAGTAAGAAGAGTGTCGCGCGGCCCGCGCGATGCGGGCCTGCGCTGAGGGGCGCTCAGGCGCCGTCGAGAAACGCGCTGCGCTGGCCCAGGCGCGTGCCGAGCGCATCGGGGGCCAGGCTCATGCTGGCGGAGTCCACGGTCGAGGCGGGGCTGCTTGCCATGGTCGGGTCGGCGGCGGCCGGCGCCAGGCCCGGCTGGGCCGCTTGTACAGGAGCTTGCATGGGAGCCTGGGCATAGCTGCCGCCCGCTGCGGGTGCCATCTGGGCCGACGGCATGGCTTGCATGGGCTGTGCGGATTGCACCGGCTGGGTGGATGGCATCGGCTGCATCGGCTGCGTCATCGGCATGGGCTGGCTCGGCTGCAGGGGCTGAGCCTGCTGGGCAAACAGCGGGTAGGACGCGATCATCGCGCCAGCCATGACCAGGGATTTCGCCAGATGTTGCTTCATTCGTGTACCTCCTAAAACGCCTACAGGCAAGGGAGAGATCACTGTAGCGCCGAGCCACCTGACATTCTGTTTGATTTTGCAACGGTCGTTAACCACCCTTGCCATCGGAGCCGGGGCAGGTTAATTGCGCGCGCGGCCGTCAACGCCTGGCCAGGCGCTTGAGCGCAGCGGGGTCGAGCAGTTCAATCTGCCGGTACTCGCGGCGGATCAGGCCCGCGTCCTCCCACGCCTGCAGGTACTTGGCCACGGTCTGGCGCGAGCGGTTGACCATGTCGCCAAGGTCTTCCGCGCTGATGCGCACGACATGGTCGGTGCGGTCGGCCAGTTCCAGCAGGCGTGCCGCCATGCGCGCGTCGATGGGCGCCTGCGCCGCGCTTTGCGCATGGTCGAACGCCACGCGCAGGCGCGCGCAGATCTGCTGCACGATCAGCTGCATGCCTTCCGGATGCGCGGCCAGGAGGCGGTGGAAGTCGCGCTGGCTCAGTACCATCAGCTCGGTGTTGCCGACGGCGAAGGCGTCGTGCGTGCGTGGCTTGCCGTCCAGCAGCGAGATCTCGCCGAACCAGCGTCCGCGCCCGATCACCGAGTACACCGACTCGCGCCCACCCGTGCTGACCCGGCTCATGCGCACGCGTCCGGACAGCACCATGCAGAAGTAGGTGGGCGGATCGCCGCGCGCGAAGATCATCTCGCCGTCGCTAAAGCGCTGGCGGCGTGCGGCATTCGAGACGGCATCGAGCACGCCTGGCGGCGCATTGCGCAGCCAGCCGCTGGCCAGCACGCTGCGCGGCAGCGCGCGCACCGGTTCCACCGCTCTCGATCCACTCTTCACCTGACGCTTCACATCGCTCTCCTGCAGGAGCCGAGATTGTCTAATACTTAACAGACTTTGGCGCGGCGCGCCGGGAGAATGCGTCAGTTCAATGACTCACATGCCCCCGGGAGGTACGCATATGGCGCAAATCCAGCTTGTCGATTCAGTAAAGGACCGCGTCTCCGACGCCGAATGGCAGATGCGCGTGGACCTGGCGGCCGCGTACCGCCTGGTCGCCCACTTTGGCTGGGACGACCTGATCTTCACCCATATCTCGGCACGCGTGCCCGATGCGCCGGACCAGTTCCTGATCAATCCGTACGGGATGATGTTCGACGAGATCACGGCATCGAGCCTGGTGAAGGTCGACCACGAAGGGCAGCCCGTGCTGGAAACCCCGTATGACGTCAACCCGGCCGGCTTCATCATCCACAGCGCCGTGCATGAGGCGCGCCCCGAGGTCGGCTGCGTGATGCACACGCATACCTCGCACGGCGTCGCCGTGTCCGCGCAGCAGGCGGGCCTGCTGCCGATCTCGCAGCAATCGATGTTCGCCCTGACCGGGCTGGCATATCACGACTATGAAGGCGTGGCGCTGCGCGAGGATGAGAAGGCGCGGCTGGTGGCCGACCTGGGCCGCTGCAAGCAGATGATCCTGCGCAACCATGGGCTGCTGACGTGCGGGCGCACGGTATCCGATGCCTTCCTGACCATGTACACGCTGGAGTCCGCCTGCCGCATCCAGATCCTGGCGCAGAGCGGTGGCGCGCCGCTGACCATGGTGCCCGAAGCCGCCAGCGCCAACATGGGCCAGCAGGCGCGCCAGGCCACCAAGGGCAAGGGCTCCAGCCTGGCCTGGCCGGGCCTGCTGCGCCGCCTCGACCGCATCAACCCTGACTATCGCAACTGACCATGGCCATCCTTGTTCACCTGCCGTCGTTCATGGCGGTCCCCATCACCGCCGCGCTGCGCGAAGCCGCGCCGGATATCACCGTGTGGAATGGCCGCGAAGCCGCCGTCGCGGAAGACGTCGAAGCCATCATCGCCTGGGGCCTGAAGCCCGGCGTGCTGCCGGCCTACCCGAAGCTGCGGCTGGTCTGCGCGGCCACCGCGGGTGTCGACAAGCTGCTGGCCGCGCCGGACCTGCCCGCCAGCATGCCGGTGACGCGCATTGTCGATCCCGGCCAGCAAACCGGCATCGCCCACTACGTGCTGGCGATGGCCCTGCGCCATACCCGCGCGCTCGGCCTGTACGCCGAGCAGCGGCGCCGCGGCGAATGGAAGCGCCACCCGGGGCGCGATCTCTCGCGCTGCCGCGTGGGCGTGCTCGGGCTGGGCGAGATCGGCAGCGAGGTGGCGCGCATGTTTGCCGCCATCGGCTACCCGGTCAGCGGCTGGAGCCGCAACGCCAAGCATCTGCCCGGCGTGACGGACTTCACCGGCGACGATGGCCTGGACGCCATGCTGGCGCAGAGCGACATCCTCGTCTGCACGCTGCCGCTGACGCCGCGCACCGAGGGCATGCTGAACCGGCAGACCCTGTCGCGGCTGCCCAAGGGTGCTTTCTTCATCAATGTCGGCCGTGGCGAGCATGTGGTCGAGCCCGACCTGATCGCGCTGATCGACGAAGGCCATCTCTGCGGCGCGGCGCTGGATGTCTTTGCCAAGGAGCCGCCCGCGGCGGACGATCCGGTCTGGAACCATCCGCGCATCGAGGCCACGCCGCATATCGCGGCGGATCCTTCGTATGAACTGGTCGCGCGGCAGTGCGTCGAGAACCTGCGGCGCGCGCGCGACGGGCGTGAACTGCTGAACCAGGTGGACCGGCAAGCGGGGTATTGAGCGCCCTGTGGGCATGGCTGGTGAGCTGCGATAAGATGCGGTTGCCTTCCAAGCCCAGGGCCAGCGGCGGAGCCAGGCGAAGTACCGCGCCCAGTCACGCATTGCTCCTCGCTTTGCACCCCTTATGCCGACCGATTCGTTGCGCTTGCCGCCGTTGACGGCCTTGAAATCCTTCTATGTGCTGGGCAAGGCCGGCAGTTTGCGCCGTGCGGCGGCGGAGCTGAATGTCACGCATACCGCCGTGGTCCGGCAGATCCGTCAGCTTGAATCGTGGCTGGGGGCCGCACTGGTCGAAACCAGCGCCAGCGGCACCGTGCTGAATCCGCAGGGCGTGCGCTTCCACAAGACGCTATGCCAGGCGTTTGAACTGATCTCGGACGCCACCGCCGAGATCCGTCCTCCGGGCCAGACCGAAGAGCTTCGGGTTTGCGCGCCGCCGGGCTTTGCGACGTTCTGGGTGCTCCCCCGGCTGCATGAGATCCAGCGCCGCATGCCCAGCGTCGCTTTCGACATCATCCCGATGGAGGCACGCAAGTTCGACAAGAACGGTTTCGATATCGAGATCGCCTACGGGTATCGCGACGATCCCGAGCTGGTGAATCTGGCGCTGGTTCGTCCGCGGCTGATGGCGCTTGCATCCCCTGCCTGGATCAAGGCGCATCCGCAAGTGAAGACGGCGCAGGACTTGCTGGCGCAGAGCCTGGTCCATGAACGCTTCACCGATGTCTGGCGCACCTGGTTCGAAGCGCTGGGCTTGCGCGTGGGGACGCTGCAGGGACCGCGCCTGGGCGCGCTCACGACGGTGCTGGAGGCCGTGCACCTGGACCAGGGGCCCGGCCTCTTTGCCGATATCTTTGCCGATGAGCGGCTGACCCGTGGCGTGCTGCAACAAGTGGTTCCGGACATGCCGCGCGCGGGCACCTATGTGCTGGTCGTGCGCAAGGACCGCGCCGACGAGCCCGCCATTCGCCGGTTCAGCGACTGGCTCATCGGCACGCTGAAGTCCGCGCGCGACGCCGACGACGACCTTCCATAGGATCGCAGCCTTCACCGGAAGACTGCGTGCCCCCTCAGGCGTAGGCGTGATACCCGATCGGCTCGTGGAAGCGCGGGTCGCGATGGGCTTCCCAGTAGGCTTGCCGCAGCCGCTTGAAGACCGGGCTTTCCTCGGCGTGCGGCAGGATCGTGCCGTTGATCTGCCGCACCCGGATGACGCCGCCGCCGGAGGAGGTGATGAAGACCTCGTCCGAGCCCTCCAGTTCCGCGCGCCGCAATCGGCCCACGGTGAACGGGATGCCCAGCTGGGTACACAGTTCCAGCACCGTGGCGCGGGTGATGCCCGGCAGGCAGCCGTGGTCCGGGGTCCAGACATGTCCGTTCCAGACGGAGAAGATATTGAAGCCGGGCCCTTCGGTCACGTAGTTGTCGGCATCGCACAGGATGACGGAGTCGTAGCCCTCGTCATGCGCCTGGAACAGGCCGGTGGTCAGGTCGCCCCACTGGTAGTTCTTGACGGTGGGGTCGAAGCAGGCGTCGGGCACGCGCGGCACGTCCGCGATCTTCAGGCGCGCCCCACGCGCCTGTACCTCCCTGGGCACCACATCCACCCACGGCACCGCATAGGTCACCAGGTGGTTCTGGCAGTCCGCGGGCTGGCGCGAGCCATAGATGCGGGGCCGGCCCCGCAGCGCCACCATGGCCACGTACGCATCGCGCATCCCGGACAGGGCCACCACCTCATGCAGGTTGCAGCGGACCTCGTCCATCGTCATGCCCACGTCCATGCGCCGCATCGCCATCGAACGCCTGAAGCGGTCCAGGTGCGCCTGCAGCCTGAAGAACGCGCCGTCCACGACGTGCACCACGTCGTAGACCGCGTCGGAGTGCGTGAAGCCCCAGTCCAGCACTGAGATCCGCGCGTCGCCGATCGGCACAAAGGCGCCGTCGACATAGGCGGCGCCGCGGGAGAAGTCTTGTGTAGTCATGTTCCGGCCTGCTGTGGATAAGGGAAGGGAAAGATGTCGCCAGCAGTAGCGAGCGGGCGTAGAGCGCAGTCTAGGTTTGGGAGTGCGGGCCGGGGAGTCCAGAAAAAGATTCCACGGTGGAAACCTGGGGTTTCCACTGGCGCTAGCGGCAAATCGGCATACGTTGCCTGCCGCGCGGCCTGGACGGAAAGCGAACGTGGTGCTGGCGTCGATGACGGCGCCGGTGCTGTTCTCGCACTGAATGCGGACCGGCGCGGGCACGGCGCAAGGGGCGGTGCCCGCTGCGCCCCTGGTGGTCTTCAGTCGACCGTGATGTGGTTGACCTGGATCACCTTGCCCCACACGCCCACGTCGGCGCGCACGGTCTGCGCGAACTGCTCGGCGCTCCTGGCCGGCGCCATGCCCATGTTCAGCTGCAGGAAGCGCTCGCGCATGGGCGCGTCGGCCAGCAGGCGGTTCACCTCCGCATTGAGCCGCTGCACGATGGCGGCGCTGGTCCCCGCGGGTGCGAACAGGCCATACCAGCTGTCGGTATCGAACGGGTAGCCCTGCTCGGTCATGGTCGGCACGTCCGGCGTGACCGGCCCGCGGCGCGTGCCGCTGATGGCCAGCGCGCGCAGCTTGCCGGCGCGGATCAGCGGCAGCGACGACGAGGTATCGACAAAGGCCGCCTTGACCACGCCGCCCTGCATGTCGGTCAGGATCTGCGCCACGCCCTTGTACGGCACGTGGCGCAGCTTCATGCCGGTCTGCATCTTGAGGGCTTCCATGGTCAGGTGGCCGCCCGAGCCGATGCCCCACGAGCCGTAGTCGTAGGCATCCGGGTGCTTGAGCACGTAGGCGACGAATTCCTTGAGCGTGCGCGCCGGGAAGTCCGGCGTCACCACCAGGAAATTGCCGCCCGCGCCGATCTGCGCCACCGGCACCAGGTCGCGCAGGCCGTCATAGGGCATCTTCGGCTGCAGGCTCTGGTTGATCACCACCGTGGCGGCGTAGGTGAACAGCAGCGTGTAGCCATCGGGGCTGGCCTTGGCCACGGCGTCGTTGCCGATGATGCCGGTCGCACCCGGCTTGTTGTCGACCACGATGGTCTGGCCCAGCGCCGTGCCGAGCGTCTGGGCCAGTGTGCGCGCGAACAGATCGGTGCCGCCGCCGGGCGGGGCCGGCACCACCAGGCGGATGGGCCTGGCGGGCCACGCGTTGCTGGCATAAAGCGGGCCGGCCGCTGCGCCAAGGCCGAGTGCGGCAAGCCCGCGCAGCACGTCGCGGCGGCGCGCGTTGCCAGGTCGTTCCGTTGTCACCGGATGGGTTGCTCGTGGCATTGGATCTCCCTAATGCATGCCGAAGTTGTCCGCCGCGTCGCTTTCCAGCGCATCGGCGGCTGCGCCATACAGGCTGCGCGATACATAGCTGCGGACCTGCGTGGCGCGCTGGCGCAGCCAGGCGGCCTTGAGCTGCCGCGCCTCGCGCACGGTGGGCGTTTCATCCGGCGCCAGCGCCAGCACGTCGATCACGTGCAGCGCCAGCTGCGTGTCGCCGCGCGCGGCCAGGGCCTGGGCGTGGCGGATCAGCGCGGCATGGTCGGCCACGGCCGCGGCGATCTCGGCGGCGGCCTGCTGCGGCGGGGACGGATGCAGCGTGGTGGCATTGCGGTCCCACCAGCCGTTCTCCGAGCGGTAGATGTCGCGCGCGATGTAGCTGGGGTCGCCATACGTGGGCCGCATCCAGGGCTGGTCGAACAGCTTCGCCGGCGGCTTGAGCGCGGCCAGCACCTGTCGTTCATTGCAGCCCGCGTTCATCAGCCGCACCACCTCGGCACGCAGCCAGCGCAGGGCTTTGGCGGTCTGGCACAGCACGCGCCGGCATTCCTCCTCGCCTTGCAGCGTGGCGCCGAACTCGCGCACCACGGTGCGCGGCTGCAGCCCGGCCAGGCGTTCGAGCGTGTCTGCCCAGCGCACGGTGTCGCGCATGGTGCGGAAGGGCGTGCCGATGTTCGGGATCGAATCGATGACCGCGGGTCCGCCGTACAGCAGGCGCCGGCCCGGCAGCCAGACCGCCACAGCGTCGTCGGTCTCGGACGGCGCCCACAGGATTTCCGCGCGGCGCTCGCCCCGGCCCAGCGTCAGGCCGTCGGCGAAGGTCTCGGTGGGTTCGATGTGGACCAGCTTGTCCGCCAGCGCGCCGGCCGGCTGGCGGAACTGGATCTCCGCCATGCGCTCCTGCATGCGCCGGGTCTCGCGGTAGCGCGCCTGCCGCGCCAGCACGTTGACGTGGGCCAGCACCCGCGGCGCGGGCTCGCCGCGCGCGGCGGCGTGGTCCAGCCATTGCTGCAGGCCGGCGTTGTAGCCCATATGGCCGTGGCTGTAGCAGATGGCCAGCACCGGCAGCCCGGTCTGCGTGCGCAGCGCCTCGATCATGCCGCGCGTGACGCGCCCGCCCGGGCCGCTGTCGACCACCAGAAGGCCTTCGCCGACGTCGGCGACAAAGCTTTGTCCTTGTCCGTGCAGCAACCACACGCCGTCGCCGGCGCTGTCGATCCCCGTGCCGGTGACCAGTGCCGCCGGCCGATCTTCGATGTCCTGCATGCTTGCCTCCCTGCGATCTGGTTCGTCTCCAGCGCCACTGTCACGCAGGAAGGCGCTGTGCAGGGATAGGGGAAAATCCCGCCGCGATGCGGCGCACCGGCCGCAAACCGAGCGCCGGTGCGGCACGGCAGGGATTCGGGAATTTCAGGTGTAAACCGCTGGTTAGCACCTTGTCAGCGCAGGGAGTTCCCGGCCGGTGCGTGCTGCTGTAGCCGCGCGCCTTAGCCCTGGCGGCGCAGCGGGCTGTCGGCCATGTTGGACAGGTAGTGCACTTCGCGCCGCAGCAGGGTGGCGAACTGCGCGGCCACGGGTGTCATCGGCGAATCGGCACGGTAGATCAGGCTGACCGTATGGCTGGGCAGCTTGTCTTCGATCGCCAGCGGCACCAGCCCGCTGGCGGCCAGCCGGCCGGCCACCATCTGGCGCGGCAGCACGCAGAGCAGGTGGCGGTCCTGCAGCAGCGACTGGATGATGCCGATGGTGTCGCAGCGCACCGCCACGCGCGGCAGCGGCAGGTCGTGCGCGCGGAAGGCGTCGAGGATAGCGGCGCCCGGACCGTGCATGCGCTGGCCGGTCAGGACCCAGTCCGAGCCGACCAGCTCACGCAGGCGGCGGGCGTTGCGCAGCGGATGCTCGCGGTGTGCCACCACCACCGAATCATTGTTGTAGAGCGGCTCACAGGTGAATTCGCGCTCGACGCCCTCATCCGGGACCGGGCTGACCGCCATGTCCATCACGCCCGCGCGCAGGTCGTCCAGGTACGTGGGGTAGACCCCGCTGTCGATGCAGACCAGCACATCGGGATGCTGGGCCCGGAAGCGCGTGAGCACGGCCGGCAGCAGCAAGTGCGCCGGTCCGCCGGTGGCGCCCACGCGCACCACGCCGTTGCGCGCGCCCAGCATCTGGCTCATCTCGTCGCTGGCCTTGCGCGCCTCGGTGGCGATCAGGCGCGCGCGCCGCAGGAAGGCTTCGCCATAGCGCGACAGCACCACGCCGCGAGTGGTGCGGGTCAGCAGCGGCACGTGCAACTCCTCTTCCAGCTGGCGGATGCTCTTGGTGAGTGCCGGTGCCGACACATCGCGTGCGCGTGCGCCGGCGCGGATGCTGCCGTGCTCGGCCACGGCGATGAAGTCCTGGAGTTGGCTCAGACGCATGGATTGCCCCGTTCAGACGATGCCTGGGTGCCCAGCATAGCGGCAATCCGTACTGTTCGGGATAACCCCAGGGTGCTAACCGCTGGTTTGCACTGCCGCAGTTTTGGCATCTGACGCGAAGCGCCGCGCTAACGCATGATCGCTCCACATCGTCGTAAACCGCCGGCCGCGCCGGCATCTTCGAGGAGTGGATCGCATGGCGAACCGGCAAGACCTGCCGCTGGCAGGCATACGCGTGGCGGAGTTCGGGCAGTTCATCGCGGCGCCGGGCGCCGCGATGATGCTGGCCGACCTGGGCGCCGACGTGGTCAAGGTCGAGGCCTTGCGCGGCGACAGCGCGCGGCGCTTTGACGGCACCAGCCTGCAGAGCCCGATGTACCTGGCCTACAACCGCGGCAAGCGCGGCATCGCGCTGGACCTGCGCACGCCCGGCGGGCTGGACGCCGCACGTCGGCTGGCGCTGGCCAGCGACGTGGTGCTGCACAACACCCGCGCCGGCGTGATGGAAGCGCTGGGGCTGGACGCCGCCACGCTGCGCGCGGCGCGTCCCGACCTGATCCACGCCTCGATCAGCGGCTTCGGCACGCGCGGGCCGTCGCGCACGCGCCCCGGCCTGGACATTGCCGCGCAGGCAGAGAGCGGCATGATGTCCGTTACCGGCGAGGCCGGCGGCCAGCCGCTGAAGGCCGGCTTTGCGCTGATCGACGCCGCCACGGCGTTGGCTGCCGGCAACGCCATCCTCGCGGCGCTGTTCCGGCGCGAGCGCACCGGCGCCGGCGAGACCATCGAGACTTCGCTGCTGTCGGTCGGCGTGCACATGCAGGCCCAGCTGTGGGCCGAGTACCAGTGCTCCGGCGCGCTGCCGGTGCGCAGCGGCAACAGCCAGCCCAAGGCAGCGCCGGCCGCGGACGTGATCGCGGTGGCGGACGGGCATATCGTGCTGTCGGCCTATCTCGACGAACACTGGACGCGCCTGTGCGAGGCCATCGGCCAGCCGGCGCTGGCGCAGGACGCGCGCTTTGCCTGCAACGCGCTGCGGGTGCGGAACCGCCCGGCACTGCTGGCCATCCTGCACGAGGCCATGCGCCACCTGAGCGGCGACGCCGCCCGTGCGCTGCTGGAGCGCCACCAGGTGGTGGTGGGCGTAGTGCGTGACTACCACCAGGTCAACGCGAGCGCCGACGTTCGCGCCAGCGGCATCCTGCGGCCCGTCGATGACGGCGAGGGCGGCCAGCTGGACCTGCCCGGGCTGCCGTTCACCATGGCCAGCCTGCCCGCAGGCGGCACGCCCGCGGTGCCGCGACTCGGCCAGCATACGGCCGAGGTGCTGGCCCAGCTTGGCTACAGCGAAGCAGAGATCGACGCCATGGCCCGCGCCGGCGCGATCGGCGTCGAGCCTATCGAACAAGCCCAGCAGGAGCCGGCATGAACGCGCCCCAATCCCCCGTACTCCTGCAGCGCCATGCCGGCTGGGCCGAGGTGGTGCTGAACCGCCCGGCCCGTCGCAATGCCGTCGACATGTCGCTGGCACGCGCGCTGGGCGACGCCATCGAAACCCTGGCCGCCGACGACAGCGTGCGCGCCGTGCTGCTGCGCGGCGCCGACGGCGCCTTCTGTTCCGGGCTGGACTTGCAGGCACTGCAGGCGGAGCCGGGCGGGCTGGCCGCATTTGCGCCGGTCTGGGAGCGCGTCCACCATGGCCTGCTGCATAGCCGCAAGGCATGGATCGTGGCGCTGGAGCGCCATGCCATCAACGGCGGCGCGGCGCTGGCGCTGGCCGGCGATCTGCTGGTGTGCGGCGCCGGGGCCTTCCTGCAGATCGGCGAGGTCCGCCTGGGCATGGCCGCGCCGCGCAATGCCGACTGGCTGGCACTGCGCCATTCCGAGGCCGTGGCCGCGCGCCTGTGCCTGCTTGGCGACCGCGTGCCCGCGCCTGAGTTGCTGCGGCTGGGCATTGCCACCGAGATGGTCGATGACGCCCAGGTGCTGGACCGCGCGCGCGGCCTGGCCGCCACCATCGGCGGCTTTCCGGCCGAAGGCGTGGCCGCGATCAAAGGCGGCATGCGCGCCGCGACGCTGCGCATGGCATCCGGTGCGCGCGACAAGAACTCCTGAGGACAGACATTCCATGACAGATTCCATCACCACCGACGACGACGCGTCGCTGCAGGATTTCCGCCGCGAGGTGCGCGAGTTCGTCGCCCGGTCGCTGCCCCATGCCGTGCGCGAGAAAGTCCGTCTCGGACTGGAAGTCAGCAAGCAGGAGCTGGTCGACTGGCAGCACCGGCTGGCCGAACGCGGCTGGCTGGCGCCGCACTGGCCGCCTGCATGGCAGGGCTGCAACTGGAGCGCCGAGCGCCGCGCCGTATTCCAGGAAGAGCTGGTGCTGGCGCATGCGCCCGAGAGCGGTGGCATCACCTTCGAGATGATCGGCCCGATCCTGATCCGCTACGGCACGCCGGCGCAACAACAGTACTTCCTGCCGCGCATCCTGAGCCAGGAGCACTGGTGGTGCCAGGGCTATTCCGAGCCCAACTCCGGCTCCGACCTGGCCTCGCTGAAGACGCGCGCGGTGCGCAAGACGCGGCCGGACGGCACCGAGGTCTACGTGGTCAGCGGCAGCAAGATCTGGACGTCCTACGCGCAATACGCCGACTGGATCTTCTGCCTGGTGCGCACCGATACCGAGGCGCGCGCGCAGCAGGGCATCAGCTTCCTCCTGATCGACATGCGCAGCCCCGGCGTGAGCGTGCGGCCGCTGGTGGGCATCCATGGCTGGCACCTGTTCAACCAGGTGTTC
This sequence comes from Cupriavidus lacunae, assembly GCF_003353055.1. Taxonomy (GTDB): domain Bacteria; phylum Pseudomonadota; class Gammaproteobacteria; order Burkholderiales; family Burkholderiaceae; genus Cupriavidus; species Cupriavidus lacunae. The sequence goes on from NZ_QKWJ01000004.1 coordinate 15,814, forward strand.
TTCGACGAGGTGGAAGTACCGGTGGAGAACCGCGTCGGCGAAGAGAACGCGGGTTGGTCCATCGCCAAGTCCCTGCTCGAGCATGAGCGGCTGAACCTCGCGCGCGTGGCCGAGAACCGCCGCCGCCTGGCCAAGGTGCGCGCCATCGGCGAGGAACTGGAGGAGGGCGGCCAGCCGTTGTCGCAGCGGCCCTGGTTTGCCCTCCGGTTGCGCGCGCTGGAAGTGCGGCTCGAAGCGCTGGCGGCAACCGTGCTGCGCTTTCGCAAGCGGGCGCGCGCCGGGGAAACGCTGGGGCCGGAGACCGGCATGCTCAAGCTGCTGGGCAGCCGGCTGATCCAGGACATCGAGAACCTGGCGGTCGATGCGCTGGGGCCGGACACGCTGGCCTATGACCGCGCCGCGCACTTCGAGCCCGCCGTGCCGCAACCGGGCCAGTCGGCGTACGCCGCGGCGGCATCGGCACGCCGCTTTGTCACCCGCGGCTACACCATCGCCGGCGGCTCCAGCGAGATCCAGCACGAGTTGCTGGCCAAGCAGGTGCTGGGCCTGTAGTGCCGGCATCCGTGCCCGCAACCGTGCCCGCAACCCAGGACAAGGAACGGAACACATGAGCGATTCAACCGACGATCGCCGCATGCTGCAAGAAAGCGTGCGGCGCTATGCCGAGCGCGGCTACGGCTTTGAACAGCGCCGCGCGGCGCTGGCCGAGCCAGGCGGCTTCTCGCGCAAGCACTGGCAGGTGTTTGCCGAAATGGGCTGGCTGGCCGTGGGCCTGCCCGAAGCCTGTGGCGGCCTGGGCGATCCCGCGGACCAGGCCCTGCTGGCGGAGGAACTGGGCCGTGCCCAGCCCGCGGAGCCCTGGTTGGCCAATGCCGCGCTGTGCGCGCCGCTGCTGGCCGCCTGCGGCGATCCCGCCCACGCCGCCATCGCCGCGGCGATGGCCGAGGGAGGCGCCATGCTGGCGCTGGCCGCATGGGAAACACAGGGGCGCTATGACGCCTTCGATATCAGCACCACCGCGCAACAGCATGAGCCAGGGCAATGGACGCTGGATGGCCGCAAGACCCTGGTGCTGGGCGGCGGCAGCGCCGGCGTGCTGCTCGTGCTGGCACGCACCAGCGGCCAGCGCCGCGACCGCAACGGCCTGACGCTGTTCGCGGTCCCGGCCAGCACGCGCGGCGTCAGCGTCGACGCGCTGCCGACCTACGACGGCCGCCAGACCGCCAGCGTGACGCTGCGTCGTGCCACCGTGCCGGACAGCGCGCGCGTCGGCCCGGTGGATGGTGCCTGGCCGCTGGTCGAAGCTGCCATCGACCAGGCCACGGTGATGGCCTGCGCCGAAGCCGTGGGCACCATGTCGCGCGCATTCGACCTGACCCGCGACTACCTTGTGACGCGTGAGCAGTTCGGCCGATCGCTGACGGCCAACCAGGTGATCCGGCACCGGCTGGTGGACCTCTATGTCAGCGTCGAGCAGGCGCGCGCGATCACCGAGCTGGCTGCCCATGCCCTGCTTGGCGATCCGGTGGCGCGCATGCGCGCGGTGTCGCATGCCAAGGCCTTTGTCTCGGACGCAGGGCGCGCGCTCGGCGAAGACGTGGTGCAGCTGCACGGTGCCGTGGGCATGACCGAAGAGATGGAAATCGGCCACTGCTACAAGCGCCTGGCCGCCCACGCCAACCTGTTCGGCGATGCCGACTGGCACTACGACCGGCTGGCGGCACTCGATCACGCGGCGCGGGCGCAGGCCTGAGCCGATCCAGCCAGGGCGCCCGGGCCGACCCGGCGCGTCCAACCATGACAGGCCGGCAACGTACCGGCACGCGCGGCCAATGCGCCGCAACGGAGACAGCATATGAACAGCCAGCACACTGGTGCTCGCAGGGCTTGTGCCGCGCGCACAGCAGCCCTGGCCGCGGCGCTGACCCTGGCGGGCGCCGCCAGCGCGCACGCCGAAGCGCCGTACCCAAGCAAGCCCATCCGCATGGTGCTGCCCTCGGGCGCGGGCACCGTGACCGACCAGACCGCCCGGCTGGTGGCAGAGCGCCTGACCGCTGCGCTCAAACAGCCGGTGGTGGTCGACAACCGCCCCGGCGCCAACGGCATCATCGCCAACGAGACTGTGGCGCGCGCCGCGGCCGACGGCTACACGCTGCTGTTCACCTACGCCGCGACGATGACCGTGAACCCGTGGACCACGCCGTCGCTGCCGTACGACCCGCTCAAGGACTTCACGCCCATCGCGCGCCCCAGTGAGCCCGGCGGCAACCTGCTGGCGGTCAGTGCCAGTGTGCCGGTGCGCAACCTGCAGGAGCTGATCGCCTATGCCAAGGCCAGTAAGGCCGAACTGGCCTACTGCTCGTGGGGCGTGGGTTCCGGCGGCCACCTGGCCATGGAATACCTGAAGGCCAAGACCGGCATCCACCTGCGCCACATCCCCTACAAGACCGCCACCCAGTGCAGCAACGACCTGGCCGCGGGCCATGTCACCATCGGCATCACCGACTCGGCCTCGTCGGTCCCGTTCCTGAAGTCCGGCCGCATCCGCGGCATTGCCGTGTCCGGGCCGGAGCGCCTGCTGACGGCACCGGACGTGCCGACCATGTCGCAGCAAGGCGTGCCCTTCCAGCAGGCCAGCTGGGTTGCGATCTTCGGCCCCAGGGGCCTGCCCGCGCCGATCGTCAACCGGTTGAATGCCGAGGTGAACCGCATCCTGCAGACGCCGGCAGACCGCGAGAAATTTGCCGCGATGAACCTGCAGCCGGCCTCGCCGTCGAGCCCGGCCGACCTTGGCAAGCTGGTCAGCACTGACCTGGCAGCGTGGGGCGAGGTGGTGAAGGTGGCGGGGCTGCAGGCGAAGTAGGGCAGGCTCAAACGAGATGCTGGGCGGTGGGGTGGCGCTGGGGGCACGACCTGAGCAAACGGGGTACGTCCTGCACGCGGGAGGTACTAGGCATTTCCTCCGTCCCGGCGGAAAGGGCGTGAATAATAAGAGCGCGGTGCATGATGAGTTCCTTGAGGCTGCCGTGAATGCTGCCTCGAATCTGCTCGGCGCTTGTGCTGTCGATGCCGTCCCTTTTTAACTGCGCGATCCGCTGTTCCTGCGCCTCGAGGCGTTTCCCCAGTCGATCGATGGCCTGATCCGTTTCGTCCAGGTCTTCGAGATCCTTGTCTATGCTGCGCGTGAGCTCTAATGCCGCTTGCATGATGACCTCCATGCCATTGACTATGCCTCTGCGATATGTCCGCCCCGCGAGGCTCGGCTACTCAGATGTGGATTCAGGCTGGATCAACTCCACATCGGCTAATTCGCCAAGGGGGCATTGCACCCTCTGAAATCCAGGCCACATGGATCGTCCGCAGCGCCATGAATCATGAGGACTGCATCCTGTTCCATCGCCATATGCACGCCAGCGGCGATCGCTTCGCGGCGCGATTGATAAGTCAAACGAGTAATACGTGGATCATCGGTTTCCACGGCCCATTGTGATTCTTCGGTCAGCAATACCTGGACAGTACTGATCGACATGTGCGCACCTTCGTCGGAGTGGGCATGTATCGGTTCTAGCTGATTGAAAAAAATACCGGTGTCAGAAAATGTCCTACTTTCGTCCATCGCGAAAGCTGAGATTGCTTGGGAGGCGCACTGGGTGTGGGAAGGGGGGCAATACATGGCTTCAGCCTGGCGTGCTTTCGCGGTGCGCTATAGCCTCCCGGCGGGAGCGTGGGAGGCGCTTGGCGCAATCGGCAAAGTCGCGGCCAGATCCTATAAGGGCAGGGGCACCTCGACCACCGCAGAACGGTCTGTGGGCCGCGGCAGTCAGCACGCAAAGAATCTGCAAGCTCACAATAGCCATCGATCGTGCCCAGGCATGGGACGGGATGTCGTGATGACAAAAGAAATGGCGCCCGCACGGTATCCGGTGCGGGCGCCATTCCGTTGCCGCAGCCTTACTTCAACTGCTGCGCAAATTCATCCAGCTGCGTAATGCAGGTACCCCAGCCCTCATGGAACCCCAGCTCCTCATGCTGCTTGCGCGTAGCCTCGTCCGGATGCAACACGCGCGCAATGTAGCGGGTACCGTCGCCTTCATCAGCCATGGTGATGACCGCGGTCATCGACAGCCACGGCTTGGCAGGCCGATACCCGGCCACCAGGGCCGAGGTAGAGACGATCTTTTCCATCGGCACAATCTCGAGGAAGCACCCCGGGTTGTCGCTGGTGCCGCCGTCCGGGCCTTTCATCAGGGTATGGAAGGCGCCGCCGGGGCGCATGTCGAAGGCCAGTACCTCGGTGGTCCAGGGTTTGGGGCACCACCATTCCTTGAGCAGCCTGGGGTCGCTCCATGCACGCCAGACCTTGGCACGCGGGGCCTTGAGCAGGCGCGAGATGACCAGGTCCTGGCTTTCAGGGCTGGCGGCGTTTTCATTCGGCATCTGACTGTTCCTCCTGATGTAGGGCTTCGACAAAGGCGGCCAGGCGGTCGGTACGGGCCTCCCACATGGCGCGCTGATCGGCCAGCCATTGCTGCGCGTCTGACAGCGGTTGCGGTACCAGTTCACAGGTGCGCACGCGCCCCGTCTTGCGCGAGCGGATCAGGCCGCTGCGCTCCAGCACCTGCAGGTGCTTCATGAACGAGGGCAGTGCCATCGTGAACGGCGCCGCCAGTGCCGAGACCGTTTCCGGCCCGCGGCCGAGCACGCTGACGATGGCGCGGCGGGTCGGGTCCGCCAGCGCGTAGAACACGTCGGAAAGCGGGGAAATATCGACAGCCTGGGACACGTCTGCAAACTCGGCACAATGGTTAGCCATGTGGCTAAGTATAAGGAGTCGGCTGAAAACCGCAAGGGCAAAATGCAAGGCGCCCCGGGATCAGCCGGGGCGCCTTGCGATCGGGGAAGCGGGGCGAAGGCTATTGCTGCCGCACGTATTCCGCCAACGCCTTGACTTCGTCCGCCTTCAATCCGGCAAAGGGCGGCATCGGCACCGATCCCCACTTGCCGGTGCTGCCGCCGCGGATGCTGGCTTCCAGCTTGGCCTGCGCCTGCGCATCGTCCTTGTAGCGCGTGGCGACTTCGTGATAGGCCGGGCCCACCACCTTCTGCGTCACGCTGTGGCAGCTCAGGCAGGCGTTCTTGGCCAGCAGGCCTTGTACATCGACGCTGCCAGTCGCAGCGGGGGCAGGAGCCGCTGCCGCAGGCTGGCCCGCCTTCTGTGCGATCGCCACGATCTCCGGGTCCTTGATCTTCGCGGAGCCGTAGGCCACCGCCAGGTAGGCGCCCAGTTGCTCGACCTCGGCATCGTCGATCGGCGCTCCATAGGCGCTCTTCATCTTCTTCATCTCGGCGGTCCACTGCGTCAGGCTCAGGCCGGGCGGCTGGTAGGCGACGTAGTCGGCCGAATGGCAGATCGCGCATTTCTGCATGGCGATGCCGTAGCCGGGCAGCTTGGCGGGTTTGAGCTTGACGTTTTCCGCCGGCAGCTTGATGTCCTGTGGCGCCGCGGATGCGCTACCCGCGCCCAGCAAGGCCAGCGCGAGCAGCATGGAGGGAATGGATCGATGCATGGTGCGCTCCTCAGGCAATGGTGACCGGCGTGGATTCAATGACGTTGCGGCGATAGCCGGCCGGGTTCCAGTTGGCCTTGGCGGGCTGCACCTCGCCCTGGTTGCTGGTGGCGCGCACCATCAGCACGGCCTGGCCCTTGCGCGCGAACTTCACCGGCAGCTGCCAGGCGCGGAACGAGAAGCGGCCCAGGTCCTGCCCCAGCGTGGCGGCCTGCCAGTTCTGCCCGCCGTCCACCGAGACCTCGACGCCGCGGATGCCGGACCCGCCATCGAAGGCAATGCCCTTGAGTTCCACCGTGCGCCCGGCAGGCAGCACGCCGCCGGTGCCCACGCTGGTGATGAAGCTGCGTACCGCCAGCGTCGAGATCGGCCGCGTCTTGGCCGCCGGCGTGCCGGGTGCCACGCACTGGCAGTCGTTGTCCGGCACGCGGTAGCCGGTGGTCATGAAGAACGCATCATGGCCTTCGAAGGGGTGATCCAGCACCTCGATCTCGAACACATGCTTGACCCAGTAGGTGCCGAAGTAGCCGGGCACCACCAGCTTGAGCGGGTAACCGTTGAGGAGAGGCAGGTCTTCCCCGTTCATGCCCCAGGCCAGCATCGGCTCACCGTTCATGGCATGGGCGATATCCAGCGACTTGCGGTAGTCCGGTGTGCTCGGCAGCACCGGCGTATCGAGCCCGTTGAACGTGACCACCTTGGCCCCGGCCTTGACGCCCGCCTGCTCCAGCACCTTGCGCAGCGGCACGCCGGTCCAGCGTGCATTGCCCATCGCGCCGTTGGCCAGTTGCGCGCCGAACACACGCGGCTCGGAGAAGCCGCGGCTGTTGCCTGAACACTGGTTCACGGCGACGATCTCCACCGGGTCGGCCAGCCGCTTCAGCTCATCGAGCGACAGCGTCAGCGGCTTGTCGACATGGCCGCCGACCGTCAGGCGGAAGGTGGCAAGGTCCACCGACAGCGGAATGTTGGCCAGGTGGTAGCGCACGAAGAAGGCGTCGTTGGCGGTGATCGGCCCCTCGTTGAACGCGGAGAAGGGCGTCTCAAGGTGGGGCGGCCGGGTGGTGACGCGCACCAGCGGGCGCTTGCCCGGGTAGCGCACGAGCTGGCGGGGGCCATCGGCCAGCGTGACGCCGTCGCTGACGCGCGCGGCCTGGGCGGCCAGCGCCCCGAGCGGGGAGGCGCTGAGCGCGAGCAGGCCCGCGCCCTGGACGAAGCGGCGCCGGGCCGGTAGCGGCCGGGCGTGGTCGGCAGATTCCGCCGGACTGTTCTTGTCTCGCATGGGGCGTCTCCTTCAGGCGTGTTGTGTGGCGCAAGGCGCGATGGCGCGTACTTTGAGGCCCCTGCGTCAACTTGTGAAACGTGTTTTGCCGCTAGCACTTATCGATTCAATCAATATAGGGGAAGACCACAGGCACCGCGTCAAGAAACCGCTTGCATCGGGAATATCGTTTCCCTACACTTACAAAAACGTTTTTGTTAGCGGAAATCGATAACATCTGCGGCGAATTGCGCACAGACGCAGCAAGTGGCTGGCACGCCACCGGCACAACGCCCACACACCAAACGAGGAGCAAAGCATGTCCCACCCCGTCCCCGCGCCGGTGGATGAACGGCTGCCATGGCGGCGCCTGTTTGTCTTCGGGCTTCAACACGTACTGGTCATGGCCGCGTCGCCGATCGCGTCGGTCTTCCTGATGAGCAAGGCGCTGAACTTCCCGCCCGCGCTGGCGGTGCAATTGCTCAGCGCCACCTTTGTGGTCTGCGGCCTGGGCACGCTGCTGCAGTCGCTGGGCAAGCGGGGCCTCGGTGCCCGGCTGCCGTTTGTGATGCTGCCGGGCGGCGCGCCGATCGTGCTGTTTATCCTGATCGCGCAGCAGACCGATGTGCAGACCGCGGCCGGCGCGGTGATCCTGACCGGCGTTTTCTATTTCTGCGTGCTGCCGGTATTCCGGCGCTGCCTGCGCTATTTCCCGCCGGTAGTGGTGGGGACGATGCTGTTGCTGGTGGCGATCAACCTGGCACAGGTCTCGGGCAAGCTGGTTGCCGGCCATCCCGCCGCGGGCAGCACGGTGGACCCGCTCAACCTGCTGCTGGCGTTTGCCACCATTGCCTGCACGGTGGCGGCATCGCGCCTGCTGTCGGGCATGCTGGCGCAACTGGCGATCCTGGTCGGGCTGCTGGGCGGTGCGCTGGTCGCGGGGCTGGCTGGCGCGTTCCACCCTGGCCATGTGTCGATGTCGCCGGTGTTCGCGCTGCCCACGCCATTCCCGTTCGGGTGGCCGCATTTCGATGTGGTGGCCGCGATTCCGCTGATGGTGTTTGCCGTGATCTCGATGGTGGAGGCCACCGGCCAGACGCTGGCGATCAGCGATGCCGTGGGCCGGCCGGTGGACCAGCAGCGCGACGTGCCGCGCACCATCCGCGCCGATGCGCTGACGTCGCTGCTGGGCGGTGTGTTCGGCACCTCGCTGATCATCACCAGCGGCGAGAACATCGGCATCGTGCGTGCCACCGGCGTGCGCTCGCGTTTTGTCACGGCGATGTCGGGCGCGATCCTGGTGGTGTTCGGGCTGCTGGTGCCGGTGTCGTCGCTGATCAGCGCGATCCCCGAGGCCGTGGTCGGCGGCACCGGGCTGGTGGTGTTCTGCATCGTCGGCACCATGGGCATCGACATGCTGCGCAAGGTGGACCTGCGCGACCACGCCAATATGTACGTGGTGGCCGTGGCGCAGGCCGTGGGTTTGCTGCCGATCCTGGTGCCCGGCATCTATGGCGGGCTGCCCGGCAACCTGCGCATCCTGGTGGGCAATGGCGTGGCGATGGGCGCCATCACCGCGGCGCTGCTCAACTTCCTGTTTTTCCATACCGGTCTGCGGGCCGCGGCAGCGGGCGCCTTAGGCCGCGACGATGCCGCCGCCATGCATTGACCCTGCTTTCTGAATCGCAATGACTGAACGTTATGCATCGACGCCGGCCTGGCCCGGCGACCTGAACCCGGCGATACGGCCGGAAAGCTTCGAACGCCAGTGCATCCTGCTGCCGGAATGGACCCTGCTGCGTCAGGGCGCGGTGCGCGGCCACGCGGTGGTGGTGGAGGACGGCCGCTTTACGGCCGTCGGCACGGCCGAGGAAGTCGCCGCGCGCTTCCCTGGACTGGAAACCCTGCCGCTGCCGCGCATGCTGCTGATGCCGGGCATGATCGACACGCACCACCACCTGACGCAGTCGTTCGGCAAGTCGCTGGTGTTTGGCGAGCCGTCGGAGATCTTCCGGCGCGTGTGGGTGCCGCTGGAGGGCAGCCTGAAGGCGGAGCACCTGTACCTGTCGTCCAAGCTGGCGGCGCTGGAGGCGCTGCGCGGCGGCTTCACCACCGTGGTCGATGCCGGCACGCGCAGCGATGCCGGTCTGGATGCGGTCGCGCGCGCGGTCACCGATGCCGGCGTGCGCTGTGTGCTGGGCCTGATCTGCAACGACAAGCCCGGCGCGGAAACGCTCGATGCCGCGCCGATCCTGCGCCGCGCCGCCGCGCACCTGGACAAGTACGCCAGCGATCCGCTGGTGGCCCCGTCGCTGGCGATCTCGATCCCCGAGGTGGCCTCTGACGCGATGCTGCACCACGTCTACCAGCTGTGCGCCGAGTCCGGCCGCGTCTTCCAGACGCACGCCAATGAGCACCTGGTGGCGGTGGAGCGTTCGCTCAATGCATGCGGGCGCCGTCCGATCGAACATCTTGCCGCAGTCGGCGCACTGGGCCCGGCTGCGCTGCTGGCGCATGCCACGCTGGTAACGCCGCAGGAGATCCGGCTGCTGGCCGACACCGGCACGGCCGTGGCCTACAACCCCGTGGCCAGCGCCTGGAAGGGCAACGCCGTGGCGCCGGCAGAGACCATGGCCACCTTTGGCGTGCGCCTGGGCCTGGGCACCGACGGCACCCGCAGCGACGGCTTCCGCCTGCTGGACTATGCCGAGGCCGCGCAGCGCTTCGCCTTCGGCATCGGCGTGGGCGATTCCTCCTGCGGCGCGGGCTGGCGCTGGGTCGACATGGCCACGCACGACGCGGCCGATGTGGCGGGCCTGGGCGCCCTGACCGGCGAGATCGCCGCCGGCAAGCGCGCCGACTTCCTGCTGGTCGACCTGGACGTGCCGGAGCTGACGCCGTCCTGGGACCTGACCTGGGAGCTGGTGCGCCTGGCCAACCGCGACCAGATCCGCGCGGTCTTTGTCGATGGCAGCCTGCGCCTGTGGCAGGGCTGGCCCACGGACTGGGACGCCCGCGCGCTGATGCGGGCTATCCACGCCATGGCCGAGGACACCATTGCCAATGCCCCGATCCGCAAGCTGCACGACGCCGCGGACGCGCACCGCGCCCGCCACGCTGGCACAAAGGCATCCTGACCATGGACATGACATTGTTCAGCGTCGGCGTGGCGGTCTTTACCGGGGCGCTGGTCCAGGGCGCGACCGGCATGGGCTTCGCGTTGATCGTGGTGCCGGTGCTGGCGCTGGCCGCGCCGGCGATGCTGCCCGGCGCGCTGCTGCTGGCGATGCTGCCGCTCAACGCTTACGTGGCCTGGCGCGAACGCCATGCCATCGACCTGCGCGGGGCCGGCTGGATCAGTGCCGGGCGGCTGGCCGGCACCTTCGGCGGGCTGTGGGTGTTGGTGGCGATGCCGATGGCGTGGCTCAACGCGCTGGTCGGCGGCAGCACCATTGCCGCGGCAGTGGTGTCTTTGCTGGCGCCGGCCTTTACACCGGGGCGGCTGACCTTCGCCTCCACCGGCCTGATTACCGGCGTAACCGAGACCGCCACCGGTGTCGGCGGCCCGCCGCTGGCGCTGGCTTACCAGCATGCGCCGGTGGCCACGCTGCGCGCCACCGTGGCGCTGTGCTTCCTGGTCGGTGAAACGATCTCGCTGGTGGTGCTGGCATTGAGCAACCGGCTCGGCATGGAGCAGGTGCTCTATGCGATCGGGCTGCTGCCGGTGCTGATCGTCGGCATGGTGGCCAGCCACCTGGTGCACAAGCGCATCAACCAGCGCATGCTGCGCATCGGCGTGCTGGTGTTTGCGCTGGTCTCGGGTGCCGTGGTGCTGCTGCGCGGCTAGGCGCCAGGCGTCGAGGATGCCCGCACCACCAGTTCCGGCGCGGGGCCGGTGATCACGTCGCGGCTGCGGTCGCCGGACAGGTGCGCGAACAGCAGTTCCACTGCCAGCGATGCCACGCGCTCCAGGTGCAGGTTGACCGCGGTGACCGGCGGCTGCGCGCTGCGGGCGCGGATGCCGTCGTAGCGCGTCACCACCAGCACATCGTCGGGCACGCGCTTGCCCAACCCTTGCAGGTGGGCCATGGCGCCCACCGCAAACGCATCCACCGGCGCGCACAGCGCATCGAGCGCCGGCATCTGCGCCAGCAATTGCGCGCAGGCTTCGGCGCCGGCGGCTTCACCGTGTTCCTCGGCCGCCTTGACGACATGGCAGGGCAGGCCCATCGCCCGCGTGAACTCGCGGTAAGCGCGTTCGGTTTCCACATACGATTGCCGCGGCGCCGCCCCGATCATCAGCCCAATATGCCGGCGCCCGTGCCCGTGCATATGTTCCAGCAGCAACTGCGCGGTCAGGGCCGATTGCAGGTCCACGCAAGGCACCGGCGTATCGGTCAGCGGCTCGCGTCCGATCGACACGATGCTGACGCCGCGTTCGCGCAGCCGCGCGATATGCGGATCGCCCGCGATCGGCTCGATCACGATCGCGCCGTCGATATCCAGCGTATCGAGCAGGCCCGCGGCGCCTTCCAGCGGCGGCACCAGCACCACGCCCAGCCCGCGCCCCATGGCTGCCTCGGCGGCAATTGCCGCCACCTCCATCATGAACCCGAGCCGCGACGTGCCGCCCGCCACCGCGAACGGCATCGACGACAGCAGTGCGATGCAGTTGGCCCGGCCCGACTGCAGCCGCTGCGCGCGCACGCTGGGCCGGTAGCCCAGCTCGGCGGCCACGCGCTTGACGCGCGCGCGGGTGGCCGGGTCCAGCACGCCGCGGTCGTTGAGCGCGTGCGACACCGTGGTCAGCGACACGCCTGCGGCGCGGGCGACGTCGTGGATGGTGAGGCGGCGAGGGCGGTCTGGCGTGGATTCGGTCATGCGGGACACGGGCGATGGTTCAGGGCGGAGCATACAACAGTGGCCGCTATGCAGTAGCTTCAGCGGCGCCCGTTGGCACCGCCGGCTTCGGACGACAGCTCCTTCCAGTGTTCGCGCGTGAACCCGTAGAGCACCTCCAGCGCCGGCGACAGCGAGCGCGCCGCCATGCGCGCGATGCCATAGCGGCCGCAGCGGCGCGGATCGGGCGGCATCGGCACTTCGGCCATCAGCCCGGCGGCGCGTTCCTGCCGCGTGATCGACAGCACGCCGAACAGCAGCGTGTCGCTGGCCAGCGACACGCTGCGCAGCATGTCGAGGTTGTCGCAATGCAGGGTGAAGAGCTTGTCCGGCGCGGCCCCCGGCCCCCATAGTTCCGCCAGTTGCCGGCTGACGATGGTGCTGAGCGTGGTGGTCGCCACCGGGTAGGCGCGGATGGTCTCGATATCGATGTGGCGCTTGCGCAGGATCGGGTGCCCGGCGCGGCACACCAGGCCCGCAGGCAGGTCACCCAGTGGCTCCACGTCGATGTCGTCGGCCGCGCGCAGCACATAGGCATCGCCGACGATGGCGTCGATGGTCTCGTTGCGCAGGGCCTCCAGCAGGGCGCTGGTGGCGCCGGTCTCGGTGCGCACCTTGATGCGCGGGTGGGCCTGCGCCATGTGGATCAGGAACGGCGTCAGCAGCAGCGCCGCAGGCGCGGGCGCCACCCCGATCGTCAGCGAACCTTCCTCGCCGCCGCGCAGCAGGTCCAGGTCGCGCCGCAGCTGGCGCTCTTCCAGCCGCATGCGGCGCGCGCGGTCGGCCACCAGCTCGCCGAATACCGTCAGGCGCGCGCGCCGCGCGCCGCGGTCAAAAAGTGGCGCCTTCAGTTCGTCCTCCAGCGCGCGGATGCTGCGGCTTAGCGCCGGCTGCGTCAGATGTACGGCACGGGCCGCTTCGGAGAAGGTGCCGTGCTCGACCACGGCGAGCAGGTGCAGAAGTTTCTGTGTGTCCATGCGGAAAACCATGCGCGTTTGTTATGGGAGCGGTTCAACATTTGCATTTGAATCATACCTCGGCGCTCCCTATGATGAGCGCAACACAAGAGCGGATCCCCAACGAGGGCTACCGCCAACCGTCCATCGGAAACCGGAGACAAGACATGCTCAAGCTGTTTATCGGCCTAGGCCTGCCGTATATCGGCGTGATCGGGATGCTGCCCTGGGTGGCATCGGTCGATCGCTTCGTGCTCGGCGTGCCCTTTATCTACGCCTGGATCTTTGCCTGGTTCGTGCTGACCTCCGCCTGCATGCTGGCGTGCTGGCTGCTGTTCGACCGCCACGCCGCCGACGCGGCGCACGAAGCCTGAACCCGGAGCCGGCCATGACCACAGCAGTATTCCTGGGCTTTATCGTTTTCTCGCTCTACCTCGCAATCCGCTCCAAAAAGGGCCGCGGCACGCAGAGCATGCATGATTTCTTCGTGGCGTCGCGGCAGTTCGGCGCCTTCCTGGTGTTCTTCCTGGCGGCGGGCGAGATCTACAGTATCGGCACCATGGTGGGCTTTCCGGGCGGCATCTATGCCAAGGGACCGACCTATGGCGTCTGGTTCCTCGGCTACATCCTGCTGGCCTATCCGCTCGGCTACTTCCTGGGCCCGAAGATCTGGCAGGCCGGCGCGCGCTACAACGCCATCACGCTGCCTGACCTGTTCAAGGGCCACTATGGCAGCCGCGCGCTCGAACTGATCGTGGCGGGCTCGTCGATCCTGTTCCTGCTGCCCTGGGGCCAGCTGCAGTTCACCGGGCTGGTGGCCGCGCTGAAGGGGCTGGGCTGGGAGTTCGATCCGGTGTACCTGGTGATGATCTCAGCCGCGCTGGCCTTTACCTACATCGCCATCTCCGGCGTGCGTGCATCGGCCTATATCGCCATCCTCAAGGACATCCTGATGGTGGTGGCGATCGTCGCCACCGGCGTGGCGGTAGGCTGGAAGGCGGGCGTTGGCGACGTATTCCATGCCGCCAGCTTGCACGTCAGCAACCAGATGAGCGATACCCAGCTGCGCTTCTCGATGAGCACCATGCTGTTCCAGGCGCTGGGCTTCTACGTGATGCCGTTCGCGGTGCAGAACTTCTTCACCGCCAAGAGCGCCAACACCATCCGGCGCACACAGGTGGCCATGCCGCTGTACATGCTGATGTATCCGTTCCTGGTGCTGGCGTCGTACTACGCCATCAGCCAGAACCTGCAGCTCGCGTCGCCCAATGAGGCCTTCTTCGCGGCGGCGGTGCGGCTGCTGCCAGGCTGGCTGCTGGGCCTGGTGGCTGCCGGCGCGGCGCTGTCCGGCCTGCTGGTGCTGGCCGGCATCTGCCTGGCGATCGGCCCGATCGTCACGCGCAACCTGCTGCCGGGCATGCCCGAGGCGCGCCAGAAGCAGGGTGCCAAGGTGGTGATCGTGATCTACCTGGTGCTGTCCATCGCCATGACGCTGGCCACGCCCAACCTGATGCTGACACTGATCAACACCACCTACTACGGCGTGACGCAGTTCTTCCCTGGCGTGCTGGTGATCCTGTTCTCGCTGAAGGTGCGACCACTGGCGATTGCGCTTGGCATTGTCGCCGGCCAGGCCCTGGCGATCGTGCTGTATGTGCAGCAGGCCGATTTCGGCGGCATCAACCTTGGGCTGATCAGCCTGGGCGTGAACCTGCTGGTGACCGCGCTGGTGAACTACGCCCCCCGCCTGGCTCGCGTGCAGGCAGCCTGAATGACCGGACGCATGCAATCCATGACACAAGACGACACGGCGCGCACGCAGGTAATCGTGGCGCGCAAGATCCTCACGATGGAAGCCGGGCAGCCCGAGGCGACCCACGTAGCGGTGCGCGACGGCAAGATCCTTGCCGTGGGCGGCGCGGCCGAGATGGCCGGCTGGCCGGATGCGGTGCAGGTCGACACCTTTCGCGACAAGGTGCTGATGCCCGGACTGGTGGAAGGCCATTGCCACCTGATGGAAGGCGCGATGTGGGATGCGGTCTACGTCGGCTACTTCGACCGCCGCGACCCGGACGGCAAGCTGTGGCGCGGCCTGCGCACGCTGGAGCAGGTGATAGACCGCCTGGCGGGCGCGCAAAGCCAGCTGCACGACGCGGATACGCCGCTGCTGGCCTGGGGCTTTGACCCGATCTACTTCGGCGCGAGCCGGCTCTCGGTGCGCGAGCTGGATCGCGTGTCTGCCTCGCGGCCCATCGTGGTGATGCATGCCAGCGTGCATCTGATGAACGTCAATTCCGCCATGCTGGCGCTGGCCGGTATCGACGAGGACACCGACATCGATGGCGTGCACAAGGACGCGCAGGGCTTGCCCACCGGCGAGCTGCAGGAGTTCGCGGCGATGTTCCCGGTGCAGCGCGTGCTGGGCAGCGGCCTGTCGCTGGCGGCGGCCGAGAACGCCGAGGCGGTGCGCCGCTTCGGCCGCGTGGCGCAACTGGCTGGCGTGACCACGGCGACCGACCTGGTCAACGACCTGTCGCCCAAGGGGCTGGAAACGCTGCAGGCGGTCACTGCCGAGCCCGGCTTTCCACTGCGCATCGTTCCGGCGTTCTCGCCACAGCGCAATGCGCAGGGCGGGCCGGCGCGCGTGCAGGCCGCCGCGGCGGCCGGCACCGACAAGCTGCACTTCGGCCCGGTCAAGTTCATCGTCGACGGCTCGATCCAGGGCTTTACCGCGCGCCTGCGCGCACCGGGGTATGCCGGCGGCCAGGCCAATGGCCTGTGGCTGATCCCGCCCGAGCAACTGCTCGACGCCTTCACGCCGTTCCACCTGGCCGGCCTGCCGCTGCAAATCCACACCAATGGCGATGAGGCGACCGAGGTGGTGCTGGACGTGCTCGAAGCCATGCTGTCACGCCATCCGCGCGCGGACCATCGCCATACGCTGCAGCATTGCCAGCTGGCCGACCAGGCGCAACTGGCGCGCGCGGCGCGGCTGGGCCTGTGCATCAACTTCTTCTCCAACCACCTGTACTACTGGGGCGATGCGCATGCCGGCCAGACCGTGGGACCGGCGTGGGCCGCGCGCATGAACCCGGCAGGCACGGCGCGGCGCCTGGGCATTCCGTTCGCGATCCATTCCGACGCACCGATCACGCCGCTGAACCCGCTTTTCACGGCGTGGTGCGCGGTGCAGCGCCAGACGGCTTCCGGCCGCGTGCTGGGCGAAGCGGAGCGCCTGCCGGTCGCAGACGCGCTCTATGCCATCACCATGGGCGCGGCCTATACGCTGAAGCTCGATCACCGCATCGGCAGCATCGCGCCGGGCAAGCTGGCTGACTTTGCCGTGCTGGAAGATGACCCGACCGCAGTGGCGCCCGAATGCCTGAAGGACGTGCGCGTCTGGGGCACGGTGCTGGGCGGGCGCGTGTTCCCGGCGCCGGCCCGATGAACGCGCGGCCTCCGATCCCGCTGGTGGTTGTCGGCGGCTACCTTGGCGCCGGCAAGACCACCTTGCTCAACCGCCTGCTGGCCAACGCGCAAGGGCGCCGCATCGCGGTGCTGGTCAATGATTTCGGCGAGATCAACATCGATGCCGCGCTGATCCGCGCGCGCAGCGACGATGTGATCCAGCTGGAGAACGGCTGTATCTGCTGCTCGATCGGCGGCCGGCTGGCCGAGGCGCTGGTGGCCATCGCAGCGCGGGAGCAGCGGCCTGACTTGCTGGTGATCGAGGCCAGTGGTGTCTCTGACCCGCAGCGCATCGCCCAGGTCGGCCTGCTGGATCCGGCCTTCCGGCTCAATGCGGTGCTGGTCGCGCTGGACGTGACCGGCGTGCACGACAGCCTGCGCGATCCGCTGGTCGGCGACATGGTGCGGCGGCAAGTCACAGGCGCGTCAGTGGTGGTGCTGGCCAAGGCCGATCTGGCCCGGGCCGAGGCGGTGGCGCAGGCCGCGGCCACGGCGGGCGCGCTGGCACCGCGCGCAGCGGTCCTGATCGCGCAATCGGGCGAACTGCCTTTGTCTGTCTTTGTCGATGCGGCCTTGCCGCCAGCGCAGGGATCCGGGTCGCTGCTGAGCGGCGCGGGCTGGCGGCGCTTCCCGGATGCCACGCACGCAGACATCCGCAGCGTCGCTTACCAGACTCCCCGCAGCTTCGACAAGGCGCGCTTGCGGCAGGCGCTGGCGACGGTGTCGGTGCGCCTGCTTCGCGCCAAGGGACTGGTCCACCTCGATACCGACCCACGGCTGCATGAGGTGCACTTCGTCGGCGGCAGGATACGGCTGCGCCCAGCGGAATCAGGCGACTTCCGCGGCTCGGCGCTGGTCTTCATCGGTGCCTTCGACGCCGCGGCGGAACAAACTATCCGTGCTTGCATGGCGGCCGCGCAGGCCTGAGGCGCGTGCTGCGGCAATGCCGCCAGGCCGTCAGGTATGAAACTCGCCCGGGGCGCCATCGGGGCCTGGCGGCCTGTGCCAGTTGCCGCGCTCGAACTCCGCAATCACCTGCGCCCCAAGCAGCAGCAAGGTCGCGGCAATCTCCAGGCTCAGCAGCACCACGATCGCTGTGGTGAGCGAGCCATAGACCCGGCTGACTTGCGACAGCGTGGTGAAGTACCACGCCAGCACATGGCGCGAGATCTCCCACAGCACCGCCGCAATCACCGCGCCACACAGTGCATGCCGCAGCGACAGGCTGCCAACCGGCATCACCATGTAGATCGACGTGAGCATCAGCACCTCGCCAATGAAGCCGAGCAGGTAGAGCAGGCCGGTCGAGAGCCGGCCCAGCGACCAGTCGTGGCCCAGCACTTCCACATGCCGTTCGCCAATGGCCAGCAGGCTGCCTGACACCACCGTGACCAGCAGCAGGCCCACGCTCAGTACCGCGATGTAGCAGTAGGGCAGCAGCGCCGAGACCAGGAAATGCCGGCGCCGGATTGCCACGCGGTGTTCGAAGACGACCGACATGGCATTCTCCAGCACGGTGAAGGCGAGCGAGCTGAAGAACAGCATGGTGCCAAGCAGCACCCAGCCGATGGTGCCGCGGTTGCGCAGGAAGGCGGCCAGCTCGGTGATCAGCGCCCTGGACTGCCCCGGCACCACCCACTCCAGGTAGCGGGCGAGCGTGGACAGCAGCAGGTCTGGTTCGATCACGTGCGACAGTGCGATCACCATCAGGATCAGCAGCGGCACGATCGACAGCAGCGCGTAGTAGGCCACCGCACCGGCCAGCAGCAGGCCCTGGTTGGCGCGGAACTGCCTGAGCGTGTGCCAGGCAAAGCGCCCCGGATGACGGAGCAGGTCGCGGACGCGGGCGTCTAGAAGCTGCATGGCGGACGTTGGGGAGGAGCGGTTTCGCCATTATGCGGCTTGCGGTGCCGGTGTAGTTGAACGGCGCCAATCGCTGCGCTGCACACTTCTGGCACCGCTGCCACCGCCCGACATTCCACCGGGTTATGCCTCCATTCCGAATACATCATTGTGGTCATGGCCCGCGGCCTGCAACATGGCGCCCGCGGCCTGCGCCATGCGGGCTTGCATCTCATGCACATAAGGCGGCGCACCGTGCGTGCAGCCGCTTCGATAAGGATGGAGACAGCATGCAAGTGCAAACGGTGTCGCGCGGGACGGGATTCAGGCGCAGTCTGGTGTGGTTGGCGGTGGCGCTGCTGGTGACGCCGATGAGCGTGTCGCTGGCGCAGGGCGGCGGCCAGCCGTCGGCCGCTGCCGAGGACGAGGTCATGCAGGGCTTCCCGCCGCCGCCCGACAAGCAAGTCAGCCGCGGCAACGGCCTGCGCCCGCCGTATATGCGCTGGGCGTTCCGGCATGCGCGCGAGATGTCGTTCACGGCGGGTATCCGGCACGCCAGCCAGCCGCTGGCACTGGCGGGTCAGCCGGGTACCGGGCTGGACGGCACCACGTTTGCCATCGCGGGAAACACCATCCGGCTGGCCGACTACCTGCGCGATACCCATACCGACGGCTTTATCGTGCTGCACCAGGGCAAGGTCGTGTATGAGCGCTACCTCGCGGGGTTTGATCCTCACCAGCCGCATATCTGGGCCTCGATGACCAAGTCCGTCACCGGTCTGCTGGCCGCCATGCTGGTCGAGGAGGGCAAGCTCGATCCGCAGGCCCGGCTGGCGCAGTACGTGCCGGAGCTGGCCGGTAATCCGTTCGGTGAGGCCACGGTGCAGCAGAACTTGGACATGGAGGTGCCGGTGGGCTACCCGGAGGCGCTGCCGCCGGACCTGGGGCTGTTCGGGGCGGTGGGGATCGTGCCGAGCAAGCCGGATGCGCCGGACACCATCTATGACTTCCTCAAGGTGGTCCACGCCACCGGCGGGCGCGATGCGGGCGGCGAGGGCGGCGTCTGGTACTACCAGAACGGCTCGCCGGAAGCGGTGGCATGGGCGCTGCGGCGCATTACCGGCAAGAGCTGGGCGCAACTGGTGACTGAGCGGCTGTGGTCGCGCTTTGCCGACGATGATGCCTACACTCAGGTGGACCGCCAGGGCACGGAAATGGCCAGCGGCGGGATGAATTCCACACTGCGCGACGCCGCCCGCTTTGCCGAGGCCGTGCGCCGGGCAGCGGCGGGCGATGCTTTGGGCGGGATCTCGCCGGCGGCGGTGCGTATCGCGCTGCAGCCGGCCGGCAACCAGGCCCGCTTTGCGCGCGGCAATACCATGCCGGGCCGCGACGGCTATGGCTATCGCAACTACTGGTTCCAGCGCAACGACGGCGACGGCAGCATCGAGGCCAGCGGGCGCTTCGGCCAGAAGATCTACATCAACCCGGCCAAGGAACTGACCGTGGTGAAGTTCTCCGCCAGCCCCGACGGCGCAGCGCGTGCCACCAGCGCTGCCGGGGTGCGCAAGCGCGACGATCCGGCGCGCGCGCTGGAATCCGCCGAGGCCATGGTGGCCGCGGCGCTCGCGATCCATCGCGCGGTCAGCCGCTGACCCACGCCGGGCAGGGCCCGGCAACTCCTCCCGACTCACTTCGTTTCGCCGGGGCAGCCCGCTACCGGTCAGACGATCGGCAGCTTCAGCACCTGCTCGGTCGTCAGGATATCGCCGAAGGTGTCGGCAATGGTGGCAAGCGCGGCACGGTGCAGGTCCCGGTGCGGCACCACGCCGCCGGCTGTATCCAGGTCCCGCGTGGCGCAGGCATCCTCCGCCACGATCACGCCGTATCCGAGCGGCACCGCATCGCGCGCCGCGCCCGACACGCAGGCATGGGTCATCAGCCCCGTGATGATCAGGGTCTTGATGCCGGCGGCCTTGAGGCGCTGGTCCAGGTCGGTCGTGGGGAAGACGCTGACTGAGGTCTTCTGCAAGACGGTGTGATGCGCGGCTGGTTGCAGATCGCTGTGGAATTCCACGGTGGCGCTCTGTTCCGCAAAGATGGGGCTGCCAGCGGGCGTCACATGCTGGATGTGGAAAACAGGAATCCTGGCCGCGTCCGCATGAGCGATCAGGCGCTGTGCATTGCCCAGGGCGCGTGGTCCATCCGGAATCGGCATCTTGCCGCTGAAGTACTCGTTCTGGAAGTCGATGACCAGCAAGGCGCTGCTGGCGGCTTCGATGGCGGTGGGCGCCGGTGCGCCGGCGATCGTGCGAATAGTCGGGTGGTTCATGGCTTGTCCTCGTCGACATTGGGAAGAACAGGGCGGCGCCGCTGGCGAGGCAGCCGCCCAATCGCCGCAACCGCGGCATGGGACGTAGTTTCCAACGCGGCCTGAATCGCCGAAAGTGGCCCGATGGACAACATCCGATAGAATCGGGCCAACCAGGGCCATACCACCCAGGCCATCCGACTAACGCCCCCTGCCAGCGAGAAAGCGATGCACACCGTCGCCGTCATTGCCTTCGAAGGCATCAGCCCTTTCCATTTGTCCGTGCCCTGCATCGTATTTGGCGACGACCTGTCCAGGCTGGGCGTGCCGCGCTACCGGCTGGTGATCTGTGGCGAGAAGACCGGACTGATTCAAACCAAGTCCGGGTTCCGGATTGAAGTCGAGCACGACCTTTCGGTGCTGGAACAGGCGGACACCGTCATCATGCCGGCCTGGCGCGATCCCGCGGAGCACCCCCCGCAAGCCCTGGTGGAGGCGCTGCAATCCGCCAGCGCACGGGGCGCGCGGATTGCCGGGCTTTGCCTGGGCACGTTCGTGGTGGCCGAGGCGGGCCTGCTCGACGGCCGTACGGCGGCCACGCACTGGGCGTGGGCCGACGATTTTGCGAGCCGCTACCCTACGGTGCGCTTGGATCGCAATTCCCTGTATATCGACGATGGCGATATCCTGACATCGGCCGGGACGGCTGCCGCGCTGGATTGCTGCCTGCATCTGGTACGCCGCGATCACGGCGCTGAGGTCGCCAACCGGGTGGCCCGCCGCATGGTCGTTGCCCCGCACCGGCACGGCGGCCAGGCCCAGTACATCGAACAGCCGCTGCCCGAGACGGACGGCGCGGACAAACTCAGCGCGACCCTGGACTGGGCCATCGAGAACCTGGAGCAACCGCTGACCCTGGACCGGCTTGCCGACAAGGCCGGGATGAGCCGGCGCAACTTCACCAGGCGCTTCAAGGCGAAGACCGGCACGACGGTGACGCAGTGGATGCTGAACCATCGACTGACGGCGGCCCAGCGTTTGCTGGAGACGACTGACAAGGGTGTCGACCTGATTGCCGAACGGGTCGGGTTTGGATCTGCCGTTTCCTTGCGGCAGCACTTCACCCAGGCATTCGCCGTTTCTCCGTCTGCTTACCGCAAGCAGTTCGGCACTGCAGTGCCGCCGGACAGGATCAGCTGACCTTCATCAGGAAGGAGGCCACCGCGCGGATCTCCTCGAAATTGGTGACCAGCCCAAAGCTCAGCAGGAACATGCCTGCCTGGAACACACCCTGGTGCCGTTCGGAGAAATTCAGGACAGGTGCGGCGATCGGCTTGCGGTACCGCGTCTGAGTCAGCAGCAGGCAAATGGATACACCGAGTATGGCCCCGCACAGCACGTCGGTCGGAAAATGCAGTCCGACAAAAACACGTGCCATGCAGATAACCAGGACGGTATACGCCAGTGCCAGCATGCCAATTCGCCTGGACGCGACCATCACGCCGGTTGCCACGGCGCACCACAACATCGCGTGGTCGCTCGGGAATGAACTCCAGGTTCGCATGCCGTCGTCCGAGGCCAGGAGAAAACGCAGTCCTACATCGGGGTTGGCCAGGGGACGGACGCGGAATGGCAGCCAGGAAGCCAGGAGGCGCCCCAGCACCAACGCGCAAAAACCAGCGACGATCGCTGTGACCACGATTTCACGATCGCGCTGCTTGTCCTCTCCGTCGCGGAACCAGATCCACCACAACAAGGCGATCATGGGTACGCCGCGCAGCATATAGAACTGGGTCATGGCCAGCACCGCGCGGTCTAAGAAGGGCCAGCGGAAAGAAAACTGGTTCAGGAAGTGAATGATGGTGCCGTCGAATTCGTTCATCACCACGCTTTCTTGTAAGAGAATAGTGATTGGCAGGCACTTATCCATATTCGGCGAGTATAGATTCGGATCATGCCTTGCTCAATGTGAAATATGTCAATTTGGTTAATTGGCGCACATATGTTGCAGCGCATCGAACAAAGGGCACTCGCAATTTTGACGTTCTGCGAAGGCGGCATGTGCGCGTTCATGACTGAATGCGAGGGAATGGATCCGCGCGGTGCCCCGGGCCTGGACCCGTTGTGGGCCCTGCTGGACACCACGCCGGAAGGGCGGGGCAAGGATGGGTATCCGGAACGGGACTATGCCTGAAGTATCATCCTGACTGCCAATCAAGCTTCACTCGGTCGGCCTGCCAGTCATGGGCCGCCACACCGCCGGAACCGATGCGCCGCCCCGCCAGGCAACGCCACAAGCAAAGCGACGGCAGGGAACAAGCCGAACGCCGCATTCTCCGCAGCGCCACGGACCTTCACCAATGAAAGAAGAATAATGCAAGCGATCGATCCAGCCGCTGAACCAGTGAAAATCCGGGCCGTCGAGCCGGAGGACTTCCCTGCGTGGAAAGTTCTCTGGGACGGCTATAACGCGTTCTACGGTCGGCACGGTGTCACCGCCTTGCCGGCGGAAATCACGCTCACGACTTGGTCACGTTTTTTCGACGCCTATGAGCCGGTGCACGCGTTAGTTGCAGAACAAGGCGGCGAGTTGATTGGGCTGGTGCATTTTCTCCTGCACCGAAGCACCATCCAACTCAGTCCGAGCTGCTATTTGCAGGACCTTTTCACTGCCGAGGGAGCAAGAGGAAAGGGCGTCGCGCGTCGACTCATAGAGCAGGTCTATGCGCGCGCGAAGACACTGGGCGTGCAGAGAGTGTACTGGCAGACCCACGAGACGAATACGACCGCCATGCGCCTTTACGATACCGTGGCGGAGAAATCCGGATTCGTCGTGTACCGCAAGCAGCTTTGAACCGCGGCGACTACGGAGGTCAGGGGTTGCCGTACGTGGCGCTCTTTCTCCCGGTACAGACACTCTCTCAGCGCAGCCCATGTACATCCTGATTACAGGCGCAGCCGGCTCTGGCACTTCGACCTTGGCCGCAGCCCGGCCCAGCTGCCATCAAGGCATCCAGCTTTGCCTTCACCATTTCAAGCAGGCAGAGCGCGCTGAAGCACGCATCCGAGCGCACGCTTTGCTGCTCCAGCAGTACGAGTACGCCTTCAATGCCAGCAAGTACTTCATGCAGGCACGCGTTGGTTTCGATTGCATCGACCATTACTGACTCCTTACCAGGTTAATGCGCGCCACTCATTTGAAGGTGAGGGTGGCGGGCCAGACAGCGAGTGTGGAAACCAGTCTCCGGGAGAACCAGCCAGCCTTGCGGCTGCCTCGCCTGGCCCGCCATGGAACGATGCGTTCGTGCGAGCACGCAGGAGTGCCGCATGGGATGCGACACTCCTGCCCGGAGACACCTCGGTTCCACGCCCGGTCATCGGCGGTCCGATGACGCAGTCAGTATTTCCTGCCGGAGTCATGCAGGCGATAAGAGAAGTCGCATTCGGAAGGGGCGGGCGAAGCTTGCCGGAACGCGATTGAGTAGGAAATCGCTGAGTCTTGAAACGCGGTACGACCGTGTCTGACTTCGGTGAAGCAGCCCAGGCTTCCCGGGGCCAAAGGTCAAAATATTGTTAATTATTGAAATCCAATAATTATTGGGATCGCATAAAGCACGCTAACTGCTGCAAGTCGAACGCCGGACTTGCCTCGAAACGTGGCACGTAGGGCGCGTGGCACGTTGGACAGGACGCGCTGCGATGGAATTCGTGGCATTCGTGCCGATGGTTTAGGTCGGGGATGCCGGTGCGTTGTGCTCGCCCACCTGAGCCACAAAATCCTCCCCCTCCGGCAGCCCCAACGAAAACCTCACCGGAAAATTCACAGTAATCCCGCCTTCCTCAGGCACGGACCGTACCACTTCCCGAGCCCGTACATGTGGATCCTGAAATAGATCCGTCGCCCCCAGCACCGGCGAGAACGGAATATCCAGCGACCCGAAGAACGCCACCCACTCCGCCAGGTCGCGTGTGCGGAACATCGCCGCCATCA
Source organism: Cupriavidus lacunae (assembly GCF_003353055.1). Classification (GTDB taxonomy): domain Bacteria; phylum Pseudomonadota; class Gammaproteobacteria; order Burkholderiales; family Burkholderiaceae; genus Cupriavidus; species Cupriavidus lacunae. Next base: position 40,109 of record NZ_QKWJ01000004.1, read on the forward strand.
AATCATTGACCTCCACCTTGTGCCCGTGCCGCCCGGCACGCGTGGCAAAGCGCGGATCGCGCAGGGCAGGGAACTCGTCGCCCAGCGCCGCGCACAGGTTGACCCAGAACTTGTTCTCCAGGATACCCATCGCCAGATGCCGGCCATCGCGCGTTTCAAAGAGATCGTTCTCCGGCATCACGGTAGGGGATGCCTGCGGCGATGCCTCATGCCCGCGCGCTGCCCACGCGCCATGGGCGGTCCACGACAGGATCGCGTCATGGATCGAGACATCGAGATGTTGTCCCTGTCCGTTCTGGCGCGCACTCATGATCGCTACCGCAAGCGACAGGGCCGCGTAGCCGGAGGCAGCGTAGTCCGATACCCGCACGCGCGGGCGCGAGACCGTGTCGTGCACCTGGACCGGCGTTGCCCAGTAGCCGGCCAGCGCCAGGTAGTTCAGGTCATGGCCGGCGTGGCTGGCGTAGGGACCCGTCTGACCGAAGCCGGACACCGAGCACATCACGATGGCGGGATTGACCGCTGCCAGCGCTTCATAGCCCAGCCCGAGCCGCGCCATCACGCCGGGGCGGAAGCCTTCGACCACGGCGTCGGCATTGCGGACCAGTTCGAGAAAAGCGTCGCGGCCGGCATCGGTCTTCAGGTCCAGCGCGATCGAGCGCTTGCCACGGTTGAACTGGGCAAACACCGTCGGACCAAGCTGCCGTGCGGTATCGCCGGTGCCGGGCTGTTCGACCTTGATGACATCGGCGCCCAGTTGCCGCAGCAGGCTGCATGCGTGCGGGCCGGGCAGCAACTGGCTGACGTCGATGATGGTGACGTCCTTGAGGCAGGACCATTCTGGCTTCATGCCGGGCCTTTGCGAGAAGAAAGCGAGGGAGAGCGCCGCACGCGCGGATGGCGGCGTGCGGCGGGGTGGGCAGGAGGCTCAGCCCAGGTCGCCGACCATGCCGATCGACTTCATCAGGTCGCCGAAACGCGCGTTGTCGATGGCGACCATGGTGCCGAACTGCGCGGGCGAGGCGCTGCGGCGCAGCTCGCCGGCATTGGCCTTGAGCTGGGCATCGAACACGCCGGCGCTCTGCAGGGCGCCGACGGCGGCGTGCAGCTTCTGCGTCAGTTCGGCCGGGAAGTTGGCCGGCGCGAACAGGCCGCTCCAGTTGTCGATGACAAAGCCAGGCGGCAGGGCTTCGGCCATGGTCGGCACGTCGGGGAAGAAGGGCGAACGGGCGGCGGCGGTGACGGCGAGCACCCTGACCTGGTTGTTGCGCACGTACTGCGTCGCGGTGCCGAGCACCGGCATGCCGAACTGGGTTTGCCCCATCATCATGGCCGTGATGATTTCCGGCGCGCCCTTGTAGGGAATATGCACGGCGTCGCAGCCGGTCTGGTGCAGCATGGTTTCCACCGCAAGATGGGCGATGCTGCCCTTGCCGCCGGAGCCGTAGTTGAACTTGCCCGGCGCTTTCTTCATTGCGGCGATCAGTTCGGCAGCGGTCTTGTAGGGCGACGAGACCGGCACCACCAGCGCGGACGGTCCGCCGGACAGGGCGGTGATCGGCGTGAAGTCATGCGCCGGGTCGTACGGCATCTTGCGGTACATATGCACGTTGATCACGTGCGTGTTGGCCAGGATACCCAGCGTATAGCCATCGGGCGCGGCACGGCGCAGCGCGCTGGCGCCGATGATGCCGCCGGCGCCGGGCATGTTCTCGACCACCAGCGGCTGGCCGAGCTTCTTGCCCAGTTCTGCCGACAGGGTGCGGGCCACGTTGTCGGGCGTGCTGCCGGCGATAAACGGAACGATCAGGCGGATCGGGCGGTTGGGGTAGCTGGATGAAGCGATGGCGGCGCGGGCCGGCAGCAGCAGGCTGCCCAGCGCGGCGGCGCCGGCGGTGGCAAGCCAGTTTCGGCGGTTCATGCGTGGTCTCCGTGGTCTTGTCGAATTGTCCTGATGCCGGCGGCGATCGCGCCGCCGGCACGGTCAGGCCTTCTGCTGCTGCAGCGGTTCGAGGATGGCGCGCGCAATGGTGTTGCGCTGGATCTCGCTGGTGCCGGTGAAGATGCGGAACATGCGCAGCTTGCGAAAGGTCTGCTCCACCGGATGGCCGCGCGTGACACCGACATTGCCGTGGATCTGCACGGCCTTGTCCGCGACCTCGAAGCAGCGCTCCGAGACAAAGAGCTTGCACGCGGCGGCCTTCATGCGCAGGTCCGCACCGGCATCGGCCAGCGCGGCGGTATGCGCGATCATGCTTTCGCAGGCCCACAGCGCGGCGGCCATGTCGGCCAGCATGTGCTGGATGGCTTGGAAACGCGCAATCGGCCCGCCGAACTGGCGGCGCTGGCCGGCGTATGCCAGCGACGATTCATAGGCCCTGGTGGCCAGCCCCAGCATGCTGGGGCAGTGCAGTAGGCGGTTCACGTTGATGCGGGACATGCCCAGCTTGAAGCCGTTGCCTTCACCGCCAAAGATATTGGCGCGCGGCACGCGCACGTTCTCGAAGCGGATGTCGCCGTCGATATGCTGGCCCGACATCGGCACGTATTCATTGCTCACCGTCACGCCCGGCAGGTCCAGGTCGACCAGCACCGCGGTGATGGCGGGCGGCGTGGTGGTGGCGTCGGTCACGCACATGACGATGGCAAAATCCGCGAACGGCGCGCCGCTGATGTAGTGCTTGCCGCCGTTGATGACCAGCGCGTCGCCATCGGCCACGGCCGAGGTCTTGATGCTTTGCGCGTCGGAGCCGGAATGCGTTTCCGTGAGCGCGAAGCAGGTCGATTTTTCGCCGCGGATCACGGGCTCGAAGTAGCGCTTGAGCTGGTCCGGGGTGGCGTACTTGAGCATATTGCCCACGCGCGGCGGCCCGCCCAGGTCGCCCAGCACGTGCGCCGCCAGCGTCGAGCCGCTGGCGGCCAGGTCGGCCTTGAGCGCGCATTGCTCCTGGATGTTCAGGCCCTTGCCGCCCAGCGATGTCGGCAGGCAGGCGGCATAGAAGCCCAGTTCGCTGGAACGGCGCCAGACATTGCGCAGGGTCTCGCGCGGCCATGGGTCTTCGGAGCCCAGGCCGAGCTCCTGTTCCAGCGGGCGCAGCTCTTCATCGATAAAGCGGCGGATGCCGGCGCGGGTTTCCAGCAGTACGGGATTGGTCAGGTGGTCGAACATGGCGGCTTCCTTCAGTTCACGCGGCGCCCGACGCCTTGCCAGTAGCGTTCGCGCACGATCTTGCGGGCCAGCTTGCCGCTGGCGTTCTTGGGCAGCTCGGCGACAAAGTCCACCGAGCGCGGCGACTTGTAGTCGGCGATGCGCTCGCGGCAGTGCGCGATCAGCTGCTGCGCGGTGGCCTCGCGCCCGGGCCGCAGCGTGACCACGGCCTTGACGCTTTCGCCCCAGGTGTCGTCCGGCACGCTGATGACGCAGGCTTCCAGCACGTCGGGATGCTGGTACAGCGTGGCTTCCACCTCGGTCGGATAGACGTTGAAGCCGCCGGAGATGATCATGTCCTTCTTGCGGTCGACCAGGTACAGGTAGCCGGCCTCGTCCACGCGCGCCATGTCGCCGGTGTGCAGCCAGCCGTCGATGACGGTCTCGCGCGTCAGTTCGGGCTCGTTAAAGTAGCCGTGGAACACGTCTTCGCCGCGGATCACCAGTTCGCCGATCTCGCCCACGGCGACCTCCTTGCCTTGCTCGTCGACCACGCGCACTTCGGTCTCGCCCAGGGCGCGGCCGCACGAGGCCAGGCGTTCGGGGTGGTTGGCGATGGCGTCGGCATGGTCGATGGTGGACAGGCGCGTGACGCCGGAGGTCGATTCGCTGGCGCCATAGCCCTGCGACAGGATCGGGCCGACGCGCTCCCAGGCCTCGCGGATGCGTGCCGGCGCCATCGGGGCGGCGCCGTAGGCCAGGGTCTTCAGGCTGGACAGGTCGGCCTGCGCCAGCGAAGGCTCGGCCAGCAGCATGTTGATCATGGCCGGGACCATGAAGACATGGGTGATGCGCAGCCGCGCCACCTCGGCCAGGAAGTGCGCGGGCTCGAATTTCTCGAACAGCACCAGCGTGGCGCCCAGGTACAGGTAGGGCTGCATCAGCATGCCGGAGGCGTGCGTGACCGGCCCGATCAGCGCCAGCCGGTCGCCGGGGCGGGCGGGGCGGTCCATGCCGGTCACCATCTTGCGCAGCGCCGCCATGCGGTTGCCGTAGCTCTGCATGGCAGCCTTGATCTTGCCGGTGGAGCCCGACGAGAAGTGCAGCACGGCCAGGTCGTCGGCAGCCGGGGCGATCTCCGGCAGCGTGGTGCCGGCGTTGGCCAGCAGCGCTTCGTATTCGACATAGCCCGCCGGGGCGTCGCCGATGGCGATAAAGGTCTCGATGCTGCCGAAGCCTGCCGTGGTGCGCGCGTAGCCGGTGTAGCCGGGGCCGGCGATCAGCACGCGCGGGGTGCAGTTCTCGACCACATCGCTGGCTTCGGCCGCGGTGAAGCGCGGGTTGAGCGCCGCCTTGACCAGCCCGGCCTTGTACAGCGCGCACTCCAGCTCGACCAACTCGGGCCGGTTGCGCGACTGCACCGCGACGCGGTCGCCGGGGCGCAGGCCCAGTGCCAGCAGCGCATTGGCCAGGCGCGTGGAGCGTTGGTCCAGCTGGCGATAGGTCACCACCCGGTCCTGGTAAAGGATGGCGGGCTGGTCGCCCCAGTAGCGCGCGGCGCGGCGCAGGAAATACGCGAAACCCATGCTGTCTCCGTTGATGCTTGATGATTCTGGCGAGCGTTTAGCGTGTGCTCGTGCGCCGTAGTCTGTAAGATGGAAGGCATCACCACAATGACGCGTTGGCTATAAAGTCATAGCCATCAGGAATGTGAGGCAATGGAGACGCGGGATATCGAATACATCCTCGCCGTGGCGGCGCACGGTGGCATCGGCCGGGCGGCCGACGTGCTGGGCATCAGCCAGCCGGCGCTGACCAAGGCCGTGCAACGGGTGGAGACACAGGCCGGGCTGCCGCTGTTCGAGCGCACCGCCAATGGCATGACCGCCACCTACGCGGGCACGCGCTTCCTGGAGCGGGCACGGCGCATCCAGCTGGAGTACGAGGACGGCATCAAGGAGATGCTGGGCATCCGCACCGGCGAGCAGGGCATCCTGCGCGTGGGCTATTCGCCGTCGATCCCGGGCAGCGTGATCCTGGGCGCTTGCCGGCAACTGGTGCGCGAGCGGCCGGTGGCACGGCTGCGGCTGCGCCGCAGGCTGGCGCGCGACCTGCTGGACCTGCTGGCGGCCGGGGAGCTCGATGTGGCGGTGGCACCGGCGCCGTCGGCCGCCTCATCGACCGGCCTGGCGGTACAGCCGCTCTTCGACGACCGGCTGGTGGTGGTGGCTGACGAGGGCCACGCCCTGCTGCTGCGGCGGCGCAAGCTGCGGCTGGCAGACCTGGCGGACCAGGAGTGGCTGCTGCCCGAAGGGCATATCACGCTGCGCCAGCAGGTGGACGCGGCGTTTCGCCAGCGCGGCCTGCCAGAGCCCCGGCCGCGCATCGAGATCGACTTCGGCAGCACGTCTCTGTTCGCGCTGATGCAGGGCACGCAGATGCTGAGCATCGCCAATCAAGGCGGCGATGCCATGCAGCACGGCCTGCGTGCGCTGCCGCTGGGCGTGGAGGAACTGGACCTGCGCCGGAATATCGGCGTGATCTCACGCGAGGGCGCCTACCTGTCGCCGCTGGCGCAGCGCCTGACGGTGCTGCTGCGCGAGCACAGCCGCTGAGCGGTCAGGTCCCGGGGCGCGGCTATTGCAGCGGGATCTTTGCCACTGCCGCCAGCCGCTTCCAGCGCTGGATCTCGTCCTTCAGGTACTGCCGCATCTCGGCCGGCGACGACAGGATCAGCTTGGTGGACTGGCGCGTGTAGTAGTCGCGCACGTCGGGGGCGTTGCCGGCCTGCGCAAACAGGTCCTGCAGCCGTCTCACCACCGCCGGCGGGGTCTTCGCCGAGACCGCCGCGGCCACCCAGTTGTAGGCCAGGAAGTCCTGCAGGCCGGCTTCGACGATGGAGGGCACGTCCGGCAGCAGCGGCGAACGCTGCGGCGCGGTAAAGGCCAGCGCGCGGACCTTGCCGCCGCGGACCAGTTCGATGGCGCCGGTGGCATCCACCACGGCAAAGTCGACATTGGCCGCCATCACGCCATTGATGGCGTCGCCCGCGCCCTTGTATGGCACGGCTGTGGTCTTGATGCGGGCGAGTTCGTTGAGCCACTCGGAGTAAAGCGTGTAGGAGATCGAGCCCGTGCCGTAGTTGAGCGCGCCGGGGCGCTTGCGGGCATCTTCGAGCAACTCTGTCAGCGTGCGGTAGGGCGAGCTTGTCGGCACGATGATCACGCACGGTCCGCGCGACAGCAGCGTGATCGGCGCAAAGTCCGTCAACGGGTCATACGGCAGCTTGCGGAAGGTGGCGGCGTTGGTCGACAGCGTGGAATTGCTGCCGATAAAGACGGTGTAGCCGTCGGCCGGCGCGTTCAGCGCGGTCTGCACGCCGATAAAGCCGTTGCCGCCGGGCTTGTTCTCCACCACCACGCCCTGGCCGGTCAGCTCGCCGATTTTCTTGGCGAACATGCGCGCGGTGGTGTCGGTGCCGCTGCCGGAAGGGAACGGCACGACGAAGCGGATCGGGCGGGCGGGGAAGGCGTCGGCGAGTTCGGCGGCAATTGCCGCCAGTGGCGCGGCAGCGCCGACCGCCGCCAGCGTGGCGGCGGCCAGCCCGAGGAAGCGGCGGCGGGAACGGAAAGCTTGTTGCATGCTGTCTCCTGAGTGTGGAAAGCCCGGCGTGTTCCCGCCGGTGCAAGGGTGGACGAGGGACTTAACGGCGCAGGCCGAGCAGGTCGCGGGCGATGACCCAGCGATGCACCTCGCTGGGCCCTTCGTAGATGCGCATCAGACGGGTCTCGTTGGCCATCTGCTGCAGCGGCAGTTCCTTGGTCATGCCCATCGCGCCGAAGGTCTGCATGGCATGGTCGATCACGTCCCAGGCCATTTCCGTGGCGAATACCTTGATCATCGATACCTGCGTGCGCGCCTCGTCGCCGGCGTCGATGCGGCTGGCGGCTTCATAGGTCATCAGGCGGCAGGCGTGGATGCGCGTGGCGGCGTCGGCCACCCACCACTGGATCGCCTGGCGCTGCGCCAGCGGCGCGCCGAAGGTCTGGCGCTGCGGCGCGTACTCGCAGATCATGTCCAGCGCCCGCTGTGCCCGGCCGATGCACCAGGCGGCCATCTGCAGGCGGCGCGTCGACAGCCGCGCCTGCATCGGCGCAAAGCCCTGGCCTTCGGTGCCCAGCAGCTGCGAGGCAGGGATGCGGCAGTCTTCCAGCACCACCTCGTAGGTCGATGTCCCGCCGATCATCGGGATGCGGCGCTCCACCCGGAAGCCCGGCGTGCCGCGCTCGACGATAAAGGCAGAGATGCCGCCGCGCGCGCCCCTGGCCTTGTCGGTTACGGCCATGACGATGGTCCAGTCGGCGCGGGCGGCGCGGCTGATCCAGATCTTGCGGCCGTTCAGCACCCAGTGGTCGCCATCGCGCTCGGCGCGCGTGGTCATCATGGCGGGGTCGCCGCCGGCGCCGGGTTCGGAGATGGCGATGGCCGACACGGTCTCGCCGCGCGCATACGGGGCCAGGTAACGTTCGCGCTGGGCCTCGCTGGCGGTCAGCATCAGCATGCGCAGGTTGGGCGAGTCGGGCGGCAGTTCGTAGGGCGTGATGGTCTTGCCGAGTTCTTCGTTGACGCCCACCATCGCCACCGCCGGCAGGTCGGAGCCGCCCATCTCCGTGGGGGCATCCAGGCCCCACAGGCCCAGTTCTCGCGACATCCCGTCCAGCCGCGCATGTTCTTCCGGCAGCAAGCTCATCTGCCCGCCAGCGGCTTCGCGCGCCAGCACCGCGGGCTCCAGCGGAATCAGCTGTTCGCGCACAAAGCGCGCGACCAGGTCCTTGAGCATCCGGTGCTCTTCGTCCAGTTCAAAGTTCATGCCTGTCTGCTCCTGATTCGTTATGGGTGGCTGGCGCCCTGCGCGATGCCCAGCTCCTGCAGGACCTCGGCGGTGTGTTCGCCCAGCGCCGGCGCGTGGCGGCGCAGCGAAAGCGGCGTGGCCGAAAAACGCGCGGCGGGCCGTACTTCGCGCAGCGGGCCTTCGGTGGGGTGCTGCGTTTCCTGGAACAGGCCGACGGCGCGCAGGTGCGGGTGGTCGACCAGGGAGTCCAGGCCGTAGATCGGCGTGGCGGGGATATCGAGCGACTCGAACAGCTGCATCCACTCGCCGGTGGTGCGCGCCGGCGTCAGCTCGGCCAGGTGCCCGTACAGCGCGCGGATATTGGCGTTGCGCTGCGCGCGGTCGGTTACCTCGAAGCGCTCGGCCAGGTCGTCGCGGCCCACCGCGCGGAAAAAGGCCTGCCAGTGGCGCTCGGTGTAGGGCAGGGCACAGATCCAGCCGTCGCGGGTCGGCGCGGGGCGGCGCCCGCCTTGCAGCAGGCGTGCGTAGCCGGCGCCAGTGGGTGCGGGATCGAAGGTCAGGCCCCCGAGGTGCTCGGCCATCACGAAAGCGGCCATGGTTTCCAGCATCGGCACCTCTACCGACTGGCCGACGCCGTGGCGCTCGCGGTACAGCAGCGCGGCCAGCACGGCATTGGCCAGCGCCAGCCCGGTGGTCTTGTCGGCGATCAGGCTGGGCACGTATTCCGGGCGCTCGCCGGTGGCGGAGCCCAGCGCGACCAGCCCGCAGCCGGCCTGGATGATGTCGTCGAAGGCCGGCTTGTCGCGGTGCGGGCCGTCCTGGCCGAAGCCGGTGGCCACGCAGTAGACGATGCGCGGGTTGGTGCGCGCCACCTCGGCATAGCCAAAGCCCAGCCGCTCGATCGCGGCCACGCGCATGTTGTGCACCAGCACGTCGGCGCCGGCGATCAGCCCGCGCAGCGCCTCGGCGCCCTCGGCGGTCTTCAGGTCGAGCACGACCGAGCGCTTGTTGCGGTTCAGCGCCAGGTAGATCGAGCTCATGCCGGGGTGCTGCGACACGCCGTTGGCGCGCATCAGGTCGCCCTCGGGCCCTTCGACCTTGATCACGTCGGCGCCAAAGTCGGCCAGCACCTGCGTGGCCAGCGGGCCGAGCACGACCGCGGTGAGGTCCAGCACGCGGATGCCGTCCAGCGGGCCGGCCGGCGTGGCGCGGGTGTCTTGTTCGCTCATCAGGCCACTCCCTCAACGGCGCTTGAACACAGGGGCGCGGCGCTCGGCCATGGCGGCCACACCTTCGCGGAAATCTTCGCTGCGGAACTGTCCGTGCTGGATCGCCAGTTCGCGCTGGTTGATCTCGGCGATGCGGTCGGCCAGGCCCTCGCGCAGCGTGGCGCGCGTGCTTTCCACGGCCAGCGGGGCGGATGCAGCGATCTCCTGCGCCAGGGCCATGGCACGGGCGTTGACCTCGGCCTTGGGCACAAGCTCGTCGGCCAGGCCGATCTCGACCGCGTCGGCGCCGGTGATGCGCCGGCCGGTGTAGAACAGCAGCGCGGCCTGTTGCTCGCCCACCAGCCGTGGCAGCGTCAGGCTCATGCCAAAACCGGGGTGGAAGCCCAGCCGGTTGAAGTTGGCGCTGAAGCGCGCCTCGGCGCAGGTCACGCGAAAGTCCGCCACCAGCGCCAGTCCCATGCCGGCGCCGATGGCGGCGCCTTCCACCGCGGCCACGATGGGCTTGCGGTTGCGGTAGAGCTTCATCGCGTGCGCATAGAAGCCCCCCGGGTCGTTGGCGACCTCGCCCTGGTCGGCGCCGCTGAAGTCGGCGCCGGCGCAGAACGTGCTGACGCCGGATGCCAGCACGATGGCGCGGCATTCATGGTCGTCATCCAGCGCCAGCAGGGTGTCGGCAAGGCGCCGCATGGTGTCGGCATCGACAAAATTATGCGGCGGGCGGGACAGGATGATGCGGGCGACGTGGCCTTCGCGGGTGACCTGGATATTGGCTTCGGATGACATGCTGGGCGCTCCTCTGTGGTGTGCCGGCTGGTTCGGTTTCAGGGCCGGGATGCACACAGTATTCGCATTGCGCCGCCGCGCCGCTATACTAGAATTTCACTTACTGAAATTATGGACGATGCCGGACCCTGTGCTGCCAGAGGCCTCCAGCCGCCGCGTGACTCACCAGACCGGCCGCTTTACCCGCGACACCGCGGGCAGCCAGTCGCTGGAGCGCGGGCTGGTGCTGCTGCGGGCGTTTCGCGTAGGCACCACCAGCCTGACCAATGCCGAACTGGCGGCGCGCACCGGCCTGCCGCGCCCCACCGTCAGCCGGCTGACGCGCTCGCTGGTGGATGCGGGCTTCCTGCGCTACGACGTCAACGAGCGTGCCTACCGGCTGGCGCCGGTGGTGCTGAGCCTGGCCGATGCCTTCCACCAGTCCAGCCGCGCGCCGGACATCGCGCTGCCGCTGATGCGCAAGGTGGCCGAGGCCGGCAAGGTCAACGTGGGGCTGGCCGTGGGGGACCAGCTGGAGATGGTGTACCTGGCGTCGATCCGGCACAGCCGCGACAGCGTGTCGCGCACGCGGCGCGTAGTGCCGGGAACACGCGTGCCGATGGAATTGACGGCGATCGGGTTGTCCTGGCTGGCGGCACAGCCTGAGGGGGTACGCGAAGATCTGCTGGCCGGCATCGCCGCGCGCCAGGGCGAGGGGTGGGCCGGCATGCGGGCCACGGTGCTGCGCAGCATCGCGCAGGCGCAGCGGCATGGCTATTGCACCGCGGCCTACCAGCCCGGACATCTGCTGGCCGTGGGGGCCGCTTTCTCTGGCCCGGACCAGCAGCTGTATGGGCTCAATATCAGCTTCCCGTACAGCGAGAGCGAGCGCAGCCGCGACAATGCCCGCCATGCGGCCCAGCTGGCGCGGCTGGTGGCGGACATCCGGGAAGCCTGGCGGCGCGCCGCCGGCTAGCCCGCACTGGCGACAAAGCCAGTCAATCCTGCACGGTGACGATGGTCACGCGACGATTCTCGGGTGCAGCGGGGTTTTGCAGATTCAGCGGCTCCGTAGATCCTTTGCCGAGCGGCGTCAGGCGGTCCGCGGCGACCCCCCCCTCCGCTGTGAGGTACTCCGCCACTTTCGCCGCGCGGCTCTCGGAAAGCTTCAAGTTGGCATTTGCCGAACCGCGTGGGTCCGCATGCCCTTCGATACGAAACTTGTATGGTGAGAGCCTGTCCGAGCGCAGCGCGCGGGCGACCTTGCTGAGCGCGGCACGCGCACCTTCGGTCAGTTTCGAAGAGTTGCTCTTGAACGTGATCAGCAACTGTGCGGACGGATCTTTTGTGGGGCTGGCAGCTTCCGGCGCCGCATAGGCATCGCGGTGCATGATGCCAAGTGTCTGATCCCTGTCGGCCTCCCTTGGCGGAGTCAGGGCATTGGTGATCGCTTCCTCGTTGATATCCTGCTCGTTCATGACCCTATCGTCGGCGCGAGCGGCAGGCCAGGCAGCCAGGATGCAGAGCGCCATGATCGGTATGCGCAGCCAGCGCTGCACACCGAAAGTGACATGCGTGATCTTTGCCATATTGGATCTCCAGGTATTTGCGTGCTTCCACGCCAGTGCGACGCGCCACCACGAACGTCGCCAATCATCAGAGGCAGCCGATGGCATTCGCCAGTCCCGTTCAAACACGCCTATTCCAGGCATTGAACGAGTGCCGAAATCTGGCGGAGTCTCGTGCCTGGCTTCATTTCCGGAACCTGAAGCGTGGACGGCGCCGGCGCGCCTTGCCTGGCGTTGAGGAATCGTGCAAGGTCCTCTGCGCAAACGGCGACGCTGAGTTCCGGGTTGTTGGCAAACCGGCCCACGATCATGCCAACCAGTACCCCGCTTGCGTCGACAACGGCGCCCCCGCTGTTGCCTTCATGCAGGGCGGCGCGCAGTACCAGAAGGCGATGGCCCTTGGGCTTTGCGGTGCCGCGCAAGTATCCACGGGTCATGACAGGCTCGAGCGGCGACGACGGCGTGAGGCCAAAGCCGATCGTATAGACCGACATGCCCTGATGGACGGAGATGGCGAGAGGTCGTGCAGGCATCTTCACGGCGTGGTTCGTTGCGAGTAACGCCACATCCAGTTGGTCGTCGATTGCCACCAGGGATGCATGCAAGCTCGTCATGTCGAGTGGCCAGACGTTGATCCGCTGGCATCCGCGCACGACGTGCGCGCTGGTCAGCATTTCACCAGACTGGGTGACAAAGAACGCCGTGCCACTGCGAAGCATCCCGTCGTGGCTCTTTCCCGTCCCGGCGGCGCGGCTTGCAAGCTCCGTGGTGACCGCGGCGTTCATGGCGCCGACGAGATGCCCGTTATCCAAAAGCTCGGCGCGTGCCGTTCCCGCGCACACGCTCCAGATACCGATCCATCCCATTGCCAGTAGCAGGGACAACAGTAAGGAACGTGCGTCTCGGTGCATGACCAGATGCGGAAAATGACTACTGGCTGGCAAGCACCCACTCACCGTTCGCGTTACGACATGCCTGTGAGGTCTGTTCGTACGTCTTTCCTTCTTTCACATAGGTCTCGCTGAACTTCCGGCATGTCTGGGCATTCGGAGACTTCGAATACCCACTGAGCGGCTTGATGGTGCCGGAATTTCCCGTCTTTGCGTTATGCCAGGTCTTTGGCTGGTTGTTCGGGGTGGTCTGCAGGGCATGTCTTAGTGCGGCCTCGCGCGCTTCGCGGTCGCGTTCATCCATCTCTTTGCCAATAATGCCGCCAAGCAGTGCACCGGCCAGGCCGCCCGCGACAATGGCGCCCGCGTTGCCATGGCTGAGAATTCCGCCGAGCGCAGCACCCGTACCAGCACCGATAAGCGCGCCGGAGGTGGTCTTGTTCATGCCGGTCGACTGGCCCTCCGCGCATCCCACAAGAATCGCGCTGGCCGCCGCGGCGCAGCCAACTGCGATGGTCCAATTGTTCATGGCATTCTCCCTCTGACTACCCCGTAGGACTCCCCTCAACGACTACAATGCCCAGACACCGACGCGAGCCCGTCTTGCCTCCTGCTCGGCGGTGACGTATCGCGCGGGCGCACCGTCCCTTGAGCGAGCCCAGCCATTTCGAATGGCATGCTCGCCAATATCTTCCCCATCCGCGAAGCACTGAAAGCCCTTGTCTTTTGCAAAACACTGAAGCTGGTTGCCCTTGCCCTTGAGGTAACGCTGCATTGCCTGGGCCGGCTTTCCGTCTTCGCCGCGGATGGAGGACAGGTTGACGATCTTCCCTGAGACAATCAGTGCTCCCGAATCTAGGACCTGGGCGACCTTTCCCTCAAGGTCTGGCCTGGCTTGCTGCGCTGGCGGATTACTGCCGTTCGGTCCTCTCGGGGGCGACGACGGGTTCGCCGGGGCCGAAGGTGTCGGGATCAGAGCGATCGGCGGAAGATTGATCGGCTGCTCCTCCGCTGGTGGTTCGGGCACGGCAATCTGGTGCGGCACGTCCTCGGTCGACGAGGTCGATGGGGGTGAGGGTTGCGGCTGCCGCATCAGTACCATCATGAGTATGCCTGCGCCAACGATCAGGCTGGCGGCGGTCGCGCCGAGGGCGAAAACGCGAGACCGCGGGCGCGCCAGGACCGAATCCGGCCCGATGGACGTGCTGTAGGTTGTCGGATGCGCAATGAGGCGGGAATGCGGTTCTGTTGCAGCCGGCGGAGGTACTGGCGATGCCGCGGCATTGGCCGTGCGCTGAGCGGAATCCACATGGCTGCGCAGTCGGGTGCCTGTATTCACGTCTGGGTTCACGCCAGTGCTCACGTCCGGGTTCACGCCAGTGTTCACACTTTGGTTCGTGCTTGTGTTCACGCCTGCAATACTGGTCGCCCGAAGGTCTAGCGTGTTGTATGTCTGCAGCACCCCCTCGCGCACGATATCCGGCGCATCCGCAAACAGCGGCAAAGCCGCCAGTGCGCGGCCAAAGTCTTCCACCGTGTCGAACCGCTCCTCAGGCGCCTTGGCAAGCGCCCGCATCAGTGCGTTTTCGATGCCGCGATCGAGATCCGGACACAATAGGGCCAGCGAGGGCGGTACGGCTTCTACCTGCGCGCGGATCAGCTCATAATCGCTGGTCGCGTTGAAAGGCAGTCGCCCGGATATCAGTTCGTACAGGACCGTGGCAAGGCTATACAGGTCGCTGCGGCCGTCGCCCTCGTGGCCGCGCAATTGCTCCGGCGAGGCGTAAGCCAGTGTGCCGACGACATCGCCCTGTTGCGTGAGGCGTTGCGAACCCTGAATGCGCGCAATGCCGAAATCCATGATTTTCAGCGTGCCGCTTTCCGTGAGCATCAGGTTAGACGGTTTGATATCCCGGTGAATCACGCCCATCTTGTGCGCGTAGCGCAGGCCCATGATGGCTTGAATGATTACCGCGAGGCTATCCCGCACGGGAAACTTGCCAGTGCGCTGCAGGATGGTCTCCAGCGTGTCTCCGTGAACCAGCTCCATCACCATGCACATGGTGTCGCCATCCTTGAACAGCGCATACAGTGTCGTGATATTCGGATGGTTCAGCTTGGCAAGGCTGGTCGCCTCCGCGCGAAAGCGGTCCAGGAATCCCTTGTCGAGGCTGAGCTCAGGCCGCAGGGTTTTGATCGCTACATCACGCTCAAGCTCGGTATCGAAGGCGCCATAGACTTCGCCGATCCCGCCACGCCCCAGCAGGGTGCGAATTTCGTAGTGGCCGATCTGCCTGACTGACATGGCGAATCCATCAACCCATTACGTTCAGAAAGCGCTGGTCTCGCGCGTTGAGCGAACTGACGCGCCAGGTGTCGGCGGTTGCTGCTGCACGCTGCAGATGGCGACCGACGCGTTATCCAGCCCACCCGCCAGGCGGGCAAGCTCAATCAGCTGTTGGCAGGCCTCGAGCAGGTCAAACCTCATGATCACCGATGCGATTGTCGTGTCGTCGATCTGGTCGCTGATCCCGTCAGTGCATAGCATCAGGAAATCGTTATGTTCCAGGGGAAACCCATCCAGTGAAATCGCTGGCTCGTGGTCCGGCGCTCCGAGGGCCCGCAGAAGTACATTCTTGTCGGGGTGCCTGTTGGCCTCTTCCGCCGTGAGCAATCCCTGGCGGAACAGTTCGCCCACCATGGAGTCGTCTTCCGTCAATTGCCGAAACTCGCGTTGGCGAAGCAGGTAGATCCGGCTGTCGCCGACGTGGACGATATAAGCCAGGTCATTGACAATGGCAAGCGCGCTACAGGTGGTTCCCATGCCATCGCAACTCGGGTCGTCCGCGGCAAGTTTCCCGATCGCCTGATTGGCAACGGCAAATGCGTTCTTCAGCGCATCCGTGGGCAGGCCCGGATCGCGGTAATACTCGTGAAGCACCGTGCTCAGCGCAATCCGGCTCGCCACTTCGCCTGCCGCATGACCCCCCATGCCATCGGCCACGACGGCAAGTGCACCGGCACGCGCAAACGGATCGTCTTCGCGAGGAATCATGCAGCCGATCGCGTCCTCGTTCTGGCTGCGGACGCAACCAACGTCGCTAAGCATCGAACACCTGACCATCAGTCGGGATCGATCTGCTTGACGGGCCTGGCCGGCGCACATGGCAACGTTCCCCGTTGGAGTCAGTTAAGCAGCAAATCAAGCCCGTACTTGATCGGGACCGCGAACGTCACGCGTTCGTCTCCGCTCGAGCGAGAATAGGTAAACAGCCCGATTACCTTGCCGTCGCGGTCGAACACGGGGCCCCCGCTATTGCCATGGCCTGTCGCGGTCACCGTCAGCTGATAGACATCTCCCAGGTCATCGAAAGTCTGGACATTCTTTTCAGCCTTGACCGTGTCGCCGACCTTCGCAATGATGCCATCGGTCACGGTGGGCTGAGGAATCAGTTCAACGAGATTGGTGATATTGCCGCCTTCGCTGGATTGAACGATGGCGTGCTTCTCCTCGGATATGCCCGGATAGCCGAGAACTGTCACCCGCTCGCCCACGCGCGGTCGTGAGCCCACCGATGCAAGGTTGATCGTGGGTAATTTGCGCGTCGCATCAATCTTGATTTCCGCCACATCCGCTTCGGCCGAACCCTTGACCAGACGCGCCTCGATGCTGTCCCGCGTATCGGGGAAGCGTACCGACAAGCTTTCATTGCGTCCCTCGAGAACGGCCATGGATACGGTTCCGAGTCCCATGCCGCCTGGTGCCGCGAAGTTCGGCCTGACCAGCTTCACCGGGTGGTCGAAGTCCCAGCCTTTGAGATGCCGGTAGGCCTTTGGGTTGATGCGCGCCATGCTGACTTCGCCCTGGCCGCTCGTCGAGATGCGAATCAATATGCCGCCATTCGAGTCGAAATCCATCCAACCCGGCACCTTCCATCCTTGCGCGACGTGCTTGTTCGTCAGAATGAAGCCCTGGTCCTTGACCACGAAGCCGCTGCCACGTCCACCTACCTCGATCGGAATGCCGCGATGATCATCGTCGTCAGTCGTCAGCCAGCGCTGGACCGGATTGTTGTCGATCTGGAGAAAGCAGGGGAGGCGCAGGTTCTCGACAATGCAAATGCGCTGATAAACAGGCCGACCCGTATTCTTGTCCACGATGTGCCAGCGTGCCTCCACGACGACCGTTGCCGCGCCGAATTCTGCGACGATTGCCTCAGGGCTCTTGCCAAACAGAATCCCAAAGTGCGCGAATGCGCCGACGACGATGGCTGCGAGCGCGGCTGCAGCACCAGCGCCGATGATCAGCCTGCGCCCGGTGGAGCGCCGTTCCTGGTTCATCATCCGCAGCACCGTCTCCTTGCCGACGCGATCATCCGCGGCCGGAACCGGCGCCGGGCGGACAGCGTCCGCCGGCGGCTGGCCCACCCGGACTTCCTGCATTCCCCCCTCGTGCGCCCTGGCCTGCGCTGTCGCCGCGACGGCAGAGGGTGCTGCAGCCGCGGGATGTCCCGCGCGCGTTTCCACTAACACTTTTGCGTTCAGGCGTGTCGGTGCAGGAGCGGAAACGGAAACGGGCCGAGGTTCCAGATCGAATGCCAGGCGCGGTCCGCCTTCGCCCAGTTCGATCGTGTCACCGGGTTGCAGTGGCGTTTCATCCTTGACCGGCCGGCCGTTAAGGAATGTGCCGTTGCTGCTGCCCAGGTCGACCAGCGTGTAGCGCGCCGGATCGTCTTGCCTGATCTGAATGGCGGCGTGGTGGCGGCTCACCAGATCGTCGCGTTGCGGGTCAAAGATGATGGTGGCGGTCGGATCGCGGCCCAGGATCAGTTTGTCGAACCGGTCCACCTCGAACTGCTCGATTTGATGGGCCTTCGAGCCAGATAGATGCGTGACGATAATGCGTGTCATCCCGGTCTCCCTGATGGTTGCCGGGTAGCTTTTCTGAAGCCATCGATATCGCAGGACTTGTCGGGCCCGATGCTGCCTCTGGTTATTTTTGTCTTATGTGCAGGCATGGGAACGATCCTCTGTTCAGCCGCCAAGACTTTGATGCCGGATTGTGCGCGCACCGGCATGGCATGACGTGACAAAGCCTCGCCTCGTCCCATCGCAATGGAACGCGGGCGTAATACGGACAAACGCGAGGACCGCCAACGCATGCGCGCCCCTGAACGGTGCCGGCACTGATAGCACTGCCGGCAGCCTCTCCCCGGGCACTCGAAATGCGCTTTTTCGGCGCTAGAAGTGACTCTAAAGTGGTTCTTCTCGAAAGAGTATAGGTAATGCGGAATAGGTTCGCAAAAGTGCGAACTACCCCGGATAACCGCCGTTCACGAGGTGCAATGGAAGACTCTCTTAGTACACCGACGGCATCCCCTCCGGCCGGTTCTTGAAGCGCCGGTGGATCCAGTAGTACTGCTCCGGCATGGTGGCAATCTGGGTTTCAAGGAAGGCGTTCATGCGGCGCGAGTCTTCCTCGACGCTGCCGGAGGGAAAGCCTTCCAGCGGGTCGAATATGCGCAGCCGGTAGCCGCGGTAGTCGGGCAGCACCTCGGTGGTGAAGGGCACCACGCGCGCGCCGGTCAGGCTGGCCAGGCGCGAGGCCGAGGTCAGCGTGCAGGCCGGCACGCCAAAGAACGGTACGAACACCGAGTCGGCGGTGCCGAAATCCATGTCCGCCGCCAGCATGACCGGGCAGCCGGCGCGCAGGGAGCGCACCACCTGCTTGCCGCTGCCGTGGCGCGGGATCATCTCGGCACCGAAACGCCCGCGCTGCGTGCGCGAGATTTCTTCCAGCAGCCGGCTCGACATCTTGGTGTACAGCGAGGCCACCGGGTGGCGCATCGAGTAGAACATGCAGCCGGCCTCGATGCCGACGAAATGGAAGCCCATGAAGATGGTCGGATGCTCCGCGCACGAGGCCAGGTCAATGCGCGAATCCAGTTCAACCAGCTTGCCCAGGCGCTCGGCGTTGCCGAACCACTGCACGCCGCGCTCCAGGTAGCTGCGCAGGACATGGCCGAAGTGGTTCCGCGCCAGCTGCTCGCGCGCGTCCGGGTCCATTTCCGGGAAGCACAGGGCCAGGTTGGTATGGACGATGCGCCGGCGGCGGCTGGGGATGCGGTACAGCAGCTTGCCAAGGGCGTCGCCCAGCCGGGCGGTCAGGCCGTACGGGAATGCGGCGAAGAGCTTGAAGACTGCGATGGTCAGTGCAGTCTGGAGCCGGTGGGTCATGAAGATCCTGGAGGGCGGCAGCGGCGGTCGGGGTGGCGGCCCCGGGGCTGGCGGCTGCGCGGCAATGATTTGGCGCCACGGGTTGGTGGCGGACGGGATGCACGCGTAAGTCGGGAAGAGCGAGGGCCGGCCCCCGGCATATGCCTGGCGCCTGGCGCGGCACGGTGTGCGCGTCGGGGCTGACAAAGCCGGGCGGGACGCAAGACCCCCATCCCCGGCGCGGCCTAGGGGACGTTGGGGGGTGGCTTGGGTGCGCTATGCGTCGCTGCGCGGGCTTTCGCTGAGGGCGCACTGTAGCACGATGCCAAGGGTTCAAGGCCGACAGTTACTACCCGTAGCACACCGGAGGCGGGCACAGGATAGGCATAACGATTCGTGGCGAATCGCTATATCCACAGGCGGCCTCGCCACGCCTGCGATAATGTGCGAGCTATTAATCGGCCAGTCTTCGATTGAAAACCAGAAAACAGGCGGCAAAAGCGAGTCAGGTTTTCTTTAGCTCCCCGAGATAATAATTGACCTCCGCCAGCAGCGCGGTGTGGAATTCAGCCGGCAGGACGTGGTCATCGGTCAGCGACAGCAAGTGGTCGATGCGCTGGCAGAAGCGACGCTGCGCGCTGGCGCGCTCGGCGGGCGGCAGGGCCACGACCAGCGAATAAAGCAGCTCGCGTATCACCAGCAGCCGGGCGCCATACTGGATCATGGCGTCGCCCTGCGTCTTGAGATTGTGGGCAATCTGTTCCGGCATGCCCTTGGCGTTGGCGTTGGCGTTGGCGGCGGGCGGCGCTGGCTGCGGCTCGCCGCGGTCCTGGCCACTGGTTTCGGGCGCGGTTGTGCCCAGCATCTTGCCGAGCATATGGATTCTGAACATGGGCGAGGCTCCGGGAGTGCCGGGGGCGGGGTTGTCGGATGTATCCATCATGGAAGCGTGTGGGTGGCCGGACTGTGCGCCAGCAGACAATGGGGGGTCATGGGCCGGTCATCCGGTCATTACCCGGGGGGGTGCGGGCTTGCGGCCCTTGCCCGCGCGCGCCGGCCGCAGGCATAGCCCGCAGACGTAGCGGTGGCGCGCATCGTGGGCGCGCACGACGTAGTCGCCGCGGCAGCAGTGGCAGCACGCCAGTTGCAGCATGCCGCGTTCATAGAAGCGAGCCAGCATCCAGGCACGGGTAAAGCTCAGCTGCGCTGCCTCGCCCGTGACGCACATGTGCTCGCGGTACATGCGGAAGCTGGACAGGGTCGCGCGGATGCCGTCCAGGCTGCCGGCGCGGGTCATGAAGCGGTAAGCGCCGAGCAGCATCGAGGCATGGGCGTTGGGGCGCCAGGTCACGAACCAGTCGGTCGAGAACGGCAGCATGCCCTTGGGGGGCGACACGCCGCACAGTTCCTTGTACAGCCGGACCAGGCGCACGCGTGGAAGCGATACCTCGGATTCCAGCACCTGCAGGCGTGCGCCCATGCCGATCATCTCGATCGCCAGGCGGGTCTGCTCCATGTCCTGCAGCACGCTCTTGCCGGGTGGCGTGAGCAGGGGGCGGGATGCCGTCGCCGGCTTGCCGGGCATGAGGGGGCCGGCGATAGTTTGTGCGTCCATGGTCTCCTCCTGGGATATATCGGAGACGGGACGCGGGCCGATACCAGTCAGCAACTGGTTTGTCCGACATGTCTCCGATAATCATGACCCGCGTATCACAGCGCGTGGCGCTGTTTATCGCGGGCCTGGGGCTCAGGTTCTTCGTAGTCGAGGAGGATTTTTGGATCGATCAGGGGGTTATAACCATGACCTGTGTCAATGATCGGATTTCCACGTTCGTTGGCCACGCATATTGGTGCCACTTATCGGCGACGACTGCCTGGGCCTGATTGGAACTGACAGGGCCTGATGCTTCTCCTGCATTGCACAGTCCATGCCTGGCTGTAGGAGAAGCGCCCGCACGCTATCGGACGGACGCCGATTTAACGGTTTTACCGATGCGCTACGCTGCAAGAACACCCACGACACGGAGTGACCCATGGCTGCGAACTTCCTGATCAGACAGACGGCGCAAGGCTGGGAACTGACGGTCGAAAGCGCCCGCAAGGGCCTGGTTCATTGCGACGATCGCGACGTCGCCGTCAACATCGGCTTGGCCGCGGCCAAGCGGCGCGGCGTTGTGCTGATCGTGCAGGAAGAAACGGACGACGGCCCGCGCGGTCTCACCCCCCTGGCCGCCTGATCCCTGGCAGTGACCAGTGCCGGGGCATCAGAACACCCCCAGCCCCAACCCGGCCGCCAGCCCCTCCCCAAGCTCCGCGCAACGCGCCAGGTCAGGCGCTTCGATCTGCTTGGGCGCGAGGATCCGCTCCGGCGTCTGCGCGTGCGTGCAGACGATCAGCCCGGGCGCTATGCAATTGAGCCGCCAGCCAGTCGCGATGCGGTCGATCTGGCGCAGCGCGTTTTGGCCATCGCTGCCGGCGCAGATCATGGCGGCGTAGGGGCGGCCGTTGATGCGGTCCAGCGAGGCGTAATAGCAGCGGTCGAAGAAGTCCTTCATCATCCCTGCCATGGCGGCCAGGTTCTCCGGCGTGGCGAAGAGATAGCCGTCGGCGGCAAGGACATCATCGGGGCCGGCTTCGGCGGCGGTCTTGAGCACGACCGTGACACCGGGCTGCTGGCGGGCCGCGTCGGCGGCGGCCTCAGCCATCTGCCGGGTGCCTCCGGTCATGGTGTGATAAACGATCAGCAGCGTTTTCATGCTTGCGTGGGGGCGGTGTGGCCGTGCGCCGTACGTTGCTGACTGTATCACGCGGCTTCTGGCTGGGTGGCGCAGCTCAGTCGAGCGTCACCCCGGTATCCGCCGTCAGCTTCAGCACCACCGGCAAGTAAGCCTTGTAAGCCGCCTCCGCCTGTGCCGGTGTGTTCCCGAGCGGCTCAGCGCCCATGTCCACGATGCGCCGCTGCATGTCGGCGCTGGCGACCAGGCTGGCGGTTTCGCGGCCCAGGCGGTCGATGATGTCCTGCGGCGTTTTCGCGGGCGCCATCAGCGTGATCGGGCCGGTCAGCCGGAACGGTTCGTCGGCGTAGCCGGCTTCGTTGAAGGTCGGCACGTCGGGCAGGCCCTGCGCGCGGCGGGTGCCGGTGACGGCGAGGGGGCGCAGCTTGCCGGTGGCGAAGTGTTGCCTGAGCGCCGTCACCGAGCCCACCGTCACGTTGACCTGGCCGGCCAGCAAGTCAGTCACCATCGGCCCTTCGCCGCGATAGGGGACGTGCAGCATGTCTGCCTGGTATTGCCTGGCGAAGTAGGTCTGGATGGTATGCGGCTGTGTGCCCGGGCCCCAGGAACCCATGCGCATCTTGCCGGGCGATGCCTTGGCGTAGGCCAGCAGTTCGGCAACGGTCCTGGCCGGTACGTTGCTGTTGACGGCCAGCACGGTGCGCGCGGTGGCGATGTCGGAGATCGGCCGCAGGTCGGTGCGCGGGTCGTACGGCAGCTTCCTGTATAGCGCCAGGTTGGACGTGATCGGGCCGGGAATGGTCATCAGCAGCGTATAGCCGTCCGGGGCCGACTTGGCGACGTAGTCCGTGCCGATGATGCCGCCGGCGCCACCCTTGTTCTCCACCACCACGGTCTTGCCGAGCTGGCGCGATAGGCCGTCGCCGATGGCGCGCGCCAGCGTGTCGGTCAGGCCGCCCGGCGGATAGGCGACGATCAGGTGGACGGGTTTGGCCGGGTAGGCGCCCTGTGCGGCAGCCGGGACGGGCGCAACGGCGAGGGCCGCTACGGCGAGCAGGGGCAGCGTGGCTTGCAGCAGCGTGCCGCGCAGCCGGTGCAGAAGGGGGGCAGCGGTCATCATGATGGCGTTGTCTCCTTGGGATGGAATGTCACGTGTTGCCGTACGTCGAAGGGGGATGTCTCACTCCAGCCTGATGCCGCGCGCCTTGATCAGCTTGCCCCATTTGCCGATCTCCTGGTCGATGAAGGCGGAAAAGGCGCTGCCCGGCTCGGGGTGCGGCTCAAGGCCCAGCCCCAGCAGCTTCTGCCGGATGTCGGCGTCGGCCAGCACGGCGGAGGCCTCGCGGTTCAACCGCTCGGCGACCGCGGGCGGCGTGCCGGCCGGCGCGACCAGGCCGAACCAGCCGTAGCCGACCATGCCCGGGTAACCCTGTTCGGCAAAGGTGGGCGCATCCGGATAGACCGGCGAACGCTGTTCCGAGGCCACTGCCAGCACGCGCAGCTTGCCGGCCTTGATAAAGGGCAGCGCCGAGGTGATGGCGGTCAGGGTGGCGTCCGCGCGGCCGGCCAGCAGCTCGGTATAGGCGGTGGCGTCGCCGCGGTAGTGCACGTTCAGCAGCTTGAACTTGCCGACCTGCCCGAACAGTTCGGCGCTCAGGTGCGGGCCGGACCCCGCGCCCGGCGATGCCAGCGTCACGCCCTCCGGCTTGTCCCGGGCCATGCGCACGAAGTCGGCCACGGTGCGCGCCGGCGAACTGGCATTGACGATCAGGAAGACCGGGCCCAGCACGCGCGGCCCGACCGGCACGAAGTCCTTGTGGACGTCGTAGCGCTGCGCGATGCCTGCCGCGGTATTGATGGCGAACGGCGCGGCCGCCCACAGCAGGGTGTAGCCGTCCGGCGCGGCATGGGCCACCTGTTCGGTGGCCAGGCGCGTGCCGGCGCCGGGTTTGTTTTCGACCACCACCTGCTGCCCGAGCTTGTGGCCCAGCGCCTCGGCAAGGATGCGTGCAGAGATGTCGTTGGAGCCGCCCGCGCCGTAGGGCGACACCAGCTTGACCGGCCGCGACGGGTACGTTTGCGCCTGCGCATGGCTGGCCAGGCACAGCATCGCCAGGCCGGCCGTCAGCAAGGCCCGGGCGAAAACCGAGGTCCGATTCATGATGGTTCCTTCAGGCGGCGGATGGGCGGGTAGTGGAAGGTGCGGTCCAGGTGCGTGGCGCCGGGCACGTAGAGACGTAACGCTACATAGAACGGCTCCGCGGGTGCCGGCAGCCAGTTGCCGGCCAGGACGTTGTCCGAAGGGGGCTGCGCGCCCAGCACGATGCGCAGGCTGCCATCGGGCGCCGTGCGCAGGGCCGACGAGCGGTCGCCCAGCGAATAGCGCTGCAACGGGTTC
Source organism: Cupriavidus lacunae (assembly GCF_003353055.1). Taxonomy (GTDB): domain Bacteria; phylum Pseudomonadota; class Gammaproteobacteria; order Burkholderiales; family Burkholderiaceae; genus Cupriavidus; species Cupriavidus lacunae. Next base: position 63,907 of record NZ_QKWJ01000004.1, read on the forward strand.
TCGACCAGCATGCAGTCCGACTTGCGGTACATGGTCAGCGACCAGAACGCGCCCACCTGGGGGAGTCCTTGGTGGGGAAATACCAGTTCGTACTGGTGCGTGCCGTCCAGCGGCAAGCCGTCGCCATCGCAATCGGCCATCAGGTACATGGCTTCCTCGACGCCCAGCGCACCGATGTAGTTGCGCGCCACTTCGGCGCGCAGTGCGTAGTGGGTGCCGAACGACGTGCGGATCTCCACCGGCAGGAACCAGCCTCCGCCCAGCGCTGAGGCCCTGGGTGCGGCCAGTTCCGCATCGACCTGCGCCAGCGCGCTGGCCAGGGCCGTGCGCTGCGCTTCTGTCAGCGGCACATTGCTGCCGATGCCGGCCTGCGCAAAGGTGCGAACCAGTGCCGCTTCGGCGGCGGGCGGCGGGTTGTCGCGCAGCATGCGGGTGACGATGGCGGCGTAGCGGTCGGGATCGGCCGGCCGCTCGCCGGCTTGCATGCCGGCATCGAATAGGGTCGCTGCGCGGGTGCCGTCTGGCCGGCGCAGGCGGATGCCGTCCTGCAGCGCATGCGCGCCCGGCAGGTCGGCTTCGCCATCGGCCAGGATGCGGCCGATGATCCAGAGTGCGTCGGTGGGGCAGGGCAGCGGCGTTGCGCCGGCCGGCACCTCGCCCCGCCAGGCTGGCCCATGCAGCAGCCACGTGCCGCCTTGCGTGCCGGTGGTGCGGGTGCCGATATAGCCGAACGGATTGGTATAGGCGTCGAGCAGGCCGAGCACGTAATAGCGGCCGTGGCAGTCGGGCACGTCCAGCAGCAGCGGGCCGTTGGACAGGTCGAGCCACGCATTGGTGTAGAGCGTGTCGTTGTTCGGGGTCACGACCTGCCGGTGTTGCGGGCCGAGCAGTGTGCGCACGTGGGTCACGGTGTTGATCCAGCGCAGCGTGGAGTCGGGTCCGTCGCCGGCAAAGGCCCCGGCGCTGTCGCGCCGCGGGCAGGTGGCGGCGCGCATGCGCGCCATCTCGTACAGCGGCAGCGTGTAGCGCACCGCGTCGCATGCGAGCGTGTCGAGGGAGGTGTCGGGGTGTTCCATGGCATGGCTCCTTCAGGCGACGCGTCGCAGCGGCGGGATGACGTAGTCGCCGGCGATGAAGCCGTCGGTGGGATGGTAAAGGCGCAGGATCAGGTAGAAGGGGGCGTCCGGTGCCGGCAGCCAGTTTTGCTGCGCCTGTGCCGGGCGCTGGTGCGAGATGGTCAGCGTGAGGCCGCCATCGGCATCGTATTGCAGCCCGGGGCTGCGGTCGCCCAGCGCGTAGCGGCCGATGGCGTTGTCGGTGAAGAAGCGGTCGGCCCCGTAGAGCGATACCGACCAGAACGCCTGCGCCGGCGGCAGGTGTCCAGCCGGGAAATGCAGGGCGTAGGCTTCGCGGCCGTGCAGCAGTTCGCCGTCGGCGTCATAGTCGGCGGCAGCATAGACGGCCTCGTCCGCGCGCAGCGCGCCCAGGCCCTTCATGGCTGTGACGGCACGCTGCATCCAGTCATCGCCATAGCGGCCCAGCACCAGGCTATAGGTCCAGCTCTTGCGCGCATGGCTGCGGGTATTGGCCTCGATCAGCGCCATGCCTTCGCGCCAGGCGCGGACCAGGCCTTGCTGCACTGCGGGCCGCAGCGCGCCCACGTCGACGGGCTCGCCGGCGCGGATGCCGCATTTGCGCAGCAGCGACAGCAGGCCAGCCGCGGAAGGCTCCGCCGGATACTCGCGCAGCGCGTTGAAGATATTGGCGAAGAAGTCCAGCGCCGGCTCGCCGCCGTCCTGCCAGTCGCGCACGCACGCGGGCTGATGGCGTGTGCCGCCAGACAGGCGGAAGCCGTTCTCGAAGGCGCTGGATGCCGGCAGGTCGTCAGTGCCGGTCACCAGCACGCGGCCCAGCATCCACACCAGCGACGTCGGGCAACGCACCACGTGCGGCCCTTCTGCGTGCTGGCCGGGGCCGGCCAGCACGATGTCAGCGCCTGTGGCCGGCACGTTGCGCGGGCCCAGGTTCTCGAAGTTGTTGGTCCAGGCGTCCAGCAACTCCACCACGTAGTAGCGGTTCGCGTCCGGCAGCGCCGGCACGTGCAGCGTGACCGGGCCGTCGGCCAGGTTGATCCAGGCGCAGAAGTAGAGCAGGTCATTGGCCGGCGTGACGATGTCGCGGTCCAGGTGCGTCCACGGCTGCGTGCTGGCCGACAGCGTGTTGACGGGCGCGCGCCCGTAGCCGGTGGCTTGCGCGACGGACGTTTGCAGCCGGCAGGTGCGCAGGCTTTCAAACAGCGGATAGGTGGCCAGCACCAGCGGCAGCGCTGCCGCGAGCGTCAGGGCTTCTTGGGGCGTGTCGATGGGCGCGCCGGCAAGGAAGGGCGCAGTGGGTTGGTTCATCGCGTTGTCTCCGTCGGTTTTGTGTGCTTAGTGGCTGGGCTTGTCCGTCGCGTGCAAGGTCACCACGGCATCGGCCGCGATCACGCCCTGGGCGGTGACGATCAATGGATTGATCTCGAGCGTGTCCAGCCGCGGGCCGAGCGTGGCCGCGGCCTGCGATACGCGCACCAGCACCTCGGCCACGGCGTCGGCATCGATCGCCGGATGGCCGCGATGGCCCGACAGCAGCGCCTGCGCACGGCTTGCGCGCAGCATGGTGCGCGCGCGGGCATGGGTCAGCGGGGCCAGGCCAAACGCGGTCTGGCGGAAGATCTCCACTGCCGTGCCGCCGATGCCGGCCAGCGCCACCAGTCCGAACACCGGATCGCGCCGCACGCCCACCATCAGCTCGCCCCAGCCGCGCACCATGCGCGCGACCAGCGCGCCGTCAAAGCGTGCGGGCGTGCCATGGTCTGCCGCGGCGGCCTGCACTTGCGCAAACGCCGCACGTGCCGCTTGCGCGCTTATCACGTTCAGCACCACGCCGCCCACATCGCTCTTGTGCAGGATGTCGGGCGAGCACAGCTTGATGGCGACCGGATAGCCGATCGATTCGGCGATGCGCACGGCCTCGTCGGCATCGCGCGCCAGGCCGTGCGGCGCGCTGGGGATGCCGCAGGCGGCAAGCCATTGCATGGCTTCAAACTCGGACAGGGACGTGGCTTCGGGCGGAACGTCAGGGACGGGCAGGGCGGCCGTGGCTGGGGCGGGTTCCGGTTGCGCGCTCGCTGCCTGCGCCGCGGCCCGGGCCAGCACTGCCACGGCCTGCACCGCCTGCGCAGGCTCGCGGAACACCAGTGCGCCACGCGCTTCCAGCCAACGGCGCTTGTCGTCATCAACCAGCCCGCTGAACAGCAGCGGCGCCGCGGTGCCGCTGCGATGGAGCGTGTCAACGGTTTCCTGCAGCCCAGGCCAGATGCGCGGCGCACCGACGCCGCCCGCAAGGAAGGCAACGACGCTGCCGTAGTCGGGGCATTGCGCCGTGGCGGCAATGGCATCCAGCAACACCGCCGGCTGCGCCACCACCTGGCCGGTGACGTCGATGGGATTGGCGGTGCTGGCGAACGGAATTGCACTGCACAGCGCAGCGGCAGCGTCTTCCGGCATTGGCGGCATTGGCAGGTCCAGCGACTCGGCCTGGTCGGCCATCATGATGCCAACGCCGCCTGAGACGGTGACCAGCGCCACCGGCGTGACGGCATTGGCCGGCTCCTTTGCCGAGGGCTGCCAGCGCGTCGGGCGGCGTCCGCGCGACAGCACGTAGCCGAGCCTGAAGAAATCATCCAGTGTGTTGGCGCGGAATACGCCGTACTCGTCGAAGACCGCCTGGTAGACCGCGTCCTCGCCGGCTAGGCTGGCGGTATGCGACTGGGCCGAGCGGGCCCCGGCTTCGGTGGTGCCGACCTTGGTCACCACCACCGGCTTGCCGGCCGCGCGTGCCGCCGCCAGCGCGCGGCGCAGGCGGTCGCCGTCGCGGCAGCCTTCCAGATAGGCCAGGATCACGCGGGTGGCATCGTCGCGGGCCAGCCATTCGATCACGTCGGCCACGTGCAGGCCGGCTTCGTTGCCGGTGGTGACCCAGTGGCTCAGCCCCAGCGACGCCTCGCGCGCCAGCGCGAAGGCATAGGCGCCAAAGGCCCCGCTCTGGCTGACCAGGCCGACATCGCCCACCGGCGGCAGCCCCGTCAGCGGGATCGGCGAGAAGGTGGCGAACACGCGCTCGCGCGGGTTCATCGCGCCCAGGCAGTTCGGCCCCAGCAGCGTGATGCCATGCGCCTGCGCCAGCGCCGCCAGCTCGGCCTGCATGGCGATGCCGTCGCCGCCGGTTTCGGCAAAGCCCGAGGTAAAGACCACCGCGGCGCGCGTGCCATTGCACGCCAACTGTCGCATGGCGTCGAGGCTGGCGCTGACCGGCAGGGCCACGATGGCCAGGTCGACCGGCGCGTCCAGTGCGTCCAGCGAAGGCACCGCGGGAAGACCCTGGACTTCCCTGGCCGTGGCATGGACGGGGATGATGTGCCCGGCGTAGCCCAGCTCGCTCAGCAGCCGCACCGGCATGCCGCCCACCTTGTCGGGCTGGGTGGAGGCGCCGATCACGGCGATAGTGCGCGGCTGCAACAGGGCGCTGAGGTCTGGCATCGGTTGTCTCCGTATGCGTACGCCGTCACGTATCGTCACACCCGCGCTGGCGCCGCGATTCTTGTCATGGCTGTGTCGGAACATGTTGTCATGACATGTTATGATGAGTCAACGTTGTTATGATAAGTAGATGCCCGCATGGGCCACCCCATGAACACCGCCAATCTCGTGACAACAAGTTCCCTGCCTCGCTTCAAGCAGATCGAAGCCGCGCTGCGCCAGCGCATCGTCAACAACGAATGGACGCCGGGCATCAAGCTGCCGTCGGAGGCCGAGCTGATGGCCGAGTTCGGCGTCAGCCGCATCACCGTGCGCCAGTCGCTGGCGTCGCTGCTTGCGGAGGGGCTGATCGAAACGGTCCACGGCAAGGGCAGCTTTGTCAGCCGTCCGGCGGCGCAGGCGGACCTGGGGCCCTTGACCGGCTTCTTCGACCACATGCGCGCGCGCGGGTACGAAGCGCACGGCAAGCTGCTGTCGACCCGGCTGATTGCGGCGCCGGCCATCGCCACCGATGCGCTGCGCCTGCCGCCGGGAACCAGGCTGCTGTGCGTGACCACGCTCAAGTCCGTGGCCGGCACGCCGGTGGCGGTCGGCATGACGATGGCGCCCGAACCCCTGATGCGCGCCATCCTGGAGCACGACCTGGAAAACCACGATGCGATGATGATCGTGGAGGCCCGCCTGGGCTATCGCCTCAAGTACCTGCATACGGAAAGCGCGGCGATCCCCGCCACGGTGGAAGCCGCGCGCCGGCTGAAGGTGGAGCCGGGCGAGCCGCTGCTGCGCGTTCGCTTTACGCCGCACGATATCGACGACAAGCCGCTGGCGTTTTCGGAATTCGTGTTCCGTGGCGACAAGTTCACCTACAAGGCCTGCGTGCGGCGCTAGCGCCGCCGGCAGTGGCGGCAAGGGAACTTTTGTGCGCGCGCCGTGGCCTGAACTGCATCGGGGCCGGCGCCAGGGTGGCGCTGTCCCGCGCCGCCCCGTCGCAGGAGTCCACGATGCTTTCGCCGCTTTCCCCACGTTCCTTGTCCACCGCGCTGGTGCTGGTATTGTCAGCCGCAGGCGCGCCGGTGGCGCTCGCAGCCGCAAAAGCCGAGGCGACCAAGCCGCATGGCAAGGTGGCGGCTCCTGAGGCCGCCTGCAAGAAGGCCGTCAAGGCGGCGTTGCCCAATCCAGGCAGCTTCAAGTGGGTCAGCGCGACGACCCGCGATGTCGACAAGGGCGCCTACAGCGTGGTGGCCGATGTTGAATACCTGGCGCAGGACGGCGCGGTGCGCGTCGCCATGGTCCAGTGTGACGTGCAGCGTGGACCGGGCAACCAGTTCCTCGTGCCCAAGCTGCGGCTACCGCAATAACCTTCGTTCACCCGGATCTTTCGGCCATTCGGACGACCCTTGAAAATTTAATGTGGACACTGTCCATCTCGTTTGCTAGTGTATGTGTACGGCATCCACAAATGCTGGTTTGAAACGCCTGGGAGACAGCGAATGAAGACCGAAGCACAGAAGGAGCACCGCTGGCTGCAACGACTGGTGGGCAACTGGATTGCCGAAGGCGAGGCAGCGATGGGACCGGACCAGCCGGTGCAGAAGTGGGAGATCCCGGAGCGGGTGAGCAGCGTCGGCGATGTCTGGGTGCAATGCGTGACGCAGGGCGACATGCCTGGTTGCGGACCGTCCACCACGGTCATGACGCTGGGTTACGACCCGGCGCGCAAGCATTTTGTCGGGACCTTTATCGGCTCGATGATGACCCACCTTTGGATCTATGAAGGCGACCTCGACGCCGGCGGCCAGCAACTGACGCTGCGTGCCGAGGGCCCGGACTGTTCGGGCAACGGGCGCATTGCCCGGTACCGCGACGTGATCACCCTCAAGGACGACGACCACCGCGAGCTGGTGTCCTACATGCAGGGCGAGAACGGCGAGTGGACGCAGATCATGAACGCCAGCTATCGCCGCCAGCGGTAGCGCTCCGGGAGCGCGCGGCGCGCCGTGCTCAGGCGCGCTCCGCCGCCATGCGGGCCAGCCCCGACAGGCGGCTGCCGGGGCCGGGCGGGTCGTCGTTGCGGCCGCTGCCGTGCCGCGCGACATTGCGCCGGCGCCGGCGGCGCAGCAATACCAATAGCGACCCCGGCACCAGCAGCACCAGCGCCAGCAAGGCGAAGGTGACCAGCCCGGGATCATGCGCCGCCGCGGCGACGCGATTCACCAGCAAGGCACTGACCACGATGCCCGGCAGCATGCCCAGCGCGGTGCCGATCAGGCAATCGCGCAGGCTGATGCGCGAGGCGCCGACCACCAGGTTGACCAGCGAGAACGGTGCGATCGGCATCAGCCGAAGCACCACCATCGCCACCACGCCATGCTTGCCCAACTGGTGGCTCACGCGATTCAGCCCCCTGCCGCCAAAGCGGCGCACGGCATTGCGTCCCAGCAGCCGTCCGGCCAGGTAGCCCGCGCCGGTGCTCAGCACCGTGCCGCACAGGGCCAGCACGGCGCCGTAGAGCGGGCCGAACACGACCACCGTCACCAGGATCAGCAGTGTCACGGGCAGCATCGTCATGGCGCCGGCCAGGTAGACGCCCATCATGGCCAGCGGTGCCAGCGGCATCTCGTCCACGCGCTCGATCACGGCAAGCAGCGCACGGAAGTCTGCCCATTCGCGCAGCGGCGTATGGCGCCACGCAAAGGCCAGCCCGGCCATCAGCAGCGTCAGCGCCACCATCATGCCCACGCGCCCCAGCACGCGCGGGCGCGCCTCATGGCTGACGAATTCGGCCAGCACCTGGTCGCTGTCGATCGGCTCGATCGGGTCCAGCAGGTTGGCCGCCGGCGAGGCGGCATCGACATCGTCCGGCAGCGGCGGCGCGAAGTCTTCCAGCGAGCGCCCGTCGCTGCGTTGCAGGTCGCGGATGGCGCCGAGCACGCTGCGCGTGGCTGCCACCTCGGCCTGGAGGATCTCGGGCGTGACGTCCAGGTGTTCGCCCAGCAGGCGCGCGCGCATGGACGCGATGGCACGCTGCACGCGCGGGTCGCCCTCCGACACCACCACGATATTGCACTCGGTATCCAGCCCCAGCGAGCGGTTGCTGAGGTTGGACGAACCGATGGTGATGAAGTCGTCGTCGATCACCGTCACCTTGCTGTGGACGTTGACGCATGCAGGCATCAGGCCGGGGATGGTCGGACAGTACAGGCGGAAGCGCTCGTACTTGTCGGCCGCGTGCAGGCGGCGGTAGAGGCGAGCCCGCAGTACGCCCATGCTGTGCGCCTCCAGCCAGCCGCTCTCGTTGCGCCGCGACACCAGCACGATATCCGGGCCGTCTTGGTGCCCGAGCCGCGCCGCCAGCGCCTTGGCGATTTCGCCCGAGCTGAAGTACTGGTTTTCCATGTAGATGCTGTGCCGGGCGGAGGCAATGGCGTCGCGCAGCAGCACGCGGATCTCGCCGACGCCGGGCTCGTCCTCGCAGCTGGGCATGGTGCGGGCGATGCCCACCCGCACATCCGTCAGTTCGGGCGCAAGGTTGGGCGGCCATGGGTCCGATGACGTGGCCGCGACGGGGCGTGCGTGGCTGCCGCTGGCGCGCAGCCACCGGTCCGCACACAGCTTGCCGAGCGCGGCGGCGGCCTGGCCGTCGAGCGCGCACTGCACGTCATGGAAGGGCGGGTAGGGCTTGCCTTCGGCGATGCGCAGCGGGGCAACGGGCGCATGGTGGCTGTCATCCCAGCGGCGCAGGGTCAGGTCCAGCCCGCCGACAAAGGCGACCTTGTTGTCGAGCACTACCACCTTCTGGTGGTGCGATGCCCCTGGCGGGTGGTTGCCGTCCAGCCGGAACGACAGGTGCCGGTGGGCCTGCCAGTGCGCGCTGGCCGACGGCAGCCATTCGCGCTCCATCGCCATCACCATGGCGTAGTCCCAGCTCAGGATGTAGATGCGCAGGTTGGGGCGCCGATCCGCCAGTGCACAGAGAAAGTCGCGCAAGCCTGGCGGCAGGCCATCGTGCGCGCCGTCGGGCACCAGTTCCATGCGGCTGTCGATGTCCCAGCCAAGGATGAAGATGGTGTGCTCGGCACGCGGCAACGCCTCGCGCAGCGCGCGGAAATAGGCGTCGCCATCAACCAGCATGGCAAAGCGCCGGCAGGATTCGACGCGCCAGCAGTTGCGCCCGGGCTCAAGCAGGGAGCCGGGCGACTGGAGATCATGCGGTGGTGCCGGCGCAGGGGACGCCGTGGTGCCGGGCGGGTTGTCTTGCCTCATGGCGCACGCTTTGGGAGAGCTATAGCCTGAAGCTTCGCGCAAGTTCCATACCGGCGTGGCGCGGCTGCGGGCGCAGCGTGCAGCCGAAGGCCCTGACAGGTAGGGCGAGCCCGGGCAGGGCTGGCGCGTGGGCGATGCGTGTGCGCTTTACCTGCCTTTGTAAGAAGGGCGCGCGGAGGCGTCCGGCGTGCCGCAGGGGTGCGGACCGCTACGAAGCGTGGCCGCGCGGCAGCGCGGCAGGGCGGGCAATGCCCCAGACGTCCAGCAGCGGCTCAAAGTGCGGCGTGTTGTCGCGCGGAGCGGGCGTCACGCGCCGTGGGGGTGGCAAGGGCCGGCCAGTCAGGACAAGCCGGGTATCGGCTTCAGGCGGCGAGTCAGGTTCGCCTTCGTACGCGACAACGCCCATCTGGCGGGCGGATTTGAGCGCGCGGGTCAGTTCCGCCGCGCTCAGGCGGCTGGCGGCGGCAAGCCGGTGCCGGGGCATGGGCCCCTTGGCACGCAGGCTGGAAATCAACGCCATCACGCAATCCCGGGTGGTTCGATTCATTTCGCTGCGTCAGGAAAATGGTGCAGCGGCGGACCCGCCGATCGGGCCTGCCGCATACGGGTACCCATTCTTTCGCAGGGGTCATGACCTTGCCAACCGGATATGACACTTGTTCACATTTCCTAGCAGTGGAAAGAAAACTCGCCGGGATAGGACATTAGTGGCGCGTTTCCGGATCGCCAGTCGGAAATCTGCGATCCGTGCCGTCACGCGGCGTCAGCATCGTGCCATGCCGGCGCCACTTGCGCGCATGCCTGGCCTGGACGTCTTCGGCAATCGCGTGCAATTCGGCAACCCTGGCGTCAAGCGGGTCGGGATAGATGTCCAGCGGACAGTATCTGGGGAGGAGGCGCATCGCGGGTCTCGGTTGATTCTGGATAGCGGCGTTCTGCCTGTCTCCAGTATTGGCGGTGGACCCGTGATTTTCAGCAGCGGATGCGCGGCACTTGAGCTGACTCAATGCATTTCGCGCAATGAACCATTGCGGCCCGCCTGCACAGCGGGCGCGGAGAGAAATGATGGGGCGACCGGCGGGTTGATCCGTCGAGGCCGGCCTGCGCCGGCTAGTGGCCGAGGCGGATATTGCTGCGCGTATCGCGGCAGTAGATCTTGCGCTCACGCACCAGGCCGTCACGGCCGTGGATGCACAGCGGCACCCCGTCTTCGCGGGCGCGCATCCAGCCGGCTGCAATAGCGGCTTCCTGGGTCGGGAAGTGCAGCGCCGCGTCGTCGGCGCCGCTTCCCATGCCTTCGATCGTCAGCGCCCATCCGCCTTCGCTGGCGTAATCGGTGTCGCCGGTCGCGGCGGGAAGCACGTGGATGCTGCGTGACGTCATGGTGGTCTCCGGGATGGCTGGCAGTGACACTCTGCATTGTTAAGCGATACCGGTGCGCGGGGTATCGGTGGCTGTCCTACAAGCATATTCGGGGCCATGGCGGCGGCACCGTGATGGTGCAGCATGTGGTGGTGGCATGTCGCGCATTCTGCTGACATCGCGGTAGGACGAAAGCCGACTTTTCACGCTGGCCCGGGTTGCTACGATCCAATTGCCGGTTGGGCAAGCGGCTGCCCGGTCAAGCTATTCCACGCGATTCCATCCTGGCGGCACATGCCGCATCCACACGAAGCAAGGAGATCATCATGAGAAGGCTATACGCACTGTTTGCGCTCGCTGGCGTGCTGCTGGTCACGGGTTGCAACACCATGGCGGGCGCGGGCAAGGATATCGAACGCGGCGGCGAGAAGGTGCAGGGCGCGGCGGAAACCACCAAGCAGAAGATGTAAGCAACGGCTGGCCCGACTCACTGCTGCCAGACAACGGCCCGTGCCCCTGGCGCGGGCCGTTGTCATTCATGCGTGCCCCCTGCGGCACGGTGCTGATCGACGGTACGCTGGCCGACTTCATCGCGCTTGCCCGTGATCACCAGCGCAATGCCGCCCAGTACCGCCGCCGCGCTCAGTGCTAGCCGCAAGGTCAGCGCTTCGCCGAGCAGTGCGATGCCGCCCACTGCGGTGATGACCGGCACGCTCAGTTGAACCGTTGCGGCGGTGGCCGCCCTGAGCTGCGGCACCGCGGTGTACCAGATGACATAGCCGAGCCCGGAGGTGATGGCGCCAGATAGCCCCGCGTAGGCAAGTCCCGTGCCGTCCAGCGAGCGCTGTGCGTGGACGGCCGCACCGAGCGCCAGGGCCATGGGCACGGCGCGCACGAAGTTGCCGGCGGTGGTCTCGACCGGATCCGCGGCACGCTTGCCACGCAGCGAATAGACGCCCCAGGCGATGCCCGCCGCGATCATCAGCAGCGATGAGGCCAGTGGCGGCGTGGCCAGGCTCGGGAGCATCAGCCAGACCAGGCCGGCCAGTGCCAGTGCCAGGCCGCTCCACTGCTGCGCGCGCAGCGGCTCCCCGGCATAGAGGCCATAGCCAACCATGGTGGCCTGCACCGCGGCGAACAGCAGCAGCGCCCCGGTGCCCGCGCTCAGGCGCTCATACGCGAATGAGAACGCCGCCGCATAGCAGAACAGGGCCAGCGCGGAAGCCCAGTTGCCGCCCAGCGAAATCCCACGTACACCGGCGTGGCTCACCTGCCGCCGCGCCATCACGATGAGCCACAGCACCGCCGCCGCGGCCGCCACCCGCGCCAGGGTGAACGTCCCCGCGTCGATGGTGGTGCCTTTCAGCGCCAGCCGGCACAGCAGGGAATTGCCGGCAAACGCCAGCATCGCCAGCGCCGTCAGCAGGGCGGTGTTCGCGCGCGGCATGGGGCGGGCGACAGTGGGGCAGTGTGGTTTAGCCCGCGGGCGGCTCGTCGCCGATGGCGAACGAGGACAGGTGCTCGATCGCCCGGACCAGGCCGGAATGATCCCAGCCCGCGCCGCCCAGCCCGCTGCACACATTGAACAACTGCTGGCACGACGCCGTATTGGGCAGGCCCACGCCAAGCTGGCGCGCGGTGGACAGCGCCAGGTCCAGGTCCTTCTGGTGCAGCGCGATGCGGAAGCCCGGGTCGAAGGTGCGCTTGACCATGCGTTCGCCGTGCACTTCCAGGATGCGCGAACTGGCAAAGCCGCCCATCAGCGCCTCGCGCACGCGCGCGGGATCGGCGCCGGCGCGGGCGGCCAGCACCAGGGCCTCGCTGACCGCCTCGATGGTCAGCGCCACGATCACCTGGTTGGCGACCTTGGCCACCTGGCCGTCGCCGGCCGCGCCCACGCGCGTGATGGTCTTGCCCATCAGCTGCAGGATCGGCAGCACGCGGTCGAATACTTCCTGCTTGCCGCCGGCCATGATCGACAGCGTTCCCGCCTTGGCCCCGACCTCGCCGCCTGAAACCGGGGCGTCGACGTAGTCAGCGCCAATCGCCTCGATGCAGCGCGCGAACTCGCGCGTGGCGATCGGCGAGATCGAGCTCATGTCGATCACGGTGACGCCGCCCGCGGTGTCGGCAAGGCCGTCGGCGACCCCTTTCTCGCCAAACAGCACGCGCTCCACGTCGGGCGTGTCGGGCAGCATCAGGATGATGGTTTCCGACTGCTTCGCCACGTCCTCGGCGCTGGCGCAGGCCTTCACGCCGGCATCCTGCAGGTCTTGTGGCACGCCGCTGCGGGTATGGGCGAAGACTGTATGCCCGCCGTCGACCAGGTGCTGCACCATGGGCTTGCCCATCACGCCAAGTCCGATAAAGCCGATTTTGCTCATGTCAGTGTCCGGTAGTGGTCGGGCGCCAGCCCGGGCGTGCCTTGTGCACAGCGCCGGGGCATACCCTGATGATAGTCAGTCGCACGCCAGCGCAGACAACGGCCCCGGCGCCGGATGCGCACCGGCGCCCGCCGCGGCGACCCGTGCGGCCGCGTCGTCAAGTTGCGCCAGCGTGCCGGCATCGACCGGGACCTGCCCGGCGCGGGCGGCGCGCCAGGCGCGCTCGGGTTCGCCCGGCAGGCGGATGCCGTCCTGGCCCGGCAGCAGCCGCGAGGCCTTCATCCAGTCGGCAAACGTTGCCACCTCATGCCCGAACGACGTGCTGGTGCCCAGGCCCGCCGGGTCGAACACGATCGCCAGCATGTTGTTCCAGACCGCATGCTCATGCCGCAGCGTTTCGGGGCGGATGGTATGGCCGCCGGTGACCGCGGCGCCCAGCAGCTCGCACATCACGGCCAGCACGTGGCCCTTGTGCTCGCCGAAGGGCCGCAGTGCGCCCTGCGGCGTGCCGGCGGGCGGGTACATCACACCGGCATCGGTGGTGGGCTGGCCGTGCGCGTCGAGCAGGCAGCCGGGCGCGACCGGCACGCCCTTATTGTGGGCCACCCGCACCTTGCCCAGCGCAATCGCGCTGGTGGCAAAGTCCAGCACCAGCGGCGGCTCGCCCGCCACCGGCACGCCGATGGTGAACGGGTTGGTGCCGTAGCGCGCGTCGTAGCCGCCGTGCGGCGCCACGATGGGCTTGGACAGCACGTTGACGAAGTGGATCGAGATCATGCCTGCGGCGGTGGCCAGCTCCGCCCAGTGGCCCACGCGACCCAGGTGGTGCGACTGCCGCAGGCCCATCACGCAGACGCCATGCTCGCGCGCGCGGCCGATGGCCATCTCCATTGCCTGCGCCGTCACCGCCTGGCCCATGCCGCGGTTGCCGTCCAGGCTCAGCATGCTGCCGGCATCGTGCAGCACGCTGACTTGCTGGTTCAACTGCAGCTCGTCGGCCTGCCAGGCCAGCACGTAGCGCGGGATCATGCCGACGCCGTGCGAGTCATGCCCGCTCAGGTTGGCGCCGACCAGATGGTCGGCCGTCAGTTGCGCTTCGCTCGCGTTGCTGCCGGCGGCTATCCAGAGATCGACCACCCATTGGTGCAGGGCGGCGGTGGGGATGCGGTGTTCGCTCATATCGGCCTTGGCAAGGATGCGGAAAAAAGCCCCGGGGCCGTGTGATGGCAACGGGGCTTCATGATACGGCCGGCGCGCGGGTCGCGGCGCCGGCGTGGCCGGTGATCGGCAACTGCCTACGGGCGCGGCGCGGCTTCGGCAGACGGCTGGGCAAGGATTTCGCGGATGCGGGCCAGGTAGCTGTCGCCTACCGCGCGGTGCATGCGCGCCGCCTCGGCCGCGAACTGGCGCCGGCTCGGCGGGCGAATGCCCAGGCTGCGGCAGATCGTGGACAGGTAAGGCTTGCGCTGGCCGCCCAGGCGCAGCGCCGCGGTCTGCAGCGCGGCATCGCCGATGCGCCCGCGCAGCCAAGCCAGCACCTGGCGGTCATAGTCGTTTTGCACACGGATCAGGTGTTCCATGGACGGGGCTCCTACTGTTCATTCATACAGTTACTGTAAATATATACAGTATCTGGGGGGATGCAAGGAGTTCTATATCCAGGAGCCGTTGGCCCGCTGTAGAAAACCGGAATCAGTAGTGTCTCCTCGTTTTATATTGACTTAAACGTCATGATGACGATAATGTCATCAAAACATCGGGTGTCACCTATGGCGGCGCCCGGCCATTCAGGAGACGCCATGACCCGCCCGCCCCGCGGCGTGCTGCGCACGCCAACGGCTTTCCCCGAAAGCGCGCTGCCTGCCTTCGTCCAAAAGCTCGACCGGCCCGAAGCCCTGGTCAAAGCCCAGGCGCTTGCCTTCCTGATGTTCGAGAAGCGCGACCTGCGCGCCACGGAGACCTTCCTGACGGATTTCGGCATGCGCTGCGTGTCGCGCACCGGCAGCCGGCTGTTGATGCGCGGCGCCGGCCCCCAGCCGTGCCTGATGCTGGCGACGCCAGGCCAGCGCTCGCGCTATGTCGGCGCGGCCTTTTCGGTGCGCAGCGAGGCAGACCTGGTCCGCCTCGAGGCCAACGCGAGTGCGCGCCGCCTGTCGGCCGACGAGATTCCGGGCGGCGGCGCTGGCGTCGAGCTGACCGATCCCGCCGGGAACTTGCTGTGGCTGGTGACCGGCCAGCAGCCGTTCGACCCGCTGCCATTGCGGGACCCGCTGCATTCGCTCACCAACGATCCGGGACAGCTTCGGCGGGTGAATGCTACGGTCCGGCCGCCGCTGGAGCCCGCAGCCGTGGCCAAGCTCGGCCACGTCGTGCTCCAGACCGTCGACTTTCCCGGCATGGCGCGCTGGTATATGCGTCATCTCGGCCTGATCCCGACCGATGTCCAGTATCTGGAAGACGGGTCGCCCAATCTCTGCTTCTTCCGCCTGGACCTCGGCAGCACGCCCGCGGACCATCACGCCCTGGTGCTCGCCGGCGGCATCGAGGAGAAATACGAGCACAGCGCATACGAAGTGCTTGACCTCGACGCGCTCGGCCAGGGCCACAACGTGCTGCGCGCGAACGGCCACCGCCATATGTGGGGTATTGGGCGCCATGTCCTCGGCAGCCAGCTGTTTGATTACTGGTTCGATCCGGATGGCATGGAATTCGAGCACTACACCGACGGCGATGTCTTCACCGCCGACCGGGAAACCCACTACGTGCCGCTGGAAATGTCCGGCATCTGGGCATGGGGCGACGACGTCCCCGCCAGCATGGGCGTCAAGCGCAATCTCGCCACGGTGTTCCGGGTTGCGCGGCTACTGCGCGCCGGCCGGCTATCGGCTGCCCGGCTGAAGCTGCTTGGGCGCGCGATGACCCAGGCGCGGCCCTGGCTCTGAGCCTGCGCTCCCGTACGAACCCCCTCACGTCAAGGAAAGCAAATGTCCGTCAAAGTCGTCCGATATCTCCACGGCGGCGAGCCCGGCTGGGGCGTGGTCCACGACCGCCGCATCGCGCCGCTGTCTTGCGGCGCCACCAGCACCGCTGACTTCGTCGCGAACGGCCTCGAAGCCGCGTGGCGAAGTACCTCCGACCAGGCCACGCTGCCGCTCGACGCCGTCACGCTGCTGCCGCCGGTCACATCTGACCGCCAGTTCCTGTGCCAGGGCACCAACTACGCCAGCCATTTGCGTGAGTCCGGCATGGACCCCGACAAGATCGGCTTCAACACACTGTTCACCAAGGCCCCGTCCTGCCTTGCGCCCGCCGACGCCGACGTGGTGCGGCCGGCGCATGTGCGCCTGCTTGACTACGAAATCGAGCTCGGTCTCGTTGTGCGCAAGCCGCTGAGCGGCGCGGTCCGCGTCGGGCCGGACCAGCTGCACGAGTTTCTCGCTGGCGTGACCATCGTCAACGACATTTCGGCGCGCGACGTCCAGCTGCCGCAGGCCCAGTTTTATAAGGGCAAGAGCTACCGCAGCTTCGGCCCGGTCGGGCCCTTCCTGGTGCTGTTGGACGCGCAGGAATGGCTGCGCTGGCCCGAGTTCCGTATGCAGCTGCATGTTAACGGGCAGCCCCGTCAGGACGCCCATTGCGGCGACATGATCTTCAAGCCGCACCAGACGCTTTCCGAGCTGTCCGCCTTGCACGACCTGCAAGCCGGCGATCTGATCGCGACCGGTACGCCGGCCGGCTGCGCCGCCCGTGCGCCTGGCAAGCTGGCCATGTGGGCGTTCCGGCATCTGCTGTCCGAGAGCGCGAAGTGGCGCCTCTTCATCAAGAAGGGCCTGTCGAACCCGGCTTACCTGCAGCCAGGCGACATCATGACCGCTTCAATCCGCACCGACGACGGCGCCATCGACCTGGGCGAGCAGCGCAATCGGGTGGTGGCGTCATGAACCACAGCTATATCGCCGCTATCGACGGATTTGGCGATGCCGTCGCGTTGGGGCTGCGCTCGGCGCCATGCCCGCAGCCACGCCACGGCGAGATCGTGGTGCAAGTGGAGGCAGCGGCGATCAATCCCATCGATGTGCGCCGCCGCGGTGGCTACGGCAGCAGACTTTTCTCTCTCATGGGCGCGGCGCGCATGCCGCTCGTGCTCGGTAACGATTTTGTCGGGACGGTCTACGCGGTGGGTCGGGGTGTGACCGGGCTGCGCGAAGGCGATGCCGTGTTCGGCGCCAAGCCGCCATCGAGTGCGGGCACGCATGCGACCCATGTCACCATGCGCGCCGAGCACGCTCGCCTCAGGCCGTCGTCTATCCCAGCCGCCACCCTGGCGACGCTACCGTACAACTTCCTGACCGTGACGCGCGCCTTCGCCGACGCCGGGATTTGCCGCGAGACCGTGAACGGCCGTCCCGTGCTGGTGCACGGCGCAACCGGTGGCCTGGGCCAGATCGCGGTCTGGTTGCTGCACAGGCTGGGAGCGAGTGTTACCGCCGTCGGCGGACGTAAAGGGCTCGATGCCTGCCTGGCCGCTGGCGCCGCCGAACTCGTCGATCGCCACCGCCAATCGCTGGCGAGCCTGCCGCGGCATTTCGCCGCCACCCTGAATTTCGCCAGTTGGGACGACGAAGCGGACCTGCTGCAACGGCTGGCGCCCGACGCAGCCGGTCACGCGACCACTGTCCATCCGCTGCTTGGCAACTTCGACCGACTGGGCCTGCTCGGAGGCGGTGTGGCCACGCTGGTTGGCAAGCGTGGCAAACGCGGCCAGATACCGAAGGGTGCGCGCTATGGGTGGACGACTTTCCGCCCGAACCCTTCGGCCTTGCAGGCACTGGCCGATTGCGCGGCGGCGCTGGCCCCGCCCACGGTGAAGACCTTTACGCTCAGCCAGGCCGGGCAGGCGTACCTGCACGTCGAGCAAGGCCAACCCCGGCGGGCTGTCCTGCTGCCAGGGCAACTCTAAAAAAACAGGGCCACAACAAGGAGACAAGCATGCCCGATACCACACGCGACAGCGGGACGCGTACCGGCGGCATCCGGACCCAGGCCGATATCGACGACTTCGAACGCACGCCCTGGCAGGAAAAGCTACCCGCGCAGAACACTTACGAACTGCTGTGCCAGGCCTGCGACAGTCATCCGGACAAGACCGCGTTGCGCTTTGTCATGACCGGGGCGGCTGACGTGCCAGAGTTTGTCGTCGATTACGCAACCCTCAAGGCGCGCGTGACGCAAGCGGCCAACGCCTTCCACCGCGCCGGCATTACAACCGGCACCGCGGTGACGTTGCTGCTGCCCAATCTGCCCGAGACCCATTACGCCTTGCTGGGCGCGCAGGCTGCCGGCATCGCCAGTCCCATCAACCCGATGCTGGAGGTCGACTATATCGCCGCCATCGTCAATGAGACAGGAGCGCAAGCGCTGGTCGCCTGCGCCCCTGTCTCGGACAGCGCGCTCTGGGACAAAGCCATCGCCGTGGCCGACCGTTGTCCATCGGTGCGGACGCTGTTCGTCGTCAGCGCAGCGCCGTATCTTCCTGCTGCGGAGCGTGCGCGGGTTGACGCGGCCTTCGACACGGCGTCAAAGCCGTGCCGCGCGGACGTGAAGATGGTCGGCTTCGACCAGGCGCTGGCGGCCGAGCCGTCGGACACGCTGGTTTCGAAGCGCCACATCCTGGCGACTGACATCTGCTCGCATTTCCATACCGGCGGCACTACCGGCCTGCCCAAAGTCGCGACGCACACGCATCTCAATGAAGCCTTCGTCGCGTCGATGCTTAAAGCGCTGATTCCGTCGCCAAATACGATCCTGTGCGGCCTCCCGCTGTTCCACGTGAACGGCGCGATGATCACCGGCCTTGCCGCGTTCCATGCCGGTTGGGAGGTCGTGATGCTTACGCCCAGCGGCTATCGGGGCCAGGCCGTGATGCCGAACTTCTGGAAGCTGGTCGAACGGTTCCGCGCCACCAGCTTCAGCGGCGTGCCGACGATCTACGCCGCGCTGGCCGATCTGCCGCGGGAAGGCGCCGACATTGCCTCGCTGCGCTTCGCCTTTTGCGGCGCCGCGCCGCTGCCGGCCGAGGTCGCGCGGCGCTTCGAAGCCGCCGCCGGCATTCCGTTGTATGAGGGCTACGGTCTGACCGAAGGCGCGTGCGTTTCGGCCCTCAATCCGCCGCAGGGCGAACGTCGCCTCGGCACGGTCGGCCTGCGCCTGCCGCACCAGGCGATCGGCGTCTGGAAGGTCGACGGCTCCGGCCACGCCACCGAGCCTTGCGCGCCGGGCGAAACCGGCGTCATCGGCATCAACGGTCCGAATGTGTTTCCCGGCTATTTGCGCGAGCAAGACAATGGCGGCATCTGGCTCAATCCGGGGTGGCTCAATACCGGCGACCTCGGCCATCTCGATGCCGACGGCTATCTCCATCTGACCGGACGTGCCAAGGAGCTGATCATCCGCGGCGGCCACAACATCGATCCAGCGATGATCGAAGACGCCCTGCTGCGGCATCCGGCCGTGGCAATGGCGGCTGCGGTCGGCGAGCCGGATGCGCACACCGGGGAATTGCCAGTCGCCTACGTCACGCTCAAGCCAGGCTTCACCCCGGCTGCCGACGAATTGCTCGCAGACGCGCGCAACCTCGTGCCTGAACGCGCTGCTGTGCCAGTGCGCATCGACATCCTGCAGGAGATGCCGCTGACCTCCATCGGCAAGGTGGCGCGGGCGGAGTTACGCATGCGCGCTGCAGAGCAAGTGTTCCGAGAGATCCTGGCGCGGGCCGGTACGGCCGCCAGCGTGCGCGTGGGGCCGGATATCCGGCGCGGCACCGTCGCCTTCGTCCGATGCCCCGCCGCGGACGTGGCGTACGTGCAGGATCTGCTCGGACGGTTTCCGTTCCCTCTCGACTTCAACTGCCCGGTGTGAACGCGCCGAGTCTCCTCTCGTAGAGAACCCCGCTTATGAATACCACATTGCCCGAGCAGGTAGACGTCCTGCTGGTGGGCCTGGGTCCGGTTGGCGCCGCCGCGGCCAACCTGCTGGGACGCTACGGCGTCCGTACCCTGGCCATCGACAAGGCCACGGATATTTTCACCGCGCCCCGGGCCATCGTGCTCGATAACGAAGCGCTGCGCATCCTGCAGATGGCAGGGCTCGAGGAAGGCGCGTTCGATACGCTGGCCATCGCCAAGGTGCAGATGCATTCGCCGCTGTTCGGCAGATACGCGCGTGCCAACACTGCGGGCACCATGGACTGCCACCCGCGACTTGTCACGTTCTATCAGCCGGATCTCGAACGCGCCTTGCGCGCCCGCTTGGGCCGCTATCCCTGCGTGAGCATCGCTCTCGGCGCCGATCTCACCGGTTTCGACGACGACGGCGAAGCGGTGCGGTGCACCGTGTGCCTTTCCGGCGGTGACACGGCCACCGTGCGCGCGCGCTATATCGTGGGCGCGGACGGGGCCAATTCTTTCGTGCGGCGCCACGCTGGCCTTGCCTTTGCCGGCAAGACCTTCACGCAGGATTGGCTGGTCATCGACGCCCTGAACGTGCCCAACCCGATCGATCATGTCGAATTCCTGTGCGACCCGCGCCGGCCTACGCCGCACATGGTTGCCCCGGGCGGCAGGCAACGCTGGGAGTTCATGCTGCAGCCCGGCGAGACGCGTGAACAGATGGAATCGCCGGACAAGATCCGCGAACTGCTGGCCCCCTGGTGCAAGCCGGAGGAGATCACGATTGAGCGCACAGCGGTCTACCGGTTCCATGCGCGCATCGTCGATCGCTTCTCCAGGGGCCGGGCCTTCCTGGTGGGCGATGCCGCGCATATCACGCCGCCCTTCGTCGGGCAGGGGCTCGTTGCCGGGCTGCGCGACGTGGCCAACCTGTGCTGGAAGCTCGCATGGGTCGTGCAGGGAAGGGCGACGCCCGCCATTCTCGAAACCTACGACACTGAGCGGCGCCCACACGCCCGCTCCATCATCAATCTGGCGCTCCTGATGGGTCGGCTGGTAATGCCGCGCAACCGGCTGGCGGCATTTGCCGTCCATGGCGCGATGGCGCTGATGCAGCGCATGCCCTGGGCTCGAGCCTTCTTCGAGGACCTGAAGATCAAGCCGCCCGCGCGTTTCAGGCGCGGCCTGTTTCAGCGCGGCAAGACGCGCGCGAGGCTGGTACGCGGCGGTCTGCTGCCGCAAGGGCTTGTGCGCCGCGGGCCAGGCGCACCCATCGTGCCGAGCGACGAAGCGCTCGGGTCGCGGCTCGTGCTGGCGGGATTCGGCTGCGATCCCGCGCCGTTGCTGGACCGTAGCCTTCTGGCGGCATGGCGACAGGCAGGCGGCGCCATCGTGCAGCTGCGCCATTGCGGGCAAGGCGAACACGGGCCGCAGGAGGCGCACGAACGGCGGGACGGGCATTCCTGGGAGGACATGTCGGACCAGCTTATCCCGGGGGCCGCACCCGTCGGCTGGATCGCGGTCGTGCGTCCCGACCGCACCGTGCTGCACGACGGCCCGCTCGAAGCCGTCGACGACGTCGTCCGGGAGTCGCTTGCCATGCTGGGAGTGGGCGGCCCGCTGCCAGAAGGCTTGCCTCCCGCGTTGCGGGCCTTCGGCTGACCTCGGCTTGCCTGAGCACGCGGGCTCCGGCTATCAACGCATGACAATTATTAAAACGGGAGACAAGACGGTGAAAATTCGTTCAATCGTGTCCGCAGTATTCGCGCTAGGCGCAGTGCCCGCATCGGCGCAGTCCAGTGTTACGCTATACGGCGTAGTTGATACCAACGTCGAGTATGTCAATCGGGTCGGATCGGTCCCGCTGCCGACGAACTTTTACAACTCAGGGCTAGGACATAGCGTTGTCCGTATGAACTCCGGTGGCGTTGCTGGCTCACGTTGGGGTCTACGGGGAGAGGAGGATCTGGGTGGGGGGATGAAGTCGCTTTTCGTATTAGAGGGCGGGTTCCAGGCCGATACCGGCGCCTTGGAGATGCCGAGCACACTCTTTGATCGACAGGCGTACGTTGGGCTGCGCAGCAACAGTTTCGGCCAACTGACCTTCGGGCGCCAGTACACGTCCCTCTTTCTGGGATTGGCCAATTTCATGCCTGCGAGCTACGCAGTTCAGTATGAACCGATCGCAGTGATAGCCGGTCCGAACTTCCGGGAGAACAATACAGTCCAGTATGCGGCCGCAGCGGGGCCTGTGACAGCGATTGCCCATTGGTCCTTTGGTGTCGGCTTATCTTTGCCGCCTACCAGTCCGTTTGCACAGCAAGTCATGGTCGGCGGCAATGGCGAGATGCCGGGGCGGTTCCGCGCTGACACCGGGTATGGTGCTGCACTGATCTATATGCCTGGCGCGTTCGGCTTCACGGTGGACTACGATCAGTACAACCCGTCAATCGCTCAGGGCAGTGGTACCAATAAGCGCGCAGCGGTCGCCGCGAGCTATACGTTCGATGGCAAGGCCAAGGTAATGGGTGGGTACCGTTGGGGGCAAAACAAGGATCAGAATGGCTTGACAGTCCTGCGCGATGACTACTACTGGTTGGGCGCGAACTACCAATGGACTCCCGTGGTCGAGCTGACGCTTGAGTATGACTACGAGAATGTCCGGCGTCTAAACGGCAACGCCGCGGTTGCGAATCCCTGGCAACTGATTTTTATGGCGAGATATAGTTTGAGCAAGAGAACGGATCTATACCTGTCCACAGCCTATGCGCGGAACGCCGGATTGATGCTCGAATCATCAGCGTCGGGCTATGGGGCAAGCCTTTTTCTGAATAACAGTTACGCGCCAGGGGTCGGGCAGACATCGATGATCGGCGTTGCTGCAGGAGTCCGCCATATTTTTTGATACGGCTCGACGCTGAGTGCCGAAAGCTCCGACTCCCGGCATTGGTCCGAGTCGCTTTTGACTTTTGCCACAGGGTGGCCATGTTGAAATCGCAGGTTTGCGCGGTGCTCCCCTGGCGCCGGCCGTGACAGGTGCCAATCAGCTGGATTTGCTCATCTTCGAAATCCCGGTCCTGGCAGTACTAGCACTGCCAGGACCGTCCGGCCGGGTATCCTCGGGCTGCCGAAGGCGCGGGTTATTCCGGCTGGATGCCGGCGGCTTTGATCACCTCGGCCCATTTCGCGGTTTCACCGCGCACGAACGCCGCCAGCTCTTCCGGCGTCGATGGGGAGGGTTGGCCTCCTGTCTGGCTGAAGTGTTCGGTAGCCGCCGGGCTCGTCAGCGCCTGTCGAATCAGCTGGCTCATACGCGCGACGACCGGTTTTGGCGTGGTGGCGGGGAAGAAGGCAGCAACCCAGGCCGTCATCTCGTAGCCTGGCAGGCCGCTTTCCGCCATGGTCGGAACATTGCCGAGCAGGGGATTGCGCCTGGACGTGGTCACGGCGACTGCGCGCAGCTTGCCGTTCTGGATCAGGGGCAGGGCTGGATTGATGTCGGAAATCATGAACTCGACCTGGTGGCCCATCAAGTCGGTCAGGGCCTGCGGCACGCCCTTGTAGGGCACATGCAGTGCCGGTGTGCCGCTCATCATCTTGTAGAGCTCGCTGGCGACCCGGGTGGAGGAACTGCCGCTGGCGAAGGTCATCTTGCCTTGCCGGTTTTTCGCCAGCGTGGTCAGTTCTGCCACCTTCTGCACCGGGCTGTCGGATGGCACCACCAAAACCAATCCGCTCTTGGCGATCAACGACACCGGCGCGTAGTCCTTGATGGGATCATAGGGCAGCTTCCTGAACAGGGACGCATTGGCCGCGTGAGTGGTGTTTGTCGTGATGAGCATCGTGTAGCCATCTGCGGGTGCTCTCGCGACGGCCGTGGCGGCGATGAACCCGTTGGCACCGGGACGGTTTTCCACGACGACGGACTGGCCGGTCTGGGCAGTGATGGTCTGCGCGATGTAGCGCGCGGTGTTGTCCGTGCCACTGCCTGCGGGGAATGGCACCACGACGCGGATCGGCTTGTCCGGATACTCGTTCGGGCCGGCGGCCCACACCAGTTGCGGCGCCGCGCAAGCAGCGGCCAGTCCGGACAGCATGGCGAGCATGCGTCGCCGGGGAAATCGCTGGATCATCTTGTCTCCTCCCGCATCTCGGGATCTGATTGAATGGCTTGGCCGAGCTTGCGTCAGGTCAGCGCATCGTGTGCGCGAATGACAATCAGCTCGCGCGTCCCGGGTGTCGATTCGAGGCTGAGCTCCGCACCGTCGGGAACGTAGACCCACTCCCCAGTTTCGGCGGCGAAGCGCTCCCCGTCGATGCGGCCATGGAGCGTGCCGCCGCGCACGAAGAGCACCTGCTCGGTCTCGCCAAGCCTGTGCGGATCGGCGCCACCATCTGGATCAAGGTCGACCATGTAGATGTCGAGAAACCGGGAATCGACGGTCTGGCGTGTGATGACCGGCCTGGCGAGCGCTCCACGGTAATGCGGCAGCGCGATCGCTTCGGTGCTGGCCGGAACGTCGCGGACATCGGCGGCGCCGGCCTGAAGGCGCGGGTCGTCCGGGCCGGTCGCGGTCACTGCTGCGTTCGGGTTTTCGCTGTACGGCGGAGCGTAGACCACCATCACCTGCACCGGTTCGTCGCTGATGACCTCGAAGCGATGGAAGACGCCGGCCGCGTTGAAGCTCCAGTCCCCCGCGCGCAAGATGCGCTGCTTTCCGGGTAGTTCGCCCAGACCCTCGCCAGCAAGCAGGAACGACGCTTGCTCGAGGTCCGGGTGTGCATGCGGCAACGCCCCGTGGCCCCGCGAAATCGTGCCCAGCAGGACCTCGAGCCGGCGCGCGCCGACAGTCTCCTTGCCGATGATGCGCTGGTTCGCCGTTCCGGTGTGGTTGGCCGGTGCGTACGCGGCCACGTCGGTGGCCCTCCGTACATAGGATGATGTCATTCCGATGTCTCCTCGCTTAAATGGTGAAGTCTGTCGCGCTCAGCGGCGGCTGTCGGGGATGGCGAGCGCCGGGTAGTGCTCGGTCAGCTTGGCTGGCATCTCCACGTCCAGGATGAAACGGTCGCCGCGATACCAGAACTGCCCTGCCAGGAGCACATTGCCGTCGACGTCCAGCGTCGATCGGATGATCCTGGCGATTGGTGCCCCGAAGCCATAGGCGAGGTCGCGTGCCAGGATGTAGTCGGCCGGCTCGACCGTCATGGTCTGCTGCATCATGCCAAGGCGGTCGCCTTCGACCTGGCGCAGCAGATGACCGAGCTTGTGGTGCTTTTCGCTACCGCGGGGAAAGCGGGCAAAGACCGACGAGGCCACATACATCTCGATCAGGCAGAACGGCGTGCCGCCATGTACATGCAGTTTGCGCACCATTACATAGCTGTCCAGCGGCGTGCCGCGCCGGACCAGGCCCGGCCGCAACGCCACGCCCTCGCGCATTTCCAGGATGCGGATTTCCAGGTCGCTGCCATGGGCTGATTCGTCATTGATGGCGGAGCGCAGCCCCTGTCCGGGCTCCGATGGCTGCCTGATGACGTGGGTGCCACGACCGCGCTGGCTGCTGACCAGCCCCTCTTCCGTCAGCGCGGCAAAGGCCTGGCGCACGGTGACCTTGGCGATCCCGTAGGTTTGGGCGAGGCTGTCCACGGTTGGCAACTGCATGCCCACCGGGTACTCGCCCGAAACGATCCTGTGCCGGATGACGCTGGCCAGCTGTCGATATCGCGTCACGCCGCCAGTGCCGTCGTCGGCGAGGATGACGCCGTCGTTGGCAGCTGCGTTGGGCGCATTCCTCGTCATGACAACAACTCCCGCGGCACGCGCACCGGCATGGTCAGCAGGATCTGCGCCATGCCCTTGCCGAGCGGATCATTGCGCAGCGACGCCATGCCACCGCCATCCAGGGCCGACTCGCAAACAATGTTCATGGCCTCGAAGCCGGGCAATTCGTAGCGGGTCACCGGCCCCTCTACAAGGTGCCCCAGCCAGTCGGCCACGCGGGCCGCCGTCACCTGGGCCCGCAGCACGGGCAAATACGCCGGCCGGCGTGCGATCAGTCCGATGTTTGAGGTATCCCCCTTGTCGCCGCTGCGGCCATAGGCAAGCCGGATCAGCGGAACTTCGACGGTATCGCGTTCTGCCGGGCCCGTGCCCGGCGCTTCCGCGAGTGCAGGTGCCACCGGCGCGACCGGGACCGGTTGTCCGCCCGAAGGAACGGCCACGCCGGTGCGTATGCCATCCATCACCACCGCCGGGGTCAGGGCGGCCTTGTCGAGCAGGAATGCATACTGGCGGATCGAGGGCGAGGGACTGGAACGTCCACCAGCCGAGCCCGTCGTGCCCGGCGCCCAACTGGTCCCCGCCGCGGCAATTTCCCGCGCGAACAGTTCCAGCGCCGCCTTCTCGGGATGCATGACCGCCAGCCGCATCACCGCCTCGCGGGTGTGCCGGACGGCAGCATGTGGCCCAAAGCAGGACTCTGCTCCCAGCACCTCGATCCGGGTGCGGCTGTAGTCTCCCCACCCGTTCTCACCGAACAGCTTGCGCGTGCGGGCAAGGATCGCCTGCGCCGTGCGTTCCGCCTTTGCGACCGCGTCGACGCCGACGATGGAAAGCTGCGCGTTGCAGCGAAAGCCGTCGACATAGGTGGCACATACCTTGTAGGCATGGCCCGGGGCCCGCCCGCGTGCGCCGCTGACTTCCACCAGGTCCGGTGCGGCCTGCCGAAGGTTTACCTGCGTGAAATCGCAGGTGACGTCTGGCAGCAGGTAGGTGCCCGGGTCGCCGATCTCGTACAGCACCTGCTCGCCGACCGTGGCGGTATTGACGAGTCCTCCGGTGGCGGGCGGCTTGCCGACCAGGAAGGTGCCGTCGGCACGGCACTCGACCACCGGATATCCGATGTCGTGCCAGTCCGGGACGCTTTCCCAGTCGGTATGCAAGCCCCCCGTGGCCTGGCACCCGCACTCGATGATGTGGCCGGCCAGGCTGCCTTGCGCCAGGCGGTCATAGTCGTCCGCCTGCCAGCCGAACTCGTGCATCAGCACGCCGAGCGTCACGGCACTGTCCACGCAGCGTCCGGTGATGACGATCTGGGCGCCCTGGTCCAGCGCCTGTTTGATCGGCAAGGCCCCCAGGTACGCGTTGGCGCTGACCACCTTCTCCGGCAGGGGGCGGCCTTTCTGCATGTCCTGCACACCGGCTTCGCGCAGCTGTGGAAGCAGGGGCATCACGTCATCGCCTTCCACCACGGCGATGCGCAGCGTCAGGCCCTGTTCCGTGGCCAGCGCGGCAATCGCTTGCGCACACCCGTGCGGGTTCATGCCACCGGCGTTGCTGACCACGCGGATCCCGCGCTCAGCGATCTCTCCGAGCAGGGCCTTCATTGTCACCGTCACGAAATCGGTGGCGTAACCCAGCTCCGGCTTGCGCAATCTGGCAGCGGCGAGAATCGACATGGTCAGTTCGGCCAGATAGTCGAACACCAGGTAATCGATATCGCCGTGGCGCACAAGCTGTGGCGCGCCGACGCTGCTGTCGCCCCAGAAGCCGGAAGCCCCGCCAATGCGTACCGTTTTCGCGTCCATTCCCATCTCCCTATCTGCCAGTCCACTTGGGCTGGCGCTTCTCGCGGAATGCCAGCTGGCCTTCGCGCGCGTCCTCGGTCAGTGCAAACAGCCCGATCTGGCTTTCCGTGAACGCCATGGACTGCTCGAACGACATGGTTTCCATATGCTTGAGCGTGTACAGCCCCCGACGGATGGCCGCGGGCGAATTGTTCAGCAGGCGGGTCAGCAGCAAGTCCAGCCGGGCGTCGAGATCGTCGCTGGCATCGTTGATGAGTCCTATGGCCAGCGCTTCCCTCGCGGACAGTGGCTCGCCGCACAGGCACAATTCGGTGAGCGTGCGACGTGGCACCAGGTGCTGCAGCACGCTCAGGACCTGCGCCGGGAACAAGCCCAGCTTGACCTCCGGCAGGCCGAAGCGGGCGCCTTCGCTAGCTATCGCCAGATCGCACATCGCCATCAGCCCCATGCCGCCCGCCATGCAGGCGCCGTTGACACGGGCGATCAGCGGCACCGTCGACTGCCTGGCGCAGCGGAAAAGGTCAGCCATCCCCAGGTAGGGCTCGGCGTAATCGAAGGCAAAGGATTTGCCGGTCTGCAGATCGGCGCCGGCGCAGAACGCCTGCTCGCCCGTTCCGGTAATGACCACAGCGCGGATGTCGGCATCGCGATTGGCGCGCAGGATGCCGTCGCGAAGTCCCTGCAGTACCCCCGGCGTGATGGCATTGCGGCGCTCCGGCCGGTTGATGGTCAGGTAGAGTGCTGCGTCCCGGACCTCGCTCAGCAGTTCATCATTCATGGGGGGTTTCTCCTTCGGTGCGTTGCGCCTTTGACCCATCCCTGGAGATGCCTGACGCGAACAATGTATCGATGGCGGGGTCGTCGTAGCCGGCCTCACGCAGTACCTCACGGCTGTGCTCACCCAGGCTTGGTGCATGGCGGCGGCTTGTCGGTGGGGTGCCATGCCATTCGCTGGGCACCGCCATTTCCCGGATACGCCCGACGGCCGGGTGGTCCGATTCGCTGAAGAAACCGATGTCCCGCAAATGGGGATCGTCCAGCAGCGACTCGAACGTGTGCATCGGAAAGACCGGAACATCGGCCTCCTTAAGCAGGGTGCGCCATGCCTCGGTGGTGCGCTTGGCCATTTCGTCGCTGACCATGGCATACAGGTCGGTGATGTTGGCGGTGCGGGTGTTGATGTTGGCGAAGCGCGGATCGGTGTCATACAACTCCGGCTTGCCAATGACCTGGAGGAAGGCCCGCCAATGATGATCGTGATAGATCAGGCAGCAGACATGCCCGTCCTTGGTCCGGTACGGGCGCCGCTCGGGCGAGAGCAGGCGCGGATAGCCGAAGCCGCCCTTTGGCGGGACGAAGGTCTCGCCATACAGGTGGTCTCCCATCACATAGGGAACCATGGTCTCGAACATGGGGACATCAACGCGCTGGCCCTTGCCGGTGCTCGTCCGCGAATACAGGGCGGCACAGATCACGCCGAAAGCATAGAGCCCCACCGAGCGATCCGCGATGGTGATTGGCAGGTACCGCGGACTGTCGCCGCTGCCCAGCGAAACGGCCAGCGGCAGGCCGGTTGCGGCCTGGATCAGATCATCGAAGGCTGCCTGGGGCGCGTAGCGTCCGCGCTGCGAAAAGCCGAACATGCCGACATAGACCAGGCGCGGATTGATGGCCGACAGCGTTTCATAGTCTAGCCCCAGCCGCTGCATGGCCTGCGGGCGCACGTTATAGGCCAGCACGTCGGCATCCCGTACCAGGCAGAGCAGGGCCTCCCGGCCCTCGGGCGCTTTCAGGTCAAGCACGATGCTGCGCTTGTTGCGGTTCAGGCCCAGGAAAAGCGGCCCCAGCTTTTCGTCGCCGCAGGGACCTATGCCGCGCGTACTGTCTCCGCACGGAGCCTCGACCTTGATCACGTCGGCGCCAAGGTCAGCCAGCATCTGGGTGGCAGAGGGCCCCATGAATACCGACGTGATGTCAACGACTTTCACGCCGGCCAGTGGCCCCGTTGTCTCCTCTTTTTTCATGTTCTCTCTTTGTCTCGGTGGGTCAATGAATGACGGCTGGCGCGAAGGCCGCCGTTCCCTGCCGATTGGCTGCGGCATCGGGCTTGCAGCAATGCATCGGTCATCGGTCGAGCTCCGGCCTGGCCAGCTCTGGTATCCGCTTCTTGATTTTCGAGACGGTATGGAGTTTCACCCGCTGCGCCCACGGCCCATCGATGGTGCGCAGATTCTTGTCCTTGAGATGCGCCAGGCCGAGCTCGTCGCTGAGCTGCGCAAGGGACGTCTCGACATCGAGCGAGAGGTTGGTGACAAGAACGTCGCCGCCATGGAAGACGAGGCTGTTCGACCAGAGGAAGCCGATGGGCGCCCCCTTGCGATCGATGCCGCCGAAGTCGCCGAGCTTGGCAATCACCCGCCCCTGCGTCGGCTCGAGCACGAGAATCTCGTTGGACTGGTTGCACGCGATCCAGAGGTTGTCGTGCTCATCGATCTTCACACCGTCGGGTCCGCCGCCGATCCGGTTGACGAAGACCTCAGGCGTGCCGGGCTCGAGCGTCGAGCCGGTCACCGGTATCCTGACAATGGTGTCGTTCGACGTATTGGCGACGAACAAGGCCGTCTTCTTGTTGTTGAACGCCAGGCCATTGGCGCCGATGGTCGGTGGTATCCGCGTGGGCTTCAGCAGCGCGCTGGTGACCCATGCCGACGCTTCGCCGCCGTCGGGTCCGACCTTCCAGATGATGCCCTGGTGGGCGTCGGTCACGTAGACGTTTCCGGCGGGGTCGAACGTTAACCCGTCGAGGCCGGGGTTCTTGCCGGTGACCGTCATGAACACGGACGAGGCACCCGTCCTGGGATCGACGCTCAGGACCTTCGCGCCCAGGTAGTCGACCACGAGCAACTGGCCCGTCCGGGGATGGAAGCCGAGGTCAAGCAACAATCGGCTCGAGCCCTTGATGCTGACAGTGCGCAGGTGCTTGCCCTGCGGGTCGAACACAAGAAGCGCGCCCTCGCTCGTCCTGGGTTTTTCCACCGCCACCGTGACGACGTAGACGTTGCCCTCGCGGTCCACGGTGATCCCCTCGGGATGCGCCTCACCCGCGGGCAAGGTGGCGAATGTCTCAACCTTGCCGCGCTCCCAGGCTCTTGCGGCTAGCGGCGTCGCCAGCAACGCAAGCAAAATCAGCATCGGCAGTATCGGCATCCTGTGGGCTTTGATCATTCTCATGTTGCACTCGCTCAATCGCGCGGATTGATGGATCGTCACTAATTGATCTGATCGGTGTCGTACACGCTGGTCTCTGAAGGAGCAGAGGAACGGCACCGCGCAGGCCGACGAGCGGCCTGCCATGGTGGTAAGTCGCCTTTTTAGTCCTCGGTAACGTCGGAGCCGTTTCCGCGGACGTAGGGCAACGGTCCGATGTCGCGCGCCGCCGCGAGCGTGTGGAGCGCGTGCTGGATCGAGAGCGCGTCATTGAGCGAGTGGAAGGTGCCGTCCTCGTTGAAGCTCACCTGCGCGCCTTCGATCCAGGCGATGGTGATCGTGTCCTCGGTGTTGTCCTCGGGGGTGTAGAAGGTATGCACCGAGCCGCCGGGTTCGTACAGGTAGGAGCCGGCCGTCTGCGGTTGGTCGGGGTACTCGCGATACTTCCAGCAGCCCTGGATCGTCCACACTTGCGCCGTACCGGTGTGGTAGTGAATCGGCAAGGAACAACCAGGTTCCACGATGGCCATGAAGACCCACTCTCCGCGCTCCGGGTCCAGGCGCAGCGGCTTGATGTGGATGCCCGGAAAGACGTCCTTGATCAGCGGGATCTGCTCGATGTTGACGGTCAGGAGCTTGTCCTGCGGCAGGGCGGGCAGCGGCAGCTTGGCGCCGGTGGACGTGGTGGGCTGCGCGAGAATTCTTGCAGTCATGAGTTGTCTCCGTTCGTTAGAGGATGTGAAACAGTGGAAGAAAGCGGCCCTTTGATGAGACGGAAGAGGCACGCCGGTCCGGCGGGAGAATCAGCGCTGCGGCGGCAACGCGCCGGAGGAATAGAAGCGTCCAGCGCAATGATGAAGCCTGGCTAACCCCTGCCGGGCCTGCATGTCACCATATACTTCTAAAGTTCTAATGTTGGAATGTTAGAGGTTGCAGAAGGATTTTTCAGCCCCTTGTTTACCCTAGGGACTGAACGAGGAGGCCTTTAGCCTTGCTTGCGCTCGCTAGTGCTACTGGCTGCCCGGCGTTGGGGTTCGGTGAGGGCGGGCACCGTTTTCAATGCGGACGCGGGGAGGTCGATCTCGGAGACGTAGCGGTCACCTCGATACCAAGTGACGCCTACGTACAGCACGCCGCCTTTGCCGTCGAGAAGACGCCGCGACATCTTCGCGACGGGTGAGGCGAACGGAATCTTCAGCATGTCGCACAGAGGAAAATCCGCTGGCATCACGGTCATGCGTTGTCGCACACGTTTGCTGCGCGAGCCCAGTTCATCGAGCACCGCGGCGAGAAGCTTTTTCTTCCTGGCGGTGTCCTTGGGCAAGGCGTCGAAGACCGACGCCAACACATAGATCTCCGCGTAGCAGAACGGCTCGCCGGAGTAGGTGTGCAGCTTGCGGACAGAGACGTATTCGCCGTCCGGCTGGTCGCCCGGTCCGAGCAGTTCCTGCGGCACCCCGATGCGGCGCCGGACTTCGAGTACCTCAAAGGCGAGCGCCTCAGGCGCGGCGAACGGATCGTTGATCGCCAGTTCGATGTCGCCCGTGGCGGCGGGCAGGGCAGCCACGTGAGTCCCGATGCCCCGCTGGCTACGAATCAGCCCTTCTTTGGAAAGCAGCTCATACGCCTGCCGGATGCTGACGACGGCCACGCCGAGGTCAGCCGCGAGCTGCGTGATCGGCGGCAGCAGCATGCCTAGCGGATACTCGCCCTTTGCGATCCGGTACCTCAGCAACGAGGCCAACCGCTGATATTGCGCAACGCCTCGTTCAGCCAACAGCTCCGCCCGCTCAATCCCCGTAGTTCGATCGTCCGTCATTCCCATTGCCTGCCATTCAGAACATTGGAGTATGCACCAGACGGGCCTTGGCTGGCCGGCGTCCACCGACGGTCGGCTGGACTCGGCAGAGTCTAGTGGCGCGGTGGCAGCAGGTGCACGTTGCCTTTGCCGTCGCCGCCGCGATATCTAGCGTTTGTAGAGGCCGGTCAGGGTAGCCGTGGCGAGCGTGTTCTGGTAGATGAAGAAGCGCACCACAGCGTTGGTCGGGTTGGCCGGCAACTCCAGCTTGGGCACGCCCAGTGCATGCACGGTGAAGATGTAGCGGTGCGCGGGCAAGCCCTTGGGCGGGCAGGGACCGCCGTAGCCGATGGCGCCGTAGTCGTTGGCGACCTGAGTGCCGCTGGCGCCCAGGTCAGTGCTGTCGCTGGAGCCCAGGCCTGCGGTGAGCCGGGTGACGGACGAATCGATGTCGAACAGGATCCAGTGCCAGAAGCCGCTGCCGGTGGGCGCGTCCGGATCGTACAGCGTCACCGCGAAACTCCTGGTGCCTTCCGGCGCCCCCTGCCATTGCAGCGCGGGCGAACGGTTCTGGCCGGTGCCGTCATAGCCATCGAACTCATGCACCAGTTGCAACGGATCGTGATCCTTGAATTCGGGCGAGGTTAATGTGAAGTTGCTCATGCCATCTCCTTTCACTTGATGTTGATAACGCAGAAGGCCGTATCGTCCGGAGCTGCCTGCGGCCTCCGGACGATCCCATCGCCGTCAGCCCACCTCAAAGCGGCTTGCGGCACCCATGCCTTGCGCATTTCCCCGTGTCTAGCGGTTAAGCGATTGCACGCCGGCTGCGATATCGGCCGCCGTTGCTGCGAGGATCTCCCGATACGCATTCACCACGCCCTCCAGCTGCCCGGGCGCCGGCACCTCTGTTTCGGTGCGGCCGCTCAGCACCTTGCCGTCCGGCAGTCGCCGCACGGTCCAGGCGATGGTCGCTGCTGCCCGCTTGCCCACATCGGCGTCGAGGGCTACCACATCAGTCGTCACGCGGAAGGCCGGCTGCGCCGCCGGCAGGCCGTGCTGGTAGACATCCACCGCATCAAGACTCGATTGCAGTTGCTGCGACAGCGCATCGCGCAATTCGTTGGGTAACGGCGATGTCCAGCGCGATGTGTCGGACAGCGTGACGCCCCCGCTGGTGCCGTCACGCACCACCAGCTGAATGCGGTTCAGCCGCTCGGGCACGCGCACCGGCGTGACCTCGATCCATAACGGGGCGCCGCTACGGCTGGTTCGCCCCGTCACGGCCGGCGCGGCGTCCGAGCGACTGCCAGCCAGGGTGTAGTAGTGCGGCTCGGGCGACGCGCAGCCGTTCATCATGACCGTGGCCGCGGCAGCCAGCGTAACAAGCATCGTCAGACGTTTCATCATTTCTCTTCCTTCTTGCCTTGCAGGAGCGCTTCGGGATGCCGCTCGAGATAATCGGTGAGCGTGCGCAGCGAGACGGCGGTTTGCGTGAGTTCCTGCATCATCCGGCGCGTATCCTGTTGCAGCGATGCGTCGGGCGCCAGTGCGCCATTGGCCGTGGCGAGCGTGCGACGCACATCCTGCAGCGCGGCGACCACCTGTGGTGCCACATCGCCATTGACCTGTGCCACGAGCTTGTCCGCCTTGACCAGCATCTTGTTCATCGACACCATCGCCGTGCGCGCATCCTGCCCGATCTGGTCGAACGGCACCTTGCCGATCTTGGTCACGATGTCGCCAAGCTTGGCCTGCAGTTCGTCGAAGGTGCCCGGCGTGGTTGGAAGTTCCGGAAGCGGCGCGTTCAGGTCCGGATCGGCCGGCAGAGGCGCCTTCGGAAAGAAATCGAGTGCCACATATAGCTGGCCGGTCAGCAGGTTGCCGGTGCGCAACTGCGCACGCATGCCGCGCTGTACCAGGCTATGCACGATGGCAAGCTTGCGCGTGTCGTCAGCCACGTCTTTCTCGCGCAGGCCCATGCGAGACGGATAGAGCTCCACCACCACAGGCATGCGGAAGGCCTTCTTGTCACGCTGGTACTCGATGCCGATCGAGCGTACCTGCCCAACCGTCACGCCGCGGAAATCGACCGGGGCACCCGGAGACAGGCCGCGCACGGACTGATCGAAGTTGAGCACTGCCAGCGCGGGGGCCAGTTCCTCGGGTTCCTTCATGGCTTCGGACTGGTCCGCCGCCAGCAGGAACTCGGTGTTCTCGGCGGCCGCGGCGTGCGCGGTCGAGTGCTCCGGTGCCTGGAAGGCCAGGCCGCCAAGCATCACGGTGACCAGCGACTGCGTGGACAGCTTCAGCCCGTTCGCGTCGAGCTTGAGATCGACGCCGCTGGCATGCCAGAAGCGCGTATCGGCCGAGACGAGCTTGTCATAGGGCTTGTTGACGAAGACCCGCAGCGTGATGTCGCGGCCGTTCGGCTCGAGTTGATACGCCACGACGTGTCCGACCTGCACGCGGCGATAGTAGACCGGTGAGCCTATGTCGAGCGAGCCCAGGTCTTGCGCACGCAGCACGAATTGCCTGCCCGAGGCATCGGCAGTGACAGTCGGCGGGACTTCGAGTCCGGTGAAGCTGCGCGTCGTCTCGCCTGACTTGCCGGCATCCACGCCGATATATGCGCCCGATAGCAGCGTCTCGAGCCCCGACACGCCGCTCATGGCAAAGCGCGGCCGCACCACCCAGAAGCGGGTGTCGGCCACGGCGAAGCTCCTGGCATCCTTGGTCAGCGCGATCGTCGCGATCACATGCGAACGGTCCGCTGCCAGCCGAGCCGTCTTGACCAGTCCGATATCGACGTCCTTGTAGCGCACGGGGGTCTTGCCTGGGGTCAGGCCTTCGGCGGTACGGAATGTGACAGTGATCTCGGGCCCGCGCGACGCAAGCGTGCTGATCAGCAGCGAGAGTCCGACCACCGCCGCAACGATCGGGATTACCCAGACGAGCGAGGGTAGCCAGCGCGCGCGGGGCTCGCGTCCGGGCTGCGGTACACCATGAGGCGGGGGATGATTAGCGTGATCTGGCATGGTCGGATTGCGGAAATTCGATGGGGGAAGGCGGCGTCTCGATCGCATCCCACAGCAGGCGGGGATCAAAGCTCAGTGACGCGAGCATGGTCAGTACGACAACCGAGGCAAAGGCCAGGGCCCCGGCCCCGGGCGTAATCGTGGCCAGCGCCCCGGCCTGCACCAGCGAGGCCAGCAGTGCCACCACGAAGATGTCGAGCATGGACCACCGGCCGATGACCTCGACCAGGGCGTAGAGGCGGGTCTGTTCGCGGATGCGCCAGGTCGATCTGCGGCGCACCGATATCAACAGCAATGTCAGGATCATCATCTTCAGCAGCGGGACAACAATGCTGGCGATCAGCACCACGATTGCCAGCATGTATGAGCCGGACAGCCACAGATAGATCACGCCGGACATGATGGTGTCGTGCTGCGTGCCGAGAATTGACTGCGTCACCATCACCGGCAGCAGATTGGCCGGGATGTACAGAAGGTAAGCGGCCAGCAGGAAGGCCCAGGTGCGCGACGCGCTGGCCGGCTTGCGATGATGCAGTACGGCGCTGCAGCGCGGACACGGCCGGCCCGCGAGCGTCTTCGGACTGAGCCGGTCGCAAGCTTGGCATGACAGCAGTCCGTGCGAAGTGGCGGTAGCGCAGGGCGATTGAGTCGCGGTCATGATGCGGGGTCCGGCGAGCAGGTTGGCATGCCATCTGCGCCGTGCGCATCGAGGTGGTGCCACAGTTCGCGCGGATCGAAGGACAAGATGGCGGCAAGTACGACCACGAGCGCGCCGAACGACCACAGCGCGACGCCAGGCAGCACCTGCGCGATGGTCGACAGCTTCACCACCGTCACCAGCACGCCGATCATGAATACCTCGATCATGCCCCAGGGCCGCGTCTGGAGAATGCCGCGCACGATGCGGTCGAACCCGGGCGGCTTGCGCCGCTGCGCCATCGGCACGAGTAGGTAGCACATCATCAGCAGCTCGGCCAGCGGAAACAGGATGGTCGTGGCGAACACGATGATCGCCACCAGCGCCATGTCGCCTGCGTAGAGTGCCTGTACCGCGCTCCATAGCGTGGTCTCCATGCGCGAGCCCTTGAGGTCCATGGCGACAATTGGGTACGCGTTAGAAATCAGAAGCAGGATCAGGGCAGTCACCACGAGCGGCAGCAAGCGGCGATAGGCACGCAAACTGTCGCGATAAAGCGCACCGCCGCAGCGCAGGCACGTGGCACGCTCGTCCGGTTTCAGCGCCACGCGCGTATGGAGTGCGTCGCAATGCTCGCATGCCACCAGCATGTTCGGATCCTGCGTCGGAACTGGCAGCGAGGAGTGGTTCTGATGCACGACGTGTCCTGGGGAAAATTATCGGCCTCGTTGCGTGAGGCAAGCAGCGCATGAGCGCAACGGAATCTTTCATGAGTTCCGTATTCTTTCACATAATGACTTATGTGTCATCGTGACATTATGTATGTTATAAGAAGCGCACTGACACCGCTGCCGCCAGGGCATTCATGGCGTACGCCATGTTGGCGGCGTTGTAGCGGCGTATTGATATAATCGCCTCGTCACATAAGGTCCTCTAATTGAAGATGCCTGCCGATCCAGATTCCAAAGACCATCGTCCTCGCGTTGCCGCGGAGCGGCGTGCACGGATGCGCCAGCGCCTCATTGAAAGCGCGATGATCGTTTTTGCGCAAAGGGGCGTCGGAGCCAGCGTGATCCCGGAAGTGATCGCGTCAGCTGGCGTCTCGCAAGGTTCCTTCTACAACTACTTCCGTACTAACGAGGATCTGCTGGCGGCTGTCGGCGACGCGCTCAGTCACGACATGGTGCAAATGATCGAGAGCGTGGTCGGCGATATCGAAGAGCCGGCGTTGCGTGT
Source organism: Cupriavidus lacunae (assembly GCF_003353055.1). GTDB lineage: Bacteria > Pseudomonadota > Gammaproteobacteria > Burkholderiales > Burkholderiaceae > Cupriavidus > Cupriavidus lacunae. The sequence goes on from NZ_QKWJ01000004.1 coordinate 100,949, forward strand.
TGCAACGGGTATCCGCTTGTACCTGCACCTTGCGCGATCCTATCCTGTAGTGGCGCAATTTCTTTCCGGTACGGGGCTGCTTTTGGTCAGCAACAAGAGCGCTGCCGTGTACGAATACCTGCCCTCGGATATCAAGGAAGGCCTGAAGACGGGCACGTTCGACGAGGCGTCGGCCGACGTTGCATTGGACATGGTGGCCGGCGCCGGGCTGATCGCTGTTCACCGCATGGCCAAGGGAAGGACAACCAGGGACTACCCCGAACGGATCGTCCGCGCATTGTTGCGGTCGCTGGGCGTGCCAGCATCGAGTGCCGTACGGTTGACCTCCGCGCCTTTGCCAAAGCTGGTGGCGCCGCCGGAATCATTGCTCGAAAAGGCCCAGGAGAAGCTCGCCGCCAAGGCCGAGCCCTCCAGCTAGCGAGCGAAGCTGGCGCTACGGCGTATCGCTGATCGATTCCGCGAGCAAGCCGTCGAACAGCGCTCCGCTCGCATGCAGCGGCGACCTGGATATCGCATCGGCCGCTGATTCCTCCACGCCCAGGGCGCGCAATGCCACGGCAGCGGCGAGTTCCGAAAAATCTTCGCGGCCTTCGGTTTCAAGCATGCTCTGCATTGCGCTCATTGCGGCGCCGGCGACGATATTGAACCCCAGGGCGATCGGCATGCGCTTGAAGCGATTGCGACGAACGCCTTCCTCTATATCCCTGCGGACAAACTCCAGCATGGTCGGTGCCTGGTAGCCCGCCCATCCGAGCCGGCCAAGGATGCCAGCCGCACCCGGCTGGTGTACCGTAAGTATCGACGCCAGCCGTATGCCCCTGGCGATGTGTTCGGCCGGGTCGTCGTGGTCGCGCACTATGGGATCGGCCGCCCGTACCCACTGTTCAGCAATCTTCCCGACAAGCTCCTGCACGATCGCGTCAGACGACGGAAAGTACTTGTAGAACGTTCCGCGTGAAACCCGTGCCGCCGAAATGATGTCGTCGATGGAAGGCGTCGCGGTGCTGTTCTCCATCATCAAGCGCATCGCACTGTTCAGCAACAGCGAGCGCATACGTTGCCGTCGCTTTGCAGCAACTCGCTGACGGTGGTCGCGAGTTACCCGCGGTTCTGTTTCGGCTGCGAATCTCGTCTGCATCCGGATCATCGATCTGTTCTCTCCTCATCGTCAATGCGTCGACAACGCCGCGCGCCGGTTTTCCTGCGTCGCTGGCCTATGTCCGTCGCATCACTTCACGTATGGCGATTGTTCGTTGCCCACCACGTCTATCCGGGTGCGCGCGCTTTCTTCGTCTCACGCGGTCCGGGACGTCAAATTCGCCCCGCCACCACGAACAAAATAAATTATACGTCATCATGACATGTAAGTCAGTATGAGGTATATTTCGGGCAACCGGAAAGGGCGGAAGCCCGAACAGGCCTGCCGTCACCGACGCCAGCACGAGACCGTGGAGCGGCTCGGTGGCGTGGATCGCTGATGACTCGCAGGCGAGCGACGGACCTTAGTGGAGGGTAGAAATTGAACAGGAACTATCGAGCGGCGGCTGTTGCCGTCATGGCGGTGCACGTGCTGGCCGCGTGTACACCGGGCCCCGCATCCGAACACGCGGACGTAAGGCCGGTGCGGACAGTGGTCGCCGGACGTAGCGCCGGGTCCGTCGGCGCGACCTACTCAGGCGAGATTCGGGCGCGTTACGAAAGTCAGTTGGGATTCCGCACGGCCGGCAAGATCGTCGCGCGCATGGTGGAAGTTGGAAGTCATGTCAAGCGTGGCCAGCCGTTGTTCCAACTCGATCCTACGCAGGAAACGTTGCAGGTAGCCGCAGCGGGTGCGGAGGCTGATGCAGCAAGAGGCCGGGTAGCGCAGGCGCGGGTGGACGTTCGGCGCACCGAGCAGCTGCTCGCCCAGAACTTTGCCTCGCAAGCTGAGCTGGACCAGCAGCGGCTGGCCCTTAACCAGGCGCAAGCACAACTGCGTTCGGCACAGGCGCGCCAGCAGCTGAATGCCAACATGCGCGGATTCACCACGCTGGTAGCAGACCGCGATGGCGTGGTCAGCGCAATCAACGCGGAAGCCGGCCAGGTGGTTGCAGCCGGGCAGACGACCGCCACCGTCGCGGCTGACGGCGAACGCGAGGTCTCGATCAGCATTCCTGAGTCGCGAGTCGACGAACTGCGTAAGGCGTCGACGCTGAAGATCACGGTATGGGCGCATCCGGACAAGTCCTGGACGGGCAAGCTCCGGGAGCTTGCGCCGGATGCGGACAGCGTCACGCGGACGTACTCGGCACGCATTTCCATTCAGGACGCGGATCCGGACCTGCTGCGGCTAGGCATGACAGCGTCTGTCATGGCACCCGACGTGGACGGCAGTGGCGTGGTCCGCGTGCCGCTGACCGCCATTGTCGATCATGAACGCGGCCGACAGGTGTGGGTGGTTGACCCGAAGACGTCGCGGGTGACTGCGCGTGAAGTCAAGCTGGGCGCCGCGCAGAACGACAGCGTCATCGTGGTTGGGGGACTGGCGGGCGGAGAGACCGTGGTCAGTGCCGGTGTGCATATGCTGCAGCCTGGCCAGCAGGTGAAAGTGGCCGAGGCGGTGTCTGTCGCCAGGGCGGGGGGTGTGAAGTGAAAGGTATCAACCTGTCCGAATGGGCGCTGAAGCACCAGCCGATGATCGCGTTCCTGCTGTTGCTGTTGTCCGTGGCCGGCGTGCTGGCCTACAGCAGCCTGGGCCAGAAGGAGGACCCCGAGTTCACGATCAAGACCATGGTCGTGCAGGCGTACTGGCCGGGGAGTTCCGCCCAGCAGATGGCCGATCAGGTGACCGACAAGATCGAGCGCAAGCTGCAGGAGGTGGCGGAGATCGACTATACGTCCACCTACGTGAAGCCGGGCGAAACGCAGGTCAAGGTCAACCTGCGCGAGGACGTACCACCGGGCGCCGTACCCGATGTGTGGTACCAGGTCCGGAAGAAGATGGGGGACATCCAGCATACCCTGCCACAGGGCACGCAGGGCCCCTTCTTCAATGACGAATTTGGGGACACCTTCGGTAACCTCTATGCCATCACGGGCGACGGCTTCGACTATGACGATCTCAGACGGATTGCGGACGCCGCACGTAATGAGTTTCTTCGTGTCGGCGACGTCAACAAAGTCGACCTGGTGGGCAAGCAGGAGCAGAAGATCTATGTGGAGGTCTCCACCGCCAAGCTCGCCTCGCTGGGAATCGACCCGGCACTGATCGCGTCGACGCTCGCACAAACCAACGCCGTGACTTCGGGCGGGACGGTGCAAACCACCGCGGAACAAGTGCGGCTTGCAGTCAGTGGCGAGTTTGACTCGGTCGAAGGGATTCGCGCCATCGGCATCCGTGCCGGCCAGCGTACCTTCCGTCTTGGCGATATCGCAGAGGTCCGTCGCGGCTTTGTGGAGCCTGCCACCTCGAGGATGCGCTTCAACGGCAACGAGGCGATTGGACTTGCGGTGAGCATGCGCAAGGGCGGTGACGTCATCCGGCTTGGCACCAGGCTTGACGAAGCGGTAAAGCGTATCGGCTCCAACCTGCCGGTGGGCGTGCAGATCCATGCGGTCAGCGACCAGCCACGTATCGTCGAGCATTCCGTTTTCGAGTTCAAGAAGAGCCTGGCCGAGGCAGTGGTCATTGTGCTCGTTGTGAGCTTCCTGTCGCTGGGTTTTCGGACCGGACTGGTTGTCGCGCTCAGCATCCCGCTCGTGCTGGCCATGACATTCCTGGCGATGTACGTGATGGGCATCGACTTGCAGCGCATCTCGCTGGGTGCGCTGATCATTGCGCTCGGACTGTTGGTGGACGACGCCATTATTGCCGTCGAAATGATGGCGCTGAAGCTCGAGCAAGGCTGGGACAAATTCCGCGCCGCCACATACTCCTACACGGCCACAGCCTTCCCGATGCTCACCGGCACGTTGATCACGGCGGCGGGCTTTCTTCCGGTCGGCTTTGCGAAGTCGGGCACGGGCGAGTATGTGTACTCGCTGTTCCAGGTGGTGGGTATTTCGCTGCTTCTGTCATGGATCGTGGCGGTCCTCTTTACCCCTTACATCGGCTTCAGGCTGTTGAAGGAGCATGCGCACGCGTCGCATGACGAGGATGCGGTCTACCAGCGCGGCTTCTATGTCAGGTTCCGTCACTTCATCGACTTCTGCCTGAAGCATCGCGTTTGGGTGATCGGCATCACGCTCGCTACGTTCGTGGGCGCGCTGCTGCTGTTCAAGGCAGTGCCCCAGCAATTCTTTCCGGCATCTGACCGGGCCGAACTGATTGTTGACCTGTGGATGCCGAGGGCGTCGACCTTCGAGGCGAGTCAGCGCGAGGTGCAGAAGCTGGAAGGCCTGCTCAAGGGCGATCCGGACATTGCGGCGGTGACCAGCTTTGTTGGCAACGGTGCGCCGCGATTCTACCTGCCTCTCGATGCGCAGACGCCTAATCTGAACCTGGGCGAGATGCTGGTGATGACGAAGGGCGGCGAGGCCCGGGAGCGGGTGAAGGAGAAGCTCGAGCAGCTATTCAACGGAAGATTCCCGAATGTGCGTGGCCGAGTCAACCACCTGGAGAACGGTCCGCCTGTCGGTTACCCGGTGCAGTTCCGGGTGTACGGGCAGGACAACGCCAAAGTTCGTGCAATCGGGCAGCGGGTGGCGGAGATTATGCGTGAAGAGCCGCACGTGCGCCAGGTTAACCAGGACTGGGGCGAGCGTATCAAGCGCGTGCAGGTCGACGTCGACCAAGACAAGGCGCGTGCACTGGGAATAAGCTCGGGCCAGATCAAAGAAGCCCTCGAGGCGTCGCTGTCCGGCACGCCGATCACGCAGTACCGCGAGCAAGACCAGGGTATCGACGTGGTCTCGCGCCTCGTCGCCGCGGAACGCACGGACCTGAACAACCTGAAGGACGCAAAGATCTATGTGCGCGACGGCAAGTTTGTACCGGTCTCGCAAGTGGCGCGACTCACGCTTGACAGCGAGGACAGCGAGCTGTGGCGGCGTAACCGTGTGCCAACGCTGACTGTTCGCGCCGATATCGCAGGGGCGCAGGCACCGGACGTCACGCATGCGCTTCAGCCGAAGATCGACGCACTGGAGAAGGATCTTCCGCTCGGCTACGGCATCGAGATCGGCGGCGCTTACGAATCGAGCGCGAAAGCCCAGCATTCTGTATTCGCGGTGATGCCTGTGACGATCATCGTGGTGCTGGTGCTGCTGATGATTCAACTGCAGGACATGAAGAAGATGGCGATGGTCCTGCTGACCGCGCCGCTCGGGCTGATCGGTGTGAGCGCGATCATGGCCGCGTTCCGGATTCCCTTTGGTTTTGTCGCCATGTTGGGCGTTATCGCCCTCGCGGGAATGATCATCCGCAACTCGGTGATCCTGGTCGTGCAGATCGATCAGGACGTGGCCGCGGGTGTCCCGTTGTGGACGGCCATCGTCGAGGCCGCGGTGCGACGGCTGCGCCCGATCGTGCTGACGGCCCTGGCGGCAATTCTGGCGATGGTGCCGCTTACCCATTCCGTGTTCTGGGGCCCGATGGCGTGGGCAATCATGGGAGGGCTCGCCGTTGCCACGGTACTGACGCTCGTCTTCCTTCCCGCTCTGTATGCGACCTGGTACCGGGCCAGGCGCCCTGCGACCGTCTGATCGCGAATGTGACGTTGAGAGTAATTTCGATGAAGAGATTGAGTATGGCCCTGCGGGCCGGGCAGGTGGCTTTGGGCTGCGTGCTGTTCATGAACGCCGGAGAGTCGGGCGCTATCGATCTCGTGGGTGCCTATCAGCAGGCATTGGCGCATGATCCGACGAGCCTCGCCGCAAATGATGCGCTCACGGCGGGGCGGGAGAAGGCGGTGCAGGGCGACGCCTTGCTGCGTCCCCGCGTAAGCCTCCAGGCGACACTGGACAGGATCAACAATCGTTCGTCCGGCAACCCGCCTGCCGAGGTCGCGCCGTTGGTATCCAGCGATACTTCGGGAACTGCGCGGCAGGCCGGCGTGGTGCTGGTTCAGCCGCTGTACGACGGGACCGCGGTAGCCACGAAGAAGCAGTTCCGCGAACAATCAAACCTGGCGCAGACTCAGTTCGACCAGTCTCGCCAGGACCTGGCCTTGCGGGTGGCCGAGGCATACTTCGGCGTGGTGTTGGGCGAGGAAACGCTCCGTGTGGTGCAGGCCGAGAAGGCGGCCTTGCGACAGCAACGCGACCGCGCGAAGGCGCGCTTTGACATCGGCCAGGGAAAGATCACCGATCTCCATGAGGCCCAGGCGCGCCTGGATGGGGTGGAGAGCCGCGAAGTCACGGCGCAATCCGCGCTCGAACAGCGGCGCACGCGCTTCCTGGAAACCGTCGGCATGCCGCCCGATCAGCTCAGCGGGCTGGCACCCGGTTTCGCGCCGCGCCCGCCGGAACCGGACAATCTCACGGCGTGGCAGGCAAAGGGTGAAGAACAGAGCTACCTCGTCAAGACCAGGCAGTCGGAGCGCGACATTGCCGGCGCGGAGATCGATAAGTACCGCGTCAGCAGTCGCCCGACCGTCGCGCTCGTGGCGCGTTATGGCGCACAAGGGCAAACCGGCAACCTGGCTCCCTGGATTGCAGCCAGCAACACCCGAAGCGCGACGATCGGCTTGCAACTCACCATTCCGCTGTACGCGGGCGGCGGACTGGATTCGCGCGAGCGGGAATCCGTTGCGAGGAAGAGCCAGGCGGAGCAGGAGGTTGCCGCCGCCCGGCGAGACGTGCGCCTGAAGGTGCAGGACGGATTCCTCTCGGTGAAAACGGGCGTGTCGCGCGTCGCCGCACTCGAGCAGTCGTTGACTTCGGCACGTAGCGCGCTCGCGGCAACGACGCTTGGCCGGGACGTCGGTACCCGTACGCAACCCGACGTGCTCGACGCGCAGCAGCGAGTGTTCACCGCTGAACTCGACCTGGTCCAGGCACGCCTGGACTACCTCCTTGGCCGTCTGCGGCTTGCCGCCGCGGCGGGGGAATTGAGCGAGGAAACCTTGCGCTCGCTGAATGCCTGGCTCGTAGCCTGATCGCGAAATCCCATGCCAGGAGATCTGCAGCACTATTGGAGCGGCGCCTTTCTCGCCGCCAACGCGTTCATCGGGCTGAATATGGTGGGCGCGCTGCTGCTCGGCATGCTGGTTGGCTACGAGCGCTCATACAACGGCCGCGCCGCCGGCATGCGCACGTATGGCCTCGTCTGCATGGCGTCGACGGCATTGACTGTGTTCGTCGGCTACCCGGCGCTGTGGTACGGCGGTGTTTCAGCGCACGCCCAGGCAGACCCGACCCATATCGTCCAGGGAGTCGTCACCGGCTGCGGCTTCCTTTGCGCGGGGGTCATCATGAAGGATGGCATGAGCATCCGCGGCCTCACGACCGCGGCGTCCATCTGGGCCGCCTCGGCCATAGGGGTGTTGCTAGGCGTTGGATTCTATGCCGCCGCGTTGCTGCTCGCGGTGCTCTGCGTGGGTTCGATGTCGCTGTTGCACCGGCTGGAGTCCAGGCTCCCAGGGCGCGTGACGCTTGATGTATCGCTGACTTTCCAACCTGGAGAAGCGCCTGACCTCGATCTGCTGATCGACAGGGCAAAGTCCCGTGGCTATCGCGTGCTGCACGACAGCTTGACCATCACATTTGCCGACAACCAAGCTGTGTGGAGAGTCAGCCTGGTCGCACCGGACAAGGCGCGCGCAACATCGCCGGCAGCATTGGCGGCCGAGATGGCTGCAACACAGGGTGTCTCCCGGTTCAGCATCCTGCCGGTGCGCAGTTAAGCCGGGTAAGCGAGTACACCGAAACAACCTCTTCCTTGAGAGCCTCAAAATGCTTTTTCGATATTTATGTCTTTTGACATCTATATTCAGGAGCCGTTGGCCCGCTGTAGAAAACCGGAATCAGCTGGACTACGTTTTGTTGTGCCGGTTGCCACTCAATTGCCGCTGAACGTCGGCTTGCGCTTCTGCAGGAACGCCGACACGGCTTCGCGATGGTCCGCCGTCTGGTGCGACATCACCTGGAAGCTGGCCGACAATTCCAGCAGCGTATCCAGCCGCGTGTGCATGCCCTCGCGCAGCAGGCGCTTGGCCATGCGCACCGCGTGCGGCGGGTTGACGGCTACGGCCTCGGCCAGTTCGTTGGCGGTGGCAAGCAACTGGTCGGCTGGCACCACCTGCGATACCAGGTTCCATTCCAGCGCCTTGCGGGCATCGATCGTGCATGCCGTGAACGTCATTTCCGCCGCACGTGACAAGCCGATGATGCGCGGCAGCAGCCAGGCGCCACCGTCGCCCGGAATGATCCCCAGCTTAACGAAGCTCTCGGCAAAGCGCGCGTTCTCGGACGCGATGCGAATGTCGCACATGCAGGCCAGGTCAAGCCCCGCGCCGATGGCGGGGCCGTTGACGGCGGCAATCACCGGCACTTCGAGATTGAACAGCGCCAGCGGCAGGCGCTGGATGCCGCGCCGGTAGTCGCGCCGGATCTCCATTCCGGAGGCGTCGCCCGACGACTGGCGCTCCATTTCCTGGATGCTGCCGCCCGACGAGAAGGCGGTGCCGGCACCGGTGATGATGACCGTGCGCACGCTGGTGTCGGCCTCGATCCGGTCGATGGCTTCGAGGAACTCGTCCACCGCCGTGTTCCCGGTGAGCGGGTTGCGCCGGTCAGGCTCGTTCATGGTCAGCGTGACGACGTGGCCACGCTGTGCGTAATGCAGGAAGTTCGTCATGGTGTTCGGGTTTTCAGGCAACCATCAAAGGACCGAGTTCTCGCGCAGGCGCCCGATGGCGCCGTCGTCGTAGCCCAGCAGGGTTTTCAGTACGTGTTCGGTATGCTGACCCAGCAGCGGCGGTGCCGACGTCGCCTCGGGTGGCGTGGCACTCATCCGGATCGGGTTGCGCACCAGCCGGACCGCACCACCGAGCGGGTGGTCGACCTCGACCTTCATGCCGCGGGCGACAACCTGCTCGTTATCGAAGACTTCCGCCAGATCGTTGATCGGGCCGCAGGGGACGCCCGCCGCCTCCAGCAGCGCGATCCACCGGTGCTTGCCGCGCGTGCGGACCATGTCGGCCAGGATCGGGACCAGCGTGTCGCGGTTCTGGACCCGTGCGGGATTGGTAGCGAACCGCTCGTCATCCGCCAATTCCGCTCGCTCACCGATCTCGACGAACTTGCGGAACTGACCGTCGTTGCCGACCGCCACGATGATCCAGCCGTCGCTCGCCTCGAAGGACTGGTACGGCACGATATTCGCGTGCGCATTGCCCCACCGCTTCGGGGCCGTCCCGCTGGTCAGGAAGTTTGCGCCGACGTTTGCCAGCATCGCCACCTGCACATCGAGCAGCGCCATGTCGATGTACTGCCCCTCGCCGGTGCGGTCTCGGTGCGCCAGCGCAGCGAGCACGGCGGTGGTCGCATACATGCCCGTCATCAGGTCGGCAATCGCCACGCCGGCCTTCTGCGGGCCGCCACCCGCGTAGCTGTCGTGCTCGCCCGTGATGCTCATGAAGCCCCCCAGCCCCTGGACGATGAAGTCGTAGCCCGCGCGCGCGGCATACGGGCCGTCCTGCCCGAACCCGGTGATCGAGCAGTAGATCAGGGCCGGGTTGATCGCCTTTAGCGAGGCGTAGTCGAGGCCGTATTTCTGCAGCTGGCCGACCTTGTAGTTTTCCAGCACCACATCGCTCTGTGCCGCCAGCTCGCGCACGATGCGTTGCCCTTCCGGCGTGCCGATATCGACCGTCACCGAGCGCTTGTTCCGGTTGGCCGCGAGGTAGTAAGCGGCCTCGCGCGTAGCCACGCCGTCCGCTGTCGTGAAGTACGGCGGGCCCCATTGGCGCGTATCGTCTCCGGCGCCCGGGCGCTCGATCTTGATCACGTCGGCACCGAAGTCGGCGAGAGTCTGGGCACACCACGGCCCCGCCAGCACACGTGTCAGATCGAGCACGCGGATATGATCCAATGCACCCATGCGGATTCTCCTGTCGTGGAGTTAATCTTGTCTCAGGCGTGCCGCGACCCTGGCGCCTCGGCGACGCGTGCCGAGGCGCAAGCGGGAAGGCGGCCGGTGAGGAAGGTTACAGGCTGGTTATGGCCCGATCTCACCAAAGCTTTCTGGAGCGCCATTCATTCCATCTATCGAAACTCAGCCGATGAAATGTCAACGCCTCCCCATACTTGAGATTTGATGGGGTTGCCACCTTCGTCCAGCCGATAAGCGCGGCGCTTTGTCGGCACCACGATCCCGTCAAAGATCTTGTGCTCGTCGCAGTAATGCGCGATGCGGCCCGAGCCAGCCAGAGTCGGGCCATAGTCCATGCGCCGCAGTAGCCCTTTATCGTCGAAGTAGAACATCTGTTCGCGCGAATGCGTGACGAGGTCAGGCGGGTACGTGACGCGGAGGCGACGCCACGATTGGCCATTCTCTTGCCAGGTACCGTAATCCTCGAAGTTGAAGCCCGTGTTCGCGAACACGAATGGAATAACGAAATAATTCCAATGGGCGTATCCCGAGAAATATGCGAGATGCAGGTCGTCCCACTTGGACAGGGCGGTCTGGCCGGCAAAGGCATCACGCGGGTTGTTGCGCTCCCGCAGTACCGTTCCGTCAGTGCGTTCCAGTGACACCCGGTCGGGTCTGTACACCAGGCATAAATCGGGTTCCCGGAATCCTGTCATTCGAACGTACGGCTCCCGGGTGGTCCCTTCGCAGACCAGATCTGCGAGTTCATTTCCGCCGTGGCCCTTTCGCTCGAAAAGTCCGCCGTAAAGCGATATCCGCATCGAAAAGCGGGTGAGTTGTCGCCAGCGTTCCAGTCCGCCGTGCGCAGCGATGGCCTCATCGCGAAGCGCCTGGCCGTCGCCGGCCTGCGCAGCATCCGCTACCTTCGACATGCCGGATGGACCTAGCAGCGCCCAGGCGATAGAGCCTGCGAGGCCGCTCTTAACAAATGCACGACGGCCATTACGATATTCCATTTGCATTTCCTCATGACTTACGGACGACACGAAACGTCCTGGGAATTATTTGTGGAAAATAGCCAGAAAACCCTCTGCCGCTCTCACGGCGCGATCCTAGTATGAGCTGGCTTTTATCAGCTGCTGTGCTCTTATTACCCGTGCTTGTTCTGCCTGGAAGAATTTTTCTGTATCTTCCATAGACATTGGGCTCATGGGCGTTGCCCCGGTCGATGTAGCCCAAACTTGGTAGTCCCGGTCGTTGACGGCTGCTGCGAAGACATCATGGAGCTTCTTCTGGACCTCCGGCGGAGTCTTTCGAGACACAAAGATGGCCGGCCAGATCTTGTATCGGAAATCCTTCAGGAGCTTGCTTTCCCCCGCTGCGGGAGAGTTTGGCAAATGCACGCTTCGCTGATCGGAGGCAACGAAAACGACATGAAGTTTCCCGGCTTTTACCAGGTCTATGATCTGGCCATTAAGAGGCAGGAATGCCAGGTCAATATTCCCTGCCAGGATATCCTGCAATACTAACGCACCGCCTTTATACGGTACGTCGATGCCATCCGTCTTTGTTTGTGCGCGGAGATCCAGGGCGGCGATGTGAGAAAGTGATCCAGGACCCCAGTTTCCGAAAGATAAAGGATTGGTTTTACGTTTCTTACTTAGTGCAATTAGCTCATCAACCCCCTTGGGGGCCTCCTTCATGGTGGATACCAGAGCCATATCGGAAATCCGCAACGGATAGACAAGTTTAAATTGATCCACCCCCACATTCCCGTTCTTCTTTAGCGTCGACAGTCCCATGAGATCGTCTCCGGTAAGGCAAGCGACGGTGTTCCCATCAGCTGTGGCACTCAGGGTTGACTGCGCCGCAAGCAGACCTGATGCTCCGCCGAGATTCTCTGGAACGATGGTTCTCCCGGTGATCCGCTTCAGTGGAACACCGGCTCGTCTGACGGCAGTGTCCGCGGCTCCGCCGGCAGCGTAGCCGACCTTGATGACCAGGGGCGATGGATTGGTATCCGCTGCCTGAGTAATGAGTGAAGAGAGGGCCAGGGCGAAGCATGTCGCCGTCAGTCGCAGTGCGCGATAGTTCACCAACGTCTCCTAGAATTAGATTCTTTCTTTAAATGTCACGCAACGATAGCGCGCACCTCTCCAAGGCCGACCATTGATCCATTTGACAAAAGTGCGCGCCCAGTGAAAATAGTCTCATCTCCATCCTCAAGGTAGGCCCTTGTTTCCCCGTTACTAAGCGTAATCGGTTCATTGCCATTTTTTGTAATTTCCAGCAAGCAACCCAGTTGGTCTTCCTGCGTGCCACTGACGGTGCCAGACGCAAATAGATCGCCCACTCTTGCTCGCGCGCCGTTCACGGTCATATGCGCAAGCATCTGAGCCGGCGACCAGTACATATCCCGGAAATTTGGCTTGGTGATGGCGTTACCGTTGATCGCTACCTCCAGTGCCAGATCCAATCCCCATGGAGGCACTTCTCCCCTGAGGTAGGACGATGGAATCGGATTTTGCGGGCCCAAAGGCCGCCGCGCACCCTCTAATGCAGCAAGCGGAACGACCCAATGCGAGATGGAAGTACAGAATGACTTGCCGGTGAATGGTCCAAGAGGAAAGGTTTCCCACGCTTGCAGATCCCGCGCGGACCAGTCACAAACGAGGTTGACGCCGAAGACATAATCATCGAACTCGTCGATTGTCACCGGTTGGCCAATGGGCGATGTGCGCCCCACGACAAAACCCACTTCCAATTCAAAATCGAGCTTTCCGCTTGGCCCGTATGCGGCCACTCCGCCTTCCGATGCGGACTGACCCCACGGACGCTTCACTGGCACGCCAGACGGGTACACCGTTCCCGCCCGGCCGTGATAGCCGACAGGAAGACTCTTCCAGTTGGGGTGCAAGGGCGGAGTCCCGGGGCGAAAAAGTCGCGCAACGTTCGCCGCGTGATGCTCACTTGCGAAGAAGTCAACATAGTCTGCCACGTCGAATGGCATCCCGAGATGCACGTCATTGAGTGCGTGGGCGTTCCTGACAACCGAATCGCGGAATCGCGGACGCTCTAGTGACTCAATGATCCGGCCGCGCAGCTGACTCCACGTGCCACGGCCTTGTGCCATGAGCGAATTGAGTGAAGATGCGCTCAGGTAGGCGTCTCCAAACATTCCAGAGAGATCAAGAACATGGTCACCGAGGCGGGCTCCGATTCGCGCCTTGGAGCCGTCCGAGGGTTGGAAAATGCCGTAAGGCAGGCATTGAATCCCAAAGAGATCGTCGCCACAGAGTTTGTCCAGGTCGAAGGGCATCTCGCTTGCCTCACTTGCCAGTAAACGTCAGAGAGGGCCGCGCAGCGCCTGTGGCCAATGCTTTTGCTGCAGAATCGATCCCTGCTCGCACGTCTTCACTATCAAGAACGGCAGGGATAAGCTCGATCATCTGGGAGTCGGCTAGACCGATCCCACCGGATGCCCATGCTGCGAGAACGGCCTTGGTCGCCGCATGCGCGCGGGTGGGACCTTCTGCCAGCAGCCTGGCCATGGCCAATGTTTCGTCGCCGATTCGTTCGTGAGGCACTACCTTGGAAACAAGGTTGAGCTTGTGAGCCTCTTCTGCGGAGAGATTCTCCGCAAGCATTACGATCCTGTTTGCGACGTTTCGGCCCGCTCGCTCCGCGATACGCTGTACACCGCCGGCTAGCGGAAAGACTGCAATTGTCGCTTCAGTAAAGCGGAAATTGGCCCGTTCGCTGGCGATCACGAAATCCGTATGCAGCGCAAGCTCGAAGCCGAATCCATTGGCGCGCCCATGCACGGAAGCGATCGTGGGAATGGTCAGGGTTTCAAGTGCGGAGAGGATTCCGTTAGAGAACTGCCAGCGTTCCTTACGCTTCTGATAGGAGTCATAGGTTGGCCATTCTCGAAAATCGCCGCCCATGCAGAAATTTTCCCCTTCGGCATTGACCACAAGAGCGCGAACGTCAGAGAGCGCCGCTTCGCGCACGGCTTCGCCCAGGTCTGCAACGAGTTTGCGGTTGGCGCGATTTTCGGGAGGGCGATGCAGGGTGACATAGCCGATGGAATCTTTGCGAGAAAAGGAGACGAATTTTTCAGTGCTCATGATCTGGTTTCCAACTTGAACAGAGGATATTTAGCGAAGTGGCCAGACTTGGGCGAGCTCGTCGGCGTCTGTCAGCGTGTTTGCCATGGCCACGACCCGCCAGCCGTCAACGGTGCGATGCACTTCGAAATGAGAGGCAACTCTTTGTATTTCCTGATCTTCCGCGCCTCGGCGGGACCAGATTGCATCGACACAGGCTGCGGACTGGTTGTATACGGTGACCCTTCGATCCAGTAGTTTTGTAGTCCGGTATCCGCTCGCTTTCAGGGGGGCTTGCGTCGCGCGGATCTGCGCCACTACGTCGCTTTCAGTCATGAGCCACTGCGTTCGAACCATCGCTGCGGCGTGAAGCGGCACCCCCCAGTACTGCAGCATGGTCTCGGGCTCCGCGGCTCCATTACCGACGGAGATCCATGCGTCAAAGTATTGCTTGAAGAACCACTCCTCGAATTCCTCGGCAGTCTTGTCGAGGTTCGAGGCGCTGACAGGCTGCGGTGCGGGTGGCTTCTGCTTGATTTCAGCAATGAAGGCGGCTACCGCGTCGGCGGTGGCCAGAGGTTGTTCAACGTGCGGCCAATGCCCTGCCGCAGCAATGTGTTGCGTGCTTGCATTGGCAAATCGGGAACACACGGCTTCTTGTAGAAAGGATGGCGGGAAGAATTTGTCGTCAGAGCTGATGACAAGCGTCGGGGCGGAAACGCTTGAGGGAATTTCCCCCAATCGATGTCCTTGCACCCAAGCCTGCAATTCGACCAGGGATTCGTCGACAGGCGTGTTCACTGCCGATGCCACGAGAACTCGCATTGCGTCAGGCGCGGCTTCAAATGTCCGGGCCGCGCGTCCTTTCTCAACCAGTTGCGGATCCTTCTGCCTTGCCAGTCCCTGGAAGGCTTGCATCTGATCCGTAGTCAGTGGGTAGCCACGGAGTGGTGCGGGGAGGATTAACGCTAGCGCATCCACCCGGGACATTCCGGCTACCAGTTCAGCAACCTGACCGCCCATGCTGTGGCCAACAACCACGACGGGTTGTTGTGGCTCGCGGAGCTGCTCGATCAGTCCAGCGACACGACTCGCATACGCGTCGAGAGCGCCGGTGCTGACTCCCTTCGCATAGTCCATTGAAACAACCGTCCAACCGTCCAGGCTGGCGGCCGACGCGAACCCTTGCCAGGTATGGCGATCGTCCAGGAACCCGTGAAGGAGGGCGATCAAGCCCCTCGACCCCTCCCTCCAGATTTGGTACTGCACCCCTGGTTCTGAAATGGCTCCAGCAGTCTTCTCGTCGCTCATGCTTTCCTCTTGAAACCGGTTGAAGTGGTGTCATTATAAAACCGGTTGAACAGGTGTCAAGGCGCGGGCGTGTTGGTACAATCCCTAGAAATCACGATCAGGCGAAGGAGAAAAAGTGGAAAACGCGGACTACAAGGCGCTTGCGTATGTGGGCGGGCGACGTTGTCTCGACTTTGTCGCCACATGTCGTAAGCGGTACTCGCAACCGGTCGAACTTCTTGCCGATGCAGGATCCCTATTGACGTGGCTCAGGGAGGCCGGCTTCGAGACAAGGCAAAACGCCGATGTCACGTGTTCGGCTAACGACCTGCAGGAAGCGATACGTCTGCGGGAGGCGATTTACCATCTCGTTCGAGCGTCCACTGAAGGGCAAGCTTTTGCGCAAGAGGACGCAGACGTCGTGAATACTTTTGCCAGGCTTCCCAACCTTGCTCCACAGCTAACGGCAGAGTGCGTTGGTGATTTGCAGAATCCCTGCAAGCTTGGCTGGGCTGCCGATGCGTTTGTACCGGCAGCCCTCTCGACGATTGCTCGCGACGCTGTGACTTTGCTGTCTTCGCCTCTTATTGCGCGAGTTAAGTCGTGCGCAAATCCGAAATGCTCGATGTTATTTTTGGATGACTCGCAGGGCCTGAGGCGAAAGTGGTGCTCCATGAGCCGATGTGGCAATCTTTCGAAGCTGGCGACATATCGCTCGCGCCAATAGGGCACAAGCAACTCAAGGCCACGTCGCCTATAAACCGCCCAGTGCGTTCACGGTGAACGCCAGAATCCCCATATTGAAAAGAAACGCAGCCATGCAGTGGCCCAGGGCCACCCTGCGCATGTGTGCGCCGGCGATGGTCACGTCCGAAGTCTGGAAGCTCATGCCCAGCGTGAAACTGAAGTAAAGAAAGTCCCAATAGTCGGGCTCCTGCACGCCCGGCACCTGCAGCCCGCCCTGGTCGCCGGTGGCGGTCTGGAGGTAGAAGAGATGCGCGTAGTGCAGCGTGAAAACGGTGTTGGCAAACAGCCACGACAGGATGAGCGTGGAGACGATCAGCACAATGTCGGCCCAGTGCGGTTTTTCGGGGCGCGCGATCAACGTGCCGATGGCGACCAGGACGACCATCGACAGCAGCACGGTGATCGCAAGCAACGCCACGCGGTTGGCATCGTTGTCCTCCGCCGTGCGCCGCATGGCCGCGGGATCCGCGCGCAACAGCGGCAGCGCGGCGGCAAGGAAGACAAGAACCGCGAGATCGAAGCCGATCAGCAGGGCGATGCGCGGATCCGCGCCAAGCGCGACCGCGGCAACGGTCGCGACAATCAATATGGCCGCGCACAGCAGAAAGCGTGCGGGTGCGATGCGCTTGCCGATGGCGAAGCGGGCGGGTCTGTTCATAGAGCAGTCATCCGGGTGAACCTTCGCCAGGGAAGGAGTCTTGTCATCCGACAATGATATCCATGGATGAACCCGATGCCACAGTCGGGCGCGACCCGGTGAGTCTTCGGGCGGAAGTCGCGTTCGACCAGGAGGCGACGGGACCCGGGGGTGTGACCGGCAGCCTAGGCAATCCGCAGGCGTTCGGGACGTGTATAGACGACCAGGCTGCCACTGCGCACAAAGCCGGCCAGCGTTACCGCAGTGGCTTCCGCCATCCGCACGGCCAGCGCCGTCGGGCCGGACACCGCGGCAAGAATCCCGGCGCCGATCGATGCCGTCTTGAGGACCATCTCGTAGCTGGCCCGGCTGGTGACAATGACCGCGCCGGTCTTTGTATCCTCATTGCCGCTCGATAGTGCGCCCGCCAGCTTGTCGAGCGCATTGTGGCGCCCCACGTCTTCCCGCACCAGGACCAGCGTGCCATCCGCGCGTAGCCATCCCGCCGCGTGAGTGGCTCCGGTATCGCGCAGCAGCGTCTGGCGGTTGTGCAAGGCGGCGAAAGCCGCGTCGAAGACAGACGGGTCGAAGCTGGCCGTGCTCTGCACCGGCCGCGGCACGCGCATGACGTCGTCAAGAGACTCAGTGCCGCACAGGCCGCAGCCCGTACGCCCCGCCAGCGCGCGACGCCGGGTCTTCAGCCTGGCGAAGGCGGCGGAGGCGATCTCTAACTTGACAGTCACGCCGTTGCCGCCCGCTTCCACGTCGATGCCGTAGATCTCGCGCGCGTTGTCGACAATGCCTTCGCTGAGGCTGAAGCCGATGGCGAAGTCATCGAGGTCGGCAGGCGTGGCCAGCATTACCGCATGCGAGATGCCGTTGTACTCGAGCGCGACCGGTGCCTCTTCGGCAAGGCGGTCGTCCTCGGCCGTCACCGTGCCGTGACGCCAGCGCCTGACCCCGACCGTGCGCTGCGCCGGGACATCTTCCATGCCGGCGCTGCTGCCTTCAGCTGGCAAATCCCGCCTCATCGCCTCTCCGCGAGAACAAAACCCGGCCTGCCGGGGGGCAGTCGCGGTCATGAAAAGCCTTGGCAACTTCACGGCCAAGGCCATGGTCACGACGCCTGCAATCCAGCCTGTGACTAACCAGAATAGCCGGGTTCAGCCGCTTGCGCTGGCACGTATCGAATAAGCCATTCTCCGCGAGGTTTTGTGAGCTGTCAGGCATGCATTGGGGAGGGGAGCGCTATTTGTAACCGCTACTTGCCGAGCGGTAGGCCGAGTCTATTGTTATGAAAAGCTCGCCTTGCGGCACAGGCGGCAGTCGCCCAAGGGGGTGGTTCACGTTCACGGAGCAGACATGGCGACTCGACGGGAAGTGCCCGGCATCAGGCCGTATGACGGACCCGCTGGTGGTTGGGGTGCGCTTCGCGCAACGACCCAGGCCATCCGACTGCAGATGGATAGCGTCAAGGCTCCGATCACGCTGCTTCGGACCAACCAGCCCGATGGTTTCGATTGTCCGGGCTGCGCGTGGCCTGACAAAGAGCACAGGTCCACGTTCCAGTTCTGCGAGAACGGGGCCAAGGCCGTCACCTGGGAAGCGACCAGCAAGCGGGTGCGGCCAGAGTTCTTTGAAAGCAATACGGTGTCGTCGCTGCTGCAACGATCGGATTTTGAGCTGGAGGATATGGGGCGGCTTACCCATCCGCTTGTCTACGATCGCTCCACTGACACGTACCGGGCGGTCGACTGGGGCACTGCGTTCGCCCGAATCGGCGAAATCCTGCGTGGGCTGTCGCCTGACCAGGTCGAGTTCTATACCTCGGGCAGGGCATCGAACGAGGCAGCTTTTCTCTTCCAGCTGTTCGCGCGGGAATATGGCACGAACAACTTCCCGGATTGCTCGAACATGTGCCACGAACCCACCAGCGTGGGCTTGCCGCAGTCAATCGGTATCGGCAAAGGCACGGTGTCTCTGGAGGACTTCGACAGTTGCGAGCTTATTATCTCAATCGGCCACAATCCCGGGACCAATCACCCCCGCATGATGGGAACGCTTCATGAAGCCGCACGGCGCAATGTCCCCATCGTCGTGTTCAATCCGCTGCGCGAGCGCGCGCTCGAACGGTTCGCGGATCCCCAGAACTGGCTTGAAATGGCGACTTACGGCTCGACCAGGATCGCCTCGACTTACTATCAGGTCGACGCCGGCGGAGACGCGGCCGCCCTCAAGGGGATCATGAAGGCCCTCCTGGCCATGGATGCCGATCGGGGAGATATTCTGGACCGTGATTTCATCGCGGTGCATACCGAAGGCTTCGACGCATTTGCCGCGGACCTGGCAGCCACGACGTGGGAAGACATCGAGAAAGCAAGCGGGCTCGCCCGCGCGGATCTTGAGCAAGTGGCCGACCTCTACGCGAAATCGAATGCGACGATCGTCACCTATGGCATGGGCGTCACGCAGCACAACAAGGGCACGGCCAATGTCCGTCTGATTGCCGATTTGCTGTTCCTGCGCGGAAACTTTGGCAAGCCCGGGGCTGGCATTTGTCCATTGCGCGGCCATTCCAACGTGCAGGGCAATCGAACGGTCGGCATCACCGAGAAGCCGGCGGACAGCTTCCTTAAGCAGATCGAGGATGTATTGGGGTTCAAGCCGCCGCAGACGCATGGACATGATGCCGTCAAGGCGATGCAGGCAATGATAGACGGCAGGGCCAAGGCCCTGATTTGCCTGGGCGGAAACTTCGCGGTAGCGCTGCCCGATTCCGAACAGTCCTTTCCCGCGATGGGCAGGCTCGATCTGAGCGTCCATATTGGCACCAAGCTCAATCGCTCGCATCTGCTGGTGGCGAAGGAGACGTATCTGCTGCCGTGCCTCGGTCGCACGGAGCTTGATGTCCAGGCGAGCGGGCCACAGTCGGTGACGGTCGAGGACTCGATGTCAATGGTCCATGCATCGGCCGGCAAGCTTACGCCGGCCTCTGAGGAACTGCGTTCCGAGCCGTCGATCGTGGCCGGCATGGCCAACGCGACGCTGCCGAACAGCAAGGTCCCATGGCTGGACCTGGTGGCGGACTATGACAAGATCCGCGACCTGATCGAGAAGACCGTGCCCGGATTCGAGAACTTCAATGCACGCATCAGGATGCCGGGTGGCTTCCGCCTGCCACTGCCGCCGACCGAGCGCAAGTGGCCGACGCCAACCGGGAAGGCGATGTTCTCCGTGTATGGCGGGGTGAAGGAAGACGCCGATGTGCTTGGCGGAGAAAATGTCCTGCGCCTGATGACGATCCGCAGCCACGACCAGTACAACACCACGATCTATGCATTGGATGACCGCTATCGAGGCGTATTCGGGCGGCGCGATGTGCTGTTCATGCACGAAGACGACATGGCTGCGCGCGGACTGGAGCATGGCGACCTGGTCGACATCGAGACCATCGTGACCGGCAGGCAACTGCGCCTGAAGAAGATCACGGCGATCGCTTACGCAAATATCGCGCGGGGTTCGGTCGCGGCGTACTACCCGGAGGCAAACGTTCTGGTGCCGCTGGACTACATCGACAAGGAAAGCGGGACGCCTTCTTACAAGTCGATTCCCGTACGTGTGTTGCTTTCGGAGGTGACGTGATCCGGGCGGGCTTTCCAGACTTCTATGCGGTTCGTAATGAAATAAGAGCTTCTGCACAATAAAACATGATCGTACGGCCAAAGAGAAACTGGTTCAGCATGCTCTTCGTATGGAGCGGGTCCGTTTTGCAGACCATCATCCCGCAGTTGCTCTTCCTGGCTCTTGTCAGCGGCTTCGCGGTCCTGACCCACGGGCGCATACTGGGTGAAAAGATCCCGCTCAATACCGCCCCGTTGACCCTCTTTGGCGTGGCGCTGACCATCTTTCTGGCGTTCCGGAACAATGCCAGCTATGAGCGCTTCAAGGAAGCGCGCTACCTTTGGGGGCACGTGCTGATCGCCTCACGCTCGCTCACGTCGCAGATACTGTGTTACGTCCCCGAGGACCGCAGCGAGGATCGAATCCAGCTGGTCAATAGCCTGATTGCGTTTGCCTATTCGCTGAAGCATGAGCTTCGCAAGACGGACCCGACCCACGACCTTGTCCGGCTTCTGGGGCGCGATGCGGTGGAGGCCTTGCGCTCAAAGCGCTACAAGCCGACGGCAATTCTCTATGAGGTCCGCCACAGACTCGCTCGCCTGCACCGTCGTGAAATGATTTCGGAGACCAAGCTCTGGATGTTTGATGCCCAGATCAACGAACTGGCGACCACAGTAGGCGGGTGCGAGCGCATCGCATCCACGCCGATTCCGTTCTCCTACGGGGTGCTGCTTCATCGCACCGTGTACGCATATTGCATCATGCTGCCGTTTGGCCTGGTGGATTGGACGGAGTTGTTCACGCCGATCATCTGCGTCTTTGTCGCCTACACGCTGATCGCACTGGAGGCGATCGCCGACGAAGTCTCCGAGCCATTCAGCGAGGCACCCAATGCGCTGGCACTCGATGCCATCGCACGCAATATCGAGCGCTCGCTGCTGGAACTCTCCAATCGCGAGATCCCCGAGGAGACATTGCCAGACCGCCAGTATCAACTGACGTAGCAGGGGATGGCTGCGGTCAGTCCGACGCGCCGAACCTGGCCGCGCCGGCGCGATCGGCAACCACTACTTTCCAGCCGCTTGCCCTGACAGTTCGAGCGGAACCGATGCCTCGCTCGTCAGCATCAGGAAGGTCAGCGTTTCGCGCAGGTACAGCCGGACCACGTGGTCCGTATGGCTGCTGTAGCCGATCGACAGATCCTCGCCAAGGTGCAAGGCGTAGTCGCCGCCGCGGGTCGACACTACGCTGCCGCCGCTGATCGCCGGCGCCCAGACGATCTCGCCGCTGACGATCCGCTTGATGTGGTCGATGACCGGATAGCCCTGGTCGCGCGCGCCCGCCAGCGCGGTGTACGCGTCGGCGCCGAGGAGCACGGAGTAGGGGCCGTCGACGCCTGCAAGCCGCAACGCCTCGAGCGCATCGCTGATCACGTTCGGATAGTCGTTGATGTCGGCCGGCAGCGTGAACTTCGGATTCGACGAGCCTTCGCGGATGCCGACGATGCCCGCCTGCCGATAGCCGTCGAAGATGGCGCGATCTTCCGCAAACGCAAGCTGCCTGGCCGCTTCCTTGGCCGGCTGCCAGTCGGCGTCGCGCGCGCCGCGCTCGACGCTGTCGATCGCTTCGCGCTGGAGCTCGAACGGCACGGTCAGCTGGACCAGGGCCCTGACCTCGCGCAGCTTCGCGCCGACGCCCTGCAGCGGCGCCTCGAGGTCCAGCAGGTGTCCGGTGCCCACGCTGGCCAGTTCGGGGCCGCCGGGGCCGATCACGTCTGTCACACGCCGTCCTGCGACGGAACGCTTGAAGGTGCGCGCCACCTCCTCTTCAATCTGAGTCCACGCGGCACTGGTGATCGGGGCGAGTTCGCGGTGCAGGTTATTCATATTGACGGTTCCCTTTGAGCGATCCGATATTCAATGAGCCTTCCCGGTGCGGCGCGGCCGACGGTGCGGGCGCCGCATGACCATCACTGGTAGAAGGGCCTTGGCGGTCCGCCAGTGCTTCGAGCAGGTCGGCCGACGGGATGAAGAACAGGCTGCCAGTGACTGCCTTGCTGAAGTCGAGCAGCCGGTCGTAGTTGCCGGGCGGCAGTCCGATGAACATGTTCTCGAGCATCTTTTCGATCGGCGCCGGCGAACGGGCGTAGCCGATGAAGTAGGTGCCGAACTCGCCCGCGCCGGGGCGGCCGAACGGCATATTGTCACGCAGGATCTTCACTTCCTGGCCGTTCTCGACCAGCGTCGTCAGCGAACTGTGCGATGACGAGGGTTTGATCTCTTCGTCCAGTTCGATGTCGGACAGCTTTTTGCGCCCGATGATCAGTTCCTGCGTTTCCACTGGCAGGGCATTCCACCCGGCCATGTCGTGCAGGTACTTTTGCACGATGACGTAGCTGCCCCCGGCGAACTCGGCATCTTCGTCGCCGATCACCGTGAAATCGGTCGCCTCGCGTCCGGCCGGATTCTCGGTGCCATCGACAAAGCCGATCATCGCGCGCATGTCGAAGTTGCGGAATCCGTGCACCTCGTCGACAACCTGGATCGCATCGCCGAGCTTGCCGAGCAGCTGCGTGGCAAGCTCGAAGCAGAGGTCCATCGATTCGGCGCGGATGTGCAGCAGCAGGTCGCCCGGCGTTGCGACGGCGACGCGCTCGCCGGTGCCGAGCTCCCGAAAGGGATGCAGTGCCGCGGGACGGGGCCCGCCGAAGAGCTGGTCCCATGCATCGGAGCCGAAGCCGCAGACACAGGACAGGTTGCCGCCCGGCACGCGATGACCGACGGCGCGCACCAGGGCGGCAACGTCGGCACACCACGCGCGGATGGTGTCGGCGTGGGCGTCGCCGTCATTGAGCGTCGCTACGATGAATATCGCGCTGCGGGTGACGGTGCCGGAAACGGCTTGCGGTTCGGGGACATAAGTAGGCATCGGGTTCTTCATTTTTTTAAACCGATACGGTTTGCGGGCAAACGGAAGGGAATGGAATGCGTAAGCCTACACGAATTATGTGGCTTCCCTGGCCTTCGGTTTCTCCGGACCACGCCGTCGTCCGGATTGTGCGGGCGGTGACCGCATGAAGGAAAACCTGCTTCGCGTCGCGCGAACCAGATGAGGGTGTAGGGCTGGCGCCGAACAGGTACGGCCGGGGGGCATTGCCGCGGCGTTGCACGGACCCCGCTGACAGAGGCCGCTGCCACCTCTGTCAGCGGGCCGGGCCGCTCCCCTCCTGACCTCGACTCGCCCCTCGCAAGAGGCAGGCAATGCCGAGGCTTGGCACATTTGCCCCGACTCTCGTGGAATACGGCTTTGGAAGCCCCTGGCGGGGCCATTGTTATGTGGCCGAAGTGCGGGCAAATGATGGCCATGATGGTATCGAAACCGTACAAAAGTCATACCCTGCTAATCAGCAGGGTGCCTTTCAAGGCGCATGGGCTTGAGCGGCGCCATTAAAGGCTCTCCGGCTTGCGAGCCTTGCACGGTTTTATCGATGCCAGCACTGTACATGCGCTGGCGCGTGGTCTAGTCTTCACGTTGACCCGCGTTCGGGTGAGGCGGGCCGAAGGGGCTAATCAAAGCGCCAGTATCGGGGGGTCTGGACTGCCATGAGTATCGAGATCGGAAAAGACATCACCGGGTTTGCCGACCAACTGCTGGACGCCGTGTTCCTGGTCGACACCGGCGGCCGCATCCAGTATGTCAGTGCGGCCTGCGAGGGCATTTTTGGCTATAAGCCGAGGGATATGACGGGCGAGTACGTCATCGATCTCGTCATGCCTGCAGACCAGGACCGGACCATTGCCGAGGCCAAGCAGGTCATGTCCGGGCAGAAGCGGATCGGCTTTGAAAACCGTTATCGCCACAAGAACGGCAGTGCCGTCCATATCATGTGGTCTGCCGGATGGCTCCAGTCGGAACGGCTGCGGGTCGGGGTTGCCCGCGATATCACGGCGCTGAAGAAGGATCGCGTGCTGGACCTGGGCCTGGCGCTTTCGTCGGTGCCGCTGGCACCCCACGAGCAGAAGGTCTTGCGGCTGCTGTTGACCGATGCATCGGAAAAGCAGATCGCCCAGCGCCTCGGGCTGGCGGTTTCAACGACCCATTCCTATGTGACCGGCATCTTCCGGAAATTCGGCGTCAGGGGCCGTGCCGGATTGATGAGCCTGTGGCTGGAGAACCTGACCAGGGATTAGCGGTAGCGGAAAGCCGAACGCTTGCCCGGGCTCAACTGCTCATTACAAAGCACAGGTTGTATTTCTTGAATACAACCTGTGCTTTGTGCTTGTCAGAAACCTTCGCTGCGCGGTTCATAGACCGCTCAGGCCTCCCTGTCAGGGCCGCCGTCAACGCCTGAGCAGCGGACACTGCGACTTCGACACCGGCATGAACGCCTGCTCGCCCGGCACCGTGGCCAGCACCTTGTAGTAGTCCCACGGGTACTTGGATTCGGCCGGCGTCTTGACCTCGAACAGATACATATCGTGGATCATGCGGCCGTCTTCGCGGATGCGGCCGTTCCTGGCGAAGAAGTCGTTGATCGGCATCGACTTCATCTTCTTCATCACCGCCGCGGTTTCGTCGGTGCCCGCAGCCTGCACGGCCTTCAGGTAGTGCGTCACCGATGAATACGCCCCTGCCTGGCTCATGTTGGGCATCTTCCTGAGCTTGTCGAAATAGCGGCGCGACCAGGCACGGGTGGCATCGTTCAGGTCCCAGTAGAAAGCCTCGGTCAGCACCAGCCCGGCCGCGGTCTTCAGGCCGATGGCGTGGATATCGTTGATATAGAGCAGCAGGCCCGCCATGCGCTGCGTGTTGTTGCGGGTCAGGCCGAATTCCGAGGCGGCCTTGATCGCGTTGACGGTGTCGCCGCCGGCATTGGCCAGGCCCACCACCTGGGCCTTGCTGGCCTGCGCCTGCAGCAGGTAGGAGGCAAAGTCGCTGGTGCCCAGCGGATGGCGCGCGGCGCCCAGCACTTTGCCGCCGGTCTCGTTGATGACCGCGGTGGCCGATTCCTGCAGCGTGTGCCCGAAGGCGTAGTCCGCCGTCAGGAAGAACCATGTCTTGCCGCCACGCTGCACCATGGCGCGCGCCGTGGTGTTGGCCAGCGCGTAGGTGTCATAGGCGTAGTGCACTGACACCGGCGTGCACAGGTCGTTGGTGATGCGTTCGGTGCCCGGGCCGGAGAACACCACGATGCGGTTCTTCTGCTTGGCCACCTCCAGCACCGCGAGCGCCGGCGCCGACGCGGCCACGTCGAGGATGGCGTCGACATTGGCGGTGTCGAACCACTCGCGCGCCTTGTTGGCGGCGATGTCGGCCTTGTTCTGGTGATCGACCACCACCAGCTCGATCTTCTTGCCCAGCACCTTGCCGCCGAAATCGTCGATGGCCATCTGCGCGGCGGTGGCGCTGCCGCGGCCGGTGACATCGGCATACAGGCCGCTCATGTCGAGCAGCATGCCGATCTTGACGACGTCGTCGGAGACGGCGGCCCTGGGCTGGGCTGGGGCATTGCCGCAGGCAAGCGCCGCGGCGAAGGCGAGGGCGCTGGCGGCAATGCGGCGGATCGCGTGGCGATGGTTCATGGTGTCTCCCTGGTCTATTGTTGTTGGCTCAAACTGTGGCGATGGGCGTGACCGGCGAGCCCACCGCGCCGGGCAGGCGCAGCGGCGGGGCGGTCAGCTGGAAGCGTGTGCGGCCGTTGGCGCGCAGCCAGTCCGCCAGTTCGCGCAGGTACCACAGCTCGCCCAGCGGCAGGCCCAGCTTGAACAGGCAGTGGTGGTGCAACGGCAGCAGCGGGTGGCTTTTGTCACCATCGGGTGCGGGGCGTGCCGGATAGCGTTCCACCGCGTAGTTGTCGGCGATCAGCGCGGCGATGCCGGCATCGGTAATCCAGTTCAGCAACTTGTCGTCGCGGCCATCAAGCGCGCAGCAGCTGTGGTGTAGCACGGCTTCGTCGGGTTCCCGCTGCATCGACAGCACCACCTCGGCAAAGCCGGTGCGCAGCAGCAGCATGTCGCCGCGTTCGACTTCCACCTTGCCGGCCTCCAGCGCGTGCATCAGGTCGTCGTAGCCGACATTGCGGAAGTCCATGCCGAAGGTGTGCGCCAGGTCCACCAGCACGCCGCGCCCCTGCATGCCCTTGACCGCGAAGTTCTCGATGCCCAGCGCGTGCGCGGCGCTGTGGTCGTGGCCGCAGGGGTGCGCGGCGAAGTTGTCGTCTTCGGCATAGTCCACCGGGCCGACGATATGCTCGTTGGCGCGATAGCCGTTGTAGTAGACGCGCTCCGGCCGGCCGTCGCCGTCGGCATCGAACAGCGCGCCCACATGCGCCAGCGCATCCCATTGCGTGCTGTACTGCAGGCACAGCAGCACCTGGTCGTCGCTGATGACATCGGTGGCGGCCGGGTCCACCTTGGCCAGCGGGAAATTGGTGTAGGGCGTGTCGTCGCGGAAGGTGGGCCGCAGCACCGGCGGGTGCCGGCGCGGGTTGAGCTTGCTGCCGCCAGGGTAGTCCAGCGGCAGCGACAGGCAGAAGCTGATACCGGCCTGCACCTCGCGCGCGCCTTTGACGACCTGTTCCGGGCCGATCAGGTTGGTGCGGCCGAGCTGGTCATCGGGGCCGAAGTCACCCCAGTTCGAACCTTGCGGACGTTGCTTCCAGCGCATGAGTCATGCCTCCTGTCGTATGCGTGGCCGAGGGGAGCGGCCGGGTGGTGTGGGTCGTAAGCGGGGCGCGCGCGAGGCGCCTGGCCACGCGGGGCGTCTTTATCCGCCTCACGTGGCGTGAAACCGGTTGCATACTTATAGGCGATGTCGCGGGGCGCGGTCATTCTGCGGTGCAGCAGAATATCGGCTGCCCGGCTTTTCGCCGAGGGCGCCTGGCGGACCTGAGCTCAGGCACTGACGGCGTTACGTGCGCCCGCGCAACGGCTTGAGCAGATGCGACAGACCGTTGTGATCCAGCTCGTGCATCAGCGCCAGCAGCGCGCCGATCTGCCCCGGCGGGAAGCCCTCGCGGGCGAACCAGTTCAGGTAGTTGCCCGGCAGGTCGGCGATCACCGTGCCTTTGTGCTTTCCAAAGGGCATGGTGACGGTGACCAGCCGCTTGAGGGCGTCGGCGTCGAAATCGGTCATGGGTGGCGGTAAGTCGGAAGGGTCAACGCTATCACAGTCGCGGCATGCCGCCACGCACGGCGGTGAGAGCGGGGTCAGGCTCCGGGTTTGAGCGGGCGGGTTCTTGCCGCGGTGGCTTCTTCCACAGCCGCGCGCACGCATTCGGCCAGCAACTCTGACGCCCGGGTGCGGGCCGCACGGGCCGTGCGTGCGATCACCAGCGGCTGGCGCACGGTGTCTTCCCGTATCGGCTTTTCCACGACGGCGCTGACCTGGGAGGACGCGGGCGCCTGCGTGATCAGCAGCGCCGCGCCCAGTCCGTTCGCCACCATGCCGCGCGCCAGTTCCAGCGAAGTGGCGCGGTAGCGCACCTCGGGCTGCAGCCCGAATTGCCAGAACGGCGCCATCAGGAATTCACGGCTGTGCGGCAGGTCGATCAGGATCAGCGGTTCCTGCGCCAGCTCGTGCAGCGACACGCTGCCTTTGCGCCTGGCCAGCCGCGAGCCCGCGGGCAGCAGGCCGTAGGGCCGCAGCTCTGCCAGCAGTTCGCGCTCGATGTCGTCGGGCATGCCTACGTCGTAGGTGAGCGCCAGTTCGATCTGGCCGCCATGCAGCCAGTCTTCCAGCTGGGCGAGGTCTCCTTCGACAAAGCGTACCGCCAGCCTTGGATAACGCTCGCGCGCAAGGCGCAGCACCACTGGCAGGTAGACCGGGGCCAGCGTGCGGAAGACGCCGATCTGCACTTCGCCCGCCGCGGCATCGCCGCTCTTGTCCACTTCAAAGGCCGTGGCCGCCCCAAGGATGTGGCGCGCTTCGGCCAGCTTGCGCACGCCGAAGCGGGTCAGGGTCATCTTTGCGCCGACATCGCGGGCAAACAGGGCTTCCTCGAACAGCGTCTCCAGTTCGCGGATGGCGACGGAGATGGAGGGCTGCGAGACATTCAGCAGCCGCGCCGCCGCCGTGGTGCTGCCCGTTTCCGCCGCCGCGGCGAAGTAGCGCAGCAGCCGCAAGGAGACACGCATCAGAAAATCCTATAGGTGCTAGTCGAATTCCATATTTTACTTGATAGCCAGCGCTGCGCAGAATCGAGTCACTGAAACGCAAGCCCGCGGGTTTGCAAGCTTTGGAGGAGCTGCCGTGACCCATTCCGATCTGCCGCTGGCCGACATCCGCGTGATCGATTTCTCGCGTGTGCTGGCGGGCCCTTACTGCACCGCGCTGCTCGGCGATCTCGGCGCCGAGGTGATCAAGATCGAGCCGCCGGGCGGCGACGACTACCGCGCGGTCGGCCCCTTTGTCGATGGCAAGAGCGGCCTGTTCTCCGCCATGAACCGCAACAAGCAGAGCACCGTGATCGACCTGAAGACGGCAGCGGGCCTGGAACTGGCGCGCTCGCTTTGCGCCCGCGCCGACGTAGTGGTGGAAAACTTCCGCCCGGGCGTGGCCGACAAGCTGGGCATCGGCTACGAGGCGCTGCGCGCGCTGAATCCGTCGCTGGTCTATGCCAGCGTGTCGGGCTTCGGCCAGACCGGGCCGGAATCGCACCGGCCCGCCTACGACATCATCCTGCAGGCGATGTGCGGGCTGATGGATGCCACCGGCGCCCCGGACGGCGCCCCGACCATGCTGGGCGAGGCCGTCTCCGATGCCGTCAGCGGCCTGTTCGCCTCATGGGGCGTGCTGGCCGCGCTGCTGGCGCGCGAGAAGACCGGGCGGGGCACGCATGTCGATGTCTCGATGTTCGACGCCACGCTGAGCCTGAGCGCCACCCTGGTCGCGCGCTATGCCGCGACCGGCCTGGCGCCGCGGCGGGTGGGCAACCGCCACCCCTCGTCCGCGCCATTTGGCGCGTACCGCGCCGCGGACGGCTTCTATGTGGTGGCGGTGTTGAACAACAAGCTGTTCCAGGCGCTGGCCAATGCCATCGGCCGCCCGGAGATGGCGCAGGACCCGCGCTTTGCCGACGACGAAACGCGTTGCCGCTTCGAGAGCGAACTGCGCGCCGGCCTGGAAGCCTGGTCGGCAAGCCGGTCAGTGGCCGAGGTGAACCGCCTGCTGAGCGAGGCGGGCATTCCCGTTGCCCCGATCCGCAATGTCAAGGAGGCGCTGGAAAGCGAGCATGCCGTCCATCGCGGCTTGCTTACCGAAGTGCCCGGGCTGGACGGCGCCACCGTGCGGCTGCCCTCGCAGCCGGTGAAGTTTTCGGGCTATGGCGCCAACCGTGTGACGCCTGCGCCGTCGCTGGGTGAGCACACCGAGGCCATCCTCGCAGAGTTGGCGAGTGCTGCCGCGCATCCGCAAGCTTTCAGCAAGGAGAAACAACATGCTTAAACGACTGGGCGTCGAGCCGGGCGATCTGGAAATCGCCGATGCCATTGGCCGCTTCGCGCAAAGCGAACTGGCGCCGAGGGCAGCCGAAGTGGACCGCGCGGAAGCTTCCACCACGCGCTATGTGCCGCAGCTCGCCGAACTCGGCCTGATGGGGATGAACCTGCCGGAACGCTGGGGCGGCACCGACACCTCGCCGGTGGCGCTGATCCTGTCACTGGCGGAGATTGCCAGGGCTTGTGCCTCGACCTCGTCGATGATCGGCGCGCACTACCTGGCCACCGATTCCATCCTGATCGGCGGCGACGACAGCCTGCGTGAGCGCTACCTGCCTGGCGCGGCCGCCGGCACCCGGCTGGGCGCCTTCGCGCTGACCGAACCGCGCGCCGGCTCCAATCCCGCCGACATGGCCACGCGCGCCACGCCGGAAGGCGATGGCTACCGGCTGCGCGGGGTCAAGCACTTCATCTCCAACGCCGATGCGGCGGACTTTATCGTGGTCTACGCCAAGACCGATCCCGCCGCGGGCACGCGCGGCATCAGCGCCTTTGTGGTGGACCGGCACAGCGAAGGCGTGGAGATCGCGCCCGCCGAGAAACTGATGGGCATTCGCGGCGCGCCGGCCCACGAGGTGGCGCTGGACTGCTTCGTGCCCGCCGCCAACCGGCTGGGGCCGGAGGGCACGGGCTTTCGCACCGCGATGAAGGTGCTGGACAACAGCCGCCTGGACGTGGCTGCCACCTGCCTGGGCATTGCCGAGGCGGCGCTGGCCTGCGCGGTGGAATGGGCCCGGCAGCGCCAGGTAGGCGGCGAGCCGCTGGCGCGCAAGCAAGGCCTGCAATGGATGTTCGCGGACATGCGCATGCGGCTGGAGGCAGCCTGGCTGCTGACCCTGCAGGCCGCGGCGCGGCGCCGGGACGGCGAGCCCTTCACCGAGCAGGCATCGATGGCC
The DNA here is from genome assembly GCF_003353055.1 of Cupriavidus lacunae. GTDB lineage: Bacteria > Pseudomonadota > Gammaproteobacteria > Burkholderiales > Burkholderiaceae > Cupriavidus > Cupriavidus lacunae. The sequence continues at coordinate 131,758 of NZ_QKWJ01000004.1, forward strand.
AAGCTCTATGCCTCGGAGATGGTCGGGTTTGTCACCGATACCGCGCTGCAGATCCACGGCGGCTATGGCTTCACGCGCGAAATGCCGCTGGAGCGCCTGGTGCGCGATGCGCGGATCCTGCGCATCTACGAGGGCTCATCGGAAATCCAGCGCACGGTGATCGCGCGCGCGGTGCTGGCGTAAGCGCTGCCGGATAGCCTACGGCGGGGGCGCTCAGGGTGCCCAGGAATCCCGCACTTCTGCAGCCAGTTCATTGGCGCGCCCTTGGTAGCGTGGCGAGAAATGAAACGGTGTCACCGCGCGGGCACCTACGCAGCGCGCGATCAGTCCGGCCTGGGCAGCGGTGAGGTGGTTCTTGCGCAGGCCGTGTGCCCGGTCGACATCCAGGAACACGCTCTCGATGAACAGCTGGTCGACGCCTTGCATCAGTTGCGACAGCGCTTGCACGTTCTCGCTGGTATAGCGCAGGTCGGTAACGTAGCCGATGCGCTGGCCGGGCTCGACATCCAGGATCAGCCGACTCAGCTCGCCGACTGTTCGCGTCGCTGCATGGTCACCGCTCCGGTCCCGCCACTGGACAAGAATCGGCGCATCGCCGGCTGCCCCGGTCAGGACGGCATGCTTGAGTTCGCGCAGCCAGGCGCCGGTGGTCAGGCCGGATTCCGCCAGGCGTTCCTTGTTGATGCCGAGCCGGGCCTTTTCCTCCAGAAGGTAGGCCAGGCATGGAATCCCATGGTCGACAAAGCAGGCGCGCACCTGGAACGTCGGCTCGTCGTGCACGATATCGCCGGGTCTCCCGGCGGGCGCTTCGTCCGCCCTGGCAAAGCCGTGACGGCTGGAAAAGCCGGCGCGCCGCATCTGCCCGTCCAGTCCAAGTTCGACCGCTTCAATGACCAGTTCGGTCGTGTAGCGATGCACCACGTTCCACGTATAGGCAAGCAGCTTGTGCTCGACCTGTGCCAGGAATCCCGGGCCGCCGACCAGCACGATGCGTGGCTTGCGTCCGAGCAGCACTCGCAGCAGCTTGTCAAAGCCAGAGAAATGATCCATGTGCGCATGCGTGACAAACACATGCGACAAGCGCATCAGTTCGCGCGGCATCAGCCGGGCGATGTCGCCCAGGTCGAACAGCAGCGCGCGCCGTTCGTCCAGGAAGTCTACGAACAGTCCCGGGTCGCCAAAGACATCATTGACTAGGCGGGCTTCCAGCAAGGGGCGCATGATCAGTTACGGTGCGACCGGCACCAGGGCTCACATAACGGCGGGTGCCTGTCCGGGCAGCCAGTCACCGTCCGGATAGTAGCTGCCGAAGCAGCTGCTGCACGATCCGTTCGTGCTCTTCCAGCGCCGCTTCGAGCGTCTGCGCGCCATAACTCTCATTATCCTGCCCGGCTAGCCCGGTCACGCGCGTGATGAACAAGGGAGTGTCCGTCGGTGCGGCCTCCGACACGCCCCGGAATCGGGTTGTCACCATGCCGCCGGACTGCTCCAGCAGGGTGCGACGGAATACCAGGTCGTTTTCCGCCATCCAGCGGGACCATTCGTCGTGGTCGGTTACCTCTATTGGCCGGTTCTTCTCATCAAGGATATAGAAGCGGCGCCATGCCTGTGGACCGTGACGAGGCTTCATCGAGCGCGACCTCCATGCGGTTGTGGCCGGGTTGCCACCCGGATTCGGCGAGCAACCCCGGCCGGAGCCCGAGGCTGGCCGTTCTGCTCGGGGACGACAGTCGCCAAGTGAACGGCATCAGCCCTACAGCCAGTCTATTTAACGACCGCCACAAACTAGAGTAGATTTAAACGGACAGGCGCACACAAGGCCGCGCTGGCTGCCCGCCACCGCGGTGCCAGCATGGCTGTCGCCAGGGAGGGGGGTGCATCATGGACGAAGACACTGTTGTCACCGTCACGGTACAAGACAATGGTCCGTACCGTATAAAAGGTCCCGTCAGGATCGTGACCCCGGCAGGCGCCAGCTTCGCTTTCGAGGGTGATCAGGTCTGGTTGTGCCGTTGTGGCCATTCTGACAACAAGCCGTTCTGCGATGGCTCGCACAAGCGGCAGGGGTTCTGCAGTACGCCACAGCCGAAGGCTTGAGCCGCCTGTGAGCGCACGACTCGCGATGCGCGGATCCTGCGCATCTGCGAGGGCTAGTCGGAAATCCAGCGGACGGTGATCGCGCGCGCGGTGCTGGCGTAGACGCCGCTGGATAACCGCTGCGGGGATCAGGGCGTGGCAGGAGTTTCCGGCGTGGCAGATGCGGCAGATGCGGCAGGTGCGGCAGGTGCGGCAGGTGCGGCAGGCGCAGCGGGCGTGGCGGGCGCAGCGGGCGTGGCTGCCGCGGCAGGCTTGGCTTTCGGCGGGCGGGAACCGCCGGCGCGGCGGGCCTTCAGTTGCTGGGCGCGCTTGGCGTCCGCCAGGGTGACCACGCCGGCCTCATTGCCATCCAGATCCAGGCGCTTGGCGCCTTCCACCATGCACGACCAATAGCGGGCACCGCTGCACCAGGTGCGGATCGCTTCACGCAGTTCCGCCTCGGTCAGGGCAAGTTTGGCCGCATGCTGGGTCAGATCCTCGAAGGTGCCGACCTTCAGCGGCACCTTGGGCGCCGGGTTCTTCGGGAAGGCCTTGGGGAAGTGCTTCTGCAGCCGGGCAATGGAATGCACGACCGGATCGACCGGTTTCGCCGGTGCCGCGGCCTGCGCAGGGCGTCGGCCCTTGGCGCCAGCGGGCGCATCCGCACCCGCGCCGGTGCGAGCGGCGGTACGTTCGCCGTCACGGGCTCCGGTACGTTCGCCGTTGGGCGTGCCTTTGCGTGCGCCCTGGCGTGCGCCTTTGCCCGCGCCTTTGCCCGATTCGGCGGCCGCCTTCTTCGCGAGTTGGTCCCTTAGTGCTGCGAGTTGTTCAAAGCCCATGATGTCTGCCGTTGTATGAACCGGGATTGTAGCAAGGCTGGGCCGCCGGCATGTCAGGCGGGATCGTGGCGGGCCGGGCGACTACGGCCTGGGCCGCGCCTGGGCCGCCGAGGCCCGCCACGCCCGGAACACCGCATCCAGGCAGGCGGCGGAATCGCAATGGTCCCGCTTCTGGCGAAACGCTGCAATGTCTGCCTCGGAAATGGCGCCCGCCTTGAGCAGCCGCTGCTGGTCGGCGTAAATGCGTTGGTAACCCATGGAAAACAGCGCGGATTCGCAGATCAGCCGCTGCGCCTGGCTGGTGCCGGCGGGCCTGGCCGATGGATCGCAGTCGATGTCGGTGGCCTGTGCGGCACCCAGGAAGGTCAGGCCGGCGGCTGCCAGGCAAAGGCGGGCGAGGGGGATGAGGCGGGTCATGACGCGGGTTTGGGAGTGCCAGATCAGGTCCGGCGAGGATTCCCCGCGATGTTACAGCGCAATATCCTCTGAGGGCATGCGGTTGCTGGAATAATGGCAGTGATGTAGTGGAATCGTTAAGAATACTGCAACACTGCCGAAGTGGCGCTTGCGCAGGGCCAGACGGCCTGGCCCTGCCGCTTACCTCACATCCGTCCCTTCCAGGGCACCAGCCACTTGGCCAGCTTGCGCATCAGCAGGTCGAAGACATAGGCGATCAGCCCGATCAGGATAATGCCCATGATCACCACGTCGGTACGCAGGAAATTTGAGGCATTGAGGACCATCTGGCCAAGCCCGGCGGTAGCCGCCACCATCTCGGCGGCGACCAGCGTGGTCCAGCCGAAGCCGATGGCAATGCGCATGCCGGTCAGGATATCGGGCAGTGCCGCGGGGATCACTACATGGCGCACCACCTGCCACGGCGTGGCGCCCATCGAGTACGCCGCGTTGATCTGCTCGATGGTGACCGAGCGCACGCCGGCCTGGGCCGACATGGCCAGCGGCGCGAAGCAGGCCAGGAAGATCAGCAGCACCTTCGAGGTCTCGTCGATGCCGAACCAGATCACGATCAGCGGCAGGTAGGCCAGCGGCGGCAGGGGCCGGTAGAACTCGATCGGCGGATCGAAGATGCCGCGTGCGATGCGCGACACCCCCATCATCACGCCGATCGGCACCGCCGTGGCCACGGCCAGCGCGAAGGCGCCGAACACGCGCAGCATGCTGGCCGCGAAATGCTCGGTCAGCGGCTGGCCGCCTTGCAGGTTGCCTTGCCAGGCATCGATGAAGGCGGTGAAGATCGACTCAGGCGTGGGCAGGAACAGCGGCGGCAGCCAGCGCAGATGGCTGGCGATCCACCATAGTGCGAGCAGCGCCACCACGGTGATGGTGGAGATGCGGGAACTCGAGCCCTCGCCGGGCAGGCGGTAGCCCGACACGGTCTTCATGGGGCGGCTGGGCCCGGCCGCGGCCACTGCCGGGGCGCTTGGCGGGGGTTCGATGCGTTGGACGGAAGCGGGCATTGGATTCTCCTCAGGCAGTGGCATGGATCAGGTCGACGATCTCTTCGCGATAGCCGATGAATTCCGGGTCGGACTTGACCGCGCGGGCATCCCCGCATTCAATGAAGCGCCGCGCGAACGGCAGTTCGTAGGTATGCGCGATGCGCCCGGGCGAGGGCGTCATGACGATCAGCCGCGTGGCCAGGAAGAGCGCCTCTTCCACGCTGTGCGTGATGAAGAAGACAATCTTCTGCTCGCGCGCCCAGAGCTTCAGGATCAGCGCCTGGATCGACTCGCGCGTGAGCGCGTCGAGCGCGCCCAGCGGTTCGTCCATCAGCATCACCGCCGGATCGCAGGCGAGCGCGCGGGCAATCCCGACGCGCTGCTGCATGCCGCCCGAGAGCTGGTAGACCGGCTTGGCGGCGACGCTTTCCAGCCCCACGGCGGCCAGCTTCTCATGGGCGATCCGCAGCCGCTCGGCACGCGCCACGCCGCGCAGGCGCAATCCCAGCGCAACGTTGTCTTCCACGCTGAGCCACGGCATCAGGGCATGCTTCTGGAACACCACGCCGCGCTCCGCGCCGGGTCCGTGCACAGGCTTGCCGCTCAGCCGGATCTCGCCTTCGGAGGGCTCCATGAAGCCTGCGATGCACGACAGCAAGGTGGTCTTGCCGCAGCCCGAGGCACCCAGCGCGACGACGAAATCGCCGCGCTCCATGGTGAGGTTGACCTGCGACAGGGCCAGCGTCTTCGCGCCGCCTGCCGTGCCGTAGTTGACACTGAGGTTATCGATTTCGAGTTTGTACATGACGGGCTTCCGAAACAGGATTTTCGGGGCGGCCGCGCAGGAGGGGATCGTGCGCGGCGGCCAGCTTCAGCGACCGGGGTGCGCGCTCAGTGCAACGCGCGCTTCGCCCATTCCGCGTTGACGCCCGGGCCGTAGTCCGGCAAGACGGTCTGGATAGTGCCTTGTTCCTTGAGGAACTGCGCCGCCGACTGCAGCGCGCGGGCCGCGCCGCCGCCCAGCCAGCGCTCGGAGACCTGTTCCTGCAGCGTGGGGAAGCTGTACAGCGCCATGCTCGCCGGTACCGTTTCAGCCTTGGCGCCGGAGATCTTGGCCACGGCCTTCACCATGGGCGAATCCGGGGTCCAGGACGCCTTGTTCTTGCGGTAGTACTCATCGGCGGCGGCCAGCACGCGCACCAGCTTGACCATGAACTCCTGGTTTTCACGGGCGAACTTCTTGTTGGCGATCATGCCGTCGAAGGTGGCCTTGCCGGTATCGGCGGCGATCTGGCCGGAGGTCATCAGTACCGTGCCCGACTGCTTTAGCTTGGCCAACACCGGGTCCCAGATAAAGGTGGCGTCGATGTCGCCGCGCTCCCAGGCGGCGGCCACTTCGGGCGGACGCATATTGACGATGCGTACGTCCTTCGGATTGATCTTGGCGCGCTCCAGTGCGACCAGCGTGTGGTAGTGCGTGGTCGACACGAACGGCACTCCGACGCGCTTGCCCTTCAGGTCGGCGATGCTGGTGATCTTGCTGCCGTTGCGCGCGACCATGGCTTCGGCCGCGTTGATGTCGTCCAGGATCCAGAACAGTTCAACGTCCAGACCCTGCGACAGGGCCGACGCGATCGGCGAAGTCCCCGCCTCGCCAATGGCGATCTGGCCCGAGGCCATGGCGCGGATCACATCGCCGCCACCGCCGAACTGGCGGAACGAGACCGTGTAGCCGGTCTGCTTTTCCAGCTCCTTCATGTCCTGCGCATAGCGCCAGGGCACTACCATGTCCTGGTAAGCAATGACTACATTCTTGCTTTCGGCGTGTGCGGCCGGCGCCAGCGCCGCCACCAGGGCCACACACGTTGCAATCTGCTTGATCCACCGCATGGTTGTGCTCCTCGGAAGAGAAATAATTTGGGGGTCACGGCTTTATAGGTGAGTGCGATTCCGGGCCTATAGGACCAGTTGCCGGAATTCGCTGGGGCCAGAACCGGCCGCGCGCGCGCAGGCCGCGCCGGGCCGCGAAGAGCGGTGGCGCGGGGCAGCGTCAATCATGGAAATCCTTTAGCGGCCACCGCAGCCGCGATGGCGTGCCGGAGGCGCTTGCCGAGGCCGCCAAGACGACCGGCGCGCGGCCTGAGGTCGCCGGCGGCGGTCAGGTGGTAAGGGAGAACCCGGAGTCGAAGGTCTGCCGCACATCGAGCCGTTGCCTGAGCAGCCCCACCTTCTGGTAGAAATCGGCCGTGCGCTGCTGCTCGGCAATCAGCTTGGCGTCGATGCTGCGCCACTGCGTGTGGCGCCGCTCGAACTGCAGCCGCGCCGCCTGCGGCGAAATCCCGATGATGCGCGCGAGCGTTGCCGAGAACTCCGGGACATGCTGGTAGGACCATTGCTGCGCGCGCACCACGCGATGCAGGAAGTCCTGCAGCACCGCGCGCTTTGTCGCCAGCGCGGCATCGGTCGCGGCCAGGTAGCTCAGGCCGGACCACAGCCCGCGACCGCTGACCAGCACGCGTGCGTGCTGGCTGGTTTCCGCCATCGCGGTGTAGGGCTCCCACGTCGCCCAGGCATCGACCGAGCCGCTGCTCAGCGCGAGCTTGGCATCGGGGGGCGGCAGGAAGCGGATGTTGGCATCCTCAGGCTTCAGCCCGGCGGATTCCAGCGCCTTGAGCGCGATCAGGTGCCCGATCGAACCACGGTTGGTGCCGATGCTCTTGCCTTTCAGGTCAGCCGCCTGCCGCAGCGGCGAGTCTGGCCGTACCAGCACCGCCGTACCGTAAGGATCGGAGCGGTTCGCGCCGATCAGCTTGATGCGCGTGCCGGCCGCCAGCGCGAAGATGGCCGGGGCATCGCCGATCGGGCCGCTGTCGACCGCGCCCGCGTTCAGCGCCTCGGCCAGCGGCGCGGCCGCGGGAAACTCGGTCCATTGGATGTCGTAGCTCAGGCCCTGGAGCGCGTTGGCGGATTCGAGCAGGGCGCGCAGGCCGCCTTTCTGGTCGCCGGCCTTCAGCACCGGGCGTCCCTGCGCTTGCGCATTGCCGGTGGCGAGGGTGGTGAAGGTCAGGATGGGGCCGGAGGCGAGCGCCGCAGTGGCGGCGGCGCCCTGGCGCAGGAACTGTCGTCGGGAAGCGGTCATGGCATTCGGGGGGATGTAGGAACCCACAAACGTACGCCGGCCCCGCGCGAAACCCAACGAATAAATCCGGCATTCAATATGCGTGGCTCAGGCCTCATGGATGCAGCAGGGCGGCGTCGCGAAGCTGACTGAGGCCCAGGCCTGGGCCCGGCTGAAGAACGTCCAGGTGGAAGCGTCCGTCCGCTGGTGTTCGACGCCAACGGCGGCTTGCTGCATCCCCGCCTGTGCGAGCAGTACAACTACCGGGCACGCCCCGTGGGCGATTCATCACGGTAACGCGAGACATCAGGCGAGGGCGCCATCCAGGTAGGGATCCAGACTGCGCGCGGGATCGGCCGAGGGACCAGTGCGGTCCATCCCGGCCACGATGCGTTCACCGTTGCCGACCGGATCGATGCTGCGCGCACCTTCGCTGTACGGGTCGCGTGCGTCCTGCACGGCACGGGCGCCGTCGGTGAACGGGCTGCGCTGGTCTTGCACCGAACGTGCCCCGTCGCTGAAGGGGTCGCGTGCACCTGGCTGCGACATGCCGGCTGCCTGGGCGCCTGCGGCGGCGGCTACGAGTGCGATGGCGAGAACGATGCGCTTGGTGAAGTGGGTGGTCATGGTCGATCTCCTGAGTATGCGTGGGATTGCGCGGCCGGGATCGACTTGCTGCGTTACGTCGCCGGGCCACGAGATGCATTTAAGGAGACTGGTGTATCGCGCCTGTAGCGGCTCTTCCCCGTTTCTGTCAGGGCACGTATCGTTCCGTGCGCTTGATACAAGGCGGTACAAACAGAAGCTTCGGGCATGGATTGCAGGCGTAGCCGGCGCCTCTCCCGGCACGCCTGGCGCCAGACTCACACGCGCCAGGCTGCGCATTTGTTCCGCGAAGTACCTATTCCTGTTCCTGCCAATGCCTTTATCCCCGCCTGCTGTGCACCTACAGTCAGGCACACGAGCACCGGCGGCCGGCGCGGCCAAGGCAATGCGCCATGGGCGCCCGTCGCTGGGACACCTCACCGATTGGAGCCAATATGTCTGTTCACGAACGACTCGCGGCGCGCGGCCTGGCGCTGCCGCCTCCCCCGCAGCCCCTGGGCAGCTATACCGCGGTCAGCCGGGCCGGGGATCTGCTGTTTATCTCCGGGCAGCTGCCCTTGCAGGATGGCAAGGTGGTCTGGCAGGGCCAGATCGGCGCGGACCTGACGGTGGAAGAGGGCAAGCGCGCCGCCGAGCTGGCCGCGCTCAATGTGCTGGCGCAGATCGATGCCTGCCTGGGCGGCTTCGAACGCCTGGACCACATTGTTCGTCTCGAAGGTCACATTGCCAGTGCGCCGGGCTGGTTCGGGCAGCCAGCGGTCCTCGACGGCGCTTCCGACCTGTTCCGCGATGTACTGGCGGAGAAGGCCGGCCATGCACGGACCATCTCGTCGCATTTCCAGCAACCAGGGAATGCGTCGGTGATCCTGGTGGTCATCGCCCAGGTCAGGCCTGCGTGAGTGCGCCGCCCGACGCCGTTACGCTGAGAATTTTTCGAGCAGAAAATCGACAAAGGCCCGTACCCGGCGCGAGACATGGCGCGCGGACGGGTAGAGCAGCACAAACGGCCGCGTACTGCCGCCGAAGTCCTTCAACACCTCCACCAGCGTGCCGTCGCGCAGGTCCTGTTCCACGACGAAGCGGTAGGTCTGGAACAGGCCCGCGCCGGCGCGCACCAGCGTTGCCCCGCCGAGAATGTCTTCGGTCGCCGCATAGGAGCCGGCTGTGACGATATCCGTGTCCTCGCCGTCGACCCGGAACGTCCATGGAATGCGTCTGCCACTGCTGGGGCGCTCGAACTGGATGCACTCATGCCTGAGCAGGTCCTCCAATGACTGCGGCGTGCCGGCGCGACGCAGATAGCCGGGCGTTGCCACCACCACCAGCTCGGCATCTTCCAGCTTGCGCGCGATCAGGTTCGAGTCATCCGGTGCACGCCCCCGCACCGACAGGTCGTAGGTGTCATCGGCGAAGTCCACGTTGCGGTTGCTGATGTGCACGTCAATCTCGACTTCCGGGTAGCGTTCCCTGAAGGCCGGCAGTACCGGCAGCACGCGATAGTGCGCGTAAGGGGTCGGCAGGCTGATCCGCAGGCGCCCCGCGGGGGCCGTCTGCTGGCCGCTGATCTGCCGCTCCGCTTCCACCAGCTGCGCCAGGGCGCTACGGCTCTGCTCGAAATACACCCGGCCTTCGTCGGTCAGGCGGATCTGCCGCGTGGTCCGCACGAAGAGCCGGACCCCCAGGCGTTCCTCCAGCCTTTGTACCGTGCGGCTGACGGCCGGCGGTGTCACGCCGGCGGCCACTGCCGCCGCGGTGAAGCTGCCCAGTTCGGCGGCCAGGCAGAACAGCTCGATGCTGCCAAGCTGAAGGTCATCGAATTGCCGTTTCATGTCTCGTACGTGACGTTGGGAGCCTTTGCATCCTGTTCTGCCACGATCATAGGTGCGGACCCGGGAGAAGTCGATGCCCAGGCCCGGGCCCAACGCCCGGCGGCCGGCGTCATTTGTACCTGCCATGCATCACCACCAGCCTGATCGACCATGCGATCAGCGGGGTGCCGTCGGTGCTGGCGTCGCTGACCAAGGGCGGCCTGAACGCCGCAACCCGGTCGCTGGCGATCGAGTACGCCAAGACTGGCATTCGCGCCAACGCGGTCGCGCCCGGCATCATCAAGTCGCCGATGCATGCGCCCGAAACCCATGAAGCACTGGGCGCGCTGCACCCGGTGGGGCATATGGGCGAGATGCGGGACATCGTCGATGCCATGCTGTATCTCGATTCCGCGCCGTTCGTGACGGGGGAAATCCTGCATGTCGACGGCGGGCAGAGCGCCGGGCACTGATCGGGCTGCTGCACGATCCTGGCAAGTCGCTGTTCGACCAGCTTCACTGAGGCGCGCGGCTACGGCAGGGCAGGCACGCCGTGCGCGCGCGGCAACCGTTGTGACAGCGATCACCCGAATCCGGTGGACTCCGCGGGGTCTCGTTGCGAGCGGATCTCTTCGGGGCTGAGGATGATATAGCCCAGCGACTTCAGCAACTGCACCGCCTCCAGCTCTGCGTCCAGGTACACCGGGCGTTCAGGACGGCGTGCGCGTGGCGCCGCCGGCAGCCATGCGGCGCCGGGGTGCGGCGCGGGCGGTGCGCTGTCATCCGACCAACGCGCGGTCAGGATGCGGCAGTGCTCCAGGTCAGGCTTCCAGGTAACATCCACGGCGGCATTGAACCTGCCGGTGCAAAGCCGCAATCGCTTCAGTGCCTTCAGCCAGTTGATGAAGCTATCGCGCTCCGAGGGTTGGTAGCCCCTCAGCAAGGTATTGAGATGGTCCTGCGCCGTGCCGCCGTCGGCTGCCTGATCATCTTCGAGCAAGGCAATCTCAAGCGCTATGTGCTTGCGGCCGTCGTGATCGTAGATCGCGCATTCGCCGTCCAGCACGCCTTCGCGCAGCAACTCGCACAGCAGGACCCAGGCCCTGGGGTTCTTGTCGAGCCGGCCGTCCAGGGTCGGATCTATCTGGCTGAGAAGGTCGGGGACGGGGCGCGCCTGGCCAGACTGGACGGCCGATGCGAAGGCCATCGCGTTGGCGGAGGGCCTGTCGCCGCGTGCCAGTAGCTGCAAGGAGGCTTCTTTCAGTTCGCGGATTTCCGCGGCCGTATCCACGGCATGCACCCAGGCGTAATCCTCCAGGCTTGCGCACAGCTTGCGCGAGGCCCTGGCCAACTGGCCGGCCAGCGTCTGGACGAAATTGGTGCAAAGCGTGCAGCGGCACTCAAGGCGGCCGGCATGCAGGAAGCCGGCGTACAGCCGCTCCTGATGGCCGCAGTGCGCGCATTCGAGTGAAAAGCCACCCTGACGCGCCGGCCGCTGCGTCGCGAGCAGCCCGTCGACCTGATAGTGCGCCAGCCCGCCGCAGCAGGGACAGATCCATTGCAGCTTGTGCGCGCCGTCGCGGGGCCCGACTGCCCGCTCGAACTGGCGTTCAATGGCGCTGCGTGGAATGCCTTGCGCCCGCCCGACCACATCCGCGCAGTAGCACCAATAGCAGTACGAATGGGCGGCCGCAGCTACCTCCGGCGCCAGGCGCTGCAACTCGGGCAGCAGGCCTGTGTTGCGCCGGATCTCGTCCGCCATTGCATCGACCAGCGCCGGCCCGCCCGGCATCACCGCCTCGAGGGCGGCACGGCTCTGCTCCAGGAAATCGGGCACGTAGGCCCGGCGGATGAAGTCCTCATTCTCGAGCCAGAACAGATGGCCGGGAAGGGCTTCCAGCACCTCGATCCCGTCCCGGACTTCCGTCATGCCGGCGCAGGCGAGAAACGTGAACGGCTTACCAAACAGGAATTCGTCTGTCATGTTGTCGTCAACGGTGTATCCCGCCCGCGGGCTTCCAATACGCCCGCGTGCGATGGTCTCACCCCGTGACTCGGCCAAGGCAAACGCACGGGTAGCGCCATCAGGGTGGCGTCACCCGTTTCGGGGACTTTCCCCTTCTTGTTGTCAGATCGGTCTGAGATCTGAGCAGATTTTGTATCTGCCGCATTGGACAGCATAGGCGACACCGCGGCTTCCTTACAGAGGAATCGAGCGCCCCTTTCACATTGAGAAATTCCGCGCGTCAAGCTGCCGCAGTGATTGCGCCGCTACCTCGGGCCCACGGCCACACACCGCATGAACCCGCGCGGCATGGGGCGGTCGGTTACAGCGAAGCAGGCTGGGGCGGCGCAGCGGGCGCGGCCGCGGCCGGCTTCTGGTTGGCGCCGCCGCTGTATGAGAAATACCTTGCCTTGGCACCCCTGGCCCAGTACGCCACCGTGAAGTGCTTGCTGTCGCGGCCATAGAGCAGCTCCAGGCTGCCATTGGCCGCCCCCCATTCGGCGTAGCCATTTTCCGCCGCGGCTTCGGTCTTGCGCAGCGAGGCATAGCGCTCGTCCAGCTTTTTTCGCACCTCTTCCAGTGCCGGTCGCTCGAACGTCATGGTGATCAGCGCCACGGCGTCCTGGCCATCGCAGTTCAGGACCACGCGCGTCAGGCCGGGAAGGTGGAAGCGCTCCAGATGCTTGAGCTCCACGGTATCGCCGCCTGCCCACTCGGACTTGCCGGTCTTTGCGTGATTTTGCGGCGGCGCCAGGCGCGAGCACCTGGTCTTGCCCAGTTCGAGTCCCAACGGCGCCGCGGTATTGCCGGCGGCTTCAGGTTGGGCAGGGGAGGCGGCGTGGGTGGAAACGGATGCCAGCAGCGCGGCGCAGAGCAGGGTGAACTGCTTCATGTTGAGGCGGGAAAGGGCTTTCACGGTATGGAATTGGGTTGGTTGCGAGATTCTAAGGCTTTCTTGCCCCTTCTGGCCTGAACGGGTGAGGCGCCGCTATTGCCCGTCGCGCGCACCCTCGAACTCGTCGGCGACCGCTGGTTGCTGATGATCGTGCGCGATGCGTTCGACGGCATGCACCGCTTCAGCGACTTCCAGCGCAGCCTGGTGGTCGCCCGCAACATCCTGTCCGACCGCCTGCGACGGGTGGTGGAAGCCGGCATCCTGACCACGCAACCGGCGTCGGATGGCAGCGCGTATCACGAGTATGTGCTGACGGAAAAGGGGGAGAGCCTGTTCCCCATCGTATTGGCCTTGCGCCAATGGGGCGAGCACCATCTGTTCGCGCGTGGCGAACGCCGGTCTCACATGGTGGAGAAGCGGACCGGGAAGCCGGTGCCGCTGATGACGCCCCGGACCAGCGACGGTGAGGTGCTGTTGCCCGGGGAAGCGGAGGTGCGCAAGCCGCGGTAGGGAAGCTTGAGGAATCGAAGACTGAAGCAGCCGCCCGTGCTCTCAACATGGGCGAGCCGCTGTGGCGCTCAACTACCCCGATACGTCCCGAAGCTCCACGGCGAACACAGCAACGGTACATGGTAATGCTGCGCGGCGTCCGCAATGGTGAAGCGCACGGGAACGATGTCCGCGAACACATCGGGGGTGCGGAAGTAGTCCGCCACCCAGAAGCGCAATTCGAACTCGCCGGTGCGCGCCTGCGCCGGCGGCAGCATCGGCGCGTCGGTGCGGCCGTCGCTGTTGGTGCGGGCGCGCGCGATCAGCCGGGGCGGCTGGGTGGCGACGTCGAACAGTTCCACCTGCATGCCGGCCACGGGGCGGCCCAGGGATACGTCGAGCACATGTGTGCTGATGCCTGCCATGATGGGTGTCTCCGGATTAGGCCGCGGCCTCAGCTGCCGCGGTAGTAGTTGTAGCTCCACGGCCCGAACAGCACGGGCAGGTGGATGCGCTGGCTGGCGTCGGTGACGCGCAGGCGCAGCGGGATCTTCGACAGGAACGGCGGTTGCGGCAGGTTGGCCTTGCGCGCGGCAAAGTACTCGTCCGCGTGCAGGATCAGTTCGTAGGTGCCGGTGCGGTAGCTGTCGCCGATCAGCAGCGGCGGTTCGCTGCGGCCGTTGGCGGCCAGCGTGACCGTCTGCAGCGGCGTGCGCTGGTCATTGTCGATGCGGAACATGTCCACGCGCATGCCGGCGGCGGGCGTGCCGTGGTAGGTGTCCAGCGCGTGCATTGTCAGGCGCGGGCTCAGGCCGCCTTGCTGTACCGGCGCGGCGGTCTGGTTGGGGGCCGCGGTGTCCGGCGTGGCGCCCCAGCTGGCGCCGGCCAGCAGCGCACCGCCGCCCAGCGTCATCGATTGCAGCGCGAAGCGACGGCGGGCGGGATCGAGGCTATGGTTGTCCATGTCAGGCTCCTTGCTTGGCTTGCTTGCCGCCCAGCTGGCGGATGCCGACCAGCACCAGCACCGCGGCCAGCACTTCGATCACCGCCACCAGATACAGGCCGGAGGTCAGCTTGCCGGTAGTGTTCTTGATCAGCCCCATCACATAGGGCGCGCCAAAGCCGGCCAGGTTGGCGACCGAGTTGATCAGCGCCACGCCCACCGCCGCCGCGCTGCCCGCCAGGTAGCGGTTGGGCAGCTGCCAGAACACGGGGATGGCGCTCATGGTGCCGACCAGCGCGGCGGTCATGGCCAGCAGCGCGATCACCGGCGACAGCACCTGCGCGCCCAGCAGCACGGCCAGCAGGGCCATGGCGCCGCCACCGACCAGCGCCGCGCCGCTGAAGTGCCAGCGCACTTCGTCGCGGCGGTCCGAATGCGCGCCGTTGAGGATCATGCCGGCGGCGCCGCACAGGTAGGCCACCGCTGCGATCCAGCCTACTGCCATCGGGGTGGAGAAGCCCACGTCCTTGATGATGGTCGGGATCCAGAAGGTCAGCGTCGAGTTGGCGCACAGCAGGCAGAAGAAGATCGCGATCAGCAGCCACACCTTGGGGTTGGTGAAGAGCGTGCGCCAGTCGTGGCCGCGCTCGCCCAGGGCGGCGTTGTCGCGCTTGAGGGCGTCCTGCACCACGCGCTTCTCGGCGTCGGAGAGCCAGCGCGCCTGCTCGGGCTTGTCGGTCATGTAGAACCAGGCGAAGATGCCGGCCAGCACCGACGGGATGCCTTCCACGATGAACAGCCACTGCCAGCCGTGCATGCCGTTGACGCCGGCCATGCGGGTCATGATCCAGCCGGCCAGCGGGCCGCCCAGCACGCCGGCGATGGCCGATGCGGACATGAAGGTGCCGAAGGCGCGCGCGCGGCGCTGGGACGGGTACCAGTAGGTCAGGTACAGGATCACGCCCGGGTAGAAGCCGGCTTCGAACGCGCCCAGCAGGAAGCGCAGGATGTAGAACTGCGTGGGCGTGGTGACAAGGGTCTGCAACATGCAGATCACGCCCCAGCAGATGGTGATGCGCATGATCGTCTTCTTGGCACCGATCTTCTGCAGCAGCATGTTCGACGGCACCTCGAAGAAGAAGTAGCCGAGGAAGAAGATACCTGCGCCCAGCCCGTACACGGCTTCGCTGAAGCCCAGTGCATCCAGCATCTGCAGCTTGGCGAAACCGATGTTCACGCGGTCCAGCCAGGCCAGCACCCACAGCACCCCGAGGAAGGGCAGCAGGCGCCAGGTAACCTTGCGGTAGACGCTGTCCTCGGCGTCGTCGGCAGTGCCGGCATATACCGGGACGCCTTGTTTTGTGATCGACATGATGTCTCCTGTCTTGTGGTGTTCTGCCAGGTCTTGCCTGGCGGCGGTGCATGCCGACCGCCGGGTTGGGAGCAAGTATATGAATGGCTCGCCAATGCGAAACGAGGGGGCTGGTATAGGGCCCATAGCAGCACCGATATGGGCCGCAATCCCTTGTCTGGCGCGGGTTGGCGGGTGGCGCGGGCGGGCCTGGGAGGACCTATGGATTACCCTAGCCGGGCCGTTTTCCGGCAGGGCGGCACGCGGGCAGGGTGCGCTTGTCCGGGTTCCACCGGTTGCCGTGCGGTGCGCGACACGCTACAAAGTCGCCATTGCCTGGCACGCCACTGCCGCCCGGAGCGGCGCCAGCCGCACCCGCCAGGACCTCCAAATTCCAGCCACGGACCCAACATGATTCGCGCCGACGACCCGTTCGATACCTACCTGCTGCGCGTGCTGTGCATACTGATCGCCGAGCAGAGCGTGTCGCGCACGGCGATCCGCCTGAACCAGTCGCAGCCGGCCATCAGCGCCGCGCTCAAGCGCCTGCGTGCGATCTTCAACGACCCGCTGCTCACGCGCGAGAAGAACGTGATGGTCCCGACCGAGCGCGCGCTGCAGCTCGCGCGCAATGCGCAGGCCGCGCTCAGCGCGCTGGACAACCTGCTGGTCTCGGACGACCGCTTCGATCCCGCCACCACCGAGCAGAGCTTTGTGGTGGCGATGCCGGACTACCTGGCGCCGCCGTTCTTCGCGCATGTGGTGCGCGCGGTGCGCCACGCGGCGCCGCACGCGCGGCTGTCGGCGCTGCCGCTGGGGGCCAACTTCGACTACGAGCAGGCCCTGTCGGCGGGTTCGGTCGATATCGTGATCGGCAACTGGCCCAACCCGCCCGAGCACCTGCACCTGTCCGTGCTGCTGGAAGACGAGGTGGTGTGCGTGGTGGCGCAGGACAGCGTGCATGCGCAGCCCGGCAAGTTCACGGCCCAGGCCTACCTGGGCGCCTCGCATATCGTGCCGACGCCGTATTCGCGCGACCAGCGTGGCCTGGTCGATGCGGGCCTGAGCACCATGCGCGTGCACCGGGACAACCGCATCAGCTGTCCTTACTTCAATCTGGCTCCCAGCCTGATCCCCGGCACCGACCTGATCCTGACCACGGCACGCCACTTCGCCAACTACCATGCGCAGCATGTGCCGCTTGCCGTACTGGAGCCGCCGATCGAGTTCCCGTTCATGCGCTTCTACCAGCTGTGGCATCCGTCGCGCCATCGCTCGGCCGCGCACGTCTGGCTGCGCGGCATGCTGACGGCCGCCTCGCAGGAGTTGCGCGATTTGCGCGATATGCGTCGCTAGGGAATAACTTACGCCCCCTGCTGACCCAGTGCAGCAGTCGTGAGGGTCACCTGCATAGCAATCAGTCGCCTCAGGTCCTTGCCGTCCACCGCGACAAGCTTGAACCCTCGCATCGCAGACATCAGCGTGCGAGCGACATCGATGGCCGCGACCTTCAGCCCCGACTCGTTGACCGCGTCTTTGAGCAGGTCGGCCAGGTAGGTCTGCAGACTGCCGTACGCCTGCTCCAAAGCCGGCATGTGGCTGTCCAGGGCAAGCAAATCCTGTGCATCGGGGTTGGCCCTGACCTGTTCGTAGGGCCTGGCAATGCACAACTCCAAAACATGCATCAGCTTGCGCTCCAAGGGCCAGTCCTCCTTCAACGTCGACTGGATGGTCTCGAGCAGGTTGTCGCCCATCCACGCCACGACCGCCTGGAAAACCTCTTCCTTTCCGCAGTAGACGAGGTACAGCGCCGGGCGCGACATCCCGGCAGCCTTCGCGAGGTCCCCCATCGTCGTGCGGGCAAAGCCATACCGGAAGAACACGCCGTAAGCGGCCTGGATGACCTGGAGTTGTTTGTCAGTGAGCATGATGCGATTCTGACATTGGAATGGAAAATGTCAAATCGTCATTGACATCCTGTCGGAAAATGTCATACTGACATCCGACGTCAGAATGTCAGGGTTGCCATCCGGAGGGTGACTCAGGTGCCTCGTTCGCAAGTGTTCACCACAGCACGACGGTGAACGGCCAGTCCCAGCCGGCCTGGTGGGGCGCGCCGGCAAGCGACGCAGCCCGGTACTAATCAGCGCCAGCAAGGGCCTTCGGCCCCTTCAACGTTCAGTGAGATTCCATGACCATTCCTTCCCGACCCGCTGAGGGGCTGAGGCTCGAGCGCATCGAGGCGTCGTTGCAGTATCGCGATGGCGCCTTCGTGAATACCTATGCGTCGACCGCCATCGCGGCGGTCCCGGCGCCGTCCATGGTCGTAACCCTGGCGGAGCTCCTGTTGGCGGGAAAGGGCCGCCGGCCGGACCGGCCGCTTCCCATGTGGGACCCTCGTCCTGTCTGGGCACGGGCAGCTGATACTGGACTACGCGCTACGTGGCTGGGGCACTCCACGGTGTTGCTGGAGATGGACGGTCTTCGTGTGCTGACCGACCCTGTGTGGGCGCAGAGGGCGTCGCCTTTCACCTTCGTGGGACCGAAGCGGTTTCAGCCGGTGCCGGTCGACATTGCCGCATTGCCTCCCGTGGATGTCGTGCTCATCTCACACGACCACTACGACCACTTGGACCGCGCGAGCGTATTGGCACTCGCGGCGCAGGGCGCGAAGTTCGTGACGTCGCTTGGCGTCGGGCTGCATCTGGAGGCCTGGGGTGTGCCGCATGAGCGCATCACGGAGCTCGATTGGTGGGAGGCGACTGAGGTGGTTGACGGCCTGACCATCACGGCGGCCCCCGCACACCACTTCTCCGGCCGTGGGCTGGGAGACGGAAACTCGACGCTCTGGTCTTCATTTGCGTTGCGTAGCAACCGCTGCAGCGTCTTCTTCAGCGGAGATTCGGGCCTCTCGGACGCGTTCGCGGACATCGGGCAACGCCTCGGTCCGTTCGACCTGGTGATGATGGAGGTCGGAGCCTTCCATCCTTCGTGGGGTAGGGTGCATCTTGGCCCGGAGAACGCGCTCAAGGCCTGGGCGGCCATTGGCAGCGGCCGCCTGCTCCCCATCCACTGGGGCACGTTCGACCTGGCCACACATGCCTGGGACGAACCGGCAGAAGTGCTGCTGATGCATGTGCCGCACGGCCGTTTGGTGATGCCTTGCCTGGGGCAGCCTGTGGAGCCGGCGCGCGCAGAAGATGTGACACCCTGGTGGCGCAGCCTGGCGTGGGGCCGGCAGGACTGGTTGAGCAACATGCCGACCGTTCCGTCGCCTCTGGAGTGAGGGCGCCGAGGCCAAAGCCGTTCATAACCCCATTCGAAACCCGTATTGATCACTTCCCTGGTGGCATCGGCGCGGTATCGGTTTCTGTTATGCGATCTATAGGGCGCGGGCTCTCGCCGCTGCGGCGGGCCGTTCCTATACTCGGCCCCGTATCCAACGATTCCCCATGCGCGGGATCCCTACGGGAGAAGCATCCATGTCTCAACCACTCGACCTGGCGTCGGTCAACGCCCTGGACGAAGCGGCTTTTGCCGACGCCTTCGGCAGCGTGTTCGAACACTTTCCGCAGGCCGCCGAAGGCGCGTGGGCGCAGCGGCCGTTCGCATCGGCAACGGCGCTGCACGGCGCCATGATGGACGTGGTGCGCAAGCTTGACGAGCCGCGCCAGCGCGATTTCCTGAATCTGCACCCGCAGCTCTCGGCACGCAATATCCGCGCGGGCACGATGACGGCCGACTCCAATGCCGAGCAGAAGAGCGCCGGCCTGGATGCGATGTCGGCGCAGCAGGAGGCCGCGCTGGACCAGCTCAACTCGGACTACCAGGCGCGCCATGGCTTCCCGTTCATCATCTGCGTGCGTCACTACACCCGCGAAGGCATCTTCGCCGCGTTCGAGCGCCGCATCGGCCGAAGCACGCAGCAGGAACTGGACGAGGCGCTGGCCCAGATCGCGGCGATCACGCGGGGACGGCTGGCGGCACGCCTGGCCGGTTGACCCGCCAGCGCGGTGGCGCTAGCCTTCGCTGGCCTCGATCAGGAAATCGAGGAAGGTGCGCACCTTCGCGGACAGATGGCGGTTGCCCGGCCAGACCGCCGACACGGGCTGCGAAGCCGGCCGGAACCCGGCAAGCACCTCCACCAGGCGCCCGCTGCGAAGGTCCTCCTCCACCGTGAAATCCAGCAGCTGGGCCAGGCCCGCGTCGCTGAGCGCGGCCGTCAGCGTGCCGAGCGGGTGATCAAAGCGCATGCGCGGCCGGATCCTGAGTTCTCCCGCCGTAGCGGCCAGCGACCAGGGCATCACGCGGCCGCTGTCGGGCAATACCAGGCCCAGGCATTCGTGCCCGCCCAAGTCCTCCGGGGTGGCTGGAATCCCACGCCGGCGCAGGTAGGCCGGCGAGGCCACCACCCTCAGCCCGGCCTCGTGCAGCGGTCGGCAGACCAGGCGTGAATCGGTGACCTCGCCGATGCGGATCGCCATATCGAAATCCTCAGCCACGAAATCCGCAAGCGAATTGCTGAGCGAGACCGCCACCCTGACCTGGCCGTGGTAGCGCTCGACGTAGCGGGGGATCAGCGGGATCAGGCGCTTGATGCCGTAGCTGTGCGGCACGCTGACCCGCAGCTCGCCGCGCGGCAGCTTGTGCCCGGTCAGTGAGCGTTCGATCTCCTGGATGCTCTCCAGCGCCAGGCTGCAGGTCCGGTAGTAGGCCAACCCGTCGTCAGTCAGGCGGATGGCGCGCGTGGTGCGCTCGAACAGCTTGACGCCCAGCCGGTCTTCCAGGCGCCGTACCGCCTTGCTGATGGCCGAGGGCGTGGTGCCCAGCGCGGTGGCCGCCGCGGTAAAGCCATTGGCCCTGGCGGCGGCGCAGAACATTTCCACGGTGCTCAGGTTGCCGGCAATCGGTTCGCTCATGCTGCTCGGGGTTTGGCGGGGGAGCGGGTCGCACCTTGCTTCCCGGCGCTCGGTCCCAGGCGGCATTGTGCGCGGGTGTCCGGCCTCCGTCCAGACGATTTGTGCCGCAGCGGCATAAATGAATTTCCGCCCGCCGCCTTCATCCCGGCGGCCGCCAGTCCTAGAGTTGCGCTCACGACGGACGCAACCAAGGAGTCAGGACCGGGCAACAGCAGGCACAAGCCGGTGCAATGACTCCCGGCCACTCAGGTGCGTCAATCGCCCCCCCGGAACAGACAGGAGACTTCACCATGGACAAGCCGCATGCGTATAGTTGCGAGCCCCAGACCCCCATTGATATCGCGGCGGTCATCGACGCCAGCCCCGTCAGCCGTTTCCAGGCCTGGGTGCTGGCGCTGGTCGGGCTGACCGTCGTGGTGGATGGTTTCGACGTGCAGGCCATGGGCTTTGTCGCGCCGGCCATCATCCAGGAATGGGGCATCGACAAGGTCGCGCTTGGGCCCGTGTTCGGCGCCGGCCTGCTGGGCATGTTGGTGGGGTCGCTGACTCTGAGCGTGGTTGCCGACAAGGTGGGGCGTCGTCCGGTGCTGATCTGGGCGACGCTGGCCTTTGCGCTGTGCATGCTGGCAACGGCGCAGGTGACGACGCTGACGCAGCTGCTGGTGCTGCGCTTTGTCACAGGCCTGGGCCTGGGGGCGATCATGCCCAACGCCATGGCCCTGGCGGGCGAATTCAGCCCCCGGCGCAAGCGGGTGACGCTGATGATGCTGGTGTCGTGTGGCTTTACGGTCGGCGCGGTGCTGGGCGGGATCTTGTCGGCTGCGCTGATCCCGCTGTGGGGATGGCGCTCCGTGTTCATTGCCGGCGGCCTTGCGCCGTTGGTGCTGGCGCTGCTGATGTTCGTGTGGATTCCGGAATCAATGCAGTTCCAGGTGCTGCGGGGCATCTGCCTGCACCGCGTCGCGGAGTCGCTGCGCCGCATCGCCCCCGCGCTGCCGGTGACGCCGGCCTCCCGCTACATCGTGCCCGAGACCGGCAAGCGCGCCGGCTCCGTGCTGGAGCTGTTCCGCGTCGGCCGGGCCCGCACCACGCTGCTGCTGTGGGGGGTCAACTTCATGAACCTGCTCAACCTGTACTTCCTGTCGAACTGGCTGCCCACCATCGTCAAGAGTGCCGGCCTGGGGACCTCGACTGCGGTGCTGGTCGGCACCACGCTGCAGGCCGGGGGCGTGGTCGGCACGCTGGCGATGGGGCCGGTCATCGACCGCATCGGCTTCGGCAAGGTGCTGGTGCCGGCATTCCTGCTGGCCGCAGTGACGATTGCCACCATCGGCCAGCCGGGATTGCCGCTGGCGCTGCTGTTTGTCGTGGTCGCGCTGACGGGGCTTTGCATCATAGGCGGCCAGCCTGCGGTCAATGCGCTGGCGGCCACCTACTATCCCACCACGCTGCGGTCTACCGGCGTGGGCTGGAGCCTGGGCGTGGGGCGCGTGGGCTCGATCGTCGGGCCGGTCGTGGGCGGCCAGCTGATCGGCCTGGGCTGGTCCCATGCCACACTGTTTCTGGCGGTAGCCGTGCCGGCGGCGATTTCAGCGGTGATGTTGCTGGTCATGACGGCATCGTCTATCCGGCGTGTTCAAGACCCAGCGCCAGCATCCCCACCAGGATGAGGCTGCCCGCCCAGACCGCCTCCAGGTTGAACCAGCTGCGCGACACGAACTTCAGCCCCAGGTAGCGGTAGACCAGCCACGCCATGCCGCCGCCCACGGCGAACATGGCCAGCGTGTGGATGATGGCAACGACCAGCGCCATGCCCAGATTGGCGCTGGCGAGCGCGGCGGCCGCATAGTGTCCTGGTTCTGTCTCGACACGGCAGAGCCCGAGATAGATCGGCACCAGCATCAGTCCGGCACCATGCGCAATTGCCACCGCGAACGACCACAGCGCGAGCCGCGATGGCGCGATGCGCACCAGTGCGCGCGGGTGGCCTCGCCTGAGCAGCAGCGCGATGCCGCAGCCGATCAGCAGCACGCTGGCGCCGATGCGGATCTGCGCCTGCCAGGCGACCAGGGCAGCCAGCATGCCGAAGGGCAGCGTCACCGCCAGTACCGCAAGCGCGTGTCCGACAGCCAGATAGCCCAGCGCGGCAACGAGGGCGCGGCCGCTATGCGCCAGCAACCCGTTCGATACCGCCAGCGGCCACCCCATGGCCGGGTTGATGCCGTGATAGAGGCCACTGGCCAGCACTGCCGACCAGAGGCCGATCTGCTCCCAGGCGTGACCGGTCAGGCCTTGACCGAGGGATAGCAAAACGAATCGGTCGAGCAGTCGCCGCCTTCCAGCCGGATCTGGTGGGCGCGGTAGCCTTGCGCAAACTCGACCCAGTAGTCATCGGCCAGCGTCAGCCCGCCGTCCGGTCCGGCATGCGCCATGACCTGCGTGCCGGGGATGCCGTCGGGGTAGAACTGGTTGTCCCAGGTGGAGTAGAGCGAGTTGGTCCAGTAGACGCGCTTGCCGTCGCGGCTGATCTCGACCATCTGCGGGCCGCCGGTGAAGGGTTTGCCGTTGGGATGCGGCGTGCGGCGGACGATGCCGCCGATGTGGACCGAGCCGGCCAGCTTCAGGTTGCGCGGATCGCTTACGTCGTACTGCCGCATCTCGCCGGTGCCCCAGCAGGATACGTAGAGGAACTTGTCGTCGAGGGACAGATCGATATCGGTCACCAGCGGCGGTACGGCGCCGAAGCCCTGCAGCAGCGGCGGCAGCAGGCTTGCGTCGGCGGGTTCGGGCGGGATGGTTGCGGTTTTCTCGGCGTGGAACTTGCCGCCTTCGCGCCACCAGGTCCAGATCGAGCCTTCCAGGTTGGTGGTGTCGACCACCACGCCGACGAAGCCGTATTCGCGGATCGGGTCATGCGCAGGTCTGACTTCCAGCGCCATCTGGTGGTTGGCACCCAGGTCGATGGTCTGCACGTTGCGCCGCGCCCGCAGGTCCCAGAAATGCAGCTTGTGCCCGTAGCGGTTGCCCAGCAGGTCCTCGGGCACCAGCCCGTTCTCGAACTGCGGGGGCAGCGCCCATTCGCTGGACACCATATAGTCGCGCGGCAGGTTCCACCAGAAGTCGTAGTGCTTCTCCTGCTCGCCGCGGTCGATCTCCCAGCGGCCCAGCACGTCGAAGGTCTCGCAGTCCATGATGAAGATGCCGGGCGTGCCGTCGGTGCCATCGGGGCCGCTGCCGCCGAGCGTGCTGACATAGATGCCTTCCGGGCCGCAATGCACGGTATGGGGCCGGGAGTAGCCGGTCTTGCGGAAGATCTCGTCCGGCTCGATGATCTTGTGGATGCGTGCCTGGGTCGGATGCGGCTTGGTGTCGATGATATACAGGCGTGAAGACCGCATGCCCGGGATGATCAGGTAGCGCCGTTCGAGGAAGGCATGGCCGGTCAGCGGCGACAGCGACGACGAGCACGCATTCCAGCCGAAGTGATGCAACTCGTCGCCCTTGTTGGTCATCGGCACGGTATGCACGACCTGGCTGTAGGTGGGCGAGCCGGGCTTGGCGTCGATCACCGCGAGCGCGTCTGGCTGCGAGGCGTCGGGGCTGAGCAGCACCGTATAGGCAAAGGATTCCGCTGGTGCGCCGATCGCAAGTTCCGGCGAGGCGTGAAACGTCGGATCTGGCCGCATATTCATGGTAAGCCCTCCTGCTTCTGCTGGACGTCGCGACATCGCCGGTGCATCACTTGGCGCCCTGATGGCCGAGTGCACCGGAAGCCTACTTAGCCTAGGTCGTTCTCAAACCTGAGTCAAAGCCGCAAGCGCTCCGGCAGGGCGGGGATTCATGCGCGCAAAAGGTCTGGTTTGCGAAATACAGATTTACGAAATGCAGTAAATCGCGCAGAAATGATGCTTCCGGTTCGCACACGCGCGATGCCGGCATGCGGGCAATGACGAGTGAAATGGAAACCAAGCAATGGAAGCGGTGAAGCCTGAAGGCGAAGGTGAGGAATACTGTCTGGATAACCCGGCACTGGAAAGCATCGGTGTCAGGATCACCCAGTGGCACGACGACTATGTAGAACTTGAACTGCCGCTCGCGCCCAATATGCTCAACCGCAGCCGGGTGGTGCATGGCGGCACGATCTGCACCTTGCTCGACGCCGCCACCGGCTACTCGGGCCTTTACTCGGCGCCGGGCGAGGCCCCGCGCCATGCGGTCACGCTGTCGCTGACCTCGAACTTCCTGAGCAACGGGACCGGCAAGCTGCTGACGGCAAAAGGCATGGTCGAGCGCCGCGGGCGTTCGATCTTCTTTTCGCGCGCGGAGGTGTGGCTGGACGGGGAGCTGCTGGTGGCAACGGGCGTTGCCACGATGAAGTACCTGAAGTAGGCGGTCCGTCTCAGGCGCCGTCCTGGCGCCAGCGCGTCGGCGACTTGCCGAACTGTGCCGCGAACCAGCGCGAGAATGCGCTGGATTCCGAAAACCCCAGCAGCGTGGCGACCTGGGTGAGCGGCCGCTGCGGGTCCTGCAGGTAGCGTTGCGCAAGCTCGCGGCGCACTTCATTGACCAGCGCCGAGAAGGTATCGCCATCCTGTTCCAGCTGGCGCTGCAGCGTGCGCGGACTGACGCCAAGGCTTTGCGCGACCTGCTCGACTGCGCCGCGGCCGCGCGGCAACAGCTGGTGCAGGCTGCGCCGGACGTCGGCCGCGATCGAAGGCTTGCCGGCCCCCGGCTGCAGGTCGAGGAATCCCCTGGCATACCCGGCCAGGCTGGCATCGGCCAGGGGATTGATGCGATCCAGGTCGCCGCTGGCGAGCACCAGCCCGTCGAATTCCGAACCGAACTCAAGGTGTTGCCCGAACAGGCGCCGGTGGATCTGCAGGTCGGCCGGCGCCGCATGGGCGAAGTGCACGCTGTGCGGCTTCCACGACACGCCCAGGATGGCGCGGATCAGGCTGTACAAGGCGGCCACGGTCAGTTCCATGGCCTGCCTGCCGGGCTGATGGCGGCCTGTCTGCAACGTCACATGCAGCACCGCGATCTCGGGATACTCAGTCACCAGGATCGAAACGGAGTCGCTGAGCCAGTGGCGATAGCGCTCGATCTCCGCCAGCGCGTGGCGCAGCGTGGGCTGGTGTTGCAGCAGCAGGCTGACCGGGCCGAAGTCGGACAGGCGCCACGACTCCCCCACCATCAGGCCAAGCGAATGGCAGGCGGTCACCCGTGCCGATGCCTCCAGCACGTCGGCCAGGCGCGCTTCCGGGATGCGCAGGTCCGGGGTGTACAGGCAGGCCTGGTCCAGGCCTGCCTGGGCAACCATGCGCACCGGATCCAGGCCCGCACCCCGGGCAATCGCCAGGTATTTGGTCAGGGAAGCGCTGCGAACAAGGACGGTCATAAGGCTGCCGCGAGAGTGGGGGGGCGTCGGTCGGGTCCGTCGTCAAATGTCAATTCCTGGCGCGGTGGGTCAAGGGCGCTGCGCCATGGCTGTCTGACAATCGTTCCCGTCGCGCCAATGATAGCGGCGCGGGCATGACACGACAATCAGGAGACAGCCTTGGCAAAAGTCATTCGCATGTACGAAACCGGAGGGCCTGAAGTCCTCCGCTATGAGGACGCCGAGGTAGGCGACCCCGGCCCGGGCGAGGTGCGGATCCGCCACGTCGCCGTGGGGCTGAACTATGCCGACACTTACTTCCGCAACGGAACCTACCCGGTGCCGCTGCCCAGCGGCATGGGCGTGGAGGCCGCCGGCGTGGTGCAGGCGGTCGGGCCCGGCGTGACCCATGTCGCGGAGGGCGATCGCGTCACATATACCGGCTTTACCAACACGCTGGGCGCCTACAGCACCGCGCGCCTGGTGCCTGCCGCACCGCTGATCCGCCTGCCCGAAGCGATCAGCTTCGAGACCGCCGCGGCGATGACCATGCGCGGCCTGACCTCTGCTTACCTGATGCGGCGCATCTACCCGTTCCAGGGTGGCGAGGCGATCCTGCTGCACGCGGCCGCCGGCGGGGTCGGGCTGATCGTGTCGCAGTGGGCCAGGCTGCTTGGCCTGACGGTGATCGGGACGGTCTCGACCGAGGCCAAGGCAGAGCTGGCGCGTGCCCATGGCTGCGACCACATCATCAACTACAGCCATGAGGACGTGGCAAAGCGGGTGCGCGAGCTGACCGATGGCGCGGGCGTGTCCGTGGTCTTCGACAGCGTGGGCAAGAACACCTTCATGGCCTCGCTGGATTCGCTGAAGCGGCGCGGGCTGATGGTCTGCGTCGGCACGGCCTCCGGCACCATCCCGCCGTTTGATCCGCAGCTGCTGGCGAGGAAGGGCTCGGTCTACCTGACCCGTCCGGCCCTGGCCGACTACATTGCGGACCCCGCCGAGAAGGCCGAACTGGCCGCCGAGGTGTTCGGCCACGTTGCCGCGGGCCGCATCCGCATCGAAATCAACCAGCGCTATGCGCTGCAAGATGCCGTCCAGGCCCACCGGGACCTGGAGTCACGCAAGACCACCGGGTCTTCGATCTTCGTGCTGTAAAGGAGCTTCACCATGCGAGTCCAACCTCTTACCTGCAGCATCGGCGCCGAAGTCAGGGGCGTCAGCCTGGCCGATGCCGCGCGCGGCGACGCGCTGTTTGCCGAGATGAAGTCGCTGCTGCTCGAACACAAGGTGCTGTTCCTGCGCGACCAGGAAATCTCGCGCGCCGACCACGTGGCGTTCGCGAGCCGCTTCGGCGAACTGGAAGACCATCCCGTGGCCGGCAGCGATCCCGACCATCCCGGCCTGGTCCAGATCTATCGCAGCGACAAGCGCGAGAACTACGAGAACAGCTACCACACCGACGGCAGCTGGCGTGAATGCCCGCCCATGGGCTGCGTGCTGCGTTGCATCGAGTCCCCGCCGGTCGGTGGCGACACCATCTGGGTGAACATGGCGGCGGCCTACGAGCACCTGCCCGAGGAAGTCAAGCAGCGTATCGCCGGCCTGCGCGCCAAGCACGGCATCGAGCATTCGTTCGGCGCGGCAATGAGCCCGGAAAACCGCGCCAAGCTGGCCGCGCAGTACCCCGCGGTCGAGCACCCGGTGGTGCGCACGCATCCGGAAACCGGCGAAAAGGTGCTCTACGTCTGCGGCTTCTCCACGCACTTTGTCAACTTCCACACGCCCGAGAACGTGCGCTATGGACAGGACAAGACCCCGGGCGCCAGCCATCTGCTGAACTACCTGATCAGCCAGGCGGCGATCCCCGAATACCAGGTGCGCTTCCGCTGGGAGCCCAACAGCGTGGCCATCTGGGACAACCGCTGCACCCAGCACTATGCGGTGCAAGACTACTGGCCGGCCCCGCGCAAGATGGAGCGCGCGGCCATCATCGGCGACAAGCCGTTCTGAGGCGCGCCAGCCGCCCCCCAGGCCACGTACCTTTACAAATGGAGACATGCCGTGAACTACCTCGATGGGTCCTTGTTCCCTGAAAACCAGCAGCCGTTGATCATCACCGCAGCACCCTACGCACCGGGCTGGCTGCCCTCCGATTTCCCGGAGGACATCCCCGTGACGATGGAAGACCAGATCCAGAAGGCCGTGGACTGCTACAACGCCGGCGCGACGGTGCTGCACCTGCATGTGCGCGAACTCGACGGCAAGGGCTCGAAGCGTCTGTCCAAGTTCAACGAGCTGATCGCCGGGGTGCGCAAGGCCGTGCCGGAGATGATCATCCAGGTGGGCGGATCGATCAGTTTCGCGCCGGAAAGCGAGGGGGATGCCGCCAAGTGGCTGTCCGACGACACCCGCCACATGCTGGCCGAACTCGACCCCGTTCCGGACCAGGTGACCGTCACGGTGAACACGTCGCAGATGAACGTGACGGAGCATGCGGAACTCGCGGATTTCAAGGGCACCTCGCGTGAGAACCCCGCGATCTTCAACGCGTACAAGGAAATGACGGTTCCCGCCCAGCCTGGCTGGGTCGAAGAGCACATCCGCCGCCTTTCCGCCGCCGGCATCCAGAGTGCGTTCCAGTGCTACAACATCAACAGCTTCGAATCCGTGGAGCGGCTGATCCGGCGGGGCGTGTACAAGGGCCCGCTGGTCATGAACTGGGTGGCCATCAGCGGCGGCATGGATGCGCCCAGCGTCTTCAACCTCTCCAACATCGTTCGTGCCGTCCCGGATGGCGCGGTGCTGACCGTCGAAAGCTCGGTGCGCAACGTGTTGCCGGTCAACATGATGGGGATTGCCCTGGGTCTGCATGTGCGGTGCGGGACCGAGGACTGCCTCTGGAACCAGTCGCGCACGGCCAAGATGAGCACGGTGAAGCAGGTTGAGCAACTGGTGCGCATCGCGGGCGAATTCGGCCGCAAAGTGGCAACGGCCCAGGAAGCGCGCGACATCCAGAAGATCGGCGTGTTCTACGACACGGTCGAGGAGACGCTGGCGGCCAACGGCTTCGCGCCGAACCGCAATGGCGGCAACCAAGGCTTCCTGCGCAAGGCCGCCTGACCCGGGCGGTTGGCACTGACGATTCACCAGCAGAAGGGCAAGGGCGGCAAGTCACCGGCTCACGACGAAGTCGGCTGCCGCCCGGAACAACCCTCACACATTCGGAGACAACAATGAATCAAGCAAAACCATCGGCGCGCCGCAGGGCGTCGCTGTCATGCATGCTCGGCCTTGCGCTGTCGGTGGCGCTGCCGGCAGCGTTCCCGTCGACCGCCCATGCCCAGGCGTGGCCGAACAAGGTGGTCAGGATCGTGGTCGGTGGCCCCGCCGGCGGCACCGCCGATATCCTCGGGCGCCTGCTGGCCGAGGGGCTGACGCAGTCGCTGGGCAAGCCGGTGATTGTTGAGCAGAAACCGGGCGGCGCCGGGGCGATCGCGGTCAGCACACTGCTTTCCGCACCCCACGACGGGCATACGCTGCTGCTGATCCAGGGCGGCATCGTCTCCGAAACGCCGCTGGCGCTGAAGGTCTCGTTCGATCCCTTCAAGGACCTGAAACCCATTGTCCAGGTGGCCCGCACCGGCCTGGTGCTGGTGGGCAACCCGAAGCTGCCGGCCAAGAACTTCACCGAGCTGCTTGCCTACATCAAGAGCAAGCCCGGGCAGATCGACTATGCCTCGTATGCCGCCGGCATGCGCGGGCAGACCATTGGCGTCCAGTTCAACCGCCTGGCGGGCACGAACATGACCCATGTCGGCTACAAGGGATCGCCGCCCGCGCTGCAGGACGTGATGGGCGGCCACGTGCCGCTGATGTTCGACAGCCTGGCCACGTCGTTGCCGCTGATCAAGACCGGCAAGCTCAAGGCCTATGCCGTGGCTTACCCGAAGCGCATTCCCGCGCTGCCGGATGTGCCGACCTTCGCCGAAGTCGGCTACCCGGCGATGACGGAGCCTGGCTGGATGGGCGTGTGGCTGCCGCCGGACGTGCCGGCGGCGGTGCAGGAGAAGATCCGCAGCGCCACGCTGGCCATCGTGCAGCAACCCGGCTACCGCGAGCACATGACAAACATGGGCATGGACACCGGGCAACCGCTCAGCAGCGAGGCGCTGTCCAAGGATGCGCGGGCCGCCTACGAGCGCCAGGCGGAACTGCTGCGGTCGATTCACTTCGTGCCGGAGTAGCCGGAACGGGGAGGGCAGTATACTTCCGCTCTTTCACGGCCTTTGCCAGATCTCCTGAACCATGAGCGCACTCCCTCCCTGCCCGAAATGTCATTCCGAGTTCACCTATGAAGACGGGGGGCTCTATATCTGCCCGGAATGCGCGCACGAATGGTCGGCGCAAGCCTCTGCGCCGGCCGAGGCAGAGGCCAGGGTCTATCGCGACGCAGCCGGCAATGCGCTGCAGGACGGCGACACCGTCACCGTCATCAAGGACCTGAAGCTGAAAGGCTCGGCCGGCGTGGTCAAGATGGGTACCAAGGTGAAGAATATCCGCCTGGTCGACAGTGACCACGATATCGATTGCAAGATCGATGGCTTTGGCGCCATGAGCCTGAAGTCGGAGTTTGTCAGGAAGGTGTGACTAGGCCTTCTGTTTTCGTCTGCGCGGGCGGGCGGCCGCGAACATCGACATGTCGCGCAGGATGCAGTCCAGCAGCGTATTGGCTGCCACGCCCATCGGCCGGCCTGCCTTCACCAGCAGGCGCGCCTTGGCGGCCTCGAACAGCGGGTGGGCGATCGGCAATGTCACCAGTTCGCCCGATTGCAATTCACGATAGGCCGCGAACCCTCCGATCAGCGTGATGCCGTCATGGCGTTTCACGAAGTGGCGCAGCACGGCCAGCGAATTCGTGGTCAGCGTCGGGCGGATCTGGATGTTCTCCGTATAGGCCAGCATCTGCACCACCTGCCCGAGCCCGAAGGCCGGCGGCATCATCGCCAGCGGATAGTCCCCCAGTTCTTGCACGTCGACCTTGCCGCCGCGGCGTGCCAGCGGATGCCCGGCATGCACGAGCAGCACCACCGGCTGCGATGACGTGGCCACCCAGGCGATATCCGCATGCGAAGGCGGGTTGTAGGCCAGGCCGATATGGGCGCGGCTTTCCGCCACCTCCTGCAGGACGTTGTTGACCGGCAGGATATCGACCGTCACGTCAAGCCTGGGATAGCGCGCACAGAAGTCCGTCAGCACCTCATCCATCAATCCGTCGACATAGCCCTCGCTGGTGGCGATGCGCACCTGGCCGTGCTGCAAGCCGCGCAAGGCCTGCAGGCGGTCTTCGAAGAGCTCCTGCTGGGCACGGCAGCCGCGCCAGTACTCGAGCAGGTGCAGTGCGGCCTCGGTCGGCTGCACCCCGCGCGCATTGCGGTCGAACAGCGGCGCGCCGACTTCCTCTTCCAGCAGGCGAATCTGGCGCGTGATCACCGATGGCGAGGTGTTGATGCTGTCGGCCGCGCCGCGGATGGAACCATGGGTCAGTACCTCATGGAAATAGCGCAGCCTGCGCTGGTTCAGTTCCCGCATATCGGATCTCACTTGCCGTAGTGTTGCCAATTGGGCAACGATAGCCGACTTAAGTTGCTCTTGCTCTGTTTTTTCATATGCCAGACGATCAACGCCTGCCACAGACAGACATCGCGTCCACAAGAGCCGACCACGGGAGAGATCGACATGTCCGCAACCCTGCCTCCACGCACCACGACGGAGTCCGGCAGCGCCGCGCTGCAGGCGCTGTACCGCAAGCTGAACTGGCGCCTGTTGCCGTTCCTGCTGCTCTGCTACACCTTTGCCTACCTGGATCGCGTCAATATCGGCTTTGCCAAGCTGCAGATGCAGAGCGACCTGGGCCTTTCCGATGCGGTGTACGGGCTTGGCGCCGGCATCTTCTTCCTGGGCTACGTGCTGTTCGAGATCCCGAGCAACCTGTTGCTGCCACGGATTGGGGCACGCAAGACCATCAGCCGCATCCTGGTGCTTTGGGGCCTGACCTCGGCAGGCATGATGTTCGTGCGGGACGAGACCACGTTCTATGTGCTGCGCTTCCTGCTCGGCGTCTTCGAGGCCGGTTTTGCCCCCGGCATGATCTTCTACCTGACCTATTGGTACGGGCAGCAGCGCATGGCTCGCGTGATGGCGGTGGTGATGCTGGCCGGGCCCATCGGCGGCATCTTTGGCTCGCCGCTGTCCACGTGGCTGATGACGGGCCTGTCCGGCGCGCATGGCCTGGCGGGCTGGCAATGGATGTTCCTGGTCGAAGGGCTGCCTTGCGTGCTGCTTGGTGCCCTGGCGCTGCGCGTGCTGTCCGACCGGCCCGCGCAGGCGAAGTGGCTCAGCGACGAAGAAAAGCGCATGCTGGCGGCAGAACTGCATGCGCCGGCCGGCGGGCATCAATCCTTCGGCCAGGTGGCGCGTGATCCGCGCGTCTACCTGCTGGCCTTTGCCTATTTCACCATGATCTGCGGCATCTATGCGGTCAGCTTCTGGCTGCCGTCTATCCTGAAGGCGGATGGTGTCACGGACACCATGCAGATCGGCCTGTATTCGATGATCCCCTACATTGCGGCGGCGATTGCCATGATCGTGATCGGCCGCAGCTCGGATCGCAGCGGCGAGCGCCGCTGGCATAGCGCGGTGCCCGCCTTCGTCGGCGCCGTGGCGCTGGCCGGGGCCACCATGTCCAGCGGGAATCTGCCGGTGTCCTTGCTCTGCATGACCATTGCCACGGCGATGATGTGGGCCGCCTATACGGTGTTCTGGGCGATTCCGTCGCAGTACCTGAAGGGCGATGCCGCCGCGGGTGGCATCGCGCTGATCAATACGATTGGCCTGATCGGCGGCTTCCTGAGCC
Organism: Cupriavidus lacunae; assembly: GCF_003353055.1. Lineage (GTDB taxonomy): Bacteria > Pseudomonadota > Gammaproteobacteria > Burkholderiales > Burkholderiaceae > Cupriavidus > Cupriavidus lacunae. The sequence goes on from NZ_QKWJ01000004.1 coordinate 164,563, forward strand.
CGACCATCATCGGCACCGTGCGCACGGCCACCGGCAGCATGCAGGCCGGCCTGCTGGTGATGGTGGCGCTGCTGGTGGCCGGCGCGGCGGTACTGGTGGCCAACCGGATGCCTTCGCCTCAGGGCGCGGTCTCGCCGGCCTGAGGCGAGCCATTCAATTCACGGAGAGAACCTTGGCAACACGGATTTTGATCGCCGGTTTCCAGCACGAGACCAATACCTTTGCGCCGTCAAAGGCCACCTATGCCAGCTTCGAGCGCGGCGAGGGCTTCCCGGCGATGGCGCGCGGCGCCGAGGTGCTGTCGCTGCGCGACGTCAATATTCCCGCCGGCGGCTTTATTGCCGCCGCCGAACGGCGCGGCTGGGCGCTGCTGCCGGTAATCTGGGCCGGCGCCAGCCCGTCCGCGCACGTGACCGAGGACGCGTTCGAGCGGATTGCCGGCGAGATCGTCGAGGCTGCGCGCGCCGGCGGCTTCGATGCGGTCTACCTGGACCTGCATGGCGCGATGGTGGCCGAGCATACCGACGACGGCGAGGGCACCTTGCTTGCGCGCATCCGTGCCGCGGTGGGGCCGGCGGTGCCGGTGGTCGCGTCGCTCGACCTGCACGCCAACGTCACGCAGGCCATGCTCGATGCCGCCGACGCGCTGGTGGCCTATCGCACTTATCCGCACGTGGACATGGCCGAGACCGGCGAGCGGGCCGCGGCATTGCTGCAGCGCTTGCTGGCGGGCAGGGGGCCGCTGCATCACGCGGTGCGCCGGCTGCCTTTCCTGATCCCGATCAACGGCATGTGCACGATGCTGGAGCCTGCCCGCGCCATGTATACGCTGTTGGCGCAGAGGGAAAACGGCGCCGTGGTGTCGCTCTCGTTCGCGCCGGGCTTTCCGGCGGCCGACTTCCCGGAATGCGGGCCGGTGATCTGGGGGTACGGAGAAGATGCCGGCGCGGTCGATGCGGCGGTGCAGGCGTTGTACGACAGGATGCTGGCGGACGAGCCGGCCTGGGAGGTCCCGTTCCTCTCGCCCGACGAAGCCGTGCTTGAGGCTATGCGGCTGGCCGAGGGCGCGACGCGCCCGGTGGTCATTGCCGACACGCAGGACAACCCCGGCGCCGGCGGCGATTCGAACACTACCGGCATGCTGCGCGCATTGCTGCGCCACGGCGCGCGGCACGCGGCCATCGGGCTGATCTGGGACCCGGCCGTGGCGGAGCAAGCGCACCGCGCCGGGGTGGGTGCCACCATCGACGTTGCCCTCGGCGGCGTAGCCGGCGTGCCCGGCGACGAGCCGCTGCGGGGGCGCTTTGAGGTGCTGAAGCTGTCCGATGGCGTGTGCCGCTACGGCGGGCCGATGATGAATGGCATGCTGGCCGACGTCGGGCCCGTCGCGCTGTTGCGTATCGATGCCGTCCTGGTGGTCGTCAGTGCCGGCAAGGCCCAGATGCTGGATCGCAACCTGTTCCGCGTGGGCGGGGTGGAGCCCGAGGCGATGAAGATTCTCGTCAACAAGAGCTCCGTGCACTTCCGCGCCGATTTCCAGGGCATCGCGCATGCCGTGCTGGTGGCCAAGGCGCCCGGCCCGATGACGGCCGATCCGGCGGACCTGCCCTGGACCAGGCTTGCACCCGGCATCCGTCTCAAGCCGATGGGCAAGCCATTCCAGGGCTAGTGCCGGACCGGCGGCAGTGCGACCCGGCCGGTCCGGGTGCCTGCCGTCAGTTGAAGACATCCTGCCGGTATCGTCCCGTGCTGACCAGCTCCGCCAGCCAGTCCGATGCCGCCTCCGGGGTCATGCCCCCTTGCTCCGCGCCGATCTGCAGCAGGACCCGCCTGACCGCGGGCGCCATGTGGCGGCCGTCGCCGCACACGTAGACGATCGCGCCTTCGTTCAGCCTGGCCCAGACATCGGCCCGGCGCTGCCACAGCAGGTCCTGCACGTAGCGCGGTTCGCCATCCACAACCGAACAGGCCAGGTGCACCTGCGCCATGCCCTGTGCGCGCCAGCGTTCCACGTCGTCGCGGTACAGCCAGTCGTGCGAGGGGTGGCGGCAACCGTAATACAGCTGCACCGGGGCCACGGCCTGTCCGGCCGCCTGTTGTGCTGCCCGTTCCTCAAGGAAACCGCGGAACGGCGCAATGCCCGTGCCGGGGCCGATCAGGATCATGGGCGTGGCCGGGTCGGCCGCGGGCGCGAAGGCGGGGTTGGGTGTACGGATGGTGCCCGCCACCATGGCGCCGGGCGCCAGGCCTCGCAGCCAGGTGGAAGCCACGCCGCGGAAAAGTCCACGGCCCGACAGCGCCGGTGACCAGACCGTGCCGACGGTGATGGTCGCCACGTCGGGAGAGACCAGCGGCGACGAGGCAATGGAATAGAAGCGCGGCCGCATCGGCACGGAGCAGGCCAGCAGGCCCGCCAGATCCAGCTCGATGGCGGGGAAGCGGTCCAGCACGTCGGCCAGCCCGAGCCGGCGCGATGCCACCTGTGCGGCGTACCCGGTCTCGGCCTCGTCCGAGGCCAGTTGCTGCAGCGCCTGCCGTGTCACCGGGCAGCGTGAATGCTGCAACAGCAGGCGCAAGGTCTGTCGCGACACCACGTCCTGCAGCTCAATGAAATGCGTCAGCAGCTGGCGCACGGACAGCGCCTCGCCCAGCGGCAGGCCGCGCGCGGTCCCGCCGGGTGCAGAGAGCGTGACGATCGCGTCCGGGTCGATGTCGAGCCGCTCGCACAGGGCGGTGACGATTTCGGGCTGGTTCTGCGGATAGACGGCCAGGTGGTCGCCCGTGGCGTAGCGCACGCCTTCGGGCAACCTGAGCCGGATGTCGCGCGTGGATGTCCGGGGCGCCTCGAGCGCGAAGTCCCACAGGCCGGTTGGATCGTTCACCAGCTCGGTGTTCGCCAGCACCGTGAAGCCCTGGGTGTTGGCCGGCAGCGTGGACGCGCGGATCTCGGCGACGTCTTTCACCTGCACGCGTACGGACGGCGTGCCGTGGGCCGGTCCGCCCGCGCCGTCGCCGGCCTGCAATGCCTGCCAGAGCAGCGCCAGCCAGCGCTCCGCGGCCTGGTCGAAGTCGCCGTTGCCATCGGCCTCGCCGCGCGGCAACAGCGGCGTGGCGCCGGCCTGGGTGAAGAATTCATAGACCCGGCGCGGGAAAGCCTGGTAGGTCGGCCACTGCGAGTTGCCGCAGCCCAACACGGCCACGCGCAACCCTTGCGCCCGGTAGCCGCTTGCGGTGCCGCTATCGAGCAGTTCTTCGAAGCGCCGCGCGGAGTCCGGCGCGCGCCCGTTGTAGGTGGCGGCGATGATGACGGCCAGGCCGGTCGCCGGCAGCGCATCGGCCACCTCGTCGAGGTCGCGCAGCGTCGCATCAAAGCCCGCTGCCACCGCGCCGGCATGCACCTGCTCAGCCAGCTCGCGCGCGGTGCCCAGGCTGGATCCGCACAACACGGCAAGCGGCCTGCCGCCGCCCAGCACCTCCGGGCCCGCTTGCACTGCTTGCGTGGTCGCCGTAGCCGGCGCCGCGGCGATCCGCTCATGCGGCCGCCGCCGGCGGGCGCGCACGGTGAGCCCGTCCGGCTTGATCGTCAGCGTTTCCTTGATGCGGAACTGGTAGTCGTGCGCGTCGGTGAACTGGAAATTGCGCAGCATCAGCGCGAGCGCCAGCTTGGCTTCGGTCAGCGCAAACTGGCGGCCGATACATGCGCGCTCTCCATTGCCGAAGGGCATGTAGGCATGGCGCGGCAACTGCGCTTCCCGCTCCGGCAGGAAGCGGTCGATGTCGAAGCGCTCCGGGTCGGCCCACACCTTGGGGTCCCGGTGCAGCGCCGTCAGCACGACCGACATGCGCCGGTCCTTGCGGATCAGGTAGCGGCCGCCCAGCAGCGTATCTTCAAACGGCGCCACGGCAAAGGCCGGCGCCGTGGGCCACAGGCGCAGCGTTTCCTTCAGTACGCGGTCCAGCACGGGCAGCCGCGCCAGGTCCGCGTAGACCGGTGCCGCGTCGCCGGGCAACACGGCATCCACCTCGGCGTATGCCTGCGCCATCACCCCCGGGTTGCGCAGCAACTCATACAGCGCGAAGGTGAGCAGCCCGCTGGTGGTTTCGTGGCCGGCAATCAGAAAGGTGATCACCTGGTTGCGGATGTTCTCGTCGTCCAGCCGCTGGTCGGTGTCCGGGTCCCGCGCTTCCAGCATCAGGCCAAGCAGGTCGTTCGTCGTGCGGCCTCTGTGCTCTGCGCTGCCCGCGCGCCGCCGCCGGATCACGTCATCGACCAGGTCGCGCATGAAGCGGGTGTCCTCGTCGAACTTGCGGTGTGCCGCATGCATGAAGCGGTCCTGCAGGGCAAAGCGCGTCAGCCTGGACATCGCCTCTTCCAGCGCGCCGACCATGGCTTCGATAAAGGGGTGCAGGTCCGCGCTGGCGAACGACTCAAAGTCATAGCCGAAGCCGGACAGCGCGATTGTATCGAGCGTCAGCCGCGTCATGTCGTCCGCCACGGCGATATCCGCATCCGGACCCTGCCGGTGCCATTTGTCGACCAGCCGGTTGGCCACGCGCAGCATGACGTCGAAGTAGCCCTTCATCGCGCGCTGGCTGAACGCGGGCATCAGGATGCGGTGCGCCTTGCCCCAGTTGGCCTCGTCGGAGTGCGCGGTGAACAGGCCGTCGCCGGCCATGCCGCGCAGGTACGACAGCGGCGGGCCGATGTACTTGCGGAAACGCGTGGCATCGCACACCTCACTGGCAAGTGCCACCGACGTCACGAACGGTACCCGCCGCCCGGCAAAATTCAGCTCGAAGATCCCGTCATGGTGGCGGCTGCGCGCCAGCAGGTGCTGGCCGACCGCGCCGGGTTTGATCTGCAGCAGGTTGCCCACCAGCGGCCAGCCCGGGTCGATCGGGATCGGCTCATGCGCAGTGCCGGCAGGGGAGGGAGGCGGGGCGTCAGCGGTGTGGTCGGTGCCTGACAACTCAATTGGCGGGGGCATGGGGGGCTGTGTCTCCTGAACGGTTCCCGCACGCGATTTGCCACGTGCGTCCATTTCATTTAACGTAGACATCTGTCTACCGGCGCAAGCGTAGACAACTGTAGACACGGTGTCAACGCAGCGTGTCGGCCAAAAACCGAGTCCCACTACTAAAACCGCAGTCATGGAAGCCATTGCCGACGGCAAACGCCGCCTGATCGACGCCGCGCTGCGGCTGGCCGCGGCCAAGCGCAGCTTCGCCGCGCTCAGCCTGCGCGAGATCGCGCGCGAGGCCGGCCTCAATCCCAACACGTTCTACCGCCATTTCAGCGACATGGAAGACCTGGCCATCACCGCCATGGCCGAGGTAGGCGCCGAGCTGCGGCCGATGTTGCGTGCCATCCGCTGGGCCGCCGCCCGCGACAACCCGGGGGAGGTGGCCAGCCGGGCCTGCGAGGCCCTGTTCCGGTATGCCCAGCATCATCCGGATGCATTTCTCGTCGGCGCGTGCGGCATCACCGGCCCACAGCCCGCGCTGCGCGTTGCCATCCGCGCGGTGCTGGACGACATCGCTGCCGAGATGGCGGAGGACATCGAACGGCTGGGGCTGTGTCCCAAGCTGCCACGCACGGTGGTCGACGAGGTCTGCGCGTGCATCGTTTCCTATCTCTTCCATCAATGCGTCGACTATATCGAGGCCGATGCCGCGGGGCGGCGCAAGCTGATGGCAAGATCGGTGCAGTTCTGCTGCTGGCTGTTGCAGGGGGCGGCGGGGTCGAATGGGCAAGGGACGGCCGGTGCGGGCGGGGAGCGCAAGGCATCGGTGGCTGCGTAGCGCTTTGTGCTGAGACGCCCAGAATGACGAACCGCAGCCGAAGCTGCGGTTCTTCGCTGCTGCGGCGCACTAACCCGCTCACGCCTCGTCGTGCGCCGGCAGCGGCAGGCTCTCCAGCCAGTCCTCCGGACAGAGCTTCTCCGTTGCCTGATCCAGCTCCGCTTTCAGCATCGCCAGCAGGCAATAGGCGCTATGGCATGCCTCCGAACGTTCGCTTTGTATTTCCAGCAGCAACAGGAGGCAGCCCATGCCGGCGCTGATGCGCTCAAGCGAGTCAATGCAGGCTACGGGAATGGCGGTCAACACGGTCTCTTGTTTCGATGTGGCGCGGTCTTGCATTGCGAACTCCTTTGAAAGGTTGGAAGACCCGCCTGATGCAAGCAGTGAAGGGTGGCGGGCCTGACAGCGGGGGCACCAACACCGGTTCGCCAACGGAGTAACCCGGCCAGCCATGAGGCTGCCCCGCCCGGCCCGCCATTGACTGAGTCGACGTGCGCGCGCGAACTTGGCCGCATGAAACGGCCATCCGTAGCGGAAAAACCGGGTTGGTGCGCCCGATCACCGTTGTTTCGGTGATGGGTCTAGTGTTCCCGTCGCCGTCGCGCCTGACGATCAGAGGATTCGCAATTTGCCTTCGGGTTTGGTGTCAGTCGATCTCTCAAGAAGCACGTTGACGGATGAGAGATCACGCATTGAGCGACCTTTTGCGCGATTTTCGACGGTGAAGCCAATTGCGCAACTGCCCGGCTAGGAACGCACTGGTGATCAGCAGCAGGTAGAGGGCTACAAGATTGTGATGCCACGCGTCGAGAGCGGGCTGATCCGCAACCAGTTTTGGATCGGGGGTCGGGAGGATGGCACTCCTCGCCATGACCGCTCGGGTCATCCGGACAAGGCCGGCCGCCGACAGTAGTGGCAGGAAGACGAGCAGCGCGAGCATTGCAGGCATCGCGCGGCGCACTATCGCATATTGGCGCAAGCGGATCCACAGGCCCAGGCAACCGTGTACCCAGCCCGGAGCGAGCAACGCGACTTGCATGCCTTGCGTGCCGCTCGTGATGAGCGATATCACGATCCGCTCATAGTTCGGCTCAAAGCCATAGAGCGAAGCGGCGAGTCGGGTCGCTACCGCATGGCGGATCAGCAGCAAAGGAAGGCTGAGTCCCGCCCAAAGGCGGATCCATTCAGTGGCCGGCAGCGCCCAGTGCTGGCGCCCGTACACCGTGCGCAGGGCTAGTGCAAAATGCAGGGAGGCCGAACCGTATAGCAGGATCGTTCCGGGCACGCTATGCCACAGCCGCAGAGCCAGCGTGAGACCGCGCCCGGCAAGATCCAGCGACCAAATCCCCAGCGCATGATTGACCAGGTGGAGAAAGAGGTAGGTCAGCAGCACCACGCCAGATCCGAGCTGCAAGCGACGCAGAATGGGTTGCAATTTCCTTCACCTTGATGTTCAACACGGAAAGAACCTCTTGGGCGCCATTCTGGTTTGCTACGGAATGACGTGCTGCACCGGCAATTCGCGGCAACGCCGATAACGAACCGCATGGGCTCTGGCATTCCTCGCGGGGCCGATTCTTCCCTTGTAAGACTATCGGTGGCGCTCGGTTATTCCCGAAGCCACCAGACCGCCAGAAATGCCAAGGCAACGCTCGTGGCACGCCGGACGCCACCAGGACGGAGACGCGGTGTTTGCGACTGCGTCTGGGATGCGCTTTGAGCAAGCGTGCGTACTGTAGAGTCCGGCAGCGCGATGGCGCGCGACGTATTGATCGCCAGTAGTGGTGTTTTCGATGACGGAATAGATTGGATGGCCCGGCGGTATTCCTCGTGAAGCGGGCATCGCGCGTGCGCATGGCGGGCACGCCGAATGCAGGAAGGTGGCTGGCGGTGGCACGGTTTTCACGTTGATTTGGCCCGACTTGCCAGAGCCTGGCCTGGCAGGGCAAATCGCAGCGGACGCGCCTGAGGGGGGGCACGCGCTCGCTTCGCGTCCGCGTCCAGCTTTTGGGGAGTACTTTCGGGGAATACGATTTCTATCGGCTCTCCATGCCCCACATCTGCAATGTCAAGGGTGCCAGGTCGATGGCCTTTCAATTTGCATGACTGGCCGTTGGCTTCCTGCCATGGCATACGAGAGTTTGTTCGCCGCGTCGACGACTGTCTGTGCCAGCTCCAGCAAACGCCCTTCGCTTAGCCGGGAGGTCGGTCCCGAAATGCACATGGAGCCCAGCAGCCGCCAGTGCAATCCGAACACCGGTGCCGACACGCTCGAGACTTCGGCCTCGCGCTCGCCGAGCGACAGATGAAATCCACGGCGGCGGATCATTTCATAAAGCTCGCCCGGCTCACCTGAGAACGCCAGGATGACGCGGCCTGGCGAACCGCTGTCCAGCGGCAGTGCCGCTCCGATCCTGACGTGATGCCGGATGGCCTGCGGTCCTTCGACCCGGACGAGGCAGGTTCGCTGTTGTCCCTCCCGGACGTAGAACGAAGCGCTTTCGCCAGTCTTGATCGTCAGCTCCCGCAGGACTGGCTCCACCACTTCCTGAACGTTGAAGGTTGCCTGGTAGCACGCGCCCAGCCACCCTGCTGCGCGGCCGAGCCGCCAACTGCCGTCTTCCTTCTGCACCAGATAGTTGTCCGCCGCCAGCGTGCGCGCCAGCCGCAGCACGGTGGTCTTGTGGATGCCGGTCCGCCGGCTCAGTTCGGCAAGTGAGAGCTGAGGGTCATTCACCCCGAATGCCTCAAGGACGCGCAGGGCGCGGGTGACCGCTATGACGCCCCCCGCGCCATCGTCGCCTTTTGAGGCGCCATTTGGATCACTATTCGCATTCATGGAACGAAACGAGGTGCACGGTATGAAACGGCATTGTATGCCGTGAAACGGTCGACCACAATCCGAATCACAACGAAACCGAGATTCGGAGACAGTAATGAAGGCAATTTCCCGTCGCTGCATATTCGTGCTTGCCGCAGGTCTGGTTCTGGCGTCCGCCACTACCCAAGCCGCGTTGCAGTACCCCACCAAGCCCATCCGAGTCATCGTGCCTTTTCCCGCCGGCGGGGGCACGGACATCATCGCGCGAGAAGTGACCAATACGGTTGCCAAGTCGACCGGCTGGGTCTTTGTGGTGGAGAACAAGCCAGGGTCCGGTGGCAACCTCGGGGTGGACGCGGCAGCCAAGGCGCCGGCCGATGGCTACACCATCGTCATGGGGCAGACCAGCAATCTCGCAATCAATCCCTCGCTGTATGAACAGTTGCCATATGACCCACTCAAGGATCTGACACCCATCAGCCTGGTGGCATCCGCGCCGCTCGTGCTGGTGACCCATGTCAATTCGCCTTACAAGACGCTGAAGGACGTGATCCAGGCGGGCAAGGCAAAGCCCGGCGCCATCAACTTCGCCTCGCCGGGCAACGGAACGGTGGCGCACCTTGGCGGCGAGCTGCTTCAAACGACCGCTAAGGTGAAGTTCACCCATGTCCCTTACAAGGGCGCAGCGCAGGCGGTCAACGACCTGATGGGCGGACAAGTCGATCTCTACATGGCCTCGGTGCCTACGTTGCTCGGGCATATCAAGAACAAGCGGATGCGGCCGCTCGCGGTGACGTCCCCCAAGCGTTTGCAGGACCTGCCTCAGGTGCCGACCGTGGCCGAGTTGGGCTATTCCGGCTTCGATACCGCAACCTGGTTCGGCTTCGTCGCGCCTGCCGCGACACCGAAGGACATCGTGGTGCGCCTGAATACCGAGTTCAACAAGGCGCTCAAGTCTCCGGCGCTCGCCACCAAGCTGAACGAGCAAGGTGCATCGGTGCTGGCTGGCACGCCTGAGGCGTTCAGTGCGCTGATCAAGCAGGACGTCGGACGCTGGGCATCGGTCATCAAGGCCTCCGGCACGAAGCTGGATTGACGCCCTTATCTACCTGTCTATTTCATATTGCTGGAGTCCATCATGACATTGCCCAACATCATCAAGTCGTTTGAGCGCGTGCCCGCCGAGATCGTGGCGCGGGCTGCCAAGTTCCAACCGGCGATCCTCTCCGATGTCGGCGGACGCCGCGGTGCGTTGCATGGCCGGATCAGGGCCTTGCGCCCGACCATGAAAGTCGCCGGGCCCGCCTTCACTGTCGAGGTTCGCCCCGGTGACAATCTGATGATCCATGCAGCACTGGCGCTGGCGCAGCCGGGCGACGTTCTGGTCGTCGACGGCAAAGGGGACCAGACCTCTGCGCTGATGGGAACGATCATGATGCATGCCGCTCGCCAGCGTGGCCTTGCTGGTGTCGTCATCGACGGCGCGGTCCGCGACAGCCTCGAACTGGACGAAATGCAGTTCCCGGTCTTTTCGGTGGGCACGAATCCTAACGGCCCCACCAAGGAAGTTGGCGGGCGCATTGGACACCCCATTTCTGTTGGCGGCGTCACGGTGAACCCTGGCGACTACATCTGCGGCGATGCCGATGGCCTGGTCGTGGTGGAGCGCGAGAAGATCGAAGCCTTGCTCGATGCCGCGGCAAAGAAGGAAGAGGCGGAAGCCCAGCGCATTGCCCAGATCAGGGAAGGCAATACCACCGCGCCCTGGCTGCTGGCATCGCTGGTGACGGCGGGCGTTCTGAAGCAGGGAGAAGCACTGTGACGAACAAGCAAGTCATTATCGTCACGGGTGCCGACCTCGCGCCGGAAGCCCTCGCGCTGCTGGGTGACTATGAGATTGTATTCGCCGGGAAAACGCCCCAGACCGCCGATATTGTGGCACTGGCAAAGGAGCACAACCCGGTCGGCATTATCGTGCGCTACGGCAGCATAACCGCTGAAGTCATGGACGCAGCACCGGCCTTGAAAGTGATTTCGAAACACGGCACTGGAACTGACACCATCGATAAGGCCGCTGCGCAGGCGCGCGGCATCAAGGTGGCCGCCGCGGCCGGGGCCAATGCCGCCGCTGTGGCTGAACATGCCTGGGCGCTGATCCTTGCGTGTGCCAAAGCGGTTCCACATCTCAACGATCGCATGCGCCAAGGTCATTGGGACAAAGCAACTTACAAGGCCGTCGAGCTGAACGGTCGCACGCTCGGTATTGTGGGGCTCGGAGAGATCGGCCGCCGCGCCGCTGTGATTGGTGTGGCGATGGGCATGCATGTCACCGCTTTCGATCCTTATGCGACGACGGTCCCGGAAGGCGTAACGCTTGTCGACCTGCCTCGGTTGTTCAGGGAATCGGACGTGGTGTCGCTGCACTGCCCGTTGACGGAAGAGAACCGTGGCATGTTGAACCGCGAAACACTGGCGACGTTCAAGGACGGCGCGATCCTCGTCAATACGGCGCGAGGCGGACTCATCGACGAGCCTGCACTGGCCGAAGCCCTGCAGAGCGGCAAACTGTATGCCGCTGGCCTGGACAGCTTTGCCTTGGAACCAATGCCCGTCCCGCATCCGTTCCGCGACATTCCCAACCTCATTCTGTCGCCGCACATCGGCGGCGTCAGCAACGCGGCGTACGTGAACATGGGCGTTGGGGCGGCGAAGAACGTCCTGGCGGAGTTGCAAAGCGTGGCTACGCCGGCCTGACCGACGCACGGCTGCATCTGTAACTAGAACAGAAGTGTCGCGGGAGGGCCCGACGGACAGTCAGGTCTCCCCCGCAGCACAAGGAGACAACGATGTTTTATCGAACAATTGGCTGCCTGGTGGCAGGAACGACGCTGCTTGTCAGCCTGTCCGCTGTGGCGGCGTACCCGGACAAACCGGTCCGCATCATCGTGCCGAATCCTTCCGGCGGTGCCGTCGACGTCGTGACGCGCAAGGTCGCGCAGAAGCTCGCCGTGCAGACGGGGCAGAGCTTCGTCGTGGAGAACAAGCCGGGCGCGTCCGGCACGATCGGCACGTCCCAAGTCGTGAACGCACCCGCCGATGGCTACACGCTTCTGGCGAACGACAACTCCTACACCACGCTCCCCTATGTCTTCAAGAAGCTGAACTGGGACCATCAGACAGCTCTGATCCCTATCGCGCCGTTCGCATTTTCGCCGGTGGTGCTTGGCGTCAAGGCCGATTCGCGCTTCAAGGACCTGGCTTCCCTCGTCAGCTATGCCAAGGCGCATCCGGGAGAGGTGACGTTTGGTACCGGCGGCCCCGGTAGTTCGCCGCATTTTGCTGCCGAGGCGTTCCAACAGGCCGCAGGTATCAAGCTGATGCATGTGCCGTACAAGGGGGCTGGTGAGGCCATGGTCGGGCTGCTGTCCGGTAGCGTGGATCTGCTGGTCGTGTCGACCCCGACCGCGCTGGCGCCGGTCAAGGGTAATCAGATGCGTCTGCTGGGCATCAGTGGAAAGACCAGGGTGGATGTGTTCCCGAGCGTCCCTACGTTCGCTGAAGCTGGTGTACCTAACTTCAGCCTGTTCAACTGGTCAGGCCTTGCCGCGCCAAAGGGCACGCCGAACGATGTCACCATGCGCCTGCAAACGGAGATCCAGAAGGCGCTCCAGGCGCCCGACATGAAGACGTTTCTTGCGCAGATGGGGGCGCAACCAGGCAACCTGGGCAGCCCCGCGTTCGCGCAGCTGATTCAGCGCGAAACCGCGCAATGGGCAACGGTCGCGCAGAAGGCGCATATTGAGAAGCAATAACCAGGAGCGGCGATGTTCCTATTTCAGCAACCGGCCGTACGCGATGCACAGGTGCTCACCCGGCTTCCGGAGTCGTTCCGTCGGCACGACCCCGACAACGCGTGGGCGCATGCCAATCGCGGCGGGGCGACGATCGACTCATTCCTGGAGGGGCCGGTCTGGGCCGATGGCCATCTCTGGGTGACGGACATCCCCTACGGTCGCATTTTCCGTGTTTCGATGCAGGGCGACTGGGAGCTTGTTGCCGAGTATGACGGTGAACCGAATGGCATGAAGCGCCTGGCCAGCGGTGATTTCCTGATCACCGACTATCGCAACGGCCTGGTGCGTCTGGATGCAAACTCGGGAACCGTAACCCCGTTTCTTGAGCGTAGGAATTCGGAGCGCTTCCGTGGCGTCAACGATCTGGCCTTCGATTCGCAGGGCAATCTCTACTTCACCGACCAGGGCCAGACCGGCTTGCACGATCCGACGGGCCGCGTCTATCGACTGACGCCCGACGGCAAGCTGGACGTCTTGCTGGACAACGCACCGAGCCCGAACGGTGTTGTCCTGTCGCCTGACGAGAGGGTGCTGTTCGTCGCGATGACCCGCGGGAACAGCGTATGGCGCGTGCCGTTGCAGGCCGACGGTTCGGTCAGCAAGGTCGGGCAGTTCTTTTCCTCTTACGGCCCGAGCGGCCCCGATGGTCTGGCAATGAGATCGGATGGCCATCTGCTGGTGGCGAATCCTGGACTTGGTTATGTCTGGGTGCTCAACCATCGCGCCGAACCTGTGGAGGTGATTCGTAGCCCGGGTGGCACATCGCTGACCAATCTGTGCTTTGGCGGCACCGAAGGCACCACGCTATTCATGACCGAGTCGACCACCGGGGCGATCCTGTGCGCCGACATGTCGGTGGGCGGTGCACCCGTGCACGAAGGACGGCTGACGTGAGCCGAATTTCGGGCGTTCTGGCCATGCCGGACGCATGCGATTGCCATACACACGTGTATGGCAGCCGGTATCCGGTGGCCGCAGGCGCTACGTTGAGGCCAGCCGATGCCTCGGTCAACGACTATCGCAAGATCCAGCGTGCTTTGGGTACATCGCGAGTCGTTGTCGTGACGCCTTCGACCTATGGGAACGACAACGCCTGCACGGTCGATGCCCTGGCACAGTTCGGCAAGAACGCGCGTGGCGTGGCAGTCGTGGACGACAGCGTCACCGAGGCCGAACTCCGGCATCTGCATCAGGCCGGAATCAGGGGAATTCGCTTCAATCTGACATTGCCCGCACCGGTGCAGCTCGAAAATCTGCCAACGCTTGCGGCACGTATTGCCCCACTAGGTTGGCATGTCCAGCTCAACCTGCCGCCTGCATGGTTGCCGGATATTGCGGGAACGCTGGCGGCGCTTCCGGTGCCGATTGTGTTCGACCACTATGGACATCTGTCGCCCGGCAACCCGCAAGCTGAGGCGTCCTTTCGTGTCATCGCGGAGCTGCTATCCGCTGGCAAGGCGTGGGTCAAGCTATCGGGTCCGTATATCGAATCGCGAGAGGGGCCGCCACATTTTGCTGACGTGCAACCGCTGGCTGCCCGCTATCTGGCGCTTGCACCGGAGCGCCTGGTGTGGGGCTCCGATTGGCCGCATCCGACTCAGCGGGCCAGGACTGATGGGTGTGTCGACGATGTGGCGTTGCTGCAAACGTTCCTGGACTGGTGTGAGTCGGCGGATCTGGCCCACCGCGTGCTCGTCAGCAATCCGCAAACGCTCTACGGCTTCGAACATCCCGAACAAGCGTGAAGATCAATGCCGGTACGCACTGCCTGCGACTGGCCAAACCAAAAGAAAAGTATTGGAGACGAAGATGTTCCACAGACCATTCCTGTGCACACGCATGGGCAAGCTGGGCATCGCGATGTGCCTTGCTTCCGCTTCGCTTTACGCAGGTGTTGCGCAAGCCCAAGCGGACTGGCCCAACAAGGTAATCAACTATGTTGTGCCGTATCCCGCCGGTGGCACGACAGACATCCTTGCCCGTCTGATCGCGCAAAAGCTCGGCCAGGCATTGCACACCACCGTTATCGTTGAGAACCGACCCGGTGCCACGGGCGCGATCGGTTCTGCCTTCGTGGCGCGTTCCGCTCCCGATGGCTACACGCTGCTCGGCGCCTCGACCGCCTCGCACGCGATCAACCCCGCGCTGAATCCGAAACTGCCGTATGACGCTGTCAAATCGTTCACGCCGGTGGCCCTGCTGGGCACCATTCCCAGCGTGCTCATCGTCGGCCCGAACAGTCCATACAAGAACGTCAAGGAATTGGTCGGCGCCGCCAAAAGCAAGCCTGGCGTCGTGAGCTACGCGTCGGGTGGCAATGGCACGATCCTGCAGATGTCGGCGGAGTTGTTGCAGCAACAGGAAAGCGTGCGCATGACCCATGTGCCCTACAAGGGCGATGTCCCGGCAATCCAGGATGTCATGGCCGGTCATGTCGATTTCATGTTTGCGCCCACGGCGCCGATTCTGCCGCATGTCCAGGCCGGCAAGCTGCGAGCACTGGCGGTGGCCACAGCAGCGCGCGTACCAAGCCTGCCGAAGGTGCCGACGATGGCCGAAGCGGGCGTGGCGAACTTTGAAGCGGAGCAATGGCAAGGCATCTTCGCGCCCGCCGGCACGCCGCCGGCCATCGTCCAGCGGCTGAACGCGGAGATCAACCGCGCGTTGCAGGACCCGGAAGTCAAGGCGCAGCTCGGCAAGCTCGGGATCAAGATCGTGGGCGGTGCGCCGGAACGGCTGGCCGAAATGCAGAAAGCCGATATCGCGAAGTGGAGCCGCGTCGGCAAGGCGGCCAACATCACACTGGAGTAAGCGATGGTAGACATCTTTGGGCCGCAGCGCTGGACGCGCCGCCGGAAGCGATGGGCAACGGCACTTCCCGACACCCACTGAGGCCCTTCGACGCCGCCGGAACTCAACGGGAGCTCAGCCATGTTGGCCGGCAGCCGACCGGCCAGCTTGCCACGTCGCGTCAGTAGCAAAACTGCCAACAACAGTGGGAGACCGCACATACCGCGGATCCGGTGCCTTTAACACTGGCGGGTGTCAATCTGCGTTCTGCAGTGCAACATGACAGGGTCGGTGACACCAAAGGTTGTGCAGCCAGCCACACACGCGCGGCCGCAAGGAACTGGGGAAGCTGAATGAAAGAAAATTTGCCGGGCCTGGACTGTCTGCGTTTTTCGCTTGCCTGCTATCTTGTTCTTTTTCACACGCTTTTGGGATATCCGGGTGTCGAAACGATTCCGCTGGCTGGCATCTTCAAGTTCGGCGGATATGTGACCAGCACCTTTTTTATTCTATCCGGGTTCATTCTGGCGCATGTCTATGTTGGGGCGAGTACAGACAAGGAACTGAGAGTTCCAGCGTCTGTATTCATCTTTAACCGATTTTTCAATATCTATCCCATACACATTATTACGCTGCTTCTGACAGTCGGATTGATGGCTTTGGGCTCCCATATTTACGACGTTGATCTGAGTTGGGTGGATTCGACGCCGCCACCACGCTACACGATGAGCCCGGTAGAACTTGCCGTCAATTTGATAATGCAAGTCACGTTGCTTCAGGCGTGGAATCCGTTCTACGCCACCTTCAACATCCCGGCATGGTCGTTGTCAACGCTGTTCTTCTTTTACTTATCCTTCCCGCTGCTCGCACCGCGGTTGCTCCGTATGCGCCGAAAGTACGCTGTCCTTCTTGCCATGTGGGCCGCTTGCCTGCTGCCGGCACTAGCCGTGGCGCTGTTTGCATCTGGCGAGCCATGGGCAATCGGGACACTTCACACGAATCCGCTGGTGCGGCTTCCCGAATTCCTGGCGGGGATTGTCGCGTACGGCATTTTCACCGAAGATGATGCACGCATCACCTGCTTTGTGGCTCGCCATCGGTGCGTCGAAATACTAATGCTTGCAGCTATTTTCATCGGCGCGGCTTATCTGTTCGCGAATGGCTCACTATTTTTACGGGTCCTGCTTCATAATGGGATCATGATGCCAACGCAAATTGCATTGATTCTAGTCTGTGCCAGCATGCTGCGAGAAGCGTCGCAACGAACGGTGAACTGGGCCAGGCGCCTTGGTAACGCGTCGTTGTCAATATTCGCCATCCAATGGCCGCTTTTCATCCTGTTTATAAAAATTCAAAAGGCGCTGGAGATACCATACCCGCTTCTGTCCTGCGTTCATAGGGTGCACGAATGTGTTCAGGCAGTGAACGCGGCTCCGCCACGGCTTTATTACTATCCGGCCTATCTGCTCGTGACCCTTCTCGTATCCGTTGTTTTCCAGGAGAGGGTTATCGTCCCGCTGAGAAACATCCTGCGTCGAATGTCTGGCCGTCAGCAGCGTGTCACCGCCCCATCGGCGCCATTAGTTTCCCAGCCGGCTTCAAACGCGCGCGTTAAAGAGGCGGACGTGTCATAGCGCGATGGCGACCATCAGCCGGCTGTGGTCGGCGGACAGGTTTTCGTTGCGCAGGTAGGCCCGACGCGATGGAAGGGCGATGGGCGCAAACTCGACAAGTTGCGCCGGATCACGTTCTCCCTTCTTCAGAGCAGTTGGCAGGCCTCGTCAAACTCCAGGCGGGGGCTGCGCGGGAACAGCTTGGCAGGGTCGCCGTAGCCCAGATTGCACAGGAAGTTCGATTTCACATGGCTGTCCGGGAAATACTCGAGCTGGAAGGCATTCTCCTTCGGGTCCGCCGGAAAGAATTCGTGATCGACCTTGGCATTGTCGAAGCCGGACATCGGCCCGCAGTCGAGCCCCAGCGAACGGGCGGCAATCATGAAATACGCGCCCTGCAGGGAACTGTTCCGCCTCGCGGTGGTGAGCGCGAGCTCCGGCGTGTCGGTGAACCATGAGCGTGCGTCCGCATGCGGGAACAGCTTGGGCAGAAGTTCGTAGAACTTGATGTCGAAGGCGATGATGGCGGTGACCGGCGCGGCCATGGTCTTTTCCACATTGCCCGGCGCCAGCGCGGGCAACAGGCGTTGTTTGGCCTCAGGGGTCCGCAGGAACAAGATGCGCGCGGGAGAGCAGTTGGCGCTGGTCGGCCCCCATTTCATCAGGTCATAGAGCTGCCGCAGGGTCTCGTCGCTCACGGGCTGGTTCAGCCATGCGTTGTGCGTGCGTGCCTCGCGAAAGATCAGATCCATGCCGTCCTCGCTCAAGCGCTTGTTCATGGTTATCTCCTTGCAATGGGATGGGACACGCGGCTGCCTGGCCGGGTCGCCGCGTCTGTCTAGCATAGGCAACGCCGGTCGCCGCCGCGCCGCCGGTTTGCGCATGGGGCAGGGGCTTCGGTGTTCGAAACGTCACTCTGAACGAAACGCGCCGTGGTCCGCTCGACGTGGCGATTGCCGGCCCTGGATTGCCGGCCCTGACACGCAGGGCGATACTCGCGACAAGTTGGCGTCCCTGTGCCACGACAAGAAAAGGGGGAGCAATGGACGAGAAGACAAAAGCGCCAGGCGCCGGCCCCGCGCAAGCCGAGGTGGCGCCGTTCGCCGGGCTACCGGGCCAGGTCGTGCTGGTACTGCAAGGTGGTGGCGCGCTTGGCGCCTACCAGGTAGGGGTCTATCAGGCACTGCATGAGGCGGGCCTCGAGCCGGAGTGGGTGATCGGCACCTCGATCGGGGCGATCAACGGGGCCATCATCGCCGGCAATCCGCCAGAGCAGCGGCTCCCCCGGCTCAAGCAGTTCTGGGACGGCGTTGCCTGTCGCGACGCCGCTCCGGGAAGCGGCAGCTTTCGCCAGTTCGAGGACTGGCTGAGGGTGCTGTCGGTCACAACCCAGGGGATTCCGTCGTTCTTCACCCCAAGCCCCGAGGCCTGGTGGCTGGGCGTACGCGCCACTGTCGGCCTGGCCAGGGCAGCCTTCTACTCCACTTCTCCGTTGCGCGCGACCCTGGCCAGACTGGTCGATTTCGACTACCTGAACGCCAGGCAGACAAGGCTGACGGTCGGCACGGTCAGTGTCCGCAGCGGCCGCATGCGCTACTTCACCAACCGCGACGCGCCGCTGGACGTCGATCATGTGATGGCTTCGGCAGCGTTCCCGCCTGGCTTCCCCTCCGTGCAGGTCGACGGCGAGCCGTACTGGGACGGCGGCATCTATTCGAACACCCCGCTCGAAGCGGTTCTCGATGACCGCCCGCGCCGCAGCTCGCTGATCTTCGCCGTGCAGCTTTGGCCCGCCAGCGGCCCCGAGCCCGATTCCATCTGGCAGGTAATGAGCCGGCTGCGGGACATCCAGTATTCCAGCCGGGCGGAATCCCATCTGGAGCGGCAGCGGCAGATCCACCGCCTGCGGCATGTCATCCGCGAACTGGGGAAGCACATTCCGGAGAGCGAACGCGGACAAGCTGACGTGCAGGAGCTACTCGGCTGGGGGTGTGGGACGACCATGCACGTGGTCGAGCTCGATGCACCGCAGCTCGACGGCAACGACATGCACCGTGATATCGACTTCTCCACTTGCGGGATCGAGCGCCGATGGACGGCAGGGTACCAGGACACGCGATGCGCACTGGAGCGTGCCCCATGGCGCCAGCCGCTGGATCCGATAGAGGGGATTGCCGTGCACCGGAGCAGCGCGGGGATGCCGGATGCGTGCGGTTGATGCGTAGGTATTGGGGAGGTGTCCGCGTTGTTGTCGTGAAGAGTTAAGTTCGAGACATCCAATGTAAAGCGGGAAGTAGTGCGAGGCCAGATGATGCAATCGTTGTGCACCGCCGTGCCGAAGATGGTGCTGCAAACGGGGCTCTAAAGCTTTTTCATCTAGTTCGACATCTCGACATTCCCATTCAAATTGGAGATCCATCACCATGAACTTCCTTGACGGCCACCTGTATCCGGAGAACCAGCAGCCGCTGATCATCACCGCCGCGCCCTATGCGCCGGGCTGGATTCCCTCAGACTTCCCGGAAGATATCCCTGTCACGATGGAGGACCAGATCCAGAAGGCGGTGGATTGCTATGAAGCCGGCGCCACCGTGCTGCATCTGCATGTGCGCGAACCCGATGGCAGGGGCAGCAAGCGCCTGTCCATGTTCAATGAGCTGATCGCCGGGGTGCGCGCCCGCGTGCCGGAAATGGTCATCCAGGTGGGGGGCTCCATCAGCTTCGCGCCGGAAGAAGGCCAGGCCGCCAAATGGCTTAGCGATGACACGCGGCATATGCTGGCCGAGCTCGATCCGAAGCCTGACCAGGTAACGGTGACCGTCAACACCACGCAGATGAATGTGACGGAGCATGCTGGCGTGGATGACTTCAAGGGCGTGTCGCGAGGGTTCCCGCACCTCTACGATACCTACAAGGACATGATCGTGCCCTCGAATCCCAGCTGGGTCGAGGAGCACATCCGGCGCCTGACGGCCGCCGGAATCCAGAGTGAGTTCCAGTGCTACAACATCAACAGCTTTGAAACGATCGAGCGGATGATTCGCCGCGGCGTCTATAAGGGGCCACTGGTGATGAACTGGGTGGCGATCAGCGGCGGCATGGATCAGGCGAACATCTACAACCTGGCCAACTTCCTGCGTGCCGCGCCCGACGGCGCGGTGATCACGGTGGAGAGTTCGGTGCTGAATGTGCTGCCCGTGAATATGATCGGCATCGCTCTGGGCCTGCACGTGCGGTGCGGCATCGAGGATGTACTCTGGAACCAGACCCGCACGGGAAAGATGTCCTCCGTCGAGCAGATCAAGCAACTGGTGCGTATCGCCGGCGAATTTGGCCGCCCCATCGCGACAGCGCAACAGGCACGAGAGATCATGCAGATCGGGGTCTTCTACGACACGGCGGAAGAGACGCTGCAGAAGAATGGCTTCGCGCCCAATCGTAACGGTGGCAACCAGGGATTCCTGCGCAAGCCGACCTGAAGCCTTTGGCGGGGGTGTCGGCCGGCGCGGCGACGAGGGTCCGCGCTGTCAGGCAACCCTGCCAATGACAGGAACCACACCGAAGGCAACGGTAGCCAGCATCATGACCCCGGCTGCCGACAGCGCCCAGAGCAGCGTATAGCGCTGGTGATCGCCAAATTCGACCTCGGCCAGGCCAACCAGCAAATAAGTCGACGCGACCAGCGGGCTGAGCAGGTGAACCTGCTGCCCGATCAGCGACGCGCGTCCGATCTCCGCTGCCCCGATGCCATAGACAGCGGCGGCCTTGGCCAGGATCGGCAGGATGCCGAAGTAGAACGCGTCGTTTGAGACAAAGAATGTGAAGGGGATGCTCAGCACCCCGGTCACCATGGCCATGTAGGGGCCCATCCAGTCCGGCACGGCGCTGATGACGCTGTTTGCGATCGCGTCGACCATCTTGGTGCCAGACAGGATGCCGACGAAGATGCCGGCGGCGAAGATCAGCGAGACGACCGGCACGACGTTGGCGGCATGCGCGCTGATCCGCTCTTTCTGTTCGTGCAGGCTCGGGTAGTTGACCATCAGCGCGATGGCGGATGCGACGATAAACAGCGCTGGCAGCGGGAAGGTGCCGAGAATCAGCAGCACCATCAGCCCGATGGTCAGCAGGAAGTTGAACCACAGCAGCTTCGGCCTGGCGATCTGCGGATCGCCGGCGGCAACCTCCGGCGCGGCATGGCCGTCATGACTGGACCCGGCCGCCATCATGGCGATGGTGCCAAGCCGGTTGCGTTCGCGGCGGCCAAGCAGGAAGGCCACGAACAGGCCCCACATGCCGGTGACGATCATCGGCAGGATCATCGGCACGAACAGCGAGCCCACGTCCACACCCAGTGCGCTGGCAGCACGCGCGGTCGGGCCGCCCCAGGGCAGGATGTTCATCAGCCCGCCCGCCATCATGATCACGCAGGCCAGCACAAGCCGGCTGATGCCCAGCCGCTTGTAGAGCGGAAGCATCGCGGCGCAGGTGATCATGTAGGTGGTCGAGCCGTCGCCGTCGAGCGAGACCAACGCGGCCAGCACAAAGGTGCCCATGATGATCTTGACCGGATCGCCGCCTACCACCTTCAGGATCGCGCGCACCACCGGGTCGAACAGGCCGGCATCGATCATGACGCCGAAATACAGGATGGCGAACATCAGCATCACGCCGGTCGGCGCCAGCTTCTTGACGCCGTCGAGCATCATCGGGCCGAGTTCCGGGCCGAAACCGCCGATCGCGCCGAACGCAATCGGGACGAGAATCAGCGCCACCATGGCGGAGAGTCGCTTGGTCATGATCAGTGCCATGAACACGATCACCATCGAATAGGCGAGCAGGGTCAACATCTTCTTCTGTATCTCCTTGCCGCCCTGTCGCGTGGGGCGCTTGGGGGCGGGTGTGTGTGCGTCCGTATGGCGCACGAGGTTAAGGCCGCGACCGATCCCGCCGGCACGCCAGGGCGTGCCGGATAGGGAATGACCGCGGAGGGGGCAGTCTTGCGCGCTGGCCCATGCGGGCCGCGCGGGCGTGGGTCAGCTGGCGGAAGCGATGCGCTTCACTACCGCGTCCGCAAACTGCAGCGTGGAGGCCGTGCCGTGGAGGTCTCCGGTCTTGACCTGGTCCTGGCTGAGCGTCAGCTCGATAGCCGAGCGCAGCCGCGTGGCCAGGTCCTGGCGGCCCACATGGTCGAGCATCAGGCCGGCGGCCAGCATCAGCGAGATCGGGTTGGCAATGCCCTTGCCGGCGATGTCGGGCGCCGAGCCGTGCACCGCCTCGAAGATCGCGGCCTGGTCGCCGATATTGGCGCCCGGCGCCATGCCGAGTCCGCCAACCAGGCCGGCGATCTGGTCCGACAGGATGTCGCCGAAGAGGTTGGTACAGAGCAGCATGTCGAACCGCCACGGGTTCAGCACAAGCTGCATGGCGCAGGCATCGACAATGATGTCGTCCATCTCCACGCGGCCGGCGTAGTCCGTGGCGACTTCACGTGCCGCTTCCAGGAAGATGCCGGTAAGCGCCTTCAGGATATTGGCCTTGTGCACCACCGTAATCTTCTTGCGGCCGTTCCTGACGGCGTACTCGAAAGCAAAGCGGGCGATGCGCCGGCAGGCGTCGCGCGTGTTGGTGCCGGTGGACACCGCCACCGCATGCGGGTCGTCGCCGACCGGAATGTAGTAGTCGTGCGCCACGTAGAAGCCGCCGACGTTCTCGCGCACCAGCACCAGGTCGATATCCTCGAAGCGGCCCGGCACCAGCGTGCGGGCAGGGCGCACATTGGCGTAGAGGTTGAACGCCTCGCGCAGGCGCACATTGACCGAGCGGAAGCCACCGCCCACCGGCGTGGTCAGCGGTCCCTTCAAAGCCAGGCCGGTGCGGCGGATGCTGTCCAGCGTGTCTTCCGGCAAGGGATCGCCGCTGTACTCGACGCCGGCCATTCCCGCCCGGCGCAGATCCCAGGCAAACGGGGCGCCAAGCGCATCCAGCACCCTGACGGTGGCATCCACCACTTCGGGACCGATCCCGTCGCCGGGGATCAGCGTGGCCGGGATCTGTTCGCGTGCACCGTTTTCCATTTGCTTTCCTGTCGTGAAGTGAGCGTTTCGCTGGCCGGCCACTGCGCCGGGCTTAGCGAGGCCGCGTTGCTCGTCCTTGCGGGGGCGCCGGCGTCGGAATCCGGCATTCGTCGCCGATCCGGCTGGCAAGGGGGCAGATTCTAGGCGGGAAGGCTGTCAACAAACTGTCAATATGCTCGCTAGGGCATTGGGGTTTACGTGGGGGACGGCGACATCTTGCCACTGTGACCGGCTGCAACCGCGGTCAGATAGTTGCCCCGGCTGGCGCTGTCAGGGGGGGCGCGGGCTCAGCCTGGCAGCGGATGCGCGAGAAAGAACCTCAGCATCTCTGCGCTGGCATCCGGCCCCTTCGGATCGGTATAGGTGCCCTGGCGGTTGCCACCCGCCCAGGCATGCCCGGCGCCGTGGATGGTCCAGTATTCGGCATCGACGCCGGCGGGCGTGGTGATGCTGAGCCGCGTGTAGTCATGGCCCGCGGCGACTTTCTTGCGTTCCTTCTCCCGGCGCGCCTGGCCTTTCTCGAACGGCGCGACAAGCCGGCTGCCGTTCAACGGATGCACCGTGTGATCCGCATCGCCGTGGAACACGATCATGGGCCGGCGAGGCGTTGTCGATGGCATCGCATCTGGCTTTGACCGGCCGATCCCTTTGCCGCCCTGCATCGCGCCCAGCGCCGATGGCAGATCGTGTGCGGACCCCGCGGGCAGGCCGGAATGCACGCCGGCCGCCGCGAACAGTTCCGGATAGCCCTGGATCAGCACCGCCGCCATCGCGCCGCCGGCCGACAGGCCGGCCACGTAGACGCGCCTGGCGTCGATACCATGACTGGCAATCACCTCGCGCGCCATGCCGGCAATGATCGACGGTTCTCCCTTGCCGGCCTGCTGGTCGCCCGGCCGGAACCAGTTCCAGCATTTCGACGGATTATTCTCGGCGGCCTGGATCGGGTACAGCACCACGAAACCAAGCTTGTCGGCGAGAGCGTTCATTTGCGTACCGGCCGCAAAATCGTCAGCATCCTGGGTGCATCCATGCAGCATGACGACCAGCGGCATCGGCTCGGCACGTTGGCCTGCGGGCAGGTAGAGCTTGTACGAGCGGGATCCCGCCTGGTTCACGAACGTCCGCTGGCTGAAATGTCCCGCTTTGTGGGGGGACGCGCCCGTGCTATCCGGGCGCAGAGCGCGGGTGCTGCGCGAAGTCGCGGGAATTGTCTCCGGGACGTCGCTGACGACATCAACCGTGCGGGCTGGCGCCTGGGCATGGGTGAGCAGGCGTTCGACCACCTGTGCGGGCATGGGCGCGGCCGGAGCAACCGCCGCGCTCGTGGGCGATTGCTGGCGCAGTGCGCGCTGGATAGCTTCAGTGGCTTCCATCGGGCCCGCCGTCTGCAGCAAATGCATAGCTTCTCGCATCGAAGCGAGGAAGGCGTCATTCATTTTCATGCTTGTTTCCAGGCAAACCTGGCGAACCAGGGCGCGGCGACATTGCCGCGGTACTACCGTATGCGCCCGGCGAGTGCGGCCTTGACTGGCGCCGGGGCGTGAAAGGCACCCAGCACAACGATGGACGCAATGGTCGCCAGCGCCAGTTCCGGACTGACATCCGAGGCAATGCTCGCCAGGCCAAGGACTTGGATGTCGAGCTTCTCGTTGGCCGCGCGCGCCGCCTCCAGGTCCCTCCGGGTGAAGTGCTGGAGTCCGAGAACCAGGGCCCGGCGGGTCACCGTTTCCTGTATGACTTGCGCGTGTGTGGCCAACTGGTTGCGGATGGCGGTCCGGATCAGGTCGGTGCGATTCGAGTAAAAGCCTTCTTCGACCAGCAGGTCGATCTGCCCCAAGTCCACCGGGCCAAGGTTGATGGTGATTTTTTCTGTATCGCCGGTTTTTGGTTTGTTCATAAATCTTGAGTCGGGTCGCGTGGGCTCTGGTCTGTAAAATGCAATCTATGTTGCACTTGCAATGTCATTGCCATCCGCTGAACATCCATACACCATCCATATGGATGGTAAATTTATAGTCGTAGCTTACTGCCCAGGTCAAGGCGAAACCGTTTTCCTCGGAAAATATTGCTGGATTACGCTGCACGATGCGTTCTTCAGGGCATCGCAGGGTCCGGCCTGTCTTCGCTCGCTGGGAGCCATCGACCCGGCGCAAGTCCACCTCAGCAGTGCTGGCTACGCGAAGTTCGTCGCGGAGCAGTACGAGTGCGAGAAGCGTGTAGTACAGCAGCTTGAAATCAGCCTCGAATGATGGGCTTGCGGCTCGGTGCACTGCCATAGTGCAGGCGGCATGCGGGGCCATCCGAGGCTCCGGCTCCCGCCACTTCTTTGATACGCTGATGGTGTACGTGCCGCTGTCAAAACTGCATGCGTCGTAAGCTTGAGTGACCTTTGCACTCCACCGGCTGGCAGCGGCCAAAGGAGTGATCATGCAAGAGCTGACTTTTCGCGCCCTGCTGTACCGCTACTTCTTCTTCAGCTGGCTGTTCCGGGACGCCAGCCGGGGCAACCGCGCAGAACGGGCGCTTGCCTGGCATTTCAACAAGGCGCGCGCGCACTGGCTGTTGACGTATATGCGGCGCTGGCTCTGGTGTGGTGTCCTCTTCTATGGATTGGGCAGCGTGGTGGAGCTGGTGCTGTCCGCGCCTGCGCTGTCCGCGCTCTTCTACGTGCCCGGCGCGCTCTGCGTGCCGGTCAATGTTGTCATCGGGGTGCTCTGGGTCGGTCTGAAGACGCTGCCCGGGCCGCTGTGAGCGGCTTTTCGCCGCATGCGTCACCGGCCACCTGACGTGGGTGGTTTCAGCCGGCCGAGACGCGATCTAACCTAGCCACACATGCCTTCCCGGCCAGGGACGGGCAGCACAGACAACCGGCGCGACAGCCGGGGTTAGGAGACACAAAACCATGACCACTACCGTGTCCGCGCGCCAGCCCGTGGCGGAATACCGTGCCACCGTTTTCGCCGAGCGCGAGACCCTGGTCGAGCATCGCCCGGACGGAACTTTGGTGCTGCGCAGCGCAGCACCGCAACCTGAACTGGCACAGCGCGGCCTGCCGGATTTCGTGGCGTACTGGGCAGAGCGCCGCCCGGCCGTCGCCGCCTTCTGCGAGCGCGATGGCAACGGGGACTGGCGCTCGATCACCTGGGCGGAACTGTGGCGCCAGGTGCAAACGGTGGGGGCCGGCCTGCTGGAACTCGGGCTGGGGCCTGACCGGCCGCTGATGATCCTGTCGGGCAATTCGATCGAGCAGGCGGTGCTGCTGCTTGCCGCCGAATATGTGGGCGTGCCGACGGCGCCGGTGTCGCCGGCATATTCGCTGGTCAGCAAGGATTTCGTTCGCCTAAGGGGCGTGGCCGAACTGACGCCCCCGGCGGCGTTGTTCGTGCAGGACGGCAAGGCGTTCGCACCTGCGCTGGCCGCATTGTCCGTGCCGGGGGTGCCGGTCATCGCCGCAGCCAACGCCGGCGATGGCCAACTGGACTGGGCTGCGCTGGCACAAGCTGAACTGACCGCCGGCCGCCGCGATGTGGCCAAGGGGGCGAACCTCGCCGTGCGCGACGCCGACCTTGGGCGGGTGCTGTTCACTTCCGGTTCAACCGGCGTCCCCAAGGGCGTGGCCATCTCCCATGGCAGCCTCCATGCCGTGGCGGCATATTTCCACGATACCTACCAGGGCTTGCTGCAGCGCCAGCCGGTGTTCCTTGACTGGCTGCCCTGGCACCACGGGCTTGGCGGGATCCTCAACCTGAGCCGCGCGGTCACGCTTGGTGCTACGCACTACATCGACGACGGCCGGCCGCTCCCGGGCCAGTTCGCGCGCACGGTGCGGAACCTGCGCGAGGTGTCGCCGACGATTTTCTCCAGCGTGCCCGCCGCCTGGGCCATGCTCGCCGCCGAGGTCGAACGCGATCCCGAACTGGCACGCAGCCTGTTTGCCAATGTCGTGAACTTTGCCTATGGGGGCGCCAGCCTGCCGCGCGACGTGTGGGACCGCATCCACCGCGCCGCCGAAGCCACCGTCGGCGAGCGCATCACGTTCTGCTCGGGCCTGGCCTGCACCGAAACCAGCGGCATGGGCATCTATTGCAGCTGGCCTACCGAGGATACCGGCAATGTCGGCGTGCCGATGCCCGGCGCCGAAGTCAAGCTGGTACCCCTGGAAGGAGGCGATGGCCGCTACGAAATCCGCATGCGCGGGCCGTTCCTGTTCAGCGGCTACATCAAGTGCCCCGACCTGACCGCCGCCGCCTTTGACGATGAGGGCTACTTCTGCCTGGGGGATGCCGTGCGGCTCGCCGATCCTGCGAATCCGGCCAGGGGCGTTCGCTTTGCCGGGCGCGTGGTGGAGGACTTCAAGCTGGTCAACGGTACGTGGGTGCGGGTCGGCGCGGTCCGGCTGGGGCTGGTCGAACAATGCGCGCCGCTGCTCACCGATGCCGTGATCTGCGGCCACGACCAGCACTATGTGGCCGCGCTGGCCTGGCCGAACGTCGCCGCCTGCCGCGCGCTGCACCCCGAACTGGCCGAGCTGGATGCGCAGGCGCTGGTGCGCCATCCCCGTGTCGTCGATGCCATTCGCGAGCGCCTGCGCGCAACCGGCGGCGCCAGCCTCAGTGTCAAGCGCGTGCTGCTGATGGCCGAGCCGCCATCGATCGATGCCAACGAGATTGCCGACAAGGGCTACGTCAACCAGGCCGCGACCCGCGCGCGCCGCGCCGGTCTTGTTGACGAGCTATTCCTGGCCGAGCCTGCTGCGCACGTGGCTTGTGCCGCCTAGGCAGGCCGGGGTTTCCCCCGAGTCGAAGTAGAATCGCCGGATGTTCCTGACCGTGATCGGACTCGCCGGTCCCACAAGCCATGCGCATTCCACCGGTGAAGGCCATCATCGCCTTCGAAAGCGTTGCCAGAACCAAGAGTGTCACCCGGGCATCGGAGGAGCTGGGCCTGACGGCATCCGCGGTCAGCCACCAGATCAGCAATCTCGAGGAGGCGCTCGGCCAGGCGCTCTTCTTCAGGCAGGGACGCGGACTGGCGCTCACGCCGGTGGGTGAGCAGTACCTGCGTGACATCACTGGTGTGCTCGCTGACCTGAATCGCGCGACCGAGCGCGCGTCCAGCCCGGCCAACATCGAGATCCTGCGGGTCCATTCGAGTCCCAGCTTCGGCCTGATGTGGCTGTTGCCGCGGCTGGAATCGTTCCAGGCAGACAATGGCGACATCCAGCTCAACCTGTCCTGTTCCTACGAGGACGTTTCCTTTACGAGCGGGTACTACGACGTGGATATCCGCCACGGCTATGCACACTGGCGCGATATCCAGGTCAAGACCCTGCGCCGGGAGACCATCGCTCCGCTGGCCTCGCCGGCCTTCCTCGAGAAACATCCGATCGCGTCACCGGCTGACTTGCTCGGGCAGCGTCTCATCTATTCGGAGACCCCGCTGGTCCAGTGGCAGCAATGGTTTGCCAGGTTCGGCGTGCCGGGCGCCCACAAGCGGTTCGACTTCACGTTCGACCGCTCGTACATGTCGCTTGAGACAGCAGCGCTGGGACTGGGGGTGGCGCTGGAAAGCACGCTGCTGGCGTCAGTCATGCTCCGCAAGGGTGAGCTGGTGCCAGTGTTCGACGACGCCCATGCCATCGAGGTCGGCAGTCACCACCTTGTCTATCCGCAGCAGAACGCTGAGCTGCCGCGCGTGGCGTGTTTCCTGGCCTGGATGGAGCGTCAGTTGCCAATTCCTGGCTGAGCCCGGCTGACCTGCAAGTGCGGCCGGCGGGGCCCGGTTGACACCCCGGCCCAGCCATTCCTGAATATTTCTCAGCAATAGCTGAGCCAGACCGCGTTGATCGGAAGGCCGCCAGCGACAACACTCGACCCATCAAATCCAATGTCAAAGGAGACAACGATGCTGGTCGAGAACAACGTAGTCATCATCACGGGGGCAGCCTCCCCACGCGGTATCGGCAAAGCCACCGCCAAGGCATTTGCGGCCCAGGGCGCCGCCGTGGTCATTCTGGACCTGCGCCTCGAAGACGCCCAGGCCGCCGCCGGCGAGCTGGGCGACCAGCATCTCGGGCTGGCCTGCGATGTGACGGACAAGGCCGCCTGCGAGCGCGCGGCCCAGGCCGTGCTGCAGCGCTATGGGCGCATTGACGTGCTCGTCAACAATGCCGGCATTACCCAGCCGGTGCGCACGCTCGATATCCAGGCCGCCAACTACGACGCCGTGCTCGACGTGAACCTGCGCGGCACCCTGTACATGTCGCAGGCTGTGCTGCCGCAGATGCGCAAGCAACAGCGCGGCAGCATCGTCTGCATGTCCTCGGTCTCCGCGCAGCGCGGCGGCGGAATCTTCGGCGGTCCGCACTACAGTGCAGCCAAGGCCGGCGTGCTGGGGCTGGCGCGCGCCATGGCGCGCGAGTTCGGGCCGGACGGCATCCGCGTCAACGCGATCACGCCGGGCCTGATCCAGACCGACATCACCGGCGACAAGCTCACCCCCGAGATGCGCGCCGACATCATCAAGGGCATCCCGCTGGGCCGCCTGGGCAATGCCGCCGACGTGGCCAATGCCTGCGTGTTCCTGTCCAGCGACATGTCCGCCTACCTGACCGGCATCACGCTCGACGTCAACGGCGGCATGCTGATCCACTAAATTCAAGTGAAGCCGCCCGCAGAGGCGGCACATCTGACAGCCGGTGCGCCACCATGCG
The DNA here is from genome assembly GCF_003353055.1 of Cupriavidus lacunae. Classification (GTDB taxonomy): domain Bacteria; phylum Pseudomonadota; class Gammaproteobacteria; order Burkholderiales; family Burkholderiaceae; genus Cupriavidus; species Cupriavidus lacunae. The sequence goes on from NZ_QKWJ01000004.1 coordinate 194,235, forward strand.
GCGCAACCAGGCAGGAGACAACCAATGAAGACCAAGTACGCGGCTTCGCCCATCGGCGGCGAAGCGACGCTGCACGCCGATTCCGCCACCATCGAGACCCGCACCTACGCCAGGGTGGTGAAGCGGCTGATCCCGTTCCTGATGCTGTGCTACCTGGGCGCCTACCTGGACCGGGTCAATGTCGGCTTCGCCAAGCTGCAGATGCTGAGCGATCTGCAGTTCAGCGAGACCATCTACGGCCTGGGCGCCGGCATCTTCTTCCTCGGCTACTTCATCTTTGAAGTGCCGAGCAACGTGATCCTGCACAAGGTCGGCGCCAAACGCTGGCTGGCGCGGATCATGCTGACCTGGGCCGTGATCTCCGCCTGCTTCGCCTTTGTCAGTACGCCAACCCAGTTCTACATCCTGCGCTTCCTGCTGGGCGCGGCCGAGGCCGGTTTCGCGCCCGGTGTGATCTTGTACATGACTTACTGGTTCCCGTCCGAGCGCCGCGCCAAGGCTTTGTCGCTCTTCTTCATGGCGATCCCGCTGGCGGGCATCGTGGGCGGACCGCTGTCGGGCTACATCCTGCATGCCTTCCACGGCGTGGGCGACCTGGCCGGCTGGAAGTGGCTGTTCCTGATCGAGGCACTGCCGTCGCTGTTCCTGGGCGTGGCCATCCTGTTTTATCTGGACAACGGCATCGACCAGGCGCACTGGCTCACCGACGCCGAGAAGGCGTTGCTCAAGCGCAATATCGAAGGCGACAACGCGCAGAAGACGCAACACATGTCGATCCGCGCCTTCATGGGCGACCGCCGGCTGTGGCTGATGGCCGGGATCTACTTCTGCGTGGTGCTGGGCCAGTACGGCCTGACTTTCTGGCTGCCCACGATCATCCGCAAGGCCGGCGTGGCCGATCCGCTGTGGGTGGGTATCTACACCGCGCTGCCGTATCTCTGTGCCATCGTGGCGTTGCCGCTGGTCGGCATGAGCGCGGACCGCCACCGCGAGCGCCGATTCCACCTGATCGTGCCAATGGTGGTCGCCGCCGCCGGGTTTGCCGCCTTGCCCATGCTGGGGAGTGTCAGCGCATCGCTGGTGTGCCTGTGCATCGCCGCGGCCGGCATCCTGGCCTCGTCCTCGCAGTTCTGGGCGCTGCCCACTGCGCTGCTGGGCGGCATGTCAGCCGCAGCGGGGATTGCCGCAGTCAACTGCGTGGCCAACCTGGCCGGCTTCTTTTCGCCCGCCATCGTGGGCTGGCTCAACGACCTGACCGGCAAGTCCACCGCCGGGCTGGTGTTTATCTCGGCCACCGTCGTCTTCGGCGCGATGCTGGTCTTCCTGGTACCGGCCCGGTCCGTGAACCGCTGATGCCCTTTTCTTTGAAACTCCAATCGTTTGCAGGAGACACCATGCAACAAACTACCACCGACAAGGCCGTGTCCTTGCGGGAACGCGCCTACCGCATCCGCCGCAACGCCTTGCTGATGGGCGAAGTCCAGGGCCAGGGCTATATCGGCCAGGCGCTCGATATCGCCGACGTGCTCGCCGTGGCCTACTTCGACGCCATGCGCTACCGCCCGCAAGACCCCGAATGGGAAGGGCGCGACCGCTTCCTGCTGTCCAACGGCCACTACGCCATCGCGCTGTACGCAGCCCTGCTGGAAGCCGGCATCCTGCCCGCCGAAGAGCTTGAGACGTATGGCAGCGACGACAGCCGCCTGCCGATGTCGGGCATGGCCAGCTACACGCCCGGCATGGAGATGTCCGGCGGCTCGCTGGGGCAGGGCCTGACCATTGCCGTGGGCCGCTGCCTGGGGCTCAAGCGCAAGGGCTCGGACAACTTCGTCTACACGCTGATCTCCGACGGCGAGCTGGACGAGGGCGCGATCTGGGAAGGCATTCTCTCTGCCGCCCACTGGAAGCTGGACAACCTGATCGCCGTGGTCGACGTCAACAACCAGCAGGCCGACGGTCCCTCCACCCAGATCATGGCGTTCGAGCCGCTGGTGCCCAAGCTGGAAGCGTTCGGCTGGTTCACGCAGCGCGTGGACGGCAACGACATCGACGCCGTGGCCGCCGCCTTCCGCGCGGCCCGCGAGCACCGCGGCGCGCAGCCGCGCATGATCATCTGCGATACGCGCATGGGGTGCGGCGTGCCGTTCCTCGAACAGCGCGAGAAGAACCACTTTATCCGCGTGGATGCCCACGAATGGCAACTCGCACTGCAGGCCCTGGAAGCCGGGAGACAAGCATGAGCAAGACCAACGCAACCACTAACACCAAGCCGAAGCTGAAGACCTCGGCAATGATCGCCTCCATCGCCGGGGAAGGGCAGGCGACCAGATCGGCCCCGTTCGGCCACGCCCTGGTAGAACTGGGCCGGCACAAGCAGAACGTGATCGGCATGACCGCCGACCTGGGCAAGTACACCGACCTGCATCTCTTTGCCCAGGCCTTCCCGGAGCGCTATTACCAGATGGGCATGGCCGAGCAGCTCCTGATGGGCGCCGCCGCTGGCTTCGCCCACGAGGGCGCGCAGCCCTTCGTCACCACCTATGCGGTGTTTGCGACGCGGCGCGCCTATGATTTCATGCACCAGACCATCGCCGAAGACAACCTCGACGTGAAGATCGTCTGCGCGCTGCCAGGGCTTACCACCGGCTATGGCCCCAGCCACCAGGCCGCGGAAGACCTGGCGCTGATGCGCGCCATGCCCAACATGACCGTGATCGACCCGTGCGACGCCATCGACATCGAGCAGATGGTGCCGGCCATCGCCGCCCACAAGGGGCCGGTGTACGCGCGCCTGCTGCGCGGCAATGTCCCGGTGGTGCTGGATGAGTATGACTACAAGTTCGAGCTGGGCAAGGCCAAGCTGCTGCGCGACGGCGCCGAAGTGCTGGTGATCTCGTCGGGCATCATGACGATGCGCGCGCTGGAGGTGGCCAAGGCGCTGGAGGCTGATCGTATCGGCGTGGCGGTGCTGCACGTGCCGACCATCAAGCCGCTGGACACCGAGACCATCCTGCGCGAGGCCAGGCGAAAAGGGCGCCTGGTGGTGGTGGCCGAGAACCATACCGTCATCGGCGGGCTTGGGGAGGCGGTGGCGACAACGTTGATGCAAGCGGGCGTCTCCGTGCCGTTTCGGCAAGTGGGGTTGCCAGACGCCTTCCTGGATGCCGGCGCGCTGCCCACGTTGCACGATCGCTATGGCATCTCGGCGAGCGTGATGGGTGAGGCGATCAAGGGGTGGATTGCCTAGCAACCTGCTTTGCCCGCTGCCTGTCAGTGGGCGCCAGCCGTGAATCTGGCGTGAGAAACGAAAGGGCAGGCGGATGCCCTTTCGTCTGCTATGGTTAACAGGCCTGTTCGGCCAACGCGTCAGCCTTGTGCCGGCGCCGCCGGACGACGGTATGCGACAAGATGGGAGTCAAGGAGAACGACATGAATCCCGGCAAGCTGATCGTGGCGGCCGCACTTGCGGCCGCGGCCTGTGCGGCGATGGCACAGCCCGAAACCCGCGTGGATGTCGTGTCGGGCGTGGGCGCGTCCAAGACAACCGGCACGGTCAGGGCCACGGCTACGGTGGTGGCCATCGATGCCGCCACGCGCACCGTTTCGCTCAAGACCAAGCAGGGTAAGGTCACCGACGTACAGGTGGGCGACGACGTGCGCAATTTCGAGCAGCTCCGCGTGGGCGACAAGGTCAACGTCGAGTACACGCAGGCCTTGTCAGTGAGCCTGACCAGGCAGAGCGGCATGCGCTCCAGCACCGAACGTGAGATCGCGGACCGGGCCGCACCTGGCGGCAAGCCCGGCGGCATGGTCGGGCGCGAGGTGATGGTTACTGCCGATGTGGTGGCGGTCAATGCCAAGACCGGCATGGTGACGCTTAAAGGGCCCAGGGGCAGGATGGTGGACGTGCATGTCGAGGATCCGAAGCAACTGAAGGCGGTTCGCCCCGGTGAGCAGGTGCAGGCCGTCTACACCGAAGCCCTTGCCATTTCCGTCACGCCCAGGCATGCCCGCTGAGCGGCCGCGGCTGGCATGCCATCACCATCGCGCTGCCGTTGGCGCTGGCATTTCCCTTTCGGCCGCGTTTTCCCTACATCACCCGCCCGAACCACCACAGCGACAACAGCCCCGCACAGGCCGCCAGCAACGCGCCCAGCGCGGCGAAGAGCGCGGTGATCTCGACCTGGCTGCGCTTGTCGAATGCCAGCCTGGCGTTGAGCGCCCGGTACACCTTCTTCAGCTCGGCGGCATCTTCGAGTCGAAAGTACTCGGCCCCGGTTGCCTCGGCGACTTGCTTCAGGACTTTTTCGTCCAGCCTGACGCGCGCCGACCAGCCGTCGGCCGACAGCACCACGCCTTCGGTCGTGCCGACGCCCACGGTGTAGATGCGCACGCCGTGCGCGGCGGCAAGTTCCGCCGCCTGGATCGCGGCGGGGCCGGCGTTGCTTTCGCCGTCGGAGAACAGGACGATCGCACCTGAAGCATAGGAGCCGGGCGCCACGGCGTCGTCGTCGGGAGAAGCCAGCCCGCCAGGCGCGTTGCCGGACGGCCGTGATTTCCTGGGCGGCGGCATGTCGTCGTTCATGAGGCGCTCGGCGTCGGCGCCCGCCTGCGGCAGCAGGGTCGTGAGCGCGATGAGCAGGCCGTTGCCCAGGGCGGTGCCGCCTTGCGGCTGCAGACGGTCGATCGCCGTGGCCACGGCTTCCCTGGCGCGGCTGGGGGCCTGCGCCACGGCGGCGGTGCCGGCCACCGCGACCACCCCGACACTGACGGCGGCTGGCTGTGCGTCCAGCAGGACTTTGGCTGCCTGCTGGGCGGCGCGCAGGCGGTTGGGTTTGACGTCCTGCGCCCGCATGCTGCCGGACAAGTCCAGTACCAGGATCAGGGTCTCGATGCGCGAGGGCAGCATCATCACGGCCTGGGGACGGGCGATGGCGACGGTCAACGCGCTCAGCGCCAGCAGGGTCAGCGCGGGTGCCACGTGGCGGCGCCAGGGCGCGCCGCCCTGGATGGCAAGGCCGGCGGTCTTAAGGGCAGGGTAGTGCACAGGCGCGCGCCGCCGGCGCCGGTCCAGCCAGACATAACCGGTGGCCAGTATCAGGACGAGCGCGAACAGCCACAGCATGCCAGGCCACAGGAAGCTGAAGACGGGCAATCGGCTCACCGCATCGGTCACGCCGCCCCCTTTGTTGCTCCCGCCACATTTGCCTCTCTGGGGGCGCCTTGTCGGCGGCGGCGCTCGCGGGCGAAGTTCAGCAGCGCCAGGTCCAGGCGGGCGTAGGTCGACAGCGTCAGGCACTCCACGCCGGCCCGCGCAAAACCCAGGCGCAGTTCGGCTTCGCGCGCCTCGGCGGCGGCGGCAAAGCGCTTCCGGAAGGCGGGGTCATGCGTGTCGACAAACATCTGCTCTCCGGTTTCGGCATCCTGCAGCACGACCAGTCCCAGGTCGGGCAAGGCCGTCTCCAGGGGATCGACCAGCCGCACGGCGACGACTTCATGACGCCGGGCCAGCATGCCGAGGGACGTTTGCCAGCCCGGGGCGCTGATAAAGTCAGAGACCACGAACATCACCGAGCGTCGTTTTGCGACAGCCCGCGCGCGCTCCAGCAGGTCGCGCAAGCGGGTGTCGCCCGGGGACGCGGCTGGCGTGGCCTGCATGCAGTGGAGCAGGTGCAGCAGCTGGCGACGCCCCGAGCGTGCCGGCACCACCGACGCGGCCGCGTCGGTTGCCCCGCCGTAGAGCACGGCGCCGACGCGGTTGCCATAGCGCGTCAGCAGCAGCGCCATGACGGTGGTGAAGTCGCTCAGCAGGTCGCGCTTGCGCACGCTGCCAGAGCCGAAGTCGATCGATCCGCTCAGGTCCAGCAGGAACCAGACCGAGATGTCGCGGTCTTCCTGGTACTCACGCACGTGGGGCGTCTGCAGCCGCGCGGTCACGTTCCAGTCGATGTGGCGCACGTCGTCGCCAGGGTGGTATTCGCGCAGGTCGGCAAGGTCCAGCCCAAAGCCACGAAACAGCGTGCGATAGTCGCCCTGCAGCAGGCCGTCGAGGCGGCGGACCACAGTCCATTCCAGCCGGCGCAGCAAGGCATCGGTCTGGCTTGCGCCGGCGCTGGCAGGCGCGCCGTCGGGTACGGCCTCGTCCGGGCCGTGCCGGCGCCTAATCCGCAGCCGCCCGAACATGGGATTCCAGCGGCCGCTCGGGGGCCGGCAGGGCCTGCGTGATGCGGATGATGAGCTGGTCGGCGGTCACGCCATCGGACATGGCTTCGTAAGAGAGCGACAGGCGGTGGCGCAATACATCGGGGACGAGGTCGGTCACGTCTTCGGGCAGGGCATAGTCTCGTCCGCGCAGGAAGGCCAGGGCGCGCGCGCCCTCGATCAGGCCGATAGTGGCGCGCGGACTCGCGCCGAAGGATACGTAGCGATCCAGGTCGGCCAGCCCGTAGGCGCCCGGTTTGCGCGTGGCCGCCACCACGCGCACCGCATACTGGACCAGGCTCGGATCGACATAGACCTTGCGGCATGCTTCCTGCAAGGCTGTCAGGTGCTCGGGCGTCGCGATCGGGCTCACGCTGATGCGGGGGCCGGTGACGCGGTTGACGATGACGACCTCTTCCTCCTCGCTGGGATACCCCACCAGGACCTTCATCATGAAGCGGTCGACCTGCGCCTCGGGCAAGGGGTAAGTGCCTTCGGTTTCGATCGGGTTCTGCGTGGCCATGACGAGGAAGGGCGCAGGCACCCGATGGGTTTCGCCGGCGATGGTGACCTGTTTCTCCTGCATGACTTCCAGCAGGGCGCTTTGCACCTTGGCCGGCGCACGGTTGATCTCGTCGGCCAGCAGCAGGTTGGTGAAGACCGGCCCGCGCACGGTGGAGAACTCGCCCGTGCCCTGGTTGTACATGCGGGTGCCGATCAGGTCGGCAGGCAGCAGGTCCGGCGTGAACTGGATGCGCTTGAAGGAGCCGCTCATGGTCCTGGCCAGGGTGTTGACGGTCAGGGTCTTGGCCAGCCCCGGTACGCCTTCCACCAGCAAGTGGCCACCGGCAAGGATGGCCACCAGCACTCGTTCGAGAAAGTGGTCCTGGCCCACCACCACGCGCTTCACCTCATACAGCAGGCGTTCCATCAGGTCGGCGCTGTCGACAGCGCCCCGGGCTTGGTCGTTCATGGGCCTCCGCGTCTAGAAAGGTGAAGATCCGATGGCTATGCCGGCGTTTTCGATCGTGGTGGCAAAGCCAATGCCGATGAAGGTGCCGGAATTGCCCGGGTTGAGGATGGCGGTGACGATCCCCACCACCTCGCCGTCAAGGTTCACCAGCGGTCCGCCGGAGTTGCCTGGATTGACGGCGGCGTCGAACTGGATGAGCTTGTCCAGGCGCAGCTTGTTGTCCGGCGACACGAACTCGCGGTCGAGTCCGGACACCACGCCGGCGGACACCGACGGGCCGATGCCGAACGGGAAGCCGACCGCGATGACTTCGGTGCCCGGCGCGAGATCCCGGCTGGAGCCGAGTGTCGCCGCGGGCAGGTCGTCGGGAATGGACTTGGCCTGGATGACGGCGAGGTCTTTCTCGGGGATCGCCTGCAGCACCGAGGCCTCGGACGTCTGACCGTCGTGGAACGTAATTTCCAGGCGCCGGGCGCCGGCGATGACGTGGTAGCTGGTGAGGATGACGCCGCGCTCGGTCACGACCACGCCCGAACCGATGTGCCGTGGTTCTGACTTGGCTTCGGGGCGTTCGCCAGAGGCGAGCTCATCGCGCGGGGTGGATGGGGACGGCGGGGAGGATTCAGGTGGCGTGGCAGGGACATCACGCCTGGCCTGGGGGGCGGAAGCCGCCTCCGCAACTTTCTCTGCCGGCGCAAAACTGCGAATTTCCACCACCGATTCACGCACCGCCTCTGCCGCCCTGGCCGTGCGCGATGGCAGGCTCTTGCTCTCCAGCGTGTGCAGCACCGCAGAGTCGATGTCGCGTTGCGTGAGCATGCGCTGCTTCGGCTGCAGCAGCCAGGCGGAACCCACCGCTACCGAGACAATCACCGCGACGGCTGCCGAGACCCATCCGTAGATCGTCACCCGTTTCATCGCAGCCCCCGGTCCCGTCCCGCCGTGGAAAATACAGTACCATCCTCTTACCCACGCGCCAAGGAGCAGGGGATGCAGTTTCTCTGGCCGCAAATGCTCTGGCTGCTGCTTGTGCTCCCGGTGCTGGCAGCCGCTTACCTGTACCTGCTCGCGCGGCGCAAAAAGGGCGCGGTGCTTTATGCAAGCCTTGCATTGCCCCGCGCCGCCCTGGGCCCGCGCCAGCGGCTGCGGCGCCACATCCCGCCCATGCTGTTCCTGCTTGCGCTGGCCGCGGCCCTGCTGGCCTGCGCCCGCCCCAGCGCCACCGTCACCCTGCCGGCCGACACCGTCACCCTGGTGCTGGCCATGGACGTCTCCCGCAGCATGGAGGCCACCGACGTGGCCCCCACCCGCATCAGCGCCGCCCAGCAGGCCGCCCGCGACCTGATCGTGGGGCTGCCGGCCAGCGTGCGCCTGGGCATCGTGTCCTTCGCCGCCACCGCGGCCGTGGTGCTGCCGCCCACCGACAACCGGCAGGACATGCTCGACGCGATCGAACGCTTCCAGCTACAGCGCGGCACGGCGACCGGCAGCGGACTGTTCCAGGCGCTGGCCGTGCTGTTTCCGGACGCCGGGATCGATCTGGAGGTGATCCTGTTCGGCAGCGCGTCGGACCGTTCCGGGCGCGGCACGTCGCTTGACGAGGCCGCCGCGGCCGACGCCGCCCGCAGAAAACGCGAGCAGGAGCAGCCGGCGGCGCAGCCCGGCTCCTACCGGCACGGCGCGGTGATCCTGCTCAGCGATGGCCGCCGTACCACCGGCCCGGACCCCATAGAGGCTGCGCGCATGGCCGCCCAGCGTGGCGTTCGCGTCTATACCGTGGGTTTCGGTTCGCCCCAGAGTGGCGCCGTGGCGGAGTCGAGCCTGTCTTTCTTCATGCAGCTCGATGAGCCCGCCTTGCGCGCGGTCGCGACCATCACGGGCGGCGAGTACTTCCAGGCAGGCTCGGCTGCCGACCTGACTCAGGTGTATCGGCAGCTCAGCGCGCGCTTTGCGCTAGAGCGCAAGGAGACCGAGGTGGGCGCATTGTTTGCCGGGGTCTCAGTGCTGCTGCTCGCGGTGGCGTGCGGGCTTTCGATGTTGTGGTTCCGGCGGTGAATATGAGCACCAACTGGTGATTGGTGAAATCTCGCCAGTGACGATATGCTGAACAACAGGTCAACGCTTTCACCGGTTCTCGCCGAGGGCTGCCTCATGAATGACTTCAGCAGGGAATCGCTGCAATGCACTCTGAATCTGATTCCGGCGCACATCTGGTACGCGGATCCGTCCATTTCCCTCACATTCCTGAATGAACGAAGCGCGGACTATCTGGGTCTTGCGAAGGACCATCCTCTTCGGTTCGGCATCGAGACAGGCGCGGCGCGGGACTCCCATCTCGCGTTTCTCCATCCGGACGATCGCGAGACCGCACGCAAGGTCTGGTCAGAGTGCGTCAGGTCGGGATCGGCAGGTGAAGTGACCTTTCGGATACGTAACGCTGAAGGCGGCTATCGCTGGTTCGTCAGTCGCGCCGAACCTCGCCGGGCGGATGATGGAACGCTATGTGGCTGGATTGGCATCAACCTCGATATCGAGGATCGACAGCGGGCCGAGTTCTACCTGGCGCAAGGTCAGCGCCTTGCGCATATCGGCAGCTGGGCATTCAACGCTGGCGGCTTTGAATACTGGTCCGCCGGGCTGTTTCAGATCCACGGACTTGAGCCGGGCGGCAAGGCGCCGAGTACGCCGGAATATATGGCGCTGGTGCACCCCGATGATCGAGACTTCGTGGCGCACGAAATGCAGAAGATGCTGGCAGAGCACCGTGGCTTCGACTTCACGAAGCGGATTGTGCGGCCCGACGGCGCCGTTCGTCATATCCGCTGCGTCGGTACGCCGGTGCCCGAAGGCGGGACTTTCCGGGGGTTCGTCGGAACCGGGATGGATGTCACGGAGCAAGAGCAACTCACGCAGGCGCTGCGCAAGAGCGAGGAGGAACTCCGGCAGATTGTCGATCTCGCGCCGCAACACGTAGGCGTGCTGGGCCCGAACGGCGAGCGCCTCTACGCCAACCGCACGGCGCTCGCCTATCTCGGCATTCGTCTGGACGACAGGTTGCACGCAACCATCGGATCTCACGTTCATCCTGACGATCGCGAACGGTTAATCGCGTTCGCAAGTCGTTTGTCGGTCGGTTCCGTCCCTGAGCTGGAGCTGCGCCTGCGCAAGCACGACGGAAGCTATCGCTGGTTCCTGGCGCGTTATAACCCGGTCTGCGACGAGCGCGGACGGCTGCTGCGCTGGTACGTCGCATGTACGGATATCGAGGAGCGCAAGCGAGCCGAGGAGAGGCTGCAACAGGAAAACGTGGCGCTTCGCGAGGAAATCGACAAAACCTCCGTCTTCGAAGAGATTGTCGGCACATCGCCCGCGCTGACGGTTGTGCTTGCGCGAGTTTCCAAGGTCGCAGCCAGCGATTCCACGGTACTGATCACGGGCGAGACCGGGACCGGCAAGGAGCTCGTCGCCCGTGCGATTCACCGGCGCTCGCGCCGCTCGTCGAAGGCATTCGTCGCGGTCAACTGCGCCGCGATACCTCGGGAGCTGATTGCCTCGGAACTGTTCGGGCATGAGAAAGGGGGCCTTCACAGGTGCCACCCACCGGCGACTCGGCCGCTTCGAACTCGCCGACGGCGGAACGATCTTCCTGGATGAGGTCGGCGAACTGATGCCCGACACACAGATCGCGTTGCTGAGGGTGCTGCAGGAACGCGAGTTTGAGCGCGTTGGGGGAACGGAGGCGATCCGTGTCGACGTTCGCCTCATCGCGGCCACCAATCGTGACTTGGGCGAAGCCGTGGCCGATGGAAGCTTCCGCCAGGACCTCTTCTATCGTCTGAACGTTTTCCCGGTTGAGATGCCGCCGCTGCGGGAGCGGATACAGGACATTCCCCTGCTTGCGGAGTATTTCATCGAGCACTACGCGCGCAAGGCGGGCAAAGCATTCAAGCGCGTCAGCAAGCGGACACTGAATCGCCTGCAATCCTACCCTTGGCCGGGGAACGTGCGCGAACTGCAGAACGTTATCGAGCGGTCCGTAATTGTGTGTGACGCTGAAGAATTCACGATCGACGATTGCTGGCTGCCAACACGACCACCGGCCGACAGCCGGCTCGCCCTGTCCGGCACGCTCGCTGCACATGAGAAGGCGATCATCGAGGACGCGCTGCGCGCCTGTGACGGCCGGGTCTACGGACGGTCCGGGGCGGCGACACGGCTCGGTATTCCGCGCTCGACGCTTGAATCGAAGATCCGCGCGCTGCGCATCGACAAGAGCCGCTTCCGGCAGCCGGCCAACAGTTAAGCTTGTACAGGAGTTCGCCATTGGCGAAAAATCGCCAATGGGCAACCTTAAAAGTCCCTTTAAATTCAATATATTGCCGTTGGCTTAGTAATTGCCTCAGACATCGTTCGACCAGTCGAGGGAACGGGCGAGACGCCCGGCATGATCTTCGAGAACCTTGACATCAGAGCCATGGCTGCGTCGCCAGGTATCCCGCAGGGCGACGCAGCGAAAGAGCGTTTACCCAACGCCATTAAGCGCGGAGGCGGACCGTGATCAAGCTGACAGTCAATGGGAAAATGCGGCAGGTGGACGTTGTCCCCGACATGCCCCTGCTCTGGGTGCTGCGGGACGAGCTGGGCATCACGGGGCCGAAATACGGCTGCGGCATCGCGCAATGCGGCGCCTGCACGGTGCATATCGACGGCCAGGCGGTGCGATCCTGCCAGATGCGCATCGGCGACCTCGGGAAGCGGGCGGTGACCACCATCGAAGGGTTGGGCGCGAAGTCCCTGCATGTCGTGCAAAGGGCCTGGATCGAACATCAGGTGCCGCAGTGCGGTTACTGCCAGTGTGGGCAGATCATGCAGGCAGCGGCGCTGCTGGCGGCCAATCCGAAGCCATCGGATGACGATATCAACACAGCCATGTCCGGCAACCTGTGCCGCTGCGGTACCTATGAGCGTATCCGTACCGCGATCCACGCGGCCGCCGCCAAACTGTCGGAGAAGTGAGATGGACGAGATCGTCAGCAAGCCCGGTCGCCGCTCCTTCCTGATTGGCTCGGCCGCCGTCGCCGGCGGCGTCGTGTTCGGGCCCTATGTCTTCGCCAGGGGTGCCGCCGGTGCACCGAAGGCCGCAGCGAAGCCGGTCTCGATCACTCCGTGGGTCAGGATCAGCCCCGACAAGATCACCCTGATCACGCCGCACGCCGACGTCGGACAAGGCGCGGTCGCGGGCCAGGCTATTTTCCTGGCGGAGGAGATGGATCTCGACCTTGGCCAGTTTGAAACCGATTTCGGCCCGACCGACAAGGCGTACTACAACACCGCGCTGGTGGATGAACTGATTCCGTTCCTCAGCACTGACCACAGCCCCGAAGCCGAGGCCGCGCGCGCGGGCGCAAGAAAAATGCTCAAGGACGGTGGCATGCAGCTCACCGGCGGCTCGAGCACCATTCCGGACAGCTACACCAAGCTACGCGAGGCTGGCGCGATCGCGCGCGAGACCTTGAAGGCCGCCGCGGCCAGGCGCACCGGCATTGCCGTCGACAAGCTGCGTACCGCATCCGCGGCGGTGATCCTGCCCAACGGCAGGAAGATTCGCTATGTCGATCTCGCTGCCGAGGCAGCCAAAGTGCCGCCGGTGCAGGATGTCGGGCTGCGCGATCCATCGCAGTGGCGCCTGATCGGCAAGCCCACGCAGCGGCTGGATATCGCATCGAAATCCACCGGCCAGCTCAGGTTCGGCATCGATCAGTCTGTGCCGGGCATGGCTTTCGCAACGGTCAAGATGAATCCGAACAAGGGCGCGCCGTTGCAGTCATTCGACGCGGGCAAGGCCGAGCGCATGCCGGGGGTGAAGAAGATCCTGCCGATCACCAACGGCTTCGCCGTGGTCGCGACCAATACCTGGTATGCGATGCAGGCAGCGAATGCGGTGGAGTGCAAGTGGGCCGCGGCCACCGACTATCCGCCCGAGCAGGCCCAGCACTGGGCCGCCGTCGAAGCCGCATTCGCGCCGGACAACGTCGACAAGGTCTGGCGCAACGAGGGCGACGTGGAAGGCGCGTTGCAGGGCGTCAGGGTGATCGAGGCCGAGTATCGCGCACCGTATGTCGCGCATCAGCCGCTCGAACCGCTGAACGCGATCGCCATCGTTCGCGACGACGGCATCGAGCTGTGGACCAGTCACCAGATGCCTGCCGTCGTGCAGGGCATCGCCGCCTCCATCACCGGACACAAGCCGGAGCAGGTCGTGCTGCACAACCAATGGGCTGGCGGCAGCTTCGGTCATCGCCTTGAATTCGAGAACATCCGCGCAGTCGTGCAGATCGCCAGCAAGATGCGCGGCACGCCGGTCAAGCTGGTGTTTTCGCGCGAGGAGGATTTCCTGCAAGATTTCCCGCGCCATATCGGCATGGCGCGCAACCGCGGCGTGGTCAAGGATGGCAAGATCGTCGCGGTGGACTTTCATGTCGCCACCAGTTCGGCCGTGGGGTCGCAGTTCAGCCGCATGGGAATGAAGGCGGCTGGGGCAGACGGTCAAATTCCGCTTGGGACCGGGAACCTCCAGTACGACATCCCGAACTTCAGAATGACGGGCTACCAGGTCAAGGGCACCTCGCCGTGCTCGTCGTGGCGCTCGGTTGGCGCTTCCACTGGCGGCTTCTTCGGTGATGCCTTTATTGATGAATTGCTGTACGCGGCAGGGGTCGATCCACTCAAGGGTCGAATCGACCTGTGCAAGAACGCATTGCACCGCAAGGTACTGGAGGCCGTCGGCGAAATGTCCGGCTGGAATGGCCTGCGGCCAGCCAACAGTCGGGGGCGAGGCGTGGCTTTCACCGAATCCTTTGGCGTCCCCGTAGCCGAGGTGATTGAGGTCTCCGCGACTGAGAAGGGTGCCATCCGCCTCGAGAAGGTCTGGGTGGCTGCCGTTGTCGGCAAGGTCATTGACCCGGTCAACTTCGAAAACCTGGTCCAGGGTGGTGTCGTCTGGGCGCTAGGGCACGCCATGAATTGCGAACTGACCTACGCGAACGGCATGGTGCAGCAGCGCAACTTCAACCAGCATGAGGGCATGCGCATGTTCCAGTGCCCCAGGATAGAAGTGCGCGGCATCGAAGCCGGCCCGATACGGGGAATTGGCGAGCCGCCCGTGCCCCCGGCGGCGCCGGCGCTGGCTAATGCGATTTTCGCAGCCACTGGCAAGCGCCTGCGCGAAATGCCGTTCAACAAGTTCGTCGAGTTCGTTTGAGGGGGCAAACGTGAAACGCATTCTGTTGAGATGCCTGGTTGCCGCCGCCGTGGCCATTGCCGCCCCGATAGCGATCTCAGCCACCGACGACCAGAAGACCGCCAGCGATATGCCGCTTCCGGGCAGCGTCAGCAAGGACGATGGCCTGAAGGCATGGCAGCGCATCCAGGCCGTTATCACCCATCCGCGCTGCGCCAATTGCCACGTTGGCGCAGACAATGTGCCAAGGTGGAACGTTGTTGGGGAGAGCAAGACCCGACTGCACGGTATGGACATCAATGCCGGCTTTGGTCGCGCGGGTATCCCGGGACAAACGTGCACAACTTGCCATGTGACATCGACCGCGCCGAACGATGTACCGCATGCGCCACCACATGTCGGCATTCCCTGGCAACTGGCCCCTGTGCAATTCCAGTGGTTCGGCAAGAGCGGCGCGGAGATCTGTCAGCAGTTGCGCGACCCCAGGCGCAATGGCGGCCGGGACGCTGCCGGGTTGGTAGAGCATCTGCGTCACGATGCCCTGATGCATGGCTTTATCCCCTGGGGCTGGAATCCGGGTGGGGGGCGCGACACACCACCTGGCACATTCGATTCACATGTGAAGGACGTCGCGATGTGGGGTGCCGCGGGCCAGCCTTGTCCCGAATGAGATCAGCTTGCAAAACACACTTGGCGCGCAAAGTACAAATTAGGGCGGCACAGGTCAAGTTCCCACGGGTGACCTGCGATTGAATGGGAACTGGAGATAGCGCACCGATCGCGCTGCGCACACCCAGCCCTTAACTCAATCGGAGATCCATTCCATGCACGCAGAAGCTACGCAAGCCCTCAACGATGTTTCAGCGATCGACACGGTCCATATCGGTGGAAACACCACGCCGTGGATTCCCTTCGCTCCTATCAACGACAAAATCCTACTCAAATACTTCAAGATCAACCCCGTCACGGGCGAAGTGGTATTGCTCATGAAGGCTGCCAAAGGCGAAGGCGCGCATATTCATCGCCATACCGGCACGGTGATGGTCTACACACTCAGCGGTCGATGGAAGTACGACCAGCACGATTGGGTCGCGCAAGCCGGCGATTTCGTTTTCGAGCCATCGGAGTCGTCGCACTCGTTCACGAATCTTTCCGATGACGACAATGGTATGGCGCTCGTGGTCTCGACCGGTGAGCTCCACTTCCTCGACGAAGACGGCAAAGTCACGTTCGTCGAGACGTGGCGGACGGCATTGAACCGCTACCAGGCCTACTGCAAAGCCAATGAGTTGGCCGAGATCGACCTGGTCGGCTGCCAGGGCGGCCGCTAAGCGGCGGCAAGGTCCGTGAGCCAGATGCGTGGCGCACGGACGTGACGCAAAAGGTCAGACCCGTCCGGGTATTCTGGAATGCGCCGATGACAGGGAACGGTATTGATAGAAGCCGCGTCCCACTGACTCACCGATACACCCGGTATCGCCTGATCCGGAGTTCCTGAATCCCACGTTCGTCGTCACGTAAAACCCAAGGTAGGCCATTGCTACCTGGCAGGACGTCCGGCGTCGTCCTCGTGACGCATGGCTCGAAACTGCCGGGGCGTGATGCCCCGCAGTCGCTTGAACGCACGGCTGAACGCGCTTTGCTGCGAATAGCCGAGCAGTTCGGAGATCTCGGCGAGGCGCAGGTCTGACTGCTGCACATACTTCAGGGCGAGATCTTCGCGAACTTGTTCCCGCAGTTCATCGAACGTCGTGCGGGCCTCTGCGAGGCGACGTTGCAAGGACCGCGGGGACGTCGCAAGCGCTCGCGCTATGGCGTTGAGCGAACTGTCAGTGAACGGCAAAAGCGCGCGAATCATCGTTTGCGTGCGTACCGTCCATAGCGCCTCCACCTGGGCCCTTTCCCGCCGCAAATGTGTTTCGAGCACGCGATGCGCGTTACGGCGAAGTTGCGTTACCGGACGCGTCACCGTATCGCGATCGAGGACAATCGCATTTCTGTCCTGATCGAAGTTGAGGGATGGTCCGAACGTGCGCCTGTGCATTGTGCGGTCCGCAGGCGCCGAATGACGGAATTGCACGACGGCCGGCTGCCAGGCGGTGCCACAGATGGTACGCAAGTACTGCATACCGTTGGCGAGACCCAGTTCAACTGCCTGAACTTCTCCGGGGCCGGAAGCGTTCTCAATGTCGTAAGTCAAAACCATCCCCTGTTCGTCCCGCACTGCCCGTACCGAAGACATCGATGTATGCAGCACGTAGAACTCGGCAAGCGTATCCATTGCCTCCCCGAGGGTGCGCGCGCCATGCATCATCACAAGGATCGGCCCCAGGACCGCCAGGCCCTGATATTCGGCGAGTCTTAGTCCAAAGTTCCGGCATTGCGTAACTTCAGCAGCCAGCGAAAGGAATCGAAGCACTTGCGCACCCCGGATCGGCACGTCGGCGGAACGCAGCGCAAGCTCTGGCAGCTCGGCTCCGGTCGCAATCAGCTCGGGTTGAACGCCGAGTGCCTCGAGCAGAGGTGCTGCCCCGGTCAACACAACACTGGGTAGATAACCTTGCATTCTATTTACATCGCTGCGGGAGTTAGAGCGCATGCGAGCCCCGAAGCGCGTCGCAGGCAGCAGGCAGATCTTCGTCAGCGCGAAGATCTCGCCATTCTGCGCAAAGACGCCGCGCGAGGAAGTCTACCCGATGGTATCGCGTTGGCGAATGAAAGCGTACCCACGTTCCGGCGCGGTTTGCGAGTCAGCTCCCGTCGCTTACCAGCGCTCCATATAGGGGCGCAAGTCGAGCTCGAACGTCCAGGCATCCCGCGGCTGCTGGTGAAGATGCCAGTAGTTCTCGGCGATGTGATCCGGATTCAGGATGCCGTCCTGTTCCTTGAGCGCGTAGCGTTCCGGGAACGTATCACGGATGAACGCCGTATCGATGGCGCCATCCACGACCACATGTGCAACATGGATGTTGTGCGGGCCCAGCTCACGCGCCATGCTCTGGGCGAGTGCGCGCAGGGCATGCTTGGCGCCGGCGAACGCGGCAAAGTTGGCGGCGCCGCGCAGGGCGGCGGTTGCTCCCGTGAAGAGAATCGTGCCACGGCCGCGGTTCACCATGCGCCGGGCGGCAGCCTGGGCGTTGAGGAAGCCGCTGAAGCAGGCCATTTCCCAGATCTTGAAATACTTGCGGGGTGTCTCCTCGAGGATGCTGCACGGAACGTTCGCACCGATATTGAAGACCAGCACCTCGATCGGGCCGTGCTCGGATTCGATCTGTTCAAACAGTGCCGTCACGGCTTCTTCCTTGCGGGCATCGCTGCTGTAGCCGAAGGCCTGGCCGCCATCTGCGCGGATGCTGTCGACGAGCGGTTGCAGCTTGTCGGCCGTACGGCGCGTGACGCAGGCGATATAGCCTTCCTTCGCGAAGCGCCGCGCGATGGCCGCGCCGGTGGAGTCACCTGCGCCGATTACCAGGGCAACCTTGGGTTGCGATCCAGTGGATGTCATACGTCTCCTCTTTAATTAACGATCGTTTGGTAAACGTACGTTAGGTCAATGAGCGTCATGATGTCAAGCGGAAAGACGAGGGCGCGAACCCTTGCGACGGCCGCTTAGTCCTTGGTCTCGGTTGCGCTGGGGATCGTCTTGCTCAGGAAGCGCCGGCTTGCCGCGAGGATTTCCTTGCGGGCCTTTTCGCTTTCCACGGCGCGCGCCAGCACCAGGGCGCCCACGCATTGTGCGATCAGAGCCCATGCCGCGTCCGAGTCGCCGGACCGCGCGCGCCAGCTTTGGTGCGTATGCTTCAGGCCGCGCTCGACGATCTCGCGCACCTCGGGGCCCGAGCGCGCAATTTCAGCGCCCAGCGTCGGCAGGATGCAGCCCACCTCGGGATTCATCGCGTGGAAGGAGCTCAAGTAGTCCCGAATGCACTTCGCCACATGGTTATCGGGCGACGCCTCGTCGCCGGCCAGCATGTCGCTACTGTTCTGCATCTCCTGACCGACGATCGCCGCAAACAGTTCCTGCTTGGATTGGAAGTGGCTGTAGAACGCGCCGCCGGTCAGGCCGATGGAGGACATCAGGGCGTCTACCCCGGTCGAGGAAAACCCGCCCCTTTTCGCGATCGCGCTGCTCGCATCCAGCAGCTTCTTGCGGGTCTCTTCCTTGTGGGTCTTGGTGTAGCGCATGGTGGTAAGCACGGCGTTGACATGCTTCTAACCATAGCATATTGTTCGTTAACTAAACGAACGTTTATCAAAAGGAGGGGGCTTGTGATGGCAAAGACCGTGGAGTTCTTTTTCGACGTGGGCAGTCCGGCGTCCTATCTGGCGTGGACGCAGCTTCCCGGGCTGTGCGACCAGGCCGGCGCTCGGCTCGTGTTCAAGCCGGTGCTGCTTGGTGGCGTGTTCCAGGCGACGGGCAATGCCTCTCCCGGGGCCGTACCTGCCAAGGGACGCTACGTCTCGCTCGACCTGGCGCGCTTTGCGCGTCGGTACGACGTGACCTTCCGGCATAACCCGCATTTCCCGATCATGACGCTTCCGTTCATGCGCGGCGCAATCGCGGCGCAGATGCGGCAGCCGCGCTGTTTGACACCTACCTGTCCGCTGTGTTCAAGGCGATCTGGGTGGATGGGCTGGACCTGAACGACCCGGCGCTCGCCGCGCGCACGCTGGCGCAGGCTGGATTTGCTCCCGAACTGTTGCAGGCATGGCTGAACGATCCCGAGGTCAAGGCGGCGTTGAAAGCCAATACCGACGAAGCCGTGCAACGCGGCGTGTTTGGCGCTCCCACCATGTTTGTCGGTGACGACATGTACTTCGGGCAAGACCGGCTGGACTTCGTTCGCGAGGCCCTTGACTAGGCGATTCCGCAGACGACCTCACTAAAACATCACAAGGAGACAATGTGAACGCCATGCCTGAAGATCGTCCCTGGTACCGCTCCTATCCCGAATACGTTCCCCGCGTCATCGATCCGGACGCGCAGCCCGACATCGTGGCACGCCTGGCCGACAGCTTCCATGCCTATGCGGCCCGCACCGTCGCGTCGTGCCAGGGAGAAACACTCAGCTTCGCCGGCCTCGACCGGCAGTCGCGCGCCTTTGCTGCATGGCTGCAGCACCGCGGCTTGCGCCGCGGCGAGCGTGTGGCGGTGCTGCTCCCGAACTGCCTGCCATACCTGATCGCGATGGCTGGCATCCTGCGCGCGGGACTGGTTGTCGTGCCGGTCAATCCGCTGTACACGCCGCGGGAGGTCGAGTACCAGTTGCAGGACTCCGGCGCGGCGTGCCTGGTGCTCGGGGAGTCGCTGCTGCCGGCACTGGAGGACCTTCTGCCCCGGACCGCGGTACGGCAGATTGTCCAGAGCGCCGCACTTGCAGCGGGCGCAGACCGAGCCGCGCCGGCGGCTCCGGCAGCCCGGTCGTCATTCCTCGCCGCGCTGGACGAAGGGGAGGGGCTGCCCCTCGGCCCTGTGTCGGTGGCGCCGACGGACATGGCCTTCCTGCAGTACACGGGGGGGACGACCGGCGTGGCGAAAGGGGCGATGCTGACGCACCGCAGCGTCAGTGCCAGCCTCGCACAGCTGCGTGCCTGGATGGACCCGGTCCTGGCCGGCGCCAACGTGTCACTGGTCACGCCGCTTCCGCTCTATCACGTCTACCCGATGGCCATCGCCTTGCTGTGCATCGCCTGTGGCGTGGAAAACCGGCTGATCCCGAATCCGCGCGACATGGATACAGTCATCGCCGAACTGCGGCGTCGCCCCTTCGAAGTGCTGATTGGCGTGAATACCCTGTTCAACGCGATGGTGGCCCATCCCGAACTGCCGACGCTGGACTTTTCGCGCACGCGGCTCGTCACCGGCGCCGGCGCTTCGGTTCAGAATGCCGTGGCCAGCCGCTGGGCGGCAGCCGGGGCTCCGCCCATCACGGAGGGCTACGGCCTGACCGAGACTTCCCCAAGCGCGACATTCAATCCGCCGGGACGCAATGGCAGCATTGGCATGCCCGTGCCATCAACCGACGTGCTGATCGCCGACGATGACGGGAACCCGTTGCCGACCGGCACGCCTGGCGAATTGCTGATCAAGGGGCCGCAGCTGTTCGCCGGCTACTGGGGCAAGGAGGAGGAGACGCGCAAGGCGTTCAGCGCGGACGGCTGGTTCCGCACCGGGGACATCGTAACCATGGACGAGCATGGCCTGATGACCATCGTCGACCGCAAGAAGGACATGATCCTCGTCTCTGGATTCAACGTCTATCCCAACGAGATCGAGGCCGTGGTGGCGCAGTTGGAGGATGTCCACGAATGTGCCTGCATCGGCGTGCCCGACGAGCGTTCGGGGGAGGCGCCGCATCTGTTCGTGGTCCCGCGCGGCATAGCCAGTGACGATCCGGAGGTGCTGAAGCAGCGGATCCATGCGCATTGCCTGGCCCAACTTGCCCGTTACAAATTGCCCCGCCATATCACGCTCGTGCCGGTCCTGCCGAAATCCGCGGTCGGGAAGGTATTGCGTCGCGAGTTGTCCGGCATGCGGTGAGCAACTGGCGGTTTCAGGGACGAGCCACCGGGCGCATTGCCTCAAGCGCCCCTGACTGCGGGGGGCTGCGCGAGCAGCGCGAGCGTCGATGCGGAAGGCGGCGCTTCCAGCATGGCCTGCAGCGTGTCAAGGACGTTGGATACGCTGTGAGCCGGCTCCCAGAACCGACTGGCAAGCTGCGAATCCATCGCGGCCTCCCACGCGGCCCACGCCGCGCTCCCATACATGCCAACCAGCGAGAGGCGCTGTTGCAGGATCGCTGGCGGGATATGGGGCAGCAGTTCTGCAAGGTGCTCCAGGCAGCGCCGGTAGCCGTGGTTCCACATGTCACCTACCGCCTCCCGGAGTAGTTCGCGATCGGTCAACTGCACACTCGCGATCATCCGGATGTAGGTGTATTGCCCTGTCTGCTCGCCAAGCTCCAGCAGCGGGTACGTCAGTGCTTCGATCAAGCCTCGTAGCGACAGCGACTGTGTCGCTTCCATCTGGTCGAGCATCGCCTGGCGCCGGGCATCGATGAGCTTCGCCCCATCGAGCACCAGTTCCTTGAGCAGGTCGCGCCGGGACCCGAAGTGGTAGTGCAGCGCGGCGTTGTTCCGCTGGCCCGCTGCCGACACGATTTCCTGCACCGTCACGCCTTCCATGCCGCGCAGGGCGAACAGCCGCTGGGCTGCCTGCTTGAGCCGGGCGCGCGTCTCCAGACCGTCAGCACGCAGGGTTTTCACTGATGTCATCTCTAGTTAAGCGAAGTACATTAATTAAGCCATTCAACTTACTTTAGCAAGGAGCTGGCAACATGCGAGTGATTATTGCAGGCGCGGGCATCGGAGGACTTTGTGCGGCGCTGGCGCTGCGGCAGCACGGCATCGACGCGGTCGTTCTTGAACAAGCGGAAAAACTGACGGAGGTGGGCGCGGGCATCCAGATAGCCAGCAATGGGGCACTTTTGCTGCGTGAGATGGGCGTCGAGCCGGACTTGGCCGCCATAGCCATGCAGCCCGACGCGTTCGACTACCGCGACCTCGCCACGGGCCGCCGGCTGTATTACGCGCCACTCGGTCCCGAGGCCGCCAGGCGCTACGGTGCGCCGATGTACAACGTCCATCGCGCCGACTTGATCGACGTCCTTGCGCGCAGGCTGCCTGCCGGTGCGATCCGCCTCGGTGCCAAGATTGCGTCGACCGGCCAGACTGCCGACCGGGCGTGGGTGGATCTTGTCGGCGGGGAGCGGGTAGAGGCCGACGTCGTGGTAGGTGCCGATGGCATTCACTCCGCGGTGCGCTCCGCGCTCCGAGGGCCGGAAACGACGCACTTCGCCAACATCCTGATGTGGCGCGCGCTGATTCCCGCCCACCGGATCACCGGATTGCCGCTGCCCGTGCGAGGCAACAACTGGTTCGGCCCGGGGCGCACGGTGATCTCGTATTGGGTGCGCCCGGACCTGTACAGCATCCTCGCGTCCGTGCCGGCGTCGGAAGTCCATCGCGAAAGCTGGAGCGCCAGCGGCGACGTGGAGGCATTGCGACGCTCATTCCATGGCGCGGAGCCGACCGTTACCGCCTTGCTCGATCAGGTGGAGACCAGCTTCATCACGGGGATGTACTACCGCGATCCGATCGAGCAGTGGAGCACAGGACGCATCACGCTGCTCGGCGACGCCGCCCATGCCATGGTGCCGTTCCTCGCGCAAGGCGCATGCCAGTCCATCGAGGACGCGTGGACGCTGGCCGTCACGCTGGCAAGGGAGGGCGACGCGAGCGTTCCCGAACGATTGCTCGAGTATGAACGGCGCCGGCAGCCACGCACCACGCGCGTACAGGCCGGTGCCCGCGCCATTGTGAAGATGGTGCACGAAGCCGATCCCGAGCGTGTACGCGTGCGCAATGGTCGCTGGAAGGGGATGGCGCGTATCGACCCGCTTGCCGAGACCTCCTGGGGCTTCGTCTGGGCACACGACGAACGGCTGGCAGCCCGGCAAGCGCCGGACGAAGTGGTCGGCATCGCCAACAGCCGCGAGGGCAAGCGCATGCGGCGGCCCGAGAGCCAGCGCGCATTCGACCTATGGAAAAACACCTTCGCGCCGGAAGACGTCGCACGTGGCCACGATGGCATGCGCGAGGCCTACGACCGCATGCTCCTCACCAACTTCCCGGTGCCGGAAGACGCCTCCATCGAAGAAGTCGAGCTCCACGGCGTGCAGGCGCTCCGGCTAGAGGCCGTCGAGACCTCAGCAGAAAACCCGGTCGTGCTGCATTTCCATGGCGGCGCCTATGTCGTGGGTTCGGCGCGCGGCTCGCTGGAGTATGCCCATCGCCTTTCGGCGGCGGTCGGCGGGAGTTGCTACACGGTCGACTACAGGCTTGCTCCCGAGCATCCCTATCCTGCCGCCATCGACGATGCGCTGGACGCCTACCGTGGACTTCTCGCGACGGGTGTTCCGTCCGGGCAGATCATCCTCAGCGGCGAGTCGTCGGGCGGCGGCCTGGCCCTGGCCCTGGCGATCGCGATCCGTAATGCCGAGCTGCCTGCACCTGCCGGGGTGTTCGCGGTCTGTCCCTTTGCCGACCTGACATTGAGCGACCCCACCATCCAGGTTCGCTCGGGAGACGACCCGGCAGCCCACCGCGACACCCTGAGCCTGCTTGGTGCGTCCTACTTCCAGGGTCACGAGCCGACCGACCCGCTCGTATCCCCATTGCATGGAGACCTGCGTGGCCTTCCACCGTTGTTCCTTGCCGTGGCGGAGGGCGAGGTGCTCCAGAGCGACACCATGCGGTTGGCCGACAAGGCACGAGGCAGCGGGGTGGACACGACGTTGCGCGTGATCGACGATTCGGTTCACGTCTTCACGTTGTTCCCGTTCCTGTCCGAGGCGCAGCGGACATTGACGGAATTTGCCCACTGGAGCCGGGGGCACATCGCCTGCTCAGCGCGGCCTCTGGCGGCAGCGTAAAGCGTACAGGCCCGCCTCCTCAGAGACGCGCGTCCCGACATCGATGCCACCGGGACGCGCGGCGCCAATGCCTCAGGCTTGCTTCGACGCAGTCTCGTCGGCGAAGGTCATCAGGTCCGTCACGGTGTCCTGCCTATCGGAAGAAGCTGAAGTTGAAGAAACGCAGCTGTGGCGTCGCGGGCACGTGCCGCGACTTCGCGTGAGTTCGGCCGCTCGGCGACGCCGAGCAGCAGGCTGACCATCAAATTGCCCCACAGCAACCCGCCGAACTGTTCGGCAAGTTCGGCAGGGCGGCCATTGAGCAGTCCGGACGCCTGAGCCCCGGCCATGATTTGCCGCAAGGCGGCACGACTCGTCTCGCGCCCTATGGAGTCGAGCGCTTGCGCCACCTCTGGTGCGTGGACGGCCTCGGCGATCGCCAGCCGGAATACCGCAATGACCGTTGGATCGGTTATCTCGCGGACGAGCTGCGTGCCGAAGGAAGTCAGTACGTGCGCGAGGGTCTCGCGATCGTGCGGCACGGGCAAGTCAGCGGATACCTGTAGTCGCGTGGCGCGCGCGCTGATGCATGCGATCAGCATTTCCTTCTTGTTTCCCACCAGTGCGTACAGTTCTCGCTTCGAAACGCGCGCGAGCGTGGCGATCTCAAGCGTGCTGGTCGCCGCGAAGCCATTCTCCATGAACGCTGCGAAGGCTGCATCGAGGATGCGCGAGCGCACCTCAGAATCGTCGCGGCCTTCCTGACGCTCCTTTGACAGCGATACCGTGGTCATCATCGTCTTCCTTGACATTCGGTACCGCATAGTACCATACTGGAGCAACTCCCTGGTACCTGTGGGTACCAGGACTGCCAGGAGGCTATCATGCTCAAGCCAAGGATCCTCGTGACCGGCGCGACCGGGAAGACAGGCAGCGTCGTCGTTGCCGAACTGCTGAAGGCCGGCTATCCCGTGCGCGCCATGGTGCACCGGGAAGACGGCCGCAGCGTGCGGCTGAAAGCGCAGGGGGCCGAGATAGCGGTCGCCGACATGAGTGATGTCGAGCGCGTCGCCGACGCGCTGAAGGACGTTCAGCGCGCCTACTATTGCCCCCCTTTCGATCCTTACATGATTCAGGGCGCGGTCGCGTTCGCCGTCGCCGCCAGGGAATCCCGGCTCGAACATATTGTTAGCCTGACCCAATGGCTGTCGAGTCCCTCGCATCCGGCCCTCATGACCCGCCAGCACTGGCTCGTCGATCGATTGTTCTCGATGATGCCTCGAGCCGGGCATACGATCGTCAACCCAGGCTTCTTCGCTGATGCCTACCTGGTGACGATTGGGTTGTCCGCGCATCTCGGCATCTTTCCGTGGATCTTCGGTAATAGCCGTAACGCGCCACCTTCCAACGAAGATATCGCGCGAGTTGCCGTCGCGGCGCTGATGGATCCTGCGCGGCACGCCGGAAAAAGCTACCGCCCCACCGGACCGGAGCTGCTCGGCACGCAGGACATGGCCAGGGCCATCGGCCGCGCCGTAGGGCGACCAGTTAGGGTTGCGCCAACCCCGACCTGGATGTTCATGAAGGCCGCACGGATGAGCGGCTACCCGATCGATGTGTTCAGTGGCATTCGCTACTACATCGACGATCACAAGCGCGGCGCCTTCGAGCTGGGGGCGCCAACCATGGACGTGCCCGATGTGACCGGTCAGCCCGCCGAGGACTTCGAGACAATCGCGCGTCGCTACGCGGCACTTCCGCGCAACCGGAGGACGCCCGGCAATTGGCTTCGGCAGTTCGCGCAGTTCATGATCACCCCGCTCAGCCCCGGCTTCGATCTCGACCGCTACGACGGTGAACTGCGCCGTCCGTTCCCGTCAGCACCGCAGTTTGCGCCTGAGTCCAGGGTCTGGCTGCGCGAGCATGCCCTGGCTCACGCGGAACCAGGCGCCGCGATCGCAGAGCTACGCACGCTGCGCGCTTAAGTTCTCACGGTCGATCGCAGGAACTCGAAACAAGGGAGAGAATCATGCTGCCGCAACTCTGGTTCTTCGTTAGCATCGCATTCAGCTTCAGCGCGTGGGGAATCGTCGCGAAGCGATTCATCTGGCCAAAACTCCGCCTTCTGCCACAGGCCGAAGCGCTGCGGCCTCTTCTCATCCTGCACAGCTTCCGCTTTATTGGGTTGGCATTCCTCGTCCCAGGCGTCGTGTCGCCCGAGCTGCCGTCTGCCTTCGCGTATTCCGCCGCCTACGGGGACCTCGTTGCGGCGACACTCGCGTGGCTCGCGCTGGTATCGCTGCCAGGCAGCGCTGGCCTTGTCATGGCATGGATCTTCAACGTGGGGCCTGGCGGATCTCTTGAATGCGTTCTATCAGGCCAATGATGCCGGGCTCGTGCCGGGGCAGTTGGGCGCGGCCTATTTCATTCCGACTCTGGTTGTACCGCTACTGCTGATCACGCACGGACTCGTTTTCCGGATTCTTCTGCAACATCAAAGCCAGTCCGCCATTTGGGAAAGCCGGCATCGCGGTGAAGAGCTATCAAGTGGAGGGCACTCATGACTATCCAGTCGGCACCACAACACCGCTCCAGACTCGCGTTGGCGCTTACCGGGCGAGAGGAGATCTCTCGCCCGGGCTGATTGCGTTACCTTGCGGCCGCCTCAGAACTTGTGGCGAATGCCAAGTACAGCGCCAAACTGATTCTTGCCTGGCACCACCTGCTCACTTGACGATGCTCCAAGAACATCGTTAAACCCGTTCACGCCAAGCGCCGAACGTGTATTGCTATTCAGCGCGTACGACATTGAGGTGTACAAATCGGTACGCTTCGACAAGGAATAGTCGGCGGTAGCAACGAATTGCCAGGGGTTGCCGACGTGAGCGTAACGAAGGTTCTGATAGTACGCCGCGCCGGTCAGCGAGACGGATGGTGTCAGTTGATAGCCCAGGCCAGCCCAAGCGAGATTGGAATAAGTATTCGCAGCACCGCCAGCACCTGGCAGAGAAGCGCCATTGTAAGAGCGTGCATAACGGTAGCCGGCATAGAGCTTAGCCGGGCCCAATGCATAGGTGCCGGCCACCGCCGCGCGACGGATCAACTGGTTGCTTGTCAGTGCGGTGGCAGACGACTGGTTGGTCTGATCGTACACGGCACCGACCGAGAATGGGCCGGCGGCGTAGACAGCCATCAGCGAATACTCGCGGCCATTGGTGAAGTTGCCAGGAACTTCCGTATTGTTGTAGTTGAAGCTGTATAGGCCAGTCACAGTCAGGGCACCGAAGGTGCCGATATACCTGGCCGAATTGTCCGCGCGCTGGCTAAGCATGAACGGATCCTGTGCGCCGATTGCGAACCGGCCTGCGTTACCCATCGGGTCGAATGCACCGGCAAAATCCCAGAACGGAGTCGCGTGGCGTCCCAGGGTCAATTGGCCCCACCGGCTTTGCAAGCCCACAAACGCGGCGCGACCGAACAGCCGAGCGCCCTGGGCCATCTTTCCGTCATCAATGGTAAAGCCACTCTCAACAGTAAAGATGCCCTTCAGCCCCCCGCCCAGATCTTCTACTCCGCGAATGCCCCAGCGCGAACCCGACTGGTTACCCGATTGCAGGGCCAGCAAGCTGGAACTGGCCTTGGCTGCATTCGGGACGCTATTCAGGTACTCGACACCGATGTCAGCGACTCCGTAAAGCGTCACGCTTGATTGGGCATATGTCCCAGCCGACGCAAGGAGCCCGGCGGAAATAGCGAACAGTTTGAGCCTCATGTTTTCCTTGTTTGTAAGTTTGTAAGAATGAGCTAATGGAGGCTGTTGGCCCGGTGCGGCTTTGGCCAGCCGTTGCGCAGCCTCCTCTACGCAAAGGACATGGCCAACGGGTTTCTGCGGAATTCCAGAAGTAATCAGTCCGGCAGCCGCACTAACGACTGATCATTTGACTTCGCGGAACAGTCAGCCCCAGCCCTGCAGCGCGCGGGTGTCGACGCCGGCCAGGCGCAGCGATTTCCACACCACGGTGGCGATCGTGTCGTAGACCGGGATGCCGGTCTCGGCTTCGAGCGCTTCCACCAGATGCGCGGCATGCAGGTTGGTGCAGAACGTGGTGATGACCTGCGGCTGTGCCGTCAGACCGGGATCTTCTTCTCGTAGTCGATGTTGGTCGACGCGAGCAGCAGTCCGACACCGCAGGCGGCAAAGAACATCAGTGCCAGGAAGTAGGAGCCGGTGGCCTGGACGATCAGGCCGACGATGATCGGCACGCTGATGCCGGCGATGTTGCCGCCCAGGTTCATCACGCCACCGAGGAAGCCCACCTTGTTACGGGTGCCCAGCATCGATGGCACGGACCAGAACAGGCCGCACCAGCGCAGGAAGAAGAGCGTGGAGGACAGCAGCACCACAACTACCACGGGGTCGGTGACATAGGCCACCGAGAAGATCGACACCGTGGCCACAACGGCGGCGATGCCGAACAGCGTGCGCATCACGACGTTGGGACGTCCCCCGGCTTCCTTCCACTTGTCGGCGATCCAGCCGCCGATCAGTTCGCCGACGAAACCGGCGAAGAAGATGACGAAGCTGGCGCCGCCCATCTGCTTGAGATCGAAGCCGCGAGCCTTGCTCAGGTAGGTGGGCATCCAGGTCAGCAGGCCATAGAACACGGCGTTGAAGCACATCCAGCTAATGGCCATGCACCAGACCGAGCGGTACTTGAAGAAGTCCAGCGAGCGGCCGCTCAGGTTGGTCGGCTCCTCGCTGTGCTCCAGGGCAAGCGCGTCCTCGATATGACGGGCTTCCTGTTCATTGACGCCTTGGTGTTCGCTCGGCGAGTTGCGGATGTACCACCATGCCACGAAGCCGGCCAGTACCGTGCCCACGCCAGCCACCACGAACGACATGCGCCACGAGCCCAGTTCGCTGATCAGCCCGGCGATGATGAGCGAACCGAGCGCCGCGCCCAGCGGTGCGCCGCCGTCCAGCAGCGTGGCGCCGCGGCCGCGCTCGTTCTTCGTCATCCAGATGGCATTGAGCTTGCCGCCGGCCGGGTAGATCGGCGCTTCGGCGGCGCCCAGCCCGAGCCGGGTCAACATCAGCGTGGTGGCGTTGGTGCAGACCGCCGCGATCGCCTGGAAGAAGCCCCAGAACACGGTGGCGCAGGCAATCACGATGCGGGGCTTGTACTTGTCGGCCAGCATGCCGCCCGGCACCTGCATGAATGCGTAGGTCCAGAAGAATGAACTCAGGATCAGCCCCTGCATGGCGGGGCTGAGATCGAACTCCTTGGCGATCAGCGGCATGGCCACCGACAGCGAGGCGCGGTCGATGTAGTTGATCGCCACGAGCAGCAGCATCATCAGGAAGATCTTCCATCGCACGCTGCTGCGGGGAACCGCAAGCGAGGCTGCGGCGGGGCTTGTCGATTGCATGACGGGTGTCTCCTTGACCTTGAGTCCTTCGATTGAGGCGTTTTGTTTAAGGTGTCGCGCAACGGGCCGGAGTATATGGTACGTAATCTGTAATTACAACGTGGGTAAGTACCTGATTATTATGTGTTGTATATCAGGTATGGCATTGCCTGGGTGGAATCTAGGTCACAGCGCGAAGGCTACGCGCTGGCGGTCGGGAACACGCATAACAGCGAGGCGCTGGAAGATCTGATGGTGGAGTTGTTCCGCCGCGCGTCGGTGACCTGATCCTTGGCCCGTGCGAAATAGAGCACCCCGAGTACCTCGTTTCTGGAAGCCAGAAATCAGGGTGCGCCACGGGGCAAGGTACGGCGGCCTGCCGGGGTGTTTGACGTGCTGGCGCTGGCGCGGGGACGTCTGCGTGCCTCAGGCCGAGGCGCCGCTTCGCGTGAATTCGCCGGCATGGCGCTTCACGAATTCGAGCATGCTCGTCAGTGCCTCGCCCGTGAGCACTTCAGACGCGATATCCGTAGAGCGTGCCGTCGCCCTCGCGCGCGTTATCGAGCGAGCTGGCGGCAAGCTGACGACTGGCGTTGTCGTTCGGCTGGGCTGCGCCGGCAGGCGGCGTGCCCGGATGGTCATTGACCGTGGCCAGGGTAGGGTCGGCGACAGCGACAAAAACAGTGGCTGCAATCGCCATCAGGATGTGTGTGCGGATCATCTGGAACTCCTTGGTTCGAGCAGGAAAGGACTGCCTGCAGCATGAAACTTGCATCATGCAAGTAACACTGTGGAGTATAGGCTTTTATTATGAAAGTTACTCGGTGACTTAGGCCGCCGGGCATCCGCATCTGGTCGAGCGGGGCGTCTACTTTGAAGCGGAAGGCCACCTGCAGGCTGCGCCCGCGCCGCGGTTCGACGGCAAGGCGATGGCGGCCGGCGAGATCCCGCGGCGCGGCCAGCACACTGGCGACATCATGATCGCACTGGAGGCCGGCCAGTCCGGCGGTGTCTGGAAGACCGACTGATTACTGAAGCGCGCGGCGAGGGTCGGATCCCGCCAACGCGATTGCGCTCCGGCCAACGGTCGGAGCGCCTTTTTTGCTGCCTGCTGCGGCGGCATCACGGGATTGGGTTCCCCTTCGCCAGCCGCATCGGGTCCACCAGCCGGTCAAACTCCTCACCGCTCAGCAATCCCAGCGCAATCGCCGCTTCCCGCGGCGAAATTCCCTGTGCCACGGCAAGCGTCGTGATCTGCGCCGCGCGGTCGTAGCCCAGCACCGGGTTGAGCGCGGTCACGGCAAGCAGCGGACTGTCCAGGTTGCGCGCCAGCTGATCATGGTTGGCCGCCAGCCCCCGCACCAGCCGTAGCGCGAAGACCCGCGCACTGTCGGCCAGCACGCGCACCGATTGCAGCACGTTGTAGATCAGCACCGGCTTGGCCACGTTCAGTTCAAAGCTGCCGGAGGCGCCAGCCATCGTCACCGTGACGTGATTGCCGGCTACCTGCATGGCGGCCTGCACCACCACCTCGGCGATGGTCGGGTTGCGCTTGCCGGGCATGATCGACGAGGTCAGGCCGTCTTCCGGGATCAGCAACTCGCCCAGCCCGCAGCGCGGGCCGGAGCCGAGCCAGCGCAGGTCGTTGGCGATCTTGGTGAAGGAGACGGCGATCACGTTGAGCACGCCGGACAGCTCGACCAGTGCGTCATGCGCGGCCATGCCCTCGACCTTGCACGGGTTGGGGCGGAAGGCGAGGCCCGTCAGCTCGCTGGCTTCCGCGCAAAAGGCCTGGGCGAAACCCCCCGGCGCGTTCAGGCCGGTGCCGGCCGCGGTGCCGCCCTGCGGCAGCATCAGCAGGCGCGGCAGGGCGTCGCGCACGCGTTCGATGGCGTGATCGACCTGCGCGGTAAAGCCGTCGAAGGCCTGGCCCATGGTCATCGGCACGGCATCCATCAGGTGCGTGCGCGCAATCTTGAGCACGTCGGCAAAGGCGTAGGCGCGCTCACGCAGGGTGTCGCGCAGCAGCGCCAGCGCGGGCAGCAGGCGGTCTTCCAGCTCCAGCGCGGCGGTCATGTGCATGACCGTCGGGAAACTGTCGTTGGAAGACTGCGATGCGTTGACGTGGTCGTTCGGGTGCACCGGCGCGCGCGTGCCCAGGGCGTGGCCGAACTGCTCGTTGGCCCGGTTGGCGATGACCTCGTTGGCGTTCATATTGGTCTGCGTGCCCGAGCCGGTCTGCCAGATGGTCAGCGGGAAATGGCTGTCGAACTGGCCGCTGCGCAGCTCGGCCGCGGCGGCGATGATGGCCTCGGCGATGGCGGCATCCAGCACGCCGCAGCGCAGGTTGGCCCTGGCCGCCGCCATCTTGTGCACGCCGAAGGCGTGGACCAGGCAGGCGGGAAAGCGCTCTTCCCCGATCTCGAAGATCGCCAGCGCCCGCTGCGTCTGGGCGCCCCAGTAGCGGTCGGCGGGGATGTCGACCGGCCCGAAGGCATCGTGCTCTACGCGCAATCTGGTCATGGTGCTCAGTCCAGCGAGATATTGGCCTTGGCCGCCACCGCCTTCCAGCGGGTGACCTCGGACTGGGTGTGCCTGCCCAGCGCGGCGGCGGTGTATTGCTCAGGCGGCAGCATCTGGATTGCCTGTGCGGTCATCTTGCCGGTGAAGGCCTTGTCGCTCATCACCTTCAGATAAGCCTGCTGCATCTTGTCGATCACGGCCGGCGGCGTGCCCTTTGGCGCGTAGATGCCGTACCACGTGCTCGCTTCAAAGCCGGGCAGGCCCGACTCCGCCAGCGTGGGCACATCCTTGAGCTGCGCCACCCGGGTGGCCGAAGTCACGGCCAGCGGCCGCACCTTGGACTCGGTGATCTGCGGCAGCGCGGTATTGGTCTGGTCGAACATGCCATCCACCTGCCCGCCGATCACGTCGATCAGCGCGGGGCCGGCGCCCTTGTACGGCACCAGCGAGACCTGCACGCCCGCCGACGCGGCGAACAG
Organism: Cupriavidus lacunae; assembly: GCF_003353055.1. Taxonomy (GTDB): domain Bacteria; phylum Pseudomonadota; class Gammaproteobacteria; order Burkholderiales; family Burkholderiaceae; genus Cupriavidus; species Cupriavidus lacunae. The sequence goes on from NZ_QKWJ01000004.1 coordinate 226,533, forward strand.
CGCCGCCACCAGGTGCGAAGTGGAGCCCATGCCGGCGTTGCTGAGATTGAGCTTGCCCGGGTTCTTCTTGCCGTACTCGACCAGCGCGCGCACGTCCTTGGCGGGATGGTCCCTGCGCACCATCAGCACCATCGGCGTATCCGGGAAGCGGAACACCGGCGCAAAGTCCTTGACCGGGTCGTAAGGCAGCTTTTTGTACAGCGCGGGAGCCGCGCCCATATAGCCCATGTGCCCCACCAGCATGGTGTAGCCGTCAGCCGGCGCGCGCGCCGCCTTGGCCGCGCCGACGGTGCCGCCGGCGCCCGGCGAGTTGTCGATGATGATCGACTGGCCGACCTCGCGCGAAACGCGCTCGGCAATGGTGCGCGCCAGCGCGTCGGTTGGGCCGCCGGCGGCGAACGGGACGATCCAGGTGATCGGCTTGTTCGGCCAGGCTTGCGCCGACGCCGGAGTTGCGGCCGCTGCCGTGGCGAGGACAAGTGCCGCGCACGCGGCCAGCTTGCTGATGGGGCTCATGGGTTGTCTCCTTGGTTTGATTTGCTTTGGTATCTGCTTTGGTGTCAGATTGCCTGCGCCTTGTTCAGCGGCAGGCCGGGCGACTCGGGGCGGACCTGGGGCAGGGCGCCGTCGCTGAAGGCGGCGTCTTCGGCCGCGACTTCCGGATAGCGTTCGGGATAGAGATGCCGTTCAGCAGTGCCGGCGTCGAAGGTGCCCGACCACTTGGCCACCACCACCGTCGCCACGCTGTTGCCGATCGTGTTGCAGGTGGAGATCGCCATCGACAGGAAGCGGTAGACGCCGAAGATCACCGCCAGGCCTTCCACCGGCAGCATGCCCGTGGAGGTCACGGTGGCGGCAAACACCACGAACGATCCGCCCGACACCGTGGCCGCGCCTTTGGAGGTCAGCAGCATCAGCAGCAGGATGCCGATCTGGTGGTCCAGCGTCAGCGGCACGCCATAGGCATGGGAGATGAACATCACGCCCATGGCCATGAAGATCGAAGTGCCGTCCAGATTGAAGGCGTAACCCGTCGGCAGCACCAGGCCCACCGTCTGCCTGGCGCAGCCCAGCCGCTGCAGCTTGACCAGCAGGCGCGGCAGCGCGCTTTCCGACGAGGCGGTTCCGAGCACGATCAGGATCTCTTCCTTGATATAGCGCAGAAAGCGCCACAGGCTGAAGCCGGACAGCTTTGCGATCAGGCCCAGCACGACCGCGATGAACACCACCACCACCGCGTAGAAGCTCAGCACCAGTTGCGCCAGCGCGACCAGCACTGCCGTGCCATTGCTGCCCACCGAGTACGCCACCGCGCCGAAGGTGCCGATCGGGGCGAGCTTCATCACCAGGTTGATGAAGGCGAAGAGCACCTCGGAGATGCTGTCCAGCCCGTCGTTGATCTTCTCGCGGCGCGCTTCGGGAATCGCCAGGATGCCGATGCCCACCATCACCGCCAGCACCACCACCTGCAGCAGCTCGCCCTTGGCGAACGCGCCGACGAAGTTGTCGGGCACGATGTGCATCATGAACTCAAGGAAGCCCTGCGGCGCGGCTGCCTTGGCCGCGGGCGCGGCGCTGCCTGGCGCCACGCTGGCCATGCCTTTGCCGATCTCCAGCAGGTTGCCGGCCAGCATGCCGACCACCAGTGCGATGGTTGAGATCACCTCGAAGTAGACGATCGAGCGCCAGCCCACCCGGCCCGCGCTCTTGACGTCGCCGGCCGAGGCGATGCCATGCACGATGGTGAGAAATACCAGCGGCGCTACGCCCGCCTTGATCAGCGAGAGGAACATGTCCCCCAGCAGCTTGAGCTTGGATGCGAACTGCGGGAACAGAAAGCCGGCGGCGATGCCGAGCACGAGCGAGACCAGCACCTGCATGCCGAGCCTGCGGTACCACGGCAGCGGCCTGGGCGGCACCGGTGCGGCCGGTGCCTGGATAGTTGGATGTTGCATGTAGTCTTCCTCCACCAGTAGTGCGAGCGGATGCCTGCGATCTCAGGCTGCGGATTGCCTGGACAGGGAGATGGCGCGGTCGACCATCTGCGGCGCGAGTCCGAGGTAATTGGCCGGATCGGTCATCCTGTCGATGGCGGCGCGGTCAAAGTGTTGGGTGACCTCGGGCAGTGCGGCGAGCGCATCGGCCAGCGTGCCGCCGTGTTCGTTGACGGTGCGGCAGGCGTCGTAGACCACGTCGTGCGCCTGCTGGCGGCCGATATGCGGGGCCATGCCCATCATCACGGCCTCGGCCACGATCAGGCCGTTGGAGATGCCCAGGTTGTGCTGCATGCGGGCTTCATCGACGATCAGGCCGCCCAGTGCGAACTTGGCCTGGTGCAGCGCGCCGGCGCTCAGGATGAAGCTCTCGGGGATGGCGATCCATTCCGCATGCCAGGGGCCGGTGGCGCGTTCGAAGTCCTGCACCATCGCGTCGACCATCAGGCCGGCGTGCTGGCGCACCGCCTTGGAGGCCGCCAGCATCAGCTCGCTGGAGATCGGGTTGCGCTTCTGCGGCATGGTGCTGCTGGCGCCACGGCCCTTGACGAAGGGCTCGTAGACCTCGGCGAACTCGGTCGACGCCATGATCATGATGTCGAGCGCGATCTTGCCGAGCGAGCCAGTGATCAGTGCCAGCAGGTTCACCGCTTCGGCAAAGCCGTCGCGCGCCACGTGCCAGGTGGTGGCGGGAACGCCCAGGCCCAGTTCTTCAGCCAGGGCTTGCTGCACGGCGAAGCCCTTGTTGTCGCCTTGTCCGCCCAGCGACGCCAGCGTGCCCGCGGCACCGGCGAATTCGACCACGGCCACGCGCGGGCGCAGTTCGGCCAGGCGTTGCTGGTGGCGGTCGAACATGGCCAGCCAGATCGCCACCTTGTAGCCAAACGTCACCGGCAGCGCCTGCTGCAGGTGGGTGCGGCCCGCCATCGGGGTGTCGCGATGCTTCACCGCCAGGTCGGCCAGGATGCCGCGCAGTTCGCGGATATCGGCGTCGATGCTGTCGAGCGCGTCGCGCACCTGCAGCGCGACCGCGGTGTCCATGATGTCCTGCGTGGTGGCGCCCCAGTGCACGTAGCGCCCGGCTTCGCCGCACATCGCCACCAACTGGTGCACCAGCGGCAGGATCGGATAGCCGACAATGTCGGTTTCCTCGCGCATGTGATCGAAGTCGATGCGCTCCAGGCGCGATTCGCGGGCGATCACCTCGGCCGCTTCCGCCGGGATCACGCCGACCCTGGCCTCGGCCCGGGCGAGCCCGACCTCGACATCCATATAGCGCTGGATCAGCGCCACGTCGGAGAAAATCTGGCGCATCTTGGCGGTGCCGAAAGCATCGCGGAACAGGATGGAATCAACGACGGTGCTGGCGGTGGGGGCAGAGAACAGGGTCATGGTGCTACCTTGAGGGGAAAGGGGCAGTCCGGTAATATGTTCGAACATATCCGGCATTAAATATGTTCGAACATATTTAGAAAATAAGGGTTAACCCGTGTCCATTGGTTGTGACGCGGCAGGCGGTCATGAACAAATCCAATCCAGCAGAGATCAGCAGGCAACTTATCGAGGGGATCACCACCGGCCGCTACGCGGTCGGGTCGCTGCTGCCCACCGAATTCGAGCTGTGCGAGCAGTACCAGGCCAGCCGCTACACCATTCGCGCGGTGCTGCAGGAGTTGCAGCAGCTGGGACTGGTGTCGCGGCGCAAAAACGTGGGCACGCGGGTGGAATCGGCCAGGCCGCGGCCGGTGTTCCGGCCGTCGCTGGCTTCAGTGGATGACCTGGTGCAGTTCGGTGCGGAGCACCTGCGCGTGGTGCAGTCTGTCGAGGAGATAGCGGTGCCGGCCGACGTCGCGGCGGAAATCGGCTGCGCGCCCGGCGCGCGCTGGCTGCGCATCTCCAGCCTGCGCATGGATGGCGGCAAGGACGGCACGCCGATGGCGTGGACCGATGTCTACGTGGACCCAGCCTATGCGGAGATCGGCGACATGGTGCGGGAGTCGCCCGACATGCTGGTCAGCACGCTGATCGAGTCACGCTATGACCGGCAGATCGCGGAGATCTACCAGGATGTGCGCGCCGTTGCCGTCAGCGACGGGCGTGTCGCCGACGCGCTCAGGCTGGATCCCGGTGCCGCGGCGCTGAAGATTGTGCGGCGCTATATGGACGCGGCGGGCGAGACCTTTGAAGTCTCGGTCACGGTGCATCCGGCGGAGAGTTTTTCGGTATCGATGCGCTTGCAGCGGTCGGCGGGATAGCGATGCGCCGGGTGCCGGGGTAGGGCAGCGGGTTCTGGCCGACATCCGACATCGGCCAGTCCCGCTGCGCACTTACTTCTCTTGCATCTTGGCGGCCTTGACGATCTCGCCCAGCCGCCTGCGCTCAGCATCCACAAACTTCACGAAGTCCGCACGCGTGCCGCCGACCGGCTCGATGCCAACGGCCTTCAGCTTGGCGGCAGCGGCCGGATCTTTCATGGCCTTGTCCACTGCAGCGGCCACCTTGTCCAGGATGGCGTCAGGCGTGCCCTTGGGCGCGTGGACGCCGGCCCAATGGGCGATTTGCAGGTCCGGGAAGCCTTGCTCCATGGCGGTGGAGAGTTGCGGGTAGGCCGAGATGCGCTGCGTCCAGGTGGTGGCGAGCGCCTTGAACTTGCCATCATGCAGGATATGCGGAAGGGCAATGATGCTGGCCTCGGAGGTTCCCTCCACCTGGCCGCCCAGTACTGCAGTGGTGCTTTCCGACCCGCTCTTGTAAGGCACCGGCTGCAGCTTCGCGCCGTACTTCACATTCAGGATTTCCGCGACGAAGTGGGGCGTACTGCCAGTGCCCGCGGTAGCGAAGTTGAAGCCGTTGCCCTTCTTTGAAGCCTCGACGAAGTCGCGCAGATCCTTGTAGGGCGCGTTCTTCGGCACCACGATGACCGAGGGCGCAAGGCCGATCATGGCGACTGGCACCAGCGCGTCATCCTTGAACGGGATGGACTTCTTGATCATGCTGTTGGAGATGACGCCGGCGGCGCTGATCAGGAAGGTATAGCCATCCGGCGCGCTTTTGGCCACGATGTCGGCACCCACGGTGCCGCCCGCGCCGGGCCGGTTGTCGATCAACACGGTCTGGCCCAGCACCTTCGAAGCGCCCTCGGCCGCCGCCCGCGCCATCAGGTCATTGGCGCCGCCGGCGGCAAACGGCACGACAAAGCGGATCGTTTTCGTTGGCCACTGTTCCTGTGCGCAAGCCGGGGTCGCCGCGACGAGGGCTGCGGTTGCCAACAGGCCCAGGGTGAATCGGCTTTTTATGGTCAAGGCATGTCTCCGTTTTTGGGATTGAGATACGAGCGCCGGCCAGCAGCGGGTTTGCAGGGTGGGCGCTGGCTGTTGCGCCGTAACTTCACCGGCGCCATTAGCGGCAGATCCGCGAGTCCCGCCCTATCTGCCATGACGCGATTATCCCATTCGACCCGCGACGCGCTCGCCGCGAGTAGCAGGCTCACGTGGCTTCGACCCCTCTGATTCCGCAACATATTCATATATATGAGTTAGTTGACATGGATGAATCGAGCGCCTAACATGATTTCACGCACGACCCACACAGAGGAGACAACGATGATTCACGTAGTGCTTCATGACGCCAGGGACACCGTCGCGGTGGCTGTGGTGGAAGGGATCCAGCCGGGCACCAAGCTCAATGCCTGGATCATGGACGAGGACAAGATCGTGACCGTGACCGCGCTGCAGCCGATTCCCATCGGACACAAAGTCGCGCTGCGCGACATGGACTTGAACGAGACGGTCTACAAGTACGGCATCGACATCGGCAAGGTCGTCGCTCCGATCAAGGCCGGCGAACATGCCCACGTCCACAACATCAAGACCAAGCGCTGGTAAGCCAGGCGTATCGCCCAGCTTCCTGACTTCGCGTCCAGACCTTCCCATCCAAGCATCCGAGGACCCCGTCATGTCCGTGATCGACCAAAACACCACCTTCTGGGGCTACCGCCGCGACAACGGCCGCGTTGGCGTCCGCAACCACGTGATCATCCTGCCGCTGGACGACCTGTCCAATGCTGCCGCCGAAGCCGTCGCGGTCGCCATCAAGGGCACCATGGCCATCCCCCACCCGTATGGCCGCCTGCAGTTCGGTCCGGACCTGGACCTGCACTTCCGGACGCTGATCGGCGCCGGCAGCAACCCGAACGTCGCCGCGGTGGTCGTGATCGGCATCGAGGATGGCTGGACCAAGAAGGTCGTCGACGGCATCGCCAAGACCGGCAAGCCGGTGGTCGGCTTCGGCATCGAGGGCCACGGCGATCACGACACCATCATGCGTGCCTCGAAGGCGGCCAAGGAGTTCGTGCAGTACGCCACCGCGCTGCACCGCGTGGAATGCCCGATCAACGAGTTGTGGGTGTCGACCAAGTGCGGCGAGTCGGACACGACCTCCGGCTGCGGCGCCAACCCGACCGTCGGGAACGCCTTTGACAAGCTTCACCCGCTGGGCACCACGCTGGTGTTCGGGGAGACCTCGGAACTGACCGGCGGCGAGCATATCGTCGCGGAACGCTGCGCCAATGACGACGTGCGTCACCAGTTCATGGCGATGTTCGAGCGCTACCAGGGCATGATCGACCGCTGGAAGACGTCCGACCTGTCCGAGTCGCAGCCGACCAAGGGCAATATCGCCGGCGGCCTGACCACCATCGAAGAGAAGGCGCTGGGCAATATCCAGAAGATCGGCAAGAAGTGCACCGTCGACGGCGTGCTGGACAAGGCCGAGGAGCCGACCCATCCGGGCCTGTGGTTCATGGATTCCTCTTCCGCCGCCGCCGAAATGGTCACGCTGTGCGCGGCTGCCGGCTATGTGGTTCATTTCTTTCCGACCGGCCAGGGCAACGTGATCGGCAACCCGATCGTCCCTGTCATCAAGCTGTGCGCCAACCCGCGAACCGTGCGCCTGATGAGCGAGCACATGGATGTCGATTGCTCCGGCCTGCTGCAGCGTGAGCAGACGCTCGACCAGACCGGCGACAAGCTCCTGGAATGCATGCTGGCGACCGTCAACGGCCGCTGGACCGCTGCCGAGGCGCTGGGTCATCGCGAGTTCGTGCTGACCCGCATCCACGAGTCCGCATGATGAAGCGCATTTGCATCAGCGAGTTCATGGACCCCGTCGCGGTCCAGGCGCTGACCCCCGGCTTCGACCTGCGGTACGAGCCGGGGTGGGTGGACCGCCGCGGCGACCTGCTGGAGGTCCTGGACGGGGTTCACGCGCTGGTGGTGCGCAACCGTACCCAGGTCGACGCGGGGTTGCTGGCACGCGCGCCCGCCTTGCGGGTGGTCGGGCGGCTTGGTGTCGGGCTGGACAACATCGACGTCGCGGCCTGCCGCGAACGCGGCATCCGCGTCATTCCCGCCGCGGGCGCCAATGCACGGTCGGTCGCGGAGTATGTGGTGACAACGGCCGCCGTGCTGCTGCGCGGCGCCTACTTGTCCAGCGCAGAGGTGGCAGGCGGCCAGTGGCCGCGGGCCAGGCTGTCGGAGGGCAGGGAGGCGCTCGGCAAGACGCTCGGCCTGATCGGCTTCGGCGATATCGGCCGGCAGACCGCGGCGCTGGCCCGGGCCTTCGGCATGGAAGTGATCGCCTGCGATCCGATGCTTTCGGCCGACGATCCGGTCTGGTCTGCCACGGGCGTGGCTTGCGTGCCGCTCGATGCGCTGCTGGCGCGGGCCGACGCGGTCAGCCTGCACGTGCCGCTGGTGGCGGCTACCCGGAACCTGATCGACGTCGGACGCCTCGCTTCGATGAAGTCCGGCGCGGTGCTGATCAACACCGCGCGCGGCGGGGTGGTCGATGAACCGGCGCTCGCCGCCGCGCTGCAGGCGGGACACCTGGCCGGGGCGGCGCTGGACGTGTTTGCCAGCGAGCCGTTGCCTGAGGGCAGCGCGCTGCGGGGCGCGCCCAACCTGATCCTGACGCCGCATATCGGCGGCGTGACGGGCGAGGCCAATGCCCGCGTGTCGATGATGATTGCTCGCGAGGTGCGGCGGTCGCTGGAGGAGATGTCATGAGTCGAGTCCCGTTGCACGACCTCGAACGCGTGGCCGCCGCCGGCCTGCGCCGCGCCGGGGCAAGCACCCGACAGGCGCAGGCGACGGCCGCGGCGCTGGTGCGGGCGGATGCGGCGGGGCTGCCGTCGCACGGGGTGTCGCGCGTGCCGATGTACGTGGCGCATTTGCAGCACGATCGGGTCGACGGCAATGCCGAACCGGTCGCCCACAGTACGCGTGTCAGCGCGGTACTAGTCGATGCCCGTTGCGGCTTCGCCTTTGCGGCGTGCGACCTTGCCATCGCCGAGGCCATGGAGCGCGCGCGGCAAGCCGGTGTAGGCGTGGCCGCGGTCACCAACAGCCACCACTTCGGCGCTGCCGCGCTGCCGCTGGAGGCTGTGGCGCGCGCCGGCATGATCGGGATTGCCATGGGCAATTCGCCCGCCGCCATGCCAGCCTGGGGCGGCAAGCGGCCGCTGTTCGGCACCAACCCCATTGCGGCGGCTTTCCCGCGACAGGGCCAGGCGCCGGTAGTGATCGACCTGTCCCTGTCCGAGGTCGCGCGCGGCAAGATCATGGTCGCGGCAAAGCAGGGCAAGCCAATCCCGCTGGGATGGGCGCTCGACGATGCCGGACAGCCGACCACCGACGCCCAGGCCGCGCTGCGCGGCTCGATGCTGCCGGCCGGCGGCGTCAAGGGCGCGATGCTGGCGCTGATGGTAGAACTGCTGGTGACAGCGCTGGCAGGCGCGCAGTTCGGCGCCGAGGCCGATTCGTTCTTCAGCGACTCGGGCAACCGCCCACGCATCGGCCAGCTGTTTCTCGTACTGGACCCGGGCGCCTTCGCGGGCTCGCAGGTCTACGCGGACCGCGTGGAAGCCCTGCTTGCGGCAATGCTGGACGACGAGGGCACCCGCGTGCCGGGCGCCCGGCGCGAAGCGGCCCAGGCCGAGGCGGCCGCGCGCGGCGTTGAAGTGCCCGACGCATTGTGGCGCGAACTGCAATCTCTCGCGGGCGAGGAGGTTGGCGCGTAGGGTCTGTTCCCATATGTGAACAGACCCAGGCAGCATTTTGCTCACAACGGACCCACGCAAGATGGGCCGACCACAACAACCGGAGACTAACCATGGATCGACGCTTGAATTGCGGCGCGCGCAGGTACCTGACCGGCGCGCTCCTGGCCTTGTCCGCCGTATCGGCCCTGACCGGGCTGGTGCCTTTGCCCGCCGCCGCGCAGGGCGTGAGCGATGCCTCGGCGGCGGACTATCCGAACAAGCCTGTCCGGTATGTCGTGCCCTTCGCGGCCGGCGGCCTGACCGACATCATGGCCCGCATGGTCGGCCACCAGCTCTCGGAGGAGTGGAAGAAGCCCATCGTGGTGGACAACAAGCCAGGGGGTAACGCCAACATCGGCGCCGAGCAGGTCGCCAAGGCGCCGCCGGATGGCTACACCTGGCTGGCCGTCACGCTGACCCACGCATCCAACGTGACCTTGTTTCCCAAGCTGCCTTTCAGCATGCAGAAGGACCTGGTACCGGTGGCGCGTATCGCGTCGTCGCCGATGGTGGTCGTGGTGCCGGCGAATTCGCCGATCAAGTCGATGAAGGAACTGGCGGCGGCCGCGCAGAAGTCGACGCTGAACGCGGGCTCGAGCGGCAACGGCACGCCGCCGCACCTTACGCTCGCGCTGTTCGAGAGCCAGACCAAGACCAACCTCACCCATGTGCCATACAAGGGTGGCGCGCCGTCCATGACCGATTTGATCGGCGGCCAGATCGACGTGGTCTTTTCCAACTTCCCGGAATCCCTCGCTTACGTGAAGGCCGGCAAGCTGCGCGCGCTGGCGGTCACGACGCGCGAGCGCCATCCCCTGCTGCCTGACGTACCCACCGTCGCCGAGGCCGGCTATCCGGACCTGATCGTCGAGAACTGGACCGGCCTGATGATGCCAGCCGGCACGCCGCGCCCGATCGTCGACAAGGTGGCGCACTCTGTGGCACGTATGCTCGGATCCGACGCGGTGCGGGGGCGGATCGTCACGGCGGGTTTCACACCCGCCGCGCAGGGCGGTACGCCGTTCGCCGACTACTTCAGCGGCGAGGTGACGCGTTGGGCGCGGCTGATCGAAGAGAAGCGCATCCGGGTCGAGTAACGCCGGTCGCGATGGCGCGGCGACAGAGGCTGGCACCCCGCCGGCCTGACTCTGGGCTTTGAAGGTTGGTGTCCGGCTTTAGTATGATTAGTCTTATCTATATGAGTTAGACATGGATCGGCCGGCCGCCCCGCAGGCGGCGTTGCAAAGGACATTTAACGTGGGTTCCAGATTTGATGCCGGCGCTGCCATTGGCGGCGTGCTGTACAAGGACGTCAAGCACGCCATCCTTGCCGCCCTTGCCGAGGGCGAGTGGAAGCCGGGCGAAGCCATTCCCCCGGAGCGCAAGCTGATCGAGCGGTTCGGGGTTTCGATCGGCACGCTGCGCAAGGCCATCGACGAGCTGGTCGCGGAGAACATCATGATCCGCCACCAGGGGCGTGGGACGTATGTCGCGACCCATCGGCAGGAGGATCATTTCTTCCGCTTCTTCCGTATCGTTCGCCAGGACGGTTACCGCGAGTATCCGACGGTACGGCTGGCAAGGTTCCGCCGCGCCAGGGCAGACAAGGAGGAAGCGGCCGCACTGGGGTTGTCGATTGGCGATTCCGTCTTCCGGTTCACCAATGTGCTCGCGCTAGAAGGGCGGGCGGTCATGATCGACGCCATTACGGTACCGGCCGAACGCTTCAAGACGCTGACGGAGAAGCAACTGCGCGAGCGGCCGAACACGCTCTACAATTTTTACCAGGACGCCTTCGGCATCAATATCATCCGGACGGAAGAGCGCCTGCGCGCGGCACTGGCCGATGAGGACGACCACGAACTGCTTGGCGTTCCCGTCGGCAGCGCCTTGCTGAAGATCCTGCGGGTCGCGTCGTCCTATCAGGATGAGCGCATCGAGTATCGTGTTTCCCGACTCGATACTGCCGACTATGAGTTCGCGCTATCACAGCCTTGATGGCAAGCGCCCCGATCGCTGGCGATACAACTTCGCGACCCCGGCAGCTTTCATGCTGCGCCGAGGCGCTTCGCATTTGCCATCGCACGGCCGTGGATCGGTGCGAGGATCTCCTGCATCAGGTTTGTCGCGAGGCCGGCCAACTGCAGCGGGTTGCCGGGGAACCCTGCTGCCAGCTGCAGCAGGTCGGCCTGGCGCTCGAACCATTGCGCGGCGGAACGGCTGGACGCCAGCATCGCCGCGGCCGCGGATGTCGCCCAGAGATGATCGCTGGTGTCCTTGGCGAGGGTCATGGTCAGGTTCAACCATCCTGATCCCATCGCAAGGAGCGATTCCGATGCGGCCTCGCCCTTTTCCAGGCCCATCAGGCTGAATTCGTGCCGGTCCTGTTCGTCAGGCACCGGTCCGGCGATCGCCATGCGCGTGGTGCGAATGCTGACGACGTGCACCGACGCCTGAAGCAGTTCACATACTTCACTGAAGAGGCGCGAGGAGTTTTCGGAAACGTCAATGGCAGGCTGCGGGAGCGCGGAGGAGGGCAAAGGGCTTTTCCTTGGGAGTCCGCTTGATACGGACACCTGGCAAATATCGGTTCAAATGGGAGGCGTGTACCGCCGGGATCTCTTTTCGAGCCAGGCGGCGCCAAGCAGGCTGCACTCGACGCAGGGCTTGGCAGGCGCCATGTCTCGCCGAACCAGCGTATGACCAAGGATAGGTGTATATATGTTGCGCCGCAACATTTCTTTTGGATAACTCAGCCTCCGATGTGACGAAGCAGGCATCGCCTTGCAAGGGATCCGGTCGCTCGAGGCCTCCATCGGCGGCCGCCATCCCTTGCCCACGCTCAGGCTGTGCCGTGGAGCGTCCCATAGCGCTGCTGCAACGCCTGGAAGGAAACCAGTTCCCCGGATATGGCGCTGGCGGCCACAGTAGGCGGGCTGGCAAGCCAGACCTGCCCCGGGCCCGAGCGCCCGGGGAAATTCCGGTTGATCGAGCTGACCGTCACCTGCCCCGCCCGCTCTGAAGATCCCGGGCCGCAGTTGGCGCATGCGCCGCAGGAGGGCTGGAGGATCCGTGCGCCGACCGCCTGGAACGTTTCCAGGTAGCCCTGGCGGATGCAATAGTCCCTGACGTCGGTGGTGCCGAACTGAAGGTAGAGGGTGACGTGAGGGGGAATGCGCAAGCCCCGTTCCACGGCCCAATGCAGGACCTGGTGGTACCAATCGAAGTCCTCTCGCTTGCCGGCGGTACACGAGCCGCCATAAGCAATATCCACTTGTACGCGCTGATCCAGGGTGGCCAGCGGCAGGCCGTTTCCCGGATCGCCGGGGCGGGCCACCATTGGGCTGAGCGTGCCGCAGTCGATCCCGATCTTGGTCGCAAAGACAGCGTCATCGTCGCTTTGCATCCATGGTTCGACAACGAAATCGATGCCGCGACGTTCCTTGAGGAAGCGGAAGGTCTCGGCATCGGGCGCGACAATGCCGGTGAAGCCGCCCAGCTCGGCGCACATATTCGTCAGCGTGGCGCGCTCGTCAATGGACATCGCGCAGACCACCGGCCCGGTGAACTCGAACACCTTGCCGACTCCCGCGCCTGCCTTGATCCCGGTTTGTGCCAGCAGGTGCAGCACGACGTCCTTGGCCGTGACGCCTGGCGGCAATTCCCCTTGAAGCGTGACCTGGATGCACTCGGGCATGGTCATGCGCACGGCGCCGGTCACGAACGCATTGGCCATGTCTGTCGTGCCGACGCCGAACGCCACGCATCCCAGTGCGCCGCTGTGCGGGGTGTGAGAGTCGGTGCCCACCACGACTTGTCCCGGCAGGGCATAGCGTTCCGCCATCATCGCGTGGGAGATGCCTGCGACATTGCCGCCGTCATCGCTGCGGGACTCGTCCTCGGTCAGCGTGCGATGGCATCGGAGTTGATAGGTGCGAACGAAATCCCGTTGCGCCGCGCACATCCTGGCGACGTTATCGATCAGCCCGCCACGCACGTGGGCCGGGCTTTCCGTGACATAGGACGTGTGGTCTTCAAAGACGACGATGTGGTCGGCGTCCTTGAGCTGAAGCGGCTTGCCGAAGGTGGCGTGCAGCATGTGGGCGCACATGCCGGTGTAGTACTCGTGAATGAAGCGCCAGTCGGCCCGTACGAAAATGCCGTCGCCCGGATCTGGACTTGCCGGCGTCACCGGTGTCGCGAGCCTATGCCGCAGGACGATTTTCTCGAACAACGTCAGCGGCCCCGTGGGCAGGGTGGGGGCCGTGGGCTCCACCTGGCTCAGATATTCCTGCCCGAACTTCAGCAGCCCGCCATGCCGCAGGATCGCTGCGGCCAGCGCGTCGCGCCCGGCCACAAGCGTGTCCAGTTCGATGGATTCGCCTTTCTCCAGCCGGGCAATCAGGCTGAAGTCGGTCGAGGTGAGCAAGCCGATGTTGTCGGCGTTCTGGCGGTAGATGCGCTCGAAGCTGCGGGCGATGACCAGCTTGATGCCCGCGAGCTTCTCCGCTGCCGGACTATGCTCGCGCGAGGATCCCTTGCCGTAGCGGTTGCCTGCGACCGTCACCGAAAAGACCCCGTGGCGAATCGCGTTGACGGTGACCGGGCACGTTCCCTCTACCTTGTAGCCCGTATAGGGGTAGCGGCCGAGCGCGTCGTCATAGTGCGTCAGGATCGGCACGGGCGTGATTTCGTCCGTCGAGACATCGTCGCGCAGGGCGCCGGCCGCCGCCAGGGTCAGTGCCTGACCCTGGAGTTGTCTCGCCATGACCGCCGCTGAGTCGGCAAGGAACAGGATGCGGCCTGTGGCATCGATGGCGCTCATGCATGTCTCCGGTGGCATTTCGCGGGACTTTAACTGCATTGCGCGCGGGCACGAAGCGCTGATGCGGCATTGCGGCTATCTGCTCGCGGCATATTAGGGTAAACCCATGGGCGTGCGCCGTGTGCCCGGCGAGGTTAGTATCGGGCGACATTCCGGCTCGCTCGCGTGGGCCCACTGACACATGCATCGCATCGATCCCGTCAATATTCAACTGTTCCTGGCTGCGGCGCGCGAAGGCTCCATCAAGCGCGCGGCCGAGACCGAGCATATCGCCCAGTCGGCGCTGAGCCGGCGCATTGCCGAGCTGGAGCGCAGCCTGGGGGTGGTCCTGTTTGTCCGGTCGCCCGCGGGCGTGGTGCTGACCGATGCCGGAGCCCGTGCGCTGGAACTGGGGCGCAAGCTGAACGAGGATATCGCCAGCTTCGCGCGCGAGGTGCAGGACCTTGGCGACCGGGTTGCCGGCGTGGTGCGCCTGTCGGCCAGTCCGTCGGCCATCATCGGTTTTCTGCCGGAGCGCTTGCATGCCTTCAAGGCGGCGCACCCGCTGGTCGAGATCGCGCTTTACGAGCGCTCCACCGCGGAAACGCTCCGTGCCTGCCTCGATGATCGGGTCGACATTGGTATCGGGGTCGCGGCCAGGACGCCTGGCGGACTGGAAACCTGGCCCTTTGCCAGCGATCCGCTCAATGTGGTGATTCCGTCGTCGCATCCATTGGCAAGGCGCAAGCGCATTCGATATGCCGAGGTCCTCGAGCATCCGCTGGTCGTGGTCCAGCCCGGCGGCGCGCTGGACCAGGACTTGCGCGAGCAGGCGGCAAATCTGCGCCTGCCGTTCAACCAGGGCGTGGCGGTGTCCAGCTTCGAAGCCGCTTGCCGCATGGTGGAGGCGGGCCTGGGCATCGCAGTCCTGCCCGCCAGCGCCAGCGCCGCCTATGCCGGTACCCGCCGCTTCGTCCGCGTGCCGCTGGACGAGCCCTGGCGCGAGCGCCAGTTGCTGATCTATGCTCCTTACAAGCAACCGCGGTTGCGGGCGATTGCCGCCATGATCCGCGCGCTGCAGCCAGACGGGGGTGTGGAAGATATGCCAGGCTGAGATACCCGGTCAAGCGGATTAGCACTCGGCCATCACCGCGTCGCAACACTACACTCCGTCGCAAAGCCACCGTCCACGGTGCGATGCGATAAACGGAGACAAGACATGCGGACCTCGCTGTTTCGACAGGCGTGCAAGGCGCTTGCCACCCTGGCCACGTTGGCATTGATTGGTGGTTCAGTTCATGCGCAGGATGCAAAGCCGGTCAGGCTGATCGTGCCGACACAGCCTGGTTCGCAAGCCGACGCCGTCGCACGGGCGCTGAGCCAGCCGCTGGGCAGGCATCTCGGTCACTCGGTGGTCGTCGAGAATATCGCCGGCGCCGGCGGCGTGCCGGGCACCCAGCAGCTCGTCAGGGTGCCGAAAGACGGGTCGACGCTTGGCCTGATCTCGTCGAACCACGTCATCAACCCGTTCATCTACAAGCAGCTGCCCTATGACTCATTGAAGGACATCACCCCGATCACGGTCATCGGCACGCTGCCGCTGGTGCTTGTCGTGAATCCTGCTGTCGGCGCGCAGACGACAAAGCAACTGATCGCACTGCTGAAGTCGAAGCCGGGTGAACTGAACTACGGCTCGTCGGGGAACGGCACGGTCCTGCATCTGGCCGGCCAGCTCTTTGCCAGTGAAGCAAAGGTCGACATCCGGCACGTGCCATACAAGGGCGCCGGCAACTACACCACCGACCTGATCGGTGGCCAGGTGCAGATGGGCTTCCTCACAGTGCAGACGGTGTTGCCGCTGATCAAGGCGGGCAAGCTCAAGGCGATTGCCGTGTCCACTGCCCAGCGGGTCCCGACGCTGCCCGATGTGCCGACGCTCGCGGAATCGGGGCTGCCCCGATACAACTTTGACGCATGGCTGGCGATCGTCGGTCCCGCGGGGATGCCGAAACAGGGCGTGCAAGACCTCCAGTCGAAGATCCAGGCCACGCTGCAGGAACGCGACGTACAGGAGCACCTGGCGGCGCAGGGCGTGGTGGTGACCGGCACGGGTGCCGAAGCGGCGGCGCCGTTCTTCCGGAGCGAACTGGACAAGCACGCGCGCATCGTGAAGCAGGCAGGCGCCACGCTGAATTGAGGCGCTGTGGGCGGGGAATCGAACTTTCCGCCTCAGCTCCCGCAGGCGTGAATCAGGAATTCCCGCAGCGCATCGGCCGGCTTGTCCAGCTTGCGCCCGGGCTGCCACAGCATGCCGACCTCCATGTCCGGCACCGCATTGGCTATCGGCCGGGCCTCGATCTGCTTTCCCTCCAGGGACCAGGGGCGGTACACCATGTCGGATAGCACGGTGACGCCGAAGCCATGCGCCACCAGCCCGCGCAGCGCCTCCATCGAACCGGTCCGGAACGCGACATTGGGCGCGAGCCGGTGGCTGCGCCAGTAGCGCAGGGTGGATTCCTCGGCCTCATCCACGGTGATGAGCAGATACGGATAGGCCGCGATATCGCGCAGCGAAGGCCGCTCCACGGCCAGCAGCGGATGGCTGGCCGAGGTCCACAACTGGCGCCGGGAACGCATCAGCGTATGGCGCTGGAAGCGCTGTGGCCGCTCCAGGTTGGACAGCAGCGCGATGCCCAGTTCGATCTCCCCCGCCAGCACCGCCCGCTCGATGTCCGGCCGGTCCATGTCGAGCAGATCCAGTTCGATGTCCGGATAGTTGGTGCGAAAGCGCGCCAGCAGTCCCGGCAGGAAGTAGCCGAGCACCGTGTAAGAGGCAGCCAGGCGCACGCTGCCCTGCAATCCGTGGACCTGGAAGCGCGGCTCGCGCAGCGCATCCTCGACCGAATCCAGGATCTGGCGCGCGTGCTGGAAGAAGAGGTGGCCTTCTGCCGTCAGCGTCACACCATGGGGCCGGCGATCGAACAGGCGCACGGCCAGGCGCTGTTCGAGCGCCAGCACGGCGTTGGTGATGGCGGATTGCGAGACATGCTCGGCGGTCGCGGCCATGGAAAACTGCCCCGTCTCCGCAGCCGCGACGAAATAGCGGAACTGCCTGAGCGTGACTTCCTTGGCCAGTCTTTCCGAGCCTTCGCGTGCCTTGAACATGGTTGTCTCCGAGGTATCCGTTTTGCAGATATCAGGTGTTGGAATTCATGATTTTACGATGAGGGCGCGGATTTCTACACTCCTTCGGACAAGAGAACAAGCACGGAGACTGACATCGTGAATGCCCCGCTGAACCCCGCTTTGCTCGAGACCCTGGCCAGCGCCAGCCTGGACGACAAGTACACCCTGGACAAAGGCCGCGTCTACCTGAGCGGCGTGCAGGCGCTGGTGCGCCTGCCGATGTTGCAGAAGGCGCGCGACCGCGCCGCCGGCCTGAACACGGCCGGGTTTATCTCGGGCTACCGCGGTTCGCCGCTGGGCGGCGTGGACCAGGCGCTATGGAAGGCAAAGCAGCACCTGGCGGCCAGCGACGTGGTGTTCCAGCCCGGCGTCAACGAGGACCTGGCCGCGACTGCCGTCTGGGGCAGCCAGCAGGTCAACCTGTTTCCCGGCGCCACGCGCGACGGCGTGTTCTCGATGTGGTATGGCAAGGGGCCGGGCGTGGACCGGTCCATCGACGTGCTGAAACACGCCAATTCGGCCGGCTCGTCGCGCCATGGCGGCGTGCTGCTGCTGGCCGGCGACGACCATGCCGCCAAGTCCTCCACGGTGGCGCACCAGTCGGAGCACGTGCTCCAGGCTGCCGGCATCCCGGTGCTGTACCCCGCCAATGTGCAGGAGTACCTCGACTACGGCCTGCATGGCTGGGCCATGAGCCGCTATTCCGGCCTGTGGGTGGCGATGAAGTGCGTCACCGACGTGGTGGAGTCCACCGCCTCGGTCGAGATCGACCCCGACCGCGTGCAGATCAAGTTGCCGGAGGACTTTGTCGTGCCGCAGGGCGGCCTCAATATCCGCTGGCCGGATTCCCCGCTGGAGCAGGAGGCGCGGCTGCTTGACCACAAGTGGTATGCGGCGCTGGCCTATGTGCGGGCCAACCGGCTCAATCGTGTCGTGCTCGATGCGCCGAACGCGCGCTTCGGCATCATGACCGCCGGCAAGGCCTACCTGGACGTGCGCCAGGCGCTCACCGACCTCGGCCTGGACGATGACACCTGCGCCCGCATCGGCATCCGCGTCTACAAGGTGGGTTGCGTGTGGCCGCTGGAGGCGCATGGCGCCCGCGAGTTCGCCACTGGCCTGGAAGAAATCCTGGTGGTGGAAGAGAAGCGCCAGATCCTTGAGTACGCGCTCAAGGAAGAGCTGTACAACTGGCGCGAGGATGTGCGGCCAAAGGTTTTCGGCAAGTTCGACCAGCGTGGCAACGATGGCGGCGAGTGGTCGGTGCCGCGTGGCAACTGGCTGCTGCCGGCGCACTATGAGCTGTCGCCGGCGCTGATCGCCAAGGCCATCGCCCGGCGGCTGGAACGCCTCGACTTGCCGGAAGCGGTTCGCACCCGCATTGCCGCGCGCGTGGCGCTGATCGAGGCCAAGGAGCGCGAGGCCGCGCAGCCGCGCATTGCGGTGGAGCGCAAGCCCTGGTTCTGCTCGGGCTGCCCGCACAATACGTCCACGCGCGTGCCGGAGGGCTCGCGTGCGCTGGCTGGCATCGGCTGCCACTACATGACCTTGTGGATGGACCGCAATACCGACACCTTCAGCCAGATGGGGGGCGAAGGGGTGGCATGGACCGGCCAGATGCACTTCACCGGTGACAAGCACGTGTTTGCCAACCTGGGCGACGGCACGTATTTCCACTCGGGACTGCTGGCCATCCGCGCATCGATCGCGGCCAAGGCCAATATCACGTACAAGATCCTGTTCAATGACGCCGTGGCAATGACCGGCGGGCAGCCCTTCGACGGCGTGCTGACGGTACCGCAGATTGCCCACCAGGTGCTGGCCGAGGGCGCGAAGAAGCTGGTTGTCGTCACCGACGAACCCGAGAAATATGGCGACGGCGCGATGCTGCCATCCGGCGTGACCGTGTTCCATCGCGACCAGCTCGATGCCGTGCAGGTTGAGTTGCGCGATACCGAGGGCGTCACCATCCTGATCTACGACCAGACCTGCGCGACCGAGAAGCGCCGCCGCCGCAAGCGCGGCACCTATCCTGATCCGGCGAAGCGCGCCTTCATCAACGACGCGGTCTGCGAGGGCTGCGGCGATTGCTCGGCCAAGTCCAACTGCTTGTCGGTGGAGCCGCTGGAGACCGAACTCGGGACCAAGCGCAGGATCAACCAGTCGTCATGCAACAAGGATTTCTCCTGCGTCAACGGCTTCTGTCCCAGCTTTGTCACCGCCGAGGGCGCGCAGGTGCGCAAGCCCGCGGCGGCGGGCGGCAAAGGCACCGGGGCCGACTTCGAGTCGCTGCCGTTGCCGCGCTTGCCCGCCCTTGACCGGCCGTACGGCGTGCTGGTCACCGGCGTGGGCGGCACTGGCGTGGTCACCATCGGCGGCCTGCTGGGCATGGCATCGCACCTCGAACGCAAGGGCGTGACCGTGCTCGACATGGCTGGCCTGGCCCAAAAGGGCGGGGCGGTGATCAGCCACGTGCAGATCGCGCCGGGCCCGGACCACCTGCATGCGACCCGGATTGCCACGGGCGAGGCCCGCCTGGTGATCGGGGGCGACGCCATTGTCTCGGCTTCGGCTGAAGTGCTGTCGAAGGTCCGGCACGGCCTGACTGCCGCCGTGGTCAACAGCGCCAACACGCCCACCGCGGAATTCATCAAGAACCCGAAGTGGAAGTTCCCCGGCGCCAGCGCGGAGCAGGATCTGCGCGCCAGCGTGGGCGACGCTTGCGCGTTCTTCGACGCCAGCGCATGGGCGGTGACCCTGCTGGCCGACGCCATCTACTCCAACCCGCTGTTGCTCGGCTTTGCCTGGCAGAAGGGCTGGATCCCGCTGCAGCGCGAAAGCCTGCTGCGCGCCATCGAACTCAATGGGGTGTCGATCGAGAAGAACCGGCTGGCCTTCGAATGGGGACGGTATATCGCGCACCATGGTGAGGCTGCAGTCAAGGCGACCCTGCCGAACGCCTCGGCCACTCCGACCGCCCAGGTGGTGGCAATGCCGCAGACGCTGGACGCCCTGATCCGCAAGCGCGAAGCGATGCTGACCGGCTATCAGAACACTGCATACGCAGCCCGTTACCGCGAGGCCGTCGAGCGCATCCGCGCCGCGGAGCAGCAACTGGGCGTCGATCGCAAGCTGCCGCTGACCGAAGCCGTGGCCCGCAACCTGGCCAAGCTGATGGCCTACAAGGATGAGTACGAGGTGGCCCGCCTCTACACCGATCCCGCCTTCCTGGACAAGCTGCGCGCCCAGTTCGAAGGCGAGCCCGGCCGCGACTACCAGCTCAACTTCTGGCTGGCGCCGCCGCTGCTGGCCAAGTCAGACGACAAGGGCCGGCTGGTCAAGCGCCGCTTCGGCCCGCGCACCATGACGGCATTCCGCCTGCTGGCGCGCCTGAAGGGTTTGCGTGGCACGGCGCTCGACGTGTTCGGCAAGACTGCGGAGCGCCGCGCCGAGCGGGCCCTGGTCAACGACTATCTGGCCATGATCGGCGAGTTCGCCGGTTCGCTGAGCGCGGACAACGTTGACACCGCGCTGGCGCTTGCCGCGTTGCCCGATGATATCCGGGGCTACGGGCACGTGAAGGAGGCCAGCATGGATGCGGCCGCCATTCGGCGGGAGGCATTGCTGGCGCAGTATCGCGGCGCTGCACGGCGGGCTGCGGCCTGAGAGGCGCCGGCTTGCAGAAGGCGCGAGTCGTTGACATGGCACGCCTGGGAGAAGTTTCGCGGGCGTGCCGATGAACAGGGGCCATTGCCTGATGTTGGGATAGCTCAAGAGGTCCGAACGACAGGGTAGAAGCAACTGAAGCCGCGCGCGCGGGCCGCCACGCTTTCGTCCTAGTAAGGTATGGTGTCCGGGCTCTGGACGCCGGCGTTCTCGTCAACGACGTACTGGTAGAGACCTGCGTTACCGCCATTCCACCAGTTGGTCATGTCAAAGGCAGTTGCGTCGTCCAGCCTCTGGACATGGACGCCATAAATGGTCAATGGCTTGCTGCTCGCGCAGACTGCGGGCGAAGTGAGCGGCCTCAGGAAATGCACAGCGCTGCTGGATTTCGTGGATATGTTGGTGACGCGCTGTGCAATGAAACGGTCCGAGATCCTCTGGATCTCCAACGCGGTCTCGACATCAAGGCCAATCCCTCTGGCGGCCGACGGGGTCCTCAGGATTCCCCCCTCGCACCCCGAGCCGGACCATGGAGCAATGCTCCTTGACAGGAACGTGACCAGCCTGCCCATGCGGTCGCGCGCGTCGAAGTGCGGATCGACAAACGTATTGTCCAGCGCAGTAACGTTCAGAAAACTGCGGCCGGACAGCGGTGTCGGGTCAAGTGTCATGTATTGGTTGTACGGATTGCTCAGCGCCTGAGTCGACGTGACCGTCCCATACAAGGCCGAGAAGATGAACTCACCCATGACATTGGCCCCGGCGCTGGTGCCGCCCACAGGAACATTCTTCTGCATGAGCGCGGCAATGGTGGCGTTAAGCTTCGTACCTTTCCAGAGACTGACGTATTTGCTCTGATCGCCGCCGGCAATCCACAATGCATTCGCGCTGCCGACAACCGCATTCACAAACGGGTCGTTCGCCCCATCCGTATCGGTAATAATCAGCGTTTCCGCCGCAGTCAGGCCGAGATACGCGCCCCCAACATACCCATCCACTGCGGGAATATCGGTCGCGTCCTTCTTGTCGCTGAAGTAGAAGTAAGGGTCATACGCATCGGTACCGCTGGCGCGAATGACAACGAAGCGCCCGCCGGTGGCTTTCGTGATGCCCGCCTGCTGAATCATCCAGCGATAGGCTTCATCGACATCGGGCCCGCCACCCATGATGACCACCGGCTGCACCGCCTGTGGCTGAGGTGCGGGGAGATCCCGCACCGGGACGGGATTACCAGTCACGAAGTACTGCGTACCGGTCGCAAAGTAGCTGTAGGAGGGAGGGTAGTCTTGTCGCCTGCCAACGCAGGAGGCATCAACCCCCCAAGTACCAGGCTGATGCCGATACAGGCGAGCGCGTAGTGCGCGGCCATCCTGCAACGCCGTGCGAACTTCGTAAGGGATTCCATGACGTGACGCCCCCTCTCGCAATCTTGTTTGTGCAACCCGGTTGTGAGTGAAGCGCGACGTGCCAGGGCCGTGCGAGGCTTGGCAGAAGTCATGTCGCCAGGCAACGGATTCCGGTTGCAGGACTCGCAGGCGTTCCGTTATAGACGCTGGCGCAAAAAAACACCAGCCTGCCTTGGCTCCGGCGGGGGAGGCAGTGTGGGAGAAAGAACGAACGGACGGGCCGCACTATCGGAAATTCGTCGCACAACCCGACCCGAGTGGTAGTGCGGCAGCCTATCTTGCGCGCTTCCAGGTTACGGTGGCGGAGCCGCCGCCGGACGCCTGGGCAGTCAGATATTGCAAAGACACGTCGCTGAGCAAGACAATGGAGCGCTTCTGCTCGGTGCCGTCCCAGTTTGGAAAGGATGACTTATCGATCCTGAATGCCAGAGTCTTGCTGTCCGGACTGACGGCATAGCTGCCAAACAGGGCGATGCTCCCACCGGCCATGGCCTTGTTTTCTTCAGGTGTGCCTGTCGCGCGATTGCCAGAGGCGAACTTCGGAATATCACCAATGATGGTGAGCATAAAGCGGCCCTGGTCGTCCAGAATCATCATCCCTTGCGCGCCCGGCCCGAACTGATCGACCTTCGTTCCGCCCCTGTCGAGAACGGATGAGACCAGCGTCCACGTCCCGGCTATGCCATTAGCGCTTTGAGCAAGAGCGCCAGTCGCGGGGAGGATGGCAGCCAGCAGAAATGCCGCCACCGCGGCATGCTTGCGAAGGACATATTCCATTATGGTTCTCCCACGCCTGACCGGCCTGGGGGCAAAGGTGCCACGACGAGCGGCAATGTCTGTGCGCTTGCGTACCTTGAGTTGTCCCGCTTGCCGGCCGTAGCCCAAGGTCCGTCTGGCCGTCCGGGGCGCAGGGCGATCAGATGTCGAAGTAGAGGTAAAACTCCCACGGGTGTGGCCGCAACTTCAATGTATCGATCTCGCGGGTGCGCTTGTAATCAATCCAGGTCCTGATCAGGTCTTCAGTGAAGACATCCCCTTTTCGCAGGAACGCCGAGTCGGATTCCAGCGCGCAAAGCGATTCTTCGAGGGAACCCGGAACCTGCCGGATGCTGGCGGCTTCCTCCGGTGGCAGTTCATAGATGTTCTTGTCGAGCGGCTCGCCGGGGTCCGTCTGGTTTTCAATGCCGTCAAGGCCGGCGAGCAGCATTGCCGAGAAGGCAAGGTAGGCATTGGCGGACGGGTCAGGGCAGCGAAACTCAACGCGCCTCGCGCTTGGCGAGTCCGAAACCATTGGAATCCTGGCTGCGGCGGATCGGTTGCGCTGCGACATGGCCAGATTGACAGGCGCCTCGTACCCGGGCACCAGCCGCTTGTAGGAGTTTGTGCTCGGTGCGCAGAAAGCCATCAGCGCGGGGGCGTGGCTGAGCAAGCCGCCAATGTACCAACGGCACAGCTGGGACGTCTGCGCCCAACCGTTCGCGTCATAGAACAGGTTCTCGGCGTCGCGCCAGAGGCTCTGGTGGCAATGCATGCCGCTCGCGTTATCGGCAAACAGGGGCTTGGGCATGAATGTGGCGACCTTGCCGTGGCGGCGCGCAACGTTCTTGCAGATGTACTTGTACATCATCACGTTGTCTGCCATGCGCGTCAGTGGCGCAAAGCGCATGTCGATTTCATTCTGGCCCGCGGTGGCGACCTCATGGTGATGCACCTCGACCTGGATGCCGGCCTGCATCAGCGCGAGTACGATTTCGGAGCGGATGTCTTGCAGTGTATCGCTTGGCGGCACGGGAAAGTACCCTCCCTTGTAGCGCTGCTTGTAGCCAAGATTGCCTCCGCCATAGGCGCCTTCGTCCCGGCCCGAGGTCCATTCGCCTTCGGCGGATTCGACATGGTAGTAGCAAGAGTGCTGGTCCTGCCCGAAGCGAATGGAGTCGAAAATGAAGAACTCCAGTTCGGGGCCAACGTAGCAAACCGTAGCAAGACCGGATTGCCGGAGGTACCGTTCCGCCTTTCGTGCGATGTAGCGCGGATCGCGCGAATAGGGCTGGTGCAGGACAGGGTCCAGCACGTCGCAGATCAACGCCAGCGTTGGTGCCGTGCAAAACGGATCGATGAATGCCGTGGCCGGGTCAGGCCTGACCAGCATGTCGGACTCGTGAATTTCCTGGAATCCCCGAATGGAAGACCCATCGAAACCAATGCCGGCCGAGAACAAGTCGTCGTTGATTTCCGGCAGCGTGATCGAGAAGTGCTGCCACACGCCGGGCAAGTCGGTGAACCGGAGGTCAACGACCTGGATCGCGTGCGTCCGGATCAGATCGATGACTTCACCGGGGGTTTGCGGCGGCGCAAACTGATAGCTGCCGGGTTCTATTGAGACCATGCTCATGGCCGCCTCCGTCGTCTGCCCCGGCATAGTCCAACATTAGCCTGTCAAATTCCGAATGAAAAGTGCCTCCTCAACCTACCTCGCGCCTAGCCTGACTGTCCGCCCTCTTCAGTGGTGCATGCCGCCACCATGAAAGCCACCATGCGAACCGCCCCCACCCTGGAATCCTCGGTGGAAGCCGCCCGGGAAGCCGCCATGGAAGCCACCGTGAACGATCACTCCCGACCTGCGGAAGAACACCCGGTGCATAGGGTGGAAGTGATGGAAGCGGTCGACGAAGATCACACTGGCGCCGAAGCCGACGCCGACCGGCGCCCAGTACCAGGGATCGTAGTAATAGGCCGGGGGTGCATAGGTGACCACTCCGCTGGCGCTGTCGACCAGTTGCCAGGTCCCGTCGGGCTGCAGGCATGCCACGCCGGAGATATCCTGCAGCACGCCGCCAATCTCGGCCTGTCCAACCACTTGCTGGCAGGGCGTCGACTCCAATTCCTCGGCCGGCGCCGCTGCGCCAAAGCTGAGGCCTGCGAACACTGTCGCCACGGCCGCAAAAGCCTTGCCCATGATTGTCACTCCGTCCTCAAAGTCCCGACGTATGCGCCCTCGCGGATCTCATGGCACATCGGTTTGCCTGCCGGGCCGCGCCGGGCATTCGCTGCCATGGCGGTCCTGCATGGTGTAAACGGATCAGAGGCACGTTTTATTCCATGCGGCGACTTGGCGGCGGGCTTCACTGCCATGCCTGCGGATTGCCGCCCAGGCTGCCGCAGACGTCAATCGCGATCTCGCGCAGGCGCGTCTCGCTGCGTTGGCCTGAGAGTGCGTAACCGGCACCCGCACTGGCCCAGTAGAACGTGCGCCGGTCATCCTGGCGCAGCAATCGGAAGGCGGCGCGCTGCGGCGCCGCCGCGGTGATATACAGCGTGAGGCGCTCGCCTGCCTGGTTCTGGTACATCATCTGTGCCGCCGGACCTGCCGCGCCCGGTAACAGCCGCCCGCCCATCAGCGTGTAGCCGTACTCGTCCAGCACCGGGATGGTCAGCGTGCGCCCCAGGCGGCGCGACAGCCATGCCACCAGGTGCGCCTGGTCGGTTGCAGCCACTTCCACCGGATGGCGCTGCTCCGGCGCATAGACCGCGTAGGCGAGGTCGGCATGGCGGGCGAAATCCCAGGGATCGGCCTCGTGCGCAGGCAGCCAGGCGTTGCTGGTGCCAAGCACCATCCCCGCGCCGACGCAGGCCAGCGCAGCCGCCGCGCGCCACCACCATGCGCGGCGCGGCTGCACCAGTACATAGCGGACATCGCTCGGCAGCGGAAACAGCGACCTGAGTGCCGCGCACTGGCGCTGGTAATCCGCTACGCGTGCGGTGGCCTGGACATCATGCGCCAGGGCAGCCACAAGCTCGGCCTGCTCATGCGGCGCAAGCTCACCATCGACCAGCGCCGAGAGCCGCTCGATCTCCGGCCCCGTTGGCAGGGCGGCGGAACCCCGATCGTCAGTCATGGCCTCTTCCTCACGACTTTGAAAACATTGGGCCGGCTGCCGGCGTCGCCGCCGAGCAACTCGCGCAGGTGCTCGCGCGCCCGTGACAGCCGCGACATCACCGTCCCCACCGGCACCTGCAGGATGGCGGCGGCTTCCCGGTAGCTCAGTTGCTCCAGCGCCACCAGCAGAAGCACCTCGCGCTGCTCCAGGGGCAGGCGGTAGAGCGCGCGCTGCACATCGAGCAGCAGCAGCCCGTCGACCTCCCCGGCGGGCGCTTCCAGCTGTTGCCACAGCGGGTCATCGGCATCCAGGGCCAGCTCGTGGCGCTTGCGCAGCTGGTCGATATAGAGGTGGCGCAATATGGTCATCAGCCAGGCGCGCGTATTGCTGTGGGCGCGCAGCAGCGAGGTGCGCCCAAGCGCGCGCTCGACCGTGTCCTGCACCAGGTCGTCCGCCCATGCGGCATCGCCCGTCAGCGCGCGCGCATAACGATGCAACTGCGGCAGGCAGGCGGCGAGGTCGTCGCGCAGGCTCACCGGGATGCGTTCTCCTCGAGGTCGACCCCGTCAGGACGTATCAGTAGCCGCTGCGATACCCGTCGCCCGTGCCCCGGCTGCTGCGACCCTGGGACTGGGCCGAACTGCCAGAGGAAGGATCCATGCCACTGTCGGTGGAACACGCGGCCACTGCCATCACGGCAAGCAGCAGGCCGGAAATCAGACGGAGCACGTTCATTTCGATCTCCAGGAGGGGCAAGCCTTGGAATCAGCACAATTGCGCCTCGAAAGCGATGCCAGGCACCCGCACCTTGCTGCCGGCGCGATCCTGTCAATGCAGTAAACGCTTCGCAGCGGCGATTTATTCCGCTGTCGCCTGATTTTGCCCCTGGTAGCCAGCCGGATGAAAGCGCCAGGTCATGGCGATCAGAATGACCGCGTTGATGGCAAGCGCGATCCATGCCGGCGAGAAGCTGCCGCTGATATCCCGGATCCATCCCGTCGCAAACGGCGAGACCGCGGCGATCATGAAGCCGACGCCCTGCACGAACGCGCTCAGTTGGCCGGCTTGTTCCGGATGGTCGAGGTGATCGAGGGTCAGGATCAGGCTCAGCGCGAAGGTGCCCCCCAGGCCCAGCCCCACCGACCCTGCCCATGCCACGGCGCCATGCGCCGGGCTGACGATGCAGCCAAGGAGGCCAACGAGCATCAGCGACATGCCCAGCGCCAGCCAGGGCCGTCGGTCGGGGTTGCGCCGGGCCAGCCATGGCAACGCCAGGGCGGCCAGGACCTGGCACGCCGTCATGCAGGCCAGCAGCGCGCCGCTTTCCTGCGCGCCGCGGCCTTGCTGCATGTAGAACGCCGGCAGCCATGCCACCATGCTGGCGTAGAGGCTGTTGATCAGCCCGAAATACAACGCCAGCAGCCACGCCCGGCGCCGGGGCACGGAGGCGCCGGCTGAGGCCTTGGGGATACTGCGTGGCGCGAGGGCGGGCCGACGCGTACTCCACCAGAGCACCAGGCCGAAGGCGGCCAGGCCCGCCCACACCCCCAGCCCGGCATGCCAGTCATGCAGGCGCTGGGCGACCACCGGGCTGAACGCGGCGCCCAGTCCGCCGCCCGCCATGATGGCCGCCGAGTAGATGCCCATCGCGGTCGGCGTGCGCGCCGCATAGTGTTGCTTGATCACGCCCGGCATCAACGCCTGGATGATCGCGATGCCGCACCCTGCCAGGCCCGCGCTGGCGATCAGCCACGAGGCATCCGTCACGAAGAAGCGCAGCGCGCAGGCAAGGCCGATGGCCACCAGACCCGTTGCGATGCCGGTGCGCTCGCCCAGCCGGCGGCCGAGCGTGGGCCCGGCAAGCAGCGCGAAGCCTCCCATGGTCAGCACCGGCAGGACCGTCAGCATGGAAGCCAGCTGGTAGGTCATGCCCGTGGCTTCACGGATTGCCGACAGCAGCGGGCTGACAGACGTCAGCGTCGGGCGCAGCGTGAGTCCTACCAGCAGGATGGCCGCCAGCAGCCCGGACCGGTCGCGGTCAGGCGCGGCGGATGCGTTCATGCAAGGGCGCCATTGCGCGCCACGACACGGCCGGCCGACACCACCAGTTGCCTGACCGGCCGGGCCACGACCGCTTCGGCCACCGTTTCCGCCGCGACCAGCACCAGGTCGGCCCGGTCGCCCGGTGCCAGGCCGTAGTGTTGGAAGCCGCATGCCGCCGCCGCCGCGTGTGTCACGCAGTCGAGCGCAACGGCGAGCTCGTCGTCGCGGCGGAAGTTGTTGCGCAGCCCGATCAGCATGGCCCGCTCCAGCATGTCGGGGGAACCGTAGGGCGTCCAGGTATCGCGGATGCCGTCATTGCCGCCCACGATCCTGACGCCCGCGGCGCGGCACGCGGCGACCGGCGGCACCGGGCGCGACGGCGGCGCGGTGGTGACAATGACCACGCCCAGGTCGGCGATGCGCTGCAGCAGCGCATCGCGCTCGCGTTCCGCAATGTCGCCAAGGCAGAAGGCGTGGCTGACGGTGACCATGCCGCGCATGCCCAGCGCGGCCGTGCGTTGCAGGATCAGGTCGAGGGACCAGGCGCCCATGCTGCCGGGCTCGTGCAGATGGATGTCGAGCGGGCGGCCATGGCGCTGCGCGAGGCCGAACAGCAGGTCCAGCGCGCGCACCGGGTCGCCTTCGATGGCGCAAGGGTCGAGTCCGCCCAGGATGTCGGCGCCGCTGCGCAGCGCTTCGTTCAGCAGGGCTTCCGTGCCAGGGCGCCCGAGCACGCCCGACTGCGGGAAGGCGACGATCTGCATGTCCATCTGCGCGGACAGCGCGTCGCGCGTGGCGACCACGCCGTGCAGGTGGCGCAGGCCGGCATCGGTATCGATATCGACATGGGTGCGCAGCCGCGTGGTGCCGGCGGCAAGGAAGGCGCGCGCGAGCACCAGCGATTGCGCGCGGGCATCGTGGCCGGTGGCGGCGCGCCAGCGGCGCTCGTTGTCGATGCGGTCGGTCAGGTTGGGGCCGACCTCATTGCGATACCACGGCATGCCCCACAGGGTCTTGTCGAGGTGGGTATGCGCTTCCACCAGGCCCGGCAGCGCCAGGGCGCCGGCACCGTCCTCGACCTGGCATCCGGGCGGTACTTCGAGCCCTGAGCCGATGCGGACGAACCTCCCTCCCTCCATCAGGATATCGGCCATATTTCCGGCGGGGAGCCGGACCTTGCGCACCAACAATTGAGTCATTGCAATTCCCGTTATGTCAGGATGAAACGGCCTGTGCCGCCGGCATCATGGTCCGGCTGCGCGTGAGCGCACCGACAATCACGAACACAGCCAGGTTGACGGCCAGCGCCAACAGCCCGGCATTGAGCGAATGGACGGCGGGCCAGCCCGGCAGCCATGCCGCGAGACCCTTGCCCGACAGCGTGAGATGGCCCAGCACCGAGCCCCCGGCAAGGATCCCGGCGAACGCCGCGTACTTGTTGCCGAACTGGCGCGGCAGCAGGCTGAAGAAGAACGACGGGAAGAGCTGCGTCAGCAGGCTGGAGGCAAACAGCGCCAGCGCCACGAACGTCGCGCCGCCGCGCAGCACGAAATACACGGCTGCCAGGCCGAACAGGGGCAGCACGCTCTTGGCGATCAGCGTGATCTGCCGTTCCGTCGCATGCGGGGCAAAGCCTTGCTGGTAGACGTTCTTGGCGATCAGCGTGGACGCGCTCAGCAGGATGGTGGAGCCAGGCACCAGCGCGGTCAGGATGCCGGCGCCGCCGATGACGCCGATAAACCACGGGTCAAAGGTCTGCTTGGCCAGCCTGAGCAGCGCGAGATCGGAATCCGCGCCCTCCAGGCCGGGTACCTTCAGGATGGCCGCGAAGCCCACGAGGAACATGAAGGCGATCACAAGCTGGTAGATGGGCATCACCACCGCGTTCCTGCGTACCGCCTTCGCGCTTGACGCCGAATACACCGAGATGAACACATGTGGGTACAGGAAGTAGCCGAGCATGGTCAGCAGGATCGTCGAGTTGTACCAGGACAGGTTCAGGCCTTCTGCCGGCATCTGCAGGAAGCCGGGGTGCGCCGTCTCGATCGCCTGGAACATCGCCCCGAAGCCGCCGTAGTAGTGAAACGGCAGGTAGATGCCCAGGAATACCGCCAGCGAGACGATCAGGATGTCCTTGAAGATCGCAATGCTGGCCGAACCATGGATGCCCGAGACCAGGATATAGCAGACCATCGCCAGCGCGCCGCCCCAGACTGCCACCGGTTCCGAGATGGAGCCGTACGAGGCCTCGGACACGATGATTCCCAGCCCGCGCAATTGAATGATCAGCAGCGAGGCCATGCCCAGCACGGCCACCAGTGACACCAGCACGCCCAGCGCGCGGCTGTCGTACTTGCTGGCGAAGTAGTCGGAAAACGAGACCAGCTTGTGCGCCGTGGCGTAGCGCCACACGCGCGGCAGGATCCAGTAACCAAGCAGGTAGGCCAGGCACCCGTAGGCGAGGATATAGAACACCGGCGGTCCCTTGCTGTAGGCCCATCCGCTTGCGCCAAGGAAGATCGTCGTGGAGAAGGATTCGCCCGCCATCAGCAGGAATACCAGCACGGTGCCGAAACCGCGGCCACCGACCGACCATTGCTCCAGGTTCATGGTCCGGCCGCCTTTCGCGCGGATGCCGACGAACAGGGCAAAGGCCAGGAAGAAGGCGATCACGAGAAGGGCGCTGCTCATGGCTGCTCCTCGCATTCCCTGCCGTCATGGCGGGACATCGCCGCCATGATCGCCGAGGTCAGTACGGCCCACAGGCCGTTCCAGAACAAGAGGAAAGGGATGCCCAGCACGAGGGAGTGAACGTGCTGGGCAATCAGACCGCCACTGTAGATGGCGATCAGCGGCAATGCCGCCAGCCAATGGATGGGTTTCACGGTGTCTCCTCCGCGGTGTCGTTTTGGTTGACCAAGTGTAGGATATTTGGTCAACCAGAATGGTTGGTGATTTCCCGGACGAATGGATGACCATGTCGCGCATCGCATACAATGAGTAGCGCGCCGCTTCCTCCTCTTCAGCGATGGCACATGCTGCTGACGTCGCTTGCCACACAGGAATCCCTTCCATGTCTACATCGCTCATCCGTCACACCAGGCCCGATGCCGCGGAGGACAGGGGCAGTGCCGATGCTCAGGCCGAGGCGGGGGTGGAAGACCGCGTCCATGCGGCGATCACGGCTGCGCTGCTGGCCGGCAAGCTGCGCCCCGGCATGCCGCTGCGCGAGCGCAGCCTGGCAGAGGCCTTCGATTGCACGCGTGGCGCGGTGCGCAAAGTGCTGGCGCGACTGGGCGCGGAGGGCAAGCTCGACCTGGAGCCCAATCGCGGCGCCTTCGTGCCGCGGCCCTCCGTGGAGGACATACGCGAGGTCTACAGCGCCCGGCGTGCGGTCGAAGTCGGCATCGTGGCCACGCTGTGCGGGCGTTTATCCGCCGAACAGCTGGCCCGGCTGACACAGCACGTGGAGGCCGAGGAAGCGGCCTTCCACGCGCATCGCCGCGAGGCGTCCGCCCGTCTTGCGGGCGGCTTCCATGCGCTGCTGACCGAGATGGTTGGCAGCGCCGACCTGCTCGCGTTCGTCCAGCGGCTGATCGCCAAGACCGAGCTCTACAAGGCGCTGTACGATCCGGAGGAGTACATCGAGTGCGCGCCGACGGAGCACCGTGAACTGGTCGAGGCGCTGAAGACACCATGCGTGCAGGCCACCATCGACATGATTACCACGCACCTGAATGACATCGAGAGGCGCGTGGTGGAGCAGGCCATCCGGGCAGAGGAAGTGCCGGATGTGAAGGCGATCTTCGCGGCGGGGCTGAAGCGGCCCTGAATCCTTTCCCGTTCGGAAAGCATGGTGGAGCAAGCCGCGCTTCCAGGTCGCCCCGCCTTCCCCTCATCATGTCCGTGGCGCACCGCCGGGCCGCGCAAGACAGCCCCGTCGGCGAGCGCTCGTCCATCCATCCCAACGGGATGACGGTGCCCGCCACCGGCGCGCAACAGCCGCCCATCGAACCCCGGACCCAATTCCCATGAAGATCGTATTCCTGGACCGTTCCACCATTTCGCCGCAAACCACGCTGCGTGCACTGCCGTTCCCGCATGAACTCGTACTCCATGCCGAGACGGCCGACGAAGACGTTGCCGCGCGCATTGCCGACGCGGACGTGGTCATCACCAACAAGGTGAAGCTGGGCGCCCGCCAGATCGCCGGGGCGCCGAACCTCAGGCTCGTCGCCGTGGCGGCGACCGGCACGGATGTCGTCGACCTGAAGGCCTGTGCCGAACGCGGCATCGTGGTCTCCAACGTCCGCAACTATGCCGTCCATACCGTGCCGGAGCATACGTTTGCGCTGATCTTTGCGCTGCGGCGCAGTCTGGCGGCCTACCACGATGCCGTCAGGCGCGGCCGCTGGCAGGAATCCGGCGCCTTCTGCTTTTTCGACTACCCGATCCGGGATTTGCACGGCTCGGTACTTGGCATCATCGGCGACGGCGTGCTCGGGCAATCGGTGGCCAGGATGGCGAGCGCGCTGGGCATGACGCCGCTGTTTGCCGCACACAAAGGGCGCGAGAACATGGGCTCTCTGTACACGCCTTTTGACGAAGTGCTGCGCCGTAGCGACATCATCACCTTGCATTGCCCGCTGGTAGCGCAAACGCGCAACCTGATCGACATGACCGAGTTCGCGAAGATGGAGCGTCGCCCGCTGCTGATCAACACCGCCCGCGGCGGACTGGTCAATGAAGCGGCGCTGGTGCAGGCATTGCAGTCTGGCCAGGTGGCCGGGGCCGGCTTTGATGTCGCGACGCAGGAGCCGCCCGGCGCCGATCATCCGTTCCATCAACTGAAGGATGCACCAAACTTTATCCTGACCCCGCACGTGGCCTGGGCCAGCGATGAAGCCGTGCAAGGCCTGGCCGATCAATTGATCGACAACATCTGTGCCTTCGCGCAGGGCACCCCCACGAACGTGGTGCTCGGATAGCAACGCGATCGACAACCAACTAGCGGAGCTACCTGATCATGACCGACACAGCAGGATTGAAGGTTCTGGTTGCACCGGACTCGTTCAAGGGCAGTCTTTCGGCAGCTGCGGTGGCGGACCGCATTCGCGCCGGCATCCGCCGCGCTGTGCCTGATGCCGACGTGACGCTGGCACCGATTGCCGATGGCGGTGAAGGCACCGCCGAGGTTCTGGCGGCGACACTGCCGGGCATCTGGGAAGACGTGATCGCCACGGACGCCAATGGCGAGAGGAAGACCGTCCCATACTTCCGCAGTCGTACGCGGGAATTTGGTGACCTTGCCATCTTCGAGGTGGCCGAGGTCGTCGGCCTGCCGCAGGCTGTGGTCGAGCCGGGCCTGCGCACGACACGGGGCGTTGGCCAGGTTATCCGGGCGATCGCCGGACGGGGTGTCGATACCATTGCCATTGGGCTGGGCGGCTCTTCCACCAATGACGCGGGTGCCGGGTTGCTTGCGGAAACGGGTTTCCGCTTTACCGATGCGGAGGGCAACGCATTGTGGCCGTGCCTGGATGCATTGGACACGATCAGTGCCGCGACATATCAGTTGTCCGCACAGCTCGGCGGCGTCAGGCTTATCGGCCTGTCGGACGTCAACAGCCCGCTCTGCGGGCCTGACGGTGCGACCTTTGTCTTTGGCCCGCAGAAGGGCGTCCGGGACCTTGCGGCTGTTGATGCCAAGCTGGAACGGTTTGCGCAGCGATGCGCTGTCGCTGTCGGACGGGACCTTGCCGACGCGGAGGGCAGCGGCGCCGCCGGCGGTATCGGCTTCGCGCTGCGCCTGCTTGGCGCCGAGATGGTGTCCGGCGCCGCGTTCGTGCTGGGCGCTGCCGGCATCGATGCCGGGCTTGGCGCCTTCCACTGGGTCATTACCGGCGAGGGCCGGTCCGATGCCCAGACGATGATGGGGAAGGGGCCCGCGATGATTGCATGCATGGCGCGCCAGGCTGGCGTGCCGGTCACGCTGCTCTCCGGCGCCATCGAACCCGATGCCGCGCTGGCGGAGGCCTTTGACGGATGCATTTCCATCCAGCAAGGGCCGGTATCGCTCAGCGTTGCGATGGCGAATGCCGCGGCCTTGCTGGAGGACGCGGCGTTCCAGCTGACACGTTGCTACAGCGCCGCCAGCCGGCGGGGGAATCGCCGCAGCTAATAGACAAGTCTCCCCGTCGGGGGAGACTTCATCCGATCCGGTCAGAGCATTCAGTCCGCGCGAATATTGGACGTCTTGACCACACGCGCCCACGACGCCAGCTCCTGGTCGACAAACTTCCCCAATTCCTGCGGACCCATATAGGCAGCAAACGCTCCCTGTTCCTCGATCTTCTTCTTGTAAGTCTCGCTGGCCACAATCTTCTTCACCTCCTGCGACAACCGCTCGACGATGGCCGGCGGCGTGCCTGCCGGGGCAAACAGCGCAAACCAGGATTCCACCTCATAGCCGGGCAGGCCGGCCTCCGCGGTCGTCGGAACGTTGGGCATCGACGGATGGCGCTTCGGGCCGGCGTAGGCAAGTGCCTTGATCTTGCCTGCCTGCACATGTCCGATCACGCTGGGCGGCGTGGTGATGAACATATCCACCTGTCCGCTGATCAGGTCGGTGATCACGGGGCCGGCGCCTTTGTAAGGCACGTGTGTCATCGGCACCCTGGTCTGCCGCGCCAGCATCTCGCCGGCGATATGCTGGATCGAGCCGTTGCCGGACGAGGCATAGAACAGGCCCTTGCCGTTGCTCTTGCCGTAGGCAATCAGTTCGGTCAGCGACGTCACCGGCAGCTTGCCGCTGACGGCAATGACGTGGGGCGCGCGCATGACCAGCGCCACCGGGGCGAAGCTGGACGGCTTCCAGCGGATCTGCGGGAACAGCGCCGGATTGCCGACGTGGTAGCCGGAGTACTGCAGCAGCAGCGTATAGCCGTCTGGCGCCGCCCGGGCCACGGCTTCGGTGCCGATGTTGCCACTGGCACCGGGCTTGTTGTCCACGACCACGGGCTGGCCAAGTGCGGCCTGCAGTGGCTCGCCGATCAGGCGGGCAACGATATCGGTTGATCCCGCCGGGGCGCTGGGCACCACCAGCGTGACGGGTTTGCTTGGGTAGGCACTGGCGGTATAGCCCGGGGTGGCGGCAGCCAGGGCTGTCAGGGCGGCCGCGGCGATGGTCATGCGTTTCATTGATGTCTCCTCCATAGTTTTGTAGTCGGTGGCCGGTCGTCAGTCGACCAGTTCCGATATCTCGATCAGGTTCAGGTCCGGATCGCGCACGTAGACCGAGCGGATCTTTTGCGTGGCGCCGGTGCGCGCCACCGGCCCTTCGACGATGGGCCATTGGCATCGCTGCAGATGCGCGATGACATCGTCCAGCGGGACGGACGCGATAAAGCAAAGATCGAGGGCGCCGGGAACGGGCAGGTGTGCCTTGGGCTCGAACTCGGCGCCGCGCTGGTGCAGGTTGATCTTCTGGTTGCCGAAGCGGAAAGCCAGGCGGCCGTTGCCAAAGGTTTCCAGCTGCATCTGCATGACTTCGGTGTAGAAGTGCCGCGTGGCATCGAGGTCGACGCAGGTGAGCACCAGGTGATCGAGATGGTCGATAAGGGGCATGATGGCTTCCAGTGCAGGGTCAGGCGGCAGGCGCCCGGAAAGCGCGCTGTTCGGGAATGGCATCGGCGGCAGGCATCGGATGCAGGTCGAGGCGCCGGCCGGCCTTCAGCAGCTGGCTGGGGACGTCATGGCCGATCAGCTCCGGCAAGCGTGCCGCGGCATTGAGGACCGCCGCGAGGTCCACGCCAGTGTCGTAGCCGTCCAGCTCCAGCATGTGGACGAGTTCCTCGGTACAGACGTTGCCGGTCGCGCCCGGGGCATATGGGCAGCCGCCAAGGCCGCCAAGCGAGGCGTCGAAGCGGTCGATGCCCTGGCCGAGTGCCGCCAGCGTATTGGCCAGCGCGAGGCCGCGGGTGTTGTGGAAATGCAGGGTCAGCGCCAGCCCGGGGAACTGCCTGCGGGCCGCTTCGCACAAGCCGGCAACCTGCGACGGGAAGGCCATGCCGGTGGTGTCGCACAGCGTCACGCCATGTACGCCCAGGTCGGCGAAGCGCTGCGTCCAGCCCAGCACGGTCTGCACCGGCACGTCGCCCTCCATCGGGCAGCCCATGGCCGTCGACAGCGAAACATTGATCGCGGTCGGGGTCTCGCGCACCACGCGGATGACGTCGGCAAGCTGCGCGAACGATTGCTCGCGCGACATGCGCAGGTTGGTGCGGTTGTGGCTTTCGCTGACCGACATCACCAGGTTGACCTCGTCGACCTGGCAGGACAGGGCGCGCTCGGCGCCGCGCACGTTTGGCACCAGCACTGTGTAGACCACGCCCTCGCGCCGCGCGATGCGATGCATCACCGCTTCGGCGTCGCGCAGCGCCGGGATCGCCTTGGGCGAGGTGAAGGAAGTCACCTCGATCTTGGCATAGCCGCATGCGCTCAGGTCATCGATCAAGGCGACCTTGTCATCGGTCTCGACGAAGCGGGACTCGTTCTGGAAGCCGTCTCGCGTGGCAACTTCCTGGATATACACCTTCTTGGTAGTCATGCCGGTCTCCTTCTCAGATAATCCCTGCTGCGCGCCAGGCCTCGCGCTGCCCCGCGCCGATGCCAAGGCCTTCCAGGACCGCGTCGGTATGCTGGCCAAGCGCAGGGGCCGGCGTGGACAGTTCGCCAGGCGTGGCTCCCAGTTTCGGCACGATGCCGGGCAACTGGACGGGGGTGCCGTCGGGCAGTTGCGCGTCCAGGATCATGTCGCGCGCGCGGTAGTGCGGATCGCTGGCGATATCGGCGATGTCATAGATCTTGCCCGCGGGAATGCGCGCTTCATTGAGCGCGTCGAGGGCCGCTTCGAGGTTGCGCTGTGCCGCCCATTCGCCAATGGCGGCGTCGAGCATCGCGACCTGGGCGACCCGGCCATCGTTGCGGGCCAGGGCAGGGTCATCGCGCAGGTCAGGCCGCTCGATCATCTCCATCAGCCGCCTGAAGATGCCGTCGCCGTTACCGGCGATCAGCACGTACTTGCCGTCGGCGCAGCGGTACGCATTGGTCGGCGCGATGCCGGGAAGGCTGCTGCCGGCCGCTTGCCGCACGGCGCCGAACACCGAGTATTCCGGCAGCAGGCTTTCCATCATGTTGAACACCGACTCGTACAAGGCCACATCCACGACCTGGCCCTTGCCGCCGTTCTGTTCCCGGTGCCGCAATGCCAGCAGGATGCCGATCACACCGTGCAGCGCGGACAACGAATCGCCGATGGACACGCCCACACGCACCGGCGTGCGGCCCGGCTCGCCGCTCAGGTGGCGCAGGCCGCCCATCGCTTCGCCGATCACGCCGAAGCCCGGCCGGTCGCGATAGGGGCCGGTCTGGCCATAGCCGGATACGCGCAGCATCACCAGCCCAGGGTTCAACGCGTGCAGGCCATCCCAGCCCAGGCCCCAGCTTTCCAGCGTGCCCGGGCGGAAGTTCTCGATCAGCACGTCGCTTTGCGCGGCCAGCTTGCGCACCACGTCCTGGCCTTCCGGTGTGCGCAGGTCCAGCGTGACGGATTGCTTGTCGCGGGACTGCGCCTCCCACCAGACCGAGGTGCCTTCATGCAGCAGCCGCCATTTGCGCAGCGGATCGCCCGTGCCGGGCGGCTCGATCTTGATGACCTCCGCGCCGAACGCCGCCAGCATGCGCGCGGCGAACGGCCCCGCGATCAGCTGCCCGAGCTCCAGGACACGAATGCCGGCAAGCGGCTTTGACTTCGTTGCTTCCATCTCCATGACTCCTGCTGTTTGCGGAGATAGTGGGTCAAAAGCCGTCGCCTGGTAATCGATGGATTTTCAATCGTCCTTTCCGGAATGGAAAAGGATGACATTTTTCGCCGGAGGAAGACGGATAAACGGCGCGGGCGGCGGAAATGCCGGCCATTCCGCCCGGATCAAAGGCTGGCGCTGGGAAACACGAGATCGGCAATGCCGTTTGACAAGGCGCGAGCGGCTAACTAGCCTTTCCTGACTTGCAATCCTGCTGGCGCCGGCCACCAGCGTCCCGAAGTCTTGCCGTGAAGGCACCCAGATGATCAATCCTGCGCATTTCGATCTCCAGTCGCTCCGCGTCTTCCTGCTGGTAGCCCAAAGCGGCGGGCTGACGCAGGCGGCGAACAAGTCCCATATGACGCTGTCGGCGCTGAGCAAGCGGATCGCCGATCTTGAGCGCACGGTGGATTGCGCGCTGTTCCTGCGCGTGCGGCGCGGGCTTGAGCTGACCCCCGCGGGCCATGAGCTGGTCCAGCATGCGCGCATGGTGCTCGACAAGGTCAACCAGATGGCGGGCGAGATGAGCGACTTCGCCATCGGCATGCGCGGACACGTGAAGATCTGGGCCAATACCTCGGCGGTGATCCAGTTTCTTCCCGGCGACCTGGCCAGCTTCCTGGCTTCCCAGCCCATGATCCGGATCAGCCTGGAAGAGCGCCTGAGCCAGGACGTGGTCGTCGCGCTGTTGTCCGGGGAAACCGATATCGGCGTCTTTGCCGACAACGTGCCGGCCTATGACGTCAGGAAGTCTGTGTATCGGCATGACCGCCTTGTCGTCCTGGTGCCTGCCGGGCATCCGCTGGCGGGACGGTCGGAAGTCTGTTTCGACGAAACGCTTGAATACGATTTCGTCGGTCTCAACCAGGGCAGTTCGCTGCTGCAGCGGCTGACCGACGCTGCCTCCGCACTGGACAAGGTCGTGCGGCTGCGAATCCAGGTCAGCAGCTTTGATGCGATCTGCCGGATGATCGAGGCGGGCCTGGGGATCGGTGTCTTGCCAGACGGCGCGGTTCGCCCGGAATTGCTTGGGGCAGGGCTGCATGCGGTCTACCTGTCCGACGCCTGGGCGTCCCGCACGCTCTGGGTGGGTGTGAGGGATGAAGCTGCGCTGCTGCCGGAGGCGGCGAAGCTGCTTGAGCATTTGCGCTCAGCGGGAACTGCTGGCGGGGGCGGCGGACCGGTGGGCGCGAATTGATCTTGCGCGTGTTGTGATGCACGGCCCCTGGAAGGGCCGCTGATTCAACCGGCCTTGCGCATGGACTGCGCAAGTTCGTCATACCCCCGTGCCTCCAGGGCGTCGGCGGCACCGATGCGATCCCGCGACTCCTTGTTCTGGCTGAGCTTGACCTTGCCCACCAGCGACGTGACGGCGATCTCGATGCCGACGATATTGCGCAGCATGCTGTCGATGAACTCCGGCGCCGAGTCCCCCATCTTCCAGGGCCTGGGCTCAGCCGCCTCGTGCCGCCGGGTCAGGCGCGCAACGAGTCGGCGAACGAAGCGCTCGTCGTCATGTACGGTGATCGTGCCGTGCGCGTGTACCACCTCGTAGTTCCAGGTCGGCACCTGGCGGTGCGCCTCATGCTTGCTCGGGTACCAGTTGGGCGAGATATAGGCCTCGGCGCCGCGAAAGACGACCATGACCGGCGTGCCCGTGGGGCAACGCTGCCAGAGCGGGTTGGCGCGGGCCACGTGGGCTGTGAGCACGCCGTGCGTCCCTTCACCAGCGTCGAACTCGAACGGGATGTGGTCGGCATCCAGTCCGGCGCTGCCTTGCGTGACCAGCATCCCCAGCGGGTGCTCGCGGATGATGCGGCTCAGTTCCTCGGGCCGGCTTTCAGCAAAGTGGGCAGGAATGTACATCGTGGGGAATTGGAAGCGATGGAATGTTCGATACTCTCGCGCACAACTGGCACAATCGGAAGGTCCAGTTTTAAGGATTCTTTATGGACCAGTCACGCCAGCCAGCCGGTAACCGTCCCGGAGCCACGGGGGCGGGACGCCGCATCTATGACCTGCTGCGCGCCCAGATCGCCGACGGCACGCTGCCGCCGGGCGCCCGGGCGCCGTCCACGCGAGCGCTGGCGTCCGAGTTGGGGGTATCGCGTACCACCGTCACCGCCGCCTACGAACAACTCGCGGCCGAGGGCTTCCTCGTCACGGCCCTGGGGCGGGTGGCCCGAATCGCCAGCCCATTGGTGCCGCCGGCCCCGGCCGGGGTAGCCGCAGGCCGGCGCGCCAGGTCTGCGCCATCCCTGTCCGAATTCGGACGCCGCGTGGTGGGGCTCGACATGCCTGCTCCGCCGCAGGCTGAACCGGTTCGCTTCGACTTCCTGTATGGGGCGGTAGCTTCCCGGGACTTTCCAACCCTAGCCTGGCGGCGTGCCTGCCAGGCCGAACTGCTGCATCAGCAAAACAGCCTGTCCTACGCCCCGCCCGAAGGCGAGGCATCGCTGCGACGCGCCCTCCAGGGGTATTTGCGACGTGCCCGCGGGCTTGCCTGCGAGGCCGGGCAGATCCTGGTGGTGCATGGCTCGCAGCAGGCCATCGACCTGTGCGCGCGGCTGCTGCTGGATGCCGGCGATGCCTTCGCCTTCGAAGACCCTGGCTACCTGATGGCAAGGCGCTGCTTCGAAGCCACCGGCGCCAGATGCCTGGCCACGCCGGTGGACGGGCATGGCCTGGATACCGCCAGCCTTCCCGAGGACGATCGTGTCCGCCTGGTGTACGTGACGCCGTCGCACCAGTTCCCGCTGGGAGGCGTGCTGCCGATCGGCCGGCGCCTGGACCTTTTGCAATGGGCCCGGCGCCACGACGCCTGGATCATCGAGGACGACTACGACGGCGAGTTCCGTTACGGCCAGCGTCCGATCGACACACTGCGCTCGATCGATACCGACGACCGCGTGATCTATGTCGGCACCTTCTCCAAGGCGCTGTCCCCGCAACTGCGCCTCGGCTACCTGGTGCTCCCGCCTGAACTGGTACCGGTGTTCCGGCAGACGAAGCGGCTGGCCGACCGCCATGCGCCCGTGCTGGAGCAGCGCGCACTGGCGTCGCTGATTGAAAGCGGTGCCTACGAGCGCCATGTGCGCCGCATGCGCCGGGAAAACGAGCGGCGCCGGGCGGCCTTGCTGGACGGCGTTGAGCGCTACCTGCCGGGGGATGCCGAAGTCAGCGGTACGGCGGCGGGGCTGCACGTGGTGCTGTGGTTGCCGTCGCTGCGACCTGGGGATGAGCCAGCGCTGGTGGCTGCTGCGCGCAGGAAGGATGTGGGGGTGTACCCGGTATCGCCGTTGTTTGCGGGGGCTCGGTCGCATGGCCGGGGTCGGGCGGCTGGGTTGGTTCTGGGGTATGCGAGTTTGACGGTGGAGCAGATTGGGCAGGGGATGCGGATTTTGGGGGGAGTGATTGCGGCGATGAGGCGGGGCGAGCCGGCGGGGGAGGCGCTTACTGGGAGGGGAGTGCAGTGATTCCATGACGATCTCCTTTCTTGCGAAGGGAGACTAAGTCTGCACTTCTCTGGGTGGTCGCTGCCCGACCCGAAGCAGCCAACGGCGTCCAGCGGAAGCGGACAGCCGTACCGCACACTGGCAGCGCGCTATTTGCCACGGGGCAAGTTTACAGAGAACACCGTTTCTGTCGCGTCGGATCGCGCGCCGATCTCGCCCCCGTGGGCCTTGGCAATCTCGCGAGCGATATACAATCCGAGCCCCAGGCTGTTGCCGGCATTTGTGTCTTGGTGTTCCGGGCCACGCTGCAGTGGATCAAAGATGCGGTCGAGGGTCGAGCGCTCAATGGCGGTGCCAGCGTTCCTCACTTCCAGCAGGACTTCCTCGCCCTCGCCGGTCACTGTCACGCGTACGGGCGCGTCTTGCGCTCCGTACTTGATTGCATTCAGGACAAGATTGCCAAGCAACTGCTGTAGACGTTGGCCATCCCAGACCCCCATGCAGTCACCGACCACGTCCAGCTCAACGTGACGGTCCGGATACACTACTCGCAACAGGTCCAACTCATCGGCAAACAACTGGGCCAGGTCGATTTTGGTCGGCGCGATATTGATACCCAAACCCAGTCTGGTTCGATTGAAATCAACCATATCGTCCAGCAGGGCCTGCATGCGAGCGCCGCTTCTGATCAAGCGTGACGCGGCCCCCGACACTTTTTCACCGGCGTTCAGCGCCGCCAGATACGACGCCGTGATCTGGATGGCCTGGAGTGGACTGCGCATGTCGTGCCCCAACATTCCGAGGAACAGATTACGGGCCAGGTCTACCTGCATGCTGAAAAAGCCGATCGATTCGGCGACTGCCTGATCGATGGCCTCGTTGAAGCGGACCATGTCATCCACGTGATGAGCATCGGGCTCGCACTCGTCCATCCACAGTCGAAGTACGCTGGCGCGCAAGGCACGGTATTCGGCAACCATCTGGTTGATGTCAAAGCCGCTTCGCGCGCGCAGGAGGGCGTGCGTTTGCGCGGCTGTCTCAGGGGCTCCGGCCAGTTTGGGCGCGTGCCCCACAGACTTTTCGAATTGGTCCTCCCTGCTTTCGGGAGTAGACAGATCCTTTGCCACGGCCTCCAGAATCTGCTGCGCATGGTCCCGCAAGGCCAGCGATTTCATGTCTGTCGATGCCGGCAGCAGGGTGCGCGCAAATGCCTCCCATTGCAACAGAATGGCATCCATGTGGTCGAGGATAAAGTCGGCTAATCGCATGTTTTCCCCCGCGTCGGAAAGAATCTCGCATAACGCATTCTTGCGGAACCCACGCCTGTAAGCAATCTTGCTACACGTACTCTTCGGGTCCATCAATTGCCGATTGTAAGACAATCGAAGAACCTAATGCCTACCCGGAACGCCATACGCCTGCTCATCGCGGACGACGACCCGAACATGTTGGCAGCGTACGTGTTGTTCTTGGACGCTCGGATAAAAGGCGGTGGCCCCCAGACATGCCTGTGGGGCCGCCGGCGTCGACTCGACGGCAAGAAAGGATCACAGCGGCCTGGGGGAGTACAGCGCGCTTTGGAATTCGGGCACGTACTCGTACTTAAGCATCTTGCCTAGCTTCAGGGACTTAATGAACGTCGATAAACTTCCTTCGGTCAGACTGAGGTTCACCGCCTCCGCACTTGTGCTGGAGGCATGACTGAGCTGACGGGAAGTTGCATAACCAGTGGTTAATCGCCCTTGCTGATCGACATTTGTAAAGCTATTGGTCACCATGGAGACCTTGTTTGAAAGGTCGTCCAGCTTCCTGGCTTCGATGGTGACATCGACCTTGCCCGTCTCGCTGTCAGAGATCTCGACGATAACCGACTTGTCGGTTTCGCGGTAGTTAATGCCCGTCAGCCATTTGGGCAGATTGTAGCCAACGACACCCCGTACCCTGGCGAGCTCGGTATTTACCGGAAGCTTCAGTACGTAGCCCCAGAAGTCGTTCGACATCGCCTGACTCATCAAGGTCAGCGGTCCAAGACTGGAGCTACCAGGCCGATTCGTGATGACGGAGAGACCAATCTCGTTGTAGCTGTCGTTGTCGCAATAGTGATATGCGTAGGCGGTGAGTGCGACAAGGCCTCTGCCCGGCCAGACCTGAAGCGGTTGAACCTTCTCCAGCACTTGGGCAGGCATCAATTCCCGCAGCTTGTCCAAGTCGGCGGTGAAGATGGCCGTCACCCTGCTGTTCTTGTAGTAGAAGTTTGGCGAATAGGATTCAAAGCCAATATCTACCCGCTCTTTCTTGAGTTCCCTGAACCAACTCAAGTCAATGTCTGGAGCTTCGGCCTCAATGACGGAAAGCGGAGGATTCGAGCGATAGCGGTCATACAGCCCGCCTTTGACCACGGGGAGCTGATGGCCAGCGAGGTTGATTGTTGTGCTTTCGGATTGCATAGATTTCGATGTGCCATCGGCCCATGAGGGATTCAAGACGGTGCTCAGGATTACACCTGCTGTAGCTGCAAGATTTCTGATTTTCATATTGACGATGGGTGACTAAGTTGAGATAGGCCCGCACGGCGTGTTGGGATGAGTACGGGCCGAAGGCAAGACCTACTTGGCTTCAGTCTCGGTCTGCGGGTGCTGCTGCAGCAGCGACAGCACCTGCCTTGCCACAGCCTCGCTCGACTGAGGGTTCTGCCCCGTGACAAGACGTCCATCGGTGACAACATAGGAGGTGAAGGGCAGGAACGCCTTCTCGTACTTCGCCCCAGCATCCACCATGGCGTCCTGCAGATAGAACGGACTTGTTGTCTGGCCTGTCAGGCATGGACGCGCTGAGCCATCCAGCGCCGGTATTGGCGGACGCGGCATGCGTTGGACAGCTGCTGCAGGATCAGCGCGCGCAGCGGTGACACCTTGGGATCCGTGGCCTTGCCTCGGCTGAGCTTGCGCAGTTGAAACTTGACTGCCGCCATGTTGGCCAATGAGGTCAGCGGCTTGTTCTTC
The DNA here is from genome assembly GCF_003353055.1 of Cupriavidus lacunae. GTDB lineage: Bacteria > Pseudomonadota > Gammaproteobacteria > Burkholderiales > Burkholderiaceae > Cupriavidus > Cupriavidus lacunae. Next base: position 270,929 of record NZ_QKWJ01000004.1, read on the forward strand.
CAACTGATCGGCAGCAACGCAGGCGCACTGTCTTTGCCGGCACGCCAGTCGCGCGGCAGATTGGGGTCGATGGCCAGGGCGGTACCGATGCCAACCATGTCCACGCCGCTCTTGACCACTTGCTCGGCCACCGGCCGACGGCGGATGCCGCCTGTGACCATCACTGGCATCTTCGCCACCGCGCGGATGTCGCGGGCGAACTCGACAAAGTAGGCCTCACGGGCGAGCGTGCTGCCGTCGCGGGCTTCACCCTGCATGGCCGGGGCCTCATAGCTCCCTCCCGACAACTCGACCAGGTCAACCGCCAGTTCGTTGAGCATCTTCACCACCTGGCGGGCGTCATCCGCGCTGAAGCCGCCACGCTGGAAGTCGGCAGAGTTCAGCTTGACGGCAACTGCGAATCCGGGAGAAACCACGGCGCGTACGGCCTTGACGATCTCAAAGAGCAGGCGAGCGCGGTTCTCCAGCGGGCCACCCCACGCATCTGTTCTCTGGTTGCTCAACGGCGAGAGGAACTGGCTCAGCAGATAGCCGTGCGCCGCGTGAATTTCGACGCCCGTGAATCCTGCCTGTTCCCCCAACTGCGCCGTACGGGCAAAGCGCTGGATCACGTCCTCGATAACCTCCTGCGTCATCGCCTGCGGCGTGTTGAAGTGCCTGGACATGTTGCCCAGGTTCATTGACACAGCGGAGGGAGCCCAAGTGGGCTGCCCCAGATTGGCAGGCATCTGGCGGCCGGGATGGTTGATTTGCAGCCAGAACTGCGCCCCCTTGGATCGGCCGACCCGTGCCCAGCGCTTGAACCGGTCCAGGTGCCTGGCGTCTTCCAGCACGACGCCGCCGGGCCCCGTCATGGCACGGCTGTCCACCATCACATTGCCGGTCATCAGCAGGCCGGCACCCCCCTCTGCCCAGGCCTTGTACAGGCGCATCAGCGCCTCGGAGGGCGCGTGGTCAGCGTCCGCCATGTTCTCTTCCATGGCGGCTTTGGCGATGCGGTTCGGAACGCTTGAACCGTTACGAAGAATCAACTTGTCGAACACGTTCATGGGGTCACCTCGTTTGATCGTGGCTCGACTTTAAGGTTGAAGTCAACTTTAATGTCAAGACCCTTTATGAGGTGAGCGGCGCCGTGCATGGCAGCGAGACGTGGACGCCGAACGGCGGCTATTGCAGCCCGAGGCCCTCTTCGCGGTGACGGTACCTGTTAGATGAAAAAGGCTCGCCACAAATCGTGGCGAGCAGGACTAGGAGCATCGAGAACAGGCCTGCGGATATGCCGTGCTCTGACAGGACGAAGTGGGTGCTGGACCGCCTCCGCGAAGAAGGGGCCGTCGTGCCAGTTCGGGGTAAGACCCGTCGCCCCATAGCGAGCTGATCCCGGAACGTGCCGGGAAGCGCCGGGAACTGCTGGCGCAAGTGTCTCTCAATGTGTCGGAACGTCTACTTCGGTTCCGATCCCTTCAATATCCGGGTTGCCAGCGACGCCAGTGGAGACCCACGAGGTGGCCGGAATGAGACCAACCTGAGCTATCCGCATCTGGATGCTTGACCTTGAAGTTGCGTTTAACCTTAAAGTGCTGGCTGTCGGCCGTTAATCGGCATGCCTCGGGCACTGCGTACCGGCTCAATCATCGAGAAAGCTCAATGAACATGGGTAGGCGGTTTACACAGATCGAATTCCAACCGCTGGAAGGTGAGCCGGAAGGCTTGAATTCCAGCCCCTCGGCAATCAGCGCCGCAAGGAAACGCCCATGACCGCGCCAGACTATGACGTCGTCGTATTTGGCGCCACCAGCTTTGTTGGTCAGATCCTGACGCGGTACCTGGCCGAATACCTCTCGGGTCAGGCTGAAACCTTGCGCTGGGCCATTGCGGGCCGATCCAAAGCGAAGCTTGAGGACGTCAGGCGCTCGCTGGGCGCGGCGGGGCAATCCCTGCCCATCATCGTGGCGGACGCTGCTAACGAGGCCCAGTTGCGAGTCCTGTGCGCGCAGACCCGGGTGGTGGTGTCCACCGTCGGCCCCTATGCGCTGTATGGCGAACCGCTGATCAAGGTGTGTGCGGAAAGTGGCACGGACTACTGCGACCTCACCGGCGAGACCCAGTGGATCAAGCGGATGATCGAGAAATATGAGGCCACGGCCCAGCAATCGGGCGCGCGCATTGTGCATTGCTGCGGCTTCGATTCGGTGCCCTCCGACATGGGCGTCTATTTCTTGCAGCGACAGGCGATGCAGCATTTTGGTGCCCCGGCCGCCCATGTCAAGATGCGCGTCAAGACACTCAAGGGTGGCGCTTCAGGCGGCACGGTGGCCAGCATGATCAACGTGGTCAAGGAGGCCGCTGCCGATCCTTCCTTGCGCAAGGAACTGGTCAACCCCTATGCACTTTGCCCCAGAGGCCACGGTTTTACGGCACACCAGCACTACGTTAAAGCCGCCGAATTCGATTTGGACTTCGATGCCTGGATAGCCCCCTTCGTCATGGCGGCGATCAATGAGCGCGTGGTTCACCGTTCCAACGCCTTGTCAGGTAAGGCCTATGGCAACCCGTTCACGTATGACGAAGCGATGCTGACAGGGGTAGGTTTCAAAGGCCGCTTGACTGCACTGACGCTCGTGGCGGGTCTCGGTGCGTTCATGGTGGGAGCCGTCATCAGCCCCATACGCGGCGTGATGGAGCGCTTCTTGTTGCCCCAGCCCGGTGAAGGGCCCAGCCCTGCGGCACAGTTGGCCGGTCGCTACGATCTGCGCTTCCTGGGTCGAACCGAAGGGGGGCAGACCTTACGTGTGAAAATCACCGGTGATCGCGATCCGGGTTATGGCTCCACCAGCAAGATACTTGGCCAGGCGGCGGCCAGTCTGGCACTGGACCACGTTAAGAACGGTATCAAGATCGGGCGCGGTGGCGGCTTCTGGACACCGGCGACGATATTCGACGAGCGCTTTATCGAGCGCCTGACGCGCCATGCTGGTCTGCGCTTCGAGGTGATATGACGAAGCACCTGACAGATGCCCGCTCATTCCGCCTGCTAGCCAGGATGGCACTGGCCAAGCGCTGAAATCGGAGAAGCCAAGACCGAAATGACAAATCAATCCAAGACCGTCCTGATTACCGGAGCCAGAGATTCTTGAGGGCGACTTCAAGCTGTTTGAGGAGTGTGGCGAGGATGAAGATCGGGGAACTGGCGGAGCGCACTGGCCTTGCCCCGTCGCGCATCCGCTTTTACGAAGGCATCGGCCTGTTGAAGGTCGAGCGTCAGCCGAACGGCTACCGGACCTATCCACCTCAGGCGGTGCTGGTGCTCGACCTGATCGCGACTGCGCAGCAGGCCGGCTTTAGTCTCGACGAGATTCGTAAGCTGCTGCCGCCCGACCTGGCGCAGTGGAAGCATGGCTCGTTGATTGAAACGCTCCGCAGCAAGGTGCAGGACATCGAGGCGCTGGAGGTGCGGCTTGCGCAGAGCAAGGCGCACCTCGTCGCACTTTTGGCGGAGATCGAGGCGAAACCTGCGGAAATTGACTGCGCCACCAATGCGAAGAGGGTGTTGTCGCGGATACGGTCAGGGGAATTGGAAAGCCCAGCCCTGGAGACCGGCGATGTCACTACACTGCGCAAGGCAAGCCGGCGCCGGTCGGTCAAGACTGGCTGATGGACCGTCGATGGCCTGTGCAACACTGCCGCGTTGGCACCCGGCTTGGCTCGACAAGATTGCAGGAATTCCGATGAGGGCGAGGAGAAATACATGAATCTGGACGTGAACCGCCAACCGGTCAGTGTTGATTGCGACCCGGCCACACCCTTGCTGTGGGTGCTGCGGGACCACCTGAACCTGACAGGCACGAAGTTCGGCTGCGGCGTCGCGGCTTGCGGCGCGTGTACCGTGCATCTGGATGGCGCGGCGGTGCGGTCCTGCGTCCTGCCCGTGGCGGCGGTGGCCGGCAAGCGCATCACCACGATCGAAGGGCTGGCCAACGCGCCGGGCAAGCGCCACGCGCTGCAGCAGGCCTGGATTGACGAACAGGTGCCGCAATGCGGCTACTGCCAGTCGGGCATGCTGATGGCGGCGGCGGACCTGCTGGCCCGGCAGCCAGACCCGAGCGATGCCGACATCGACGCGGCCATCACCAACCTGTGCCGCTGCGGCACCTATCCGCGCGTGCGCACCGCCATCAAGCGAGCCGCGAAGGCGCTGCGGGAGGGCCGCGCATGAGCGCCAACGCAACGACCCCGCGCCGCGGAAGGCGCCGATTCCTGCTGGGGGCGCTCGGCCTTGGCGGCGCGCTGGTGGTGGGCTGGGGCGTGATGCCCCCGCGCAGCCGGCTTGGCGGTCCCGCGGTATTCCCTGAAAAGTCCAGCCAGATTGCCCTGAACGGCTGGATCAAGATCACGCCGGAAGGCAACGTCATCCTCGCCATGCCGCGGGTGGAGATGGGGCAGGGCATCCACACCGCGCTGTCGATGCTGGCCGCCGAGGAGCTCGATATTCCGCTGGCAAGGGTGAGCATCGAGTCGTCGCCCATCGAGCGAATCTATGGCAATGTCGTCACCATGGGCGACAGCTCGCTGCCGCTGCATCCGGACGATGCCGACCAGACCTGGGCGCGCGCACTGCACTGGATCATGGCCAAGAGCGCGCGAGAGATCGGCCTCATCATCACCGGCGCCAGCAGCAGCGTGGCCGACGGCTGGCAGCCAGTGCGCGAGGCCGCCGCGACCGCGCGCGCCGCCTTGGTGGAAGCTGCTGCGCGCGAATGGGGCGTGCAGGCGGCGCAGGTGACGGTGCGGGAAGGCCAGCTCATTGGCCCGGGCGGCAAGCAGATGCCGTTCTCCGCGGTCGCTCTGAAGGCGCGCGACATTGCGCCGCCATCGAGCGTCACGCTCAAACCGGCTGCGCAATACCAGCTGATTGGCAAGCCTGCACCGCGCAATGACATCGCCGCCAAGACGGATGGCAGCGCACGCTTTGCCATCGATGCGCGGCCGCCCGGCATGTTGTACGCGGCGGTCGTTATGTGTCCGGTGTTTGGCGGCAAGCTCAAGACCTTCGAGTCGAAGGCGGCGCTTGCCATGCCCGGCGTGCGGTATGTCGTGCCGTTCGAGGGATCGACGGGTGGCGCACCGGGCGTGGCCGTGGTGGCCGACCACTACTGGCAGGCACGGCAGGCCCTGGAAAAGCTCGAACCGGTCTGGGGCAACGGGCCGCATGCCTCGCTCGATTCCGCCGGCATCCGGCAGCAGCTCGTCGGCGCGCTCGACAGCGACAAGGGCGGTTTCACGTACCGTTCGTTGGGCGATGGCCTGAAGGCCTTTGACAAGACGGGTGGCGCAACCATCGTCGAGGCCGAATACAGTGTGCCGTACCTGGCGCATGCCGCCATGGAGCCGATCAACTGCACGGCGCAGGTGACCAGGGATGGCGTGCGGCTCTGGGCGCCCACCCAGGTGGCCACGCTGGCGCAACTGGTCGCCGCGCGCGCGGCAGGTGTGAGCCGGGACCAGGTGCAGATCGACATCCCGCTCATTGGCGGCGGATTCGGACGGCGGCTGGAGTCGGATTTCATCGGCCAGGCCGTGTCGATCGCCACCAGGACCGAGGGCCGCCCGGTACAGGTGATCTGGGCGCGCGAAGACGACATCCGCCACGACTTCTATCGCCCGCAGGCCATCGCTCGGCTGAAGGCCCGCGTCGAGAATGGCAAGGTGACGGCCATCGCCTCGCGCAGCGCCGGGCAGTCGATCCTGGCCGGCGAGCTGGAGCGCCTGTTCGGCGCGCCGTCACTCGGTATCGACCGCTATACAGCCGAGGGCCTGTTCGACCTGCCGTATGAGATCGAGCACGAGCACATTGCGCACCTGGTGGTCGATTTGCCGGTGCCGATCGGATTCTGGCGCAGCGTCGGCCACTCCTACACCGGGTTCTTCCTGGAAGGCTTCCTGAATGACGTGGCGGCCGCCGCCAGGCTCGACCCGCTGGCGATGCGGCGCGACTTGCTCAAGGCGCACCCGCGTGAGCTGAAGGTGCTCGACACTGTAGCGCAGGCGGCAGGCTGGAACCAGCCGCTGGCACCGGCCGCGGACGGCGCCCCGCGTGCGCGCGGGCTCGCGCTGCACAATGCGTTCGGCTCGGTGGTGGCGCAGGTGGCGGAGGTGTCGCTCAAGGACGGAAAGCCGCGTGTGCATCGCGTTTTCTGCGCCGTGGACTGCGGCACGGTAGTCAATCCGGACATCGTTGCGCAGCAGATGGAAAGCGGGGTCATCTTCGGGCTGACTGCGGCGCTGTACGGCCAGGTCCAGATCAAGGACGGGCAGGTCGTGCAGGCCAACTTCCCCGACTATCCGCTGCTGAAGATGGCGCAGGCACCGGTGATCGAAACCCACCTCGTGCCCAGCACGGCCGAGCCCAGCGGCGTTGGTGAAATTGCAGTGCCCCCGGTCGCACCGGCCGTGGCACATGCCGTCGCCCAGCTCACCGGCAAACCGGTGCGGCAACTGCCGATTGAGTAAGGCAAAAGCAATGTGGATATTTCGCGGCATCGGCAACGGATAGCGCCCGCGTGACGTCCCACTCCGGCCGTCCGGCGACGCAAGGGTGGATGGCCGAGAATGGCCGGAAGCCCGCGGTGCATGGCCCTTGGCTGAGGTACGACCGCCAGGGATACGAGGCCTCGTGCACATGGTGACCATGTCTATAGTGAAGGCAGGAACCGTTTCCTGCGAGCCTCATGCCATGCCTTTTCGAAAGACGGCTTTCCGTGCACTCGTGGCAATCTGCGCGATTGCCGTGCTGCTTTTTGCGCCACTACCCTGGCAGCCGATGACAAAGATTCACAGCGAGGTCACCATTCAACGACCGCCTGAGGAAGTGTTTGCGTTTGTGTCGACACCGGCCAACTGGCCGGCATGGCATCCATCGTCGCTGGCAGTGCGAGGTGCCACTGATCATTCGCTGCAAGTCGGAGAACAGGTGACCGAAGCCTTCAGGGTAGCGGGCCGCGAAGGGACGGTCGTCTGGACGGTGACGGCGCGCCGAGCTCCGGCGTTCTGGAGCATCGACGGCGACATCGATGGCAGGAAGGCGGGGACTGTCACGTACACATTGACGCCGATCGACGCCGGCACGCGGTTCGAGCGTGATTTCACCTACAAGGCGCCCACGTTGCTGTTCTCCCTGCTCAACTGGGCGGCGCTGCGCAAACAGATCGAAGCCGAGTCGACAGAAGCGGTGCGGCGCCTCAAGGTCCGGCTCGATGGTGGCGCCCAGGTGGGCTAGTTTGCGCTGCGCGCAACCTTTGCACGCACGCTGGCGTGGATGTCGTCACGTGCGGCTCCGGAGGAGGACCCAGGGAGCACGTGGATTTTGTGGCTGACAGATGCCTCGTTTGCCGGCTGACCTCATGGCGCCCTCAGCAGAGCGCCCTGCGTCACGCACTCATGCCGGACGGGCGCGAGGACAGGGCGACACGCGTGTCAGCACCGCCGCTGTATCGCCGGCGGTCACCGTCCACCGGCTTGGCGCACGCACGCCGTCACCCCAGCGACAGCTTCCAGCTCTTTTCACCTAATTCAAAGGCTACATACAGCCAGCCGGCGATCGTTGTATCGCGCCCTTGCCGGGCCATGTCAGGCGCATTCATTTGCCCTAAAGGCCGGCAAAAGACAAGGCCCCCTCAACGCCGCTGCGCCAGCCAGATCCCCGTCGCGATCGCCGCCAGCCCGACAGCGTGATACCACCGCGGCCAGTCGCCCAGCAGCACCGTGGACAGCAGCGCCGCGAACACCGGCGTCAGGGTGATGAAGAACACCGGCAATTGCGCGCCCGCGCGGGCGATGGCGCGGTCCCAGGCAAAGTAGGCGAGCAACGACGGGATGGTTGCCACATAGAGCAGGATGGCCGCGACCTTGCCGCTCCATTGCAGCGGCTGGTCCAGCGTCATCAGCTCCCATGCCGTCACGGGCGCGCTCGCCAGCACGCCGGTGACGATCTGCGCGAACAGCAGCACGGGCAGGGGCAGCGCGGGGCGCTGCTTGCGTAGCAGCCACGTATAGGCGCTCCAGGAGATGGTGGCCGCGAGCATGAACAGGTCGCCGGGCACCAGGTCAAGCTGGGCGAGCCGGCTGAGTTCGCCGCGCACCAGGACGAAGGTCACGCCTACCATGCACAGCAGCGCGCCGGCGACGTGCCATGGCTTCACCCGTTCGCCGAAGCAGAGGGCGCCGATCACGATCAGAAACAGCGGCGTGGACGCGCCGATCAGCGTTACGTTGATCGGCGTCGAGGTGGTCAGCGCCAGGTACTGCAGGGCGTTATAGCTGGCAATCGACAGGATGCCCATGGCGGTGATCACGCCGGCGTGCCGGCGCAGCGCCGCGCGGTGCGCGATCACGCCGCGCCAGGCGAAGGGGGCCAGCAGCATGCCGGCCAGCACCCAGCGCACCCAGTTCAGGGTGACAGGCGGCACCGTGCCGGCGGCGAGGCGGCCCACGATGGCATTGCCGGCCCAGCTCAGCGGGGGGAAGGTAAGCAGGAACAGGGTCGTCCAGTCGATGCGTCCAGTGCTGTTGCTGCTTGCGGGCATGGGGTTGGCGTGCGCTTGAGGATCGCGCATTATCCGCCATGGCGGCGCTGGACCATGAACTTGCGATGCCCCCTGTCGGGGCAGGCCAGTTACCTGCCCGGCCTGCCGGCCCTTGCAAGCGGCAGCGTCGCAAGCCGCTCGGTCACCACGTCGCGAATCGCCCGCGGCGCATCCAGGTCATCCAGCATGCGCGGCCAGTTAGCATGCGCCAGCGCTACCGCTTCCTTGACGGCGGCGGTGGCGATGCGCCGCGGCACGCCGGCCTTTTCCGCGATCGACTCATACGTTGCCAGGGTTTCTTCGCGCTGCAGCTTGTCGATGGCGACGTTCTGGCCGTACGTTGCGAAGCCGGGCAGGGCGGCCACGCAGACGATGTCGTACGCCGGCGATAGTTCCGGCAAGACCCCGTTGTGGTAGATCACGGAGAAGTTCTTCAGGTGCGCGTCGCTGTTGCCGATCAGCGTGTTGACCGCCTGGCGCAGGAAGAACTGCCGTACGTGCTCGACCCCGCTCGGGCTCAGGCGGTACAGGGTGGCAACGAGTTGAACGTAGCCTTCGATGCTGGCGTATTTCCTGGCCGGCATCCGGCCCAGCATCTGGCACCCGTCTTCGGCATGCACACGCCCGGCCGGGGTGCGATCGAAGCGGTCGACCGCCAGGTAGTGCAGGTTCTCTCCCAGGGATTCGGCGAGCCCCTCCACCTCGATGGTCGAAACCGGCAGGACCCGCGTCGCCGCAACATGCACGCCGGCGGCGGCCGCGAGTTGCATGGAGATCGATTCGTTGAACACCTGCGCATCGTCGTTCCTGGCAGGCAGCTTGGCGATGATGTCGGACAGCCTGCCTCTGGTCGGCAGGGTGTAGCGCTTGCCGTCCTGCACCGTCGACAGGGCCAGCTTGTTCTGCACGCCGGATACCGAGGCAGCCCCTTGCGTGGCGCCCTCGACCACGGCGATCTCCAGGTTGTCGGCGCCGCCGGTCACGCCATAGGCCCGGGCATACGCGGGCAGGGCGCTGACGTCCGCCGGCCTGACGACGACAGCCCCGGGCAGGTCATTGCCTGCCGACGCCAGGATGCCGAAGTCGTCCTTGTCTTCGGGATTGCTGCGCGTGACCTCCAGCCGCTTGCGCAGTTCGCCTTCGGGCAGCAGGCCGGCAAAGTACGGTGGCAACTCATGGCCAGTGCTGTAGATCGCGGGATGGAAGGGGTTGTCCAGCACCTCGGCGGTGGCCTTGCGGCCCGCTTCGGTCGGGACGGTGATCGACAGGCTCAGCGTGGGGCGGTCCGTGTCGCCCCGGAAGGCCTCGGCGGGCACGAACCGGACATTGCCGCCGGCCTCGCACAGGTAGCCGCACAGCCGGTCATATAGCCGGACCTCGAGGAAGCGGGGATGGAGTTCGTAGCTCATTCCTTTTCCAGGAAGATGTCGAGTGCGCCGCGGGCGCTGCGGTCGGGCCCGCTGCCTTTGCCTTCCAGGACTTGCCTGACTTCCTGTACACGCTCGTTAGGTACCAGGACCCATTGCGCGTCCAGGGCGGCCGCCAGGGCTTCAAGGGTCGAGGCGCGGCTGTCCTTTTTTCCGAGCAGGATCGCCGACAGGTTCTGGGTGGCCATGCCCAATACCCGTCCGATGTCGGTCAGGGTCTTGCCTCTGGCTTCACGCAACTGGCGGCATTGGGAAACTAATGACATAGCATTATTTTACTGGTGTCTACATGCTTTAGTATGATGCATCGCCACAGCGATGGCGAGGATTCATCATCTCATAGTAGCTTTTTATATAAAAAGTAATGATATGGAATGATTTGCTCCTGCAAACGCTGCCCTGGGACAAAGCGGATGGGAGTCTCGGAAGCGGCCTGGCCGGCCGCCGATCTCGATTCTCCGGTATCCCCCAGTCCACCCCTCGCCGCAACCCCTTGCGCTGGCACCCGATGCTGTATAAATATACAGTTATCGTAAACATCCTAGATCCTCGCCGCCCCCGGCGAGCGATGCCAACTTCACATGACTGCGCAATCGCACGCAGCCCCGCCCTTGGCGGCGGAGGGTCTTCTTTTCCCTGCGCCGGCGCCTGCCTCGCCAGCCCCGGCCTCGCGCCAGCAGGCGCTGTCGGCGCTCGAGCAGCGCTATCCCGGGCTGTGGCGGGCCGGCCAGCTGGGCCGTGCCGGCAGCGCGGCGATATGCCCGACCGGGTATGAGTCGCTGTCGGCGGAGCTGCCCGGCGGCGGCTGGCCGGCGGGCGGGCTGACGGAATTGCTGACGGCGCAGGGCGGTGCGGGCGAGTTGCGCCTGCTGCTGCCGGCGCTGCGCGCGCTGGCCGGGGCGGGGCGCCGCATTGCGCTGGTGGCGCCGCCTTACCTGCCCAATGCGATGGGGCTGGCCGCGGCCGGGCTGCCGGCGCGCCAGCTTTACTGGATGCGGCCCGCGGCCGGTGCCGGCAAGGCCGCGCAGCAGGCCGACATGCTGTGGGCGGCCGAGCAGGTGCTGCGCAGCCAGGCCTTCGGCGGCGTGCTGGTGTGGCTGCCCGCGGCCCGCCCTGAGGCGCTGCGGCGGCTGCAGGTGCTGGCGCAGGCCGGCGACGCGGTGGTATGGGCGCTGCGTCCGGCCACGGCGCTGCGCGAGTCATCGCCGGCGGTGCTGCGGCTGCTGCTGGCGCCGCTGCCCGGCAATGTGCTGTCGATCGCCTTCCACAAGCGGCGCGGACCGGTGCGGGACACGCCGCTGCTGCTGCGCCTGGACGGGATGGCGGCGGCCACGCGCGCGGCCGCCTGGCCTGTCCCGGCAGGCACACCTGCTTTTTCTGAATCGTCTTCTCAGTCTTCTTCCGATGCCGTACTGGATCGCGGTGCACCTGCCGCGCCTGCCCCTGGACGCCCTGCAGCCCACCTGGCCTGAACTGGCGCCCGCCGTGAGCCCGCCTGCCGCCACCGCCACGCTGCACCATGCGCTGCCGGTGGCGGTGATGGCGCGCGAGCAGGTGGCGCTGGCCAACGGCCCGGCGATGCAGCTCGGCGTGCGCTACGGCATGCGCCGCGGCGGCGTGCAGGCGCTGTCGGCCGATATCGTGCAACTGGAGCGCGACCTGGCCGCGGAAGCTTCGTTGATGGAGGCGGTGGCGCTGGCGCTGCTGCATTTCACGCCGGGCGTGACCGTCGACGAGGAACCGGAGTCGGCCACGGTGATGCTGGACGTCACCGCCAGCCTGCGCCTGTTTGGCGGCCACCGCGCGCTGTGCCGCGCGGTGCGTGCCTGCGTGCGCCAGCTCGGCACCTTTGCCCAGGTGGGTTCCGGCCCGACCGCGCACGGTGCCGCGTGGCTGGCGCGCCAGCCGCTGCGGCGCACGCGGCGCGGCGTGGTGCGGCCGGGGCGCCGCGCGGTGGGCATGGCGCGCCTGCACCGGCTGCTGGACCGCCTGCCGGTGGAGGCGCTGCATACGCTGGCCGATCCGGCCTGGCTGGACGGCATCGGCTGCCGCACGCTGGGCGAGGTGCGGCGCCTGCCGCGCGCGGGCCTGACGCGCCGGCTGGGCCCGGCGCTGCTGGCCCGGCTGGACCAGGCCTATGGCGAGGCGCCGGCGCGCTTTGTCTGGTTTGTGGCGCCGCCCGCGTTTGCGCAGCGCATGGACCTGCCGGGCCGCATCGAATCTGCCGAAGGCGTGCTGGCCGGCGCGCAGCGCCTGCTGCTGGCGCTGGCGGGCTGGCTGGCGGTGCAGCAGGCCGGCGTCACGCGCTGCGTGCTGGTGCTGGAGCATGAGCGCTACCGGCGCGGCGTGGACACCGACGGCACCGCGGTGCCGGTGGGCCTGGCCCAGCCCAGCCGCGACCCCGCGCACCTGTCGCGGCTGCTGCGCGAGAAGCTCGACAAGCTCAGCTTCCACGCCCCGGTGACCGGCCTGGCGCTGCGCGTGGAGGCGATGGCCGCGTGCGTGCCGCAAAGCGATGCGCTGTTTCCCGAGCCCGGCGGCACGCCGGAGGACCTGGGACGCCTGCTCGATACGCTGATGGCGCGGCTGGGCCGCGACAACGTGCTGCAGCCGCGGCCGCTGGCCGACCACCGGCCCGAGCGCGCCAACCGCTGGTGCCCCGTCGACGAGCCCGGCGGCAACAAGGCCGCCAGCCTGCCGGGCCCGCAGCCGGAGCGCCCGCTGTGGCTGCTGCCGCAACCGCTGCCGCTGCCGGTGCAGCGCCACCGGCCCTGCCACGGCGGCCCGCTGGCGCTGCTGAGCCGGCCCGAGCGCATCGAGGCCGGCTGGTGGGACGGCGCGCTGGCCACGCGCGACTACTTTATCGCCGAGCGCGCCGACGGCCTGCGCTGCTGGATCTTCCGCGAACGTCCGGGCCATGGCGCGCAGGACGATGGCGGCGAGTACCGCTGGTTCCTGCATGGGTTGTTCGCATGACCGCGCTGACCTTGCCTGCCTCGTTGCCGGGTTTGCTGCCGGCGTTGCCGGATTACGTGGAGCTGCACTGCATCTCCAACTTCACCTTCCTGACCGGCGCCTCGCACCCGGGCGAGCTGATCGAGCGCGCCTTCCGCCTGGGCTACAGCGGGCTGGCGCTGACCGATGAATGCTCGGTGGCCGGCACCGCGCGCGCGCACGATGCCATCGAGACGCTGCGCAAGCGCCTGCACGACGCGGTGGCGCGCAGCGCGGCACGCGGGGAAGAGGGCGTGGATGAGCCGCTGCTGGACAACGACGAAGAGCCTGACGCCGGCGATGACGATCCCCACGCGCATGCCAGCCGCCACCAGCGGCTGCAGGCGCTGGCCCGGGCCGCCGATGCCTTCTCGCTGCTGATCGGCAGTCGCTTCAGCCTGACGCCTGCCGATGGTTCGGAGCACCCGCCGCTGCGGCTGGTGCTGATCGCCCAGCACCGCGAGGGCTTCGGCAACCTGAGCGAGCTGATCACGCTGGGCCGCCGGCGCGCGCAGAAGGGCACTTACCGGCTGCATCGCGAAGACTTGTCCGCGCCCGCCGCTGACGAAGCGCACCTGCGCGGCATACCCGGCTGCGTGGCGCTGCTGCTGCCCGGCTATTGCGCCGATCCTGAACTGTTGCGGGAGCAGGCCGAGTGGTGCCGCGAAGTCTTCGGCGAACGCGCCTGGATCGCGCTGGAACAGCTGCAGGGACATGCCGATGCGCTGCACCGCGCGCGCCTGGAAGCGGTATCGGCACAGACCGGCGTGCCCCTGGCGGCGGCCGGCGCGGTCACCATGCACGTGCGCTCGCGCAAGCCGCTGTCCGATGTGCTGGCCGCGATCCGGCTGGGCCAGCCGCTGGCCGAATGCGGCATGGCGCTGGCGCCCAATGCCGAGCAGCACCTGCGCATGCGCCAGGTGCTGTCGCGCCTGTACCCGCGCGAGGCGCTGGCGCAGACGCTGAAGATTGCCGAGTCGTGCGATTTCTCGCTGGGGATGCTGCGCTATGAGTATCCCGAGGAACTGGTGCCAGCCGGCGAGACGCCGATCTCTTACCTGCGCAAGGAAGTTGAGCGTGGCAAGCGCGAGCGCTTTCCCAACGGCTACCTGAAGCAGGAGTGGGAGAAACAGCTGGAAGAAGAACTGCAGCTGATCGAAGAAAAGCAGTACGAGCCTTTCTTCCTGACCGTGCACGACATCGTGCGCTTTGCGCGCAGGGAGGGCATCCTGTGCCAGGGGCGCGGCTCGGCCGCCAATTCGCTGGTGTGCTTCTGCCTGTATGTGACCGAGGTCAGCCCCGAGCAGGCCAACCTGCTGTTCGGCCGCTTCCTCTCGCGCGAGCGCGATGAGCCGCCCGATATCGACGTGGACTTCGAGCACCAGCGGCGCGAAGAGGTCATCCAGTACATCTATGAGAAGTACGGCCGCCACCGCGCCGCGCTGGCGGCGTCGCTGATCACCTACCGCTCGCGCAGCGCCTTGCGCGACGTGGGCCGCGCGCTGGGCATCGATGCCAGCGTGGTGGAGCAGGTGGTCAAGGGCCAGGCCTGGTGGGACGGCGGCCACGGCTTTGTCGAGAAGATCGCCCGCTACGGGCTCGATCCTGATTCGCCGGCGGTGCAGCAGTGGGCCAGCCTGACCGCGCAGCTGCGCGGCTTTCCGCGCCACCTGTCGCAGCACGTGGGCGGTTTCGTGATCGCGCGGCACAAGCTGTCGCGGCTGGTGCCGATCGAGAACGCGGCCATGGCCGACCGTAGCGTGATCCAGTGGGACAAGGACGACCTGGAGTCGCTGGGCCTGCTCAAGGTCGATGTGCTGGCGCTGGGCATGCTGTCGGCGATCCGGCGCGCGTTGCAGATGATCCCCAACCCGGATGCGCAACGCGCGGGGCTGCCGGCTCGCATGGAAGACATCCCCAAGGAAGACCCAGACACCTACGACATGATCTGCAAGGCCGAGACCATCGGCGTGTTCCAGATCGAATCGCGCGCGCAGCAATCGATGCTGCCGCGGCTGCAGCCGCGCAAGTACTACGACCTGGTGGTGGAGGTGGCCATCGTGCGGCCCGGGCCGATCCAGGGCGGCATGGTGCATCCCTACCTGAAGCGGCGCGAGGCCTTCCGCCGCACGCAGAAGCCGCCGGTCTACTTCAACAAGGTGATCGAGAAAGTGCTGGGCCGCACGCTGGGCGTGCCGATCTTCCAGGAGCAGGTGATGCAGCTGGCCATCGACGCGGCCGGTTTTTCACCGGGGCAGGCCGACCAGTTGCGCCGTTCGATGGCGGCCTGGCGGCGGCGCGGCGACCTGCGCCAGCACCAGGACGCGCTGGTGCGCGCGCTGACCGGCAACGGCTATCCGGAATCCTTCGCGCTGGCGATCTGCAAGCAGATCGAGGGGTTTGGCGAGTATGGCTTCCCGGAAAGCCACGCGGCCAGCTTTGCCAAGCTGGTCTATATCAGCGCCTGGCTCAAGTGCCACCATCCGGCCGCGTTCCTGTGCGCGCTGCTGAATAGCCAGCCGATGGGGTTCTATTCGCCATCGCAACTGGTGCAGGATGCCAGCCGCAATGGCGTGCAGGTATTGCCGGTGGATGTCACCGTCAGCCGCTGGGACAGCACGCTGGAGCCAGCGGAGCCGGTCGATGTTGCCGACGCGCAGGCCCGCACGGAACCGCGCCGGCCGCCACATCCGCGCGTGCGCCTGGGCCTGGGCCGGGTCAAGGGCATGCGTGAAGCCGCCGCGCTGCGCATCGAGGCCGCGCGCGCCCAGCGTCCGTTCGACAGCGTCGAGGACCTGGCGCTGCGCGCCGGCCTGGACCGGCACGACATCGACGTGCTGGCCGCCGCCGATGCGCTGGTGGCACTGGCCGGCAACCGCCGCCAGGCCCGCTGGCAGGCGCGCGCCGCCGCCTCACATGCCGCGCACCGCGACCTGTTGTACGAAGCGCCACCCGCCGAAGCCGCACTGGCGCTGCCCGCGCCCCGGCTCGGCGAAGACGTGGCGGCGGACTATGCCAGCCTGGGCCTGTCGCTCAAGTCGCATCCGCTGGCGTTGCTGCGCCACAAGCTGGCGGCGATGCGCTTTGCCACCGCCAGCCAGCTCGCGCGCTGCGCCAACGGCCGCCGCGTGCGCGCCTGCGGCATCGTCACCGTGCGCCAGCGCCCGGCCACGGCCAGCGGCACCATCTTTGCGACCATCGAGGACGAGACCGGCTCCATCAACCTGATCCTGTGGCCCGACCTGATCGAGCGCCAGCGCAAAGAGGTGCTGGGCGCCACGCTGCTGGGCGTGGTCGGCACCTGGCAGCGCCAGGGCGACGTGCGGCATCTGGTGGCCAAGGAACTGGTGGATCTAAGCCCGCTGCTGGGGCGGTTGATGGTGGGGAGCCGGGATTTTCATTGAGTGCACGGCTGCCAATGGGGAAGATGCAAACGGCGCGAGTTGGTTCGTTCCGTTTGCTTTTCGGCGCTGCTTACCCGTTCGGCGGGCAAGCAGGCTCTCCTCGTCAAACCAGTGCCTGCAGGCGGTTGGCGCTCTCGTTCGGTCAGTAGCGCAAGAGAAGGGACATGACCGTAGTGCGGACAAAGCGGTCATCCGGTTCGTCGGCATCGCAGATAGGGAGCGAAAAGCATACGGTCAGTGCAATGGCAGCGCACCGGGTACGTACCCGTGACAAGCGCCCCGCGTGTCCCAATCGAGGGTCGGCCGGGATTCGTCAAGAATCCGCCACATCTTCTTGCAACCAACCGGCAATTTTAACGTTGTTGGCACACGCATCAGTGCGCGTGCGCTTCCATGTCGTCGCGCGTCTGACGCGCGAGGCCGAGCGCGAACGCCGTTTCCGCGACCAGGAACAGCGGCCCGACAAGCAGGCCGACCAGGTCGTCCACGAAAGCCGGCTTGCGCCCTTCGTAGTAGTGGCCGATGAACTGGACGATCCATCCCACGACAAACAGCCCGACGCCAGCAGCCAGCCACCAAGCCATCGAAAGGCCAGCAAGCCGAGCGCCGGCTGGCCAGGTGTGGATTCGCCCTACGCAGCTCGGCTGCGCCACAGTGCAGGTTCATCGCATTGCATTGCGAACCTCCTGCAACACTTCGTCGAAAGCGTCAACGCGGATCAAGCCTAGCCGTGGAAACTCCAAGTCGACGATAACGTAGAGCGTCACCGACAGCGCGGCCGCGAAGAAAAGTGCATGCAACCAGTTTCGAGGTCCGCGTCTGGCCATGCCATAGCCGGCGAAGAAAGCCCCAATCCAGCAAAGCGCAAACAGCAGGCCGAAGATGACGCTGGGCGGATGTTCCTTTGTTGAAGCGAGCCGGGTCGAGGCCGTATCGAATGCAGCATTGAGCGCTGGCAACAGAAGCATGGTGGCCACCGTATTAGCGGTTCGCTGGGACTCTGTTACGGATTTTATCCAGAGGCGTTCGCGCAGCACGTCCGAGCGCACTAGGGCCTCATCTATTCGTTTGCGGTCGGGGATGGCTCGATAGGCGTCAAGCCGCGCATCCAGATACTGCCGAAATATCTCCTGCAGCTCACCGCGTGCCGGTTGTGGCAGCAGATCCAGGCGCAGGTAAGCAGTGCCGATGTCGTTGGCTTCCTGGACAATCAGCGTGCGCCGCATGTCAAAGCGGCTTGCCGCTCCGGAAAAGGTGAAGGCGACCAATAGCCCAAGCAGTGCGAATATCGCGCTTGCGACCGCACTGACACCTGTTGTCTCCGGTTCGCGGCCGGAGTCAACTTGCCATTGCCACACCAGTCGGCCAAGCTCCAAAGCAATCAAGATACTGGCGAATAGTCCCACGGCAAACAACAGCCCTCCGGGCCAACCGACACCATACAGTAGTGACGCCATAGTTGCCTCCAGTGTTCCGCCGCGCGATGCGTGCCCTCAAAGATGAGACAGCAGTTGCTTGCGCGATGCTGGCATAGGCGAGCCCTTGCGAATGACGACCGCCCCTGCCGTCAGGCCGGCAACGGCGTCAGTCCTGACATCACCACCCGTGATAGCTGCGCAGCCACTCAGGCAACCGGTACGGCCGAACAACAGTGGCCGCAAGGCAGGCCTCGTCGCCCACGGAAAGCTCCCGGCGCCGGCCGCCTCAGCGGGCATTCTTCGGCGTGACAGAGATGGCAAGGGCTTCGGTGTAGACGGCCGGCTTTTGTCTGGTAAGCAAGCTTTGCTGACTCGGTCCGCCTCCAAACATTAGATCCGTCCAGTCATGCGGAGTAATTCTCGCATCCCCGCTTTAGCGTTATACACGCGCGTCTTGAATAGGCTGTGTGCGGTAGGCAACGATATTGATGCAGGCGCGGCAGGAGGTCGACTTGGCGGCAAGAAGTGTGGTTACTAGACTGCTTTCAGCTACCTAGTGGATGCTCCACGGCCGCGCAGGCGAAAAGTCCCCCAAGAAATTATTCTTGCGGCAGCTTGGAGGGTATTGACCTCCGTCGCTGACGGCAGCGGACGTGACCCTTCTATTGATGTTTCCAAAACACAGGACAGCTTTGGCAAACCGGCGTCCCCGCGCAGGCGGGGACGCCGGTGGCGTCAAAGACGCTGAATTCCCGCCTGCGCGGGAATGACAATGGTTGTTTTCTTGACGTCGCGAATTTGGGATTGCTCAATAGTAGGCCCTTAGGCGACACCCAATCAAGGTAGGCCACGTCATCGAAAGGGCGACCATGGATATCGATCAAGAGTAGGACGCTGGCTTGAGCCGGCGAGAGTTCCTGCGCACTGCCGGGATGGGAGCCATGGCCTTGGGCCTTGGCGCGGCCAGGGGCACAGAGGCTGCGGCCCCTGCCGCGGAACCGTCCCAACCCAGAGCGAGCAAGGGCCGCGCAATGGGCTCTTACAACATTCTGCTTTTACTCGTCGACCAGGAGCGCTACTTCCGGCCGGGCGAACTCCCGAGGGGCTATATCCTGCCCGCGCACGAACGCTTGATGAAGCGTGGCACGACTTTCGTGAACCACCGTATCAATTCGTGCGTCTGCACGCCGTCCCGCTCGGTACTCTACACTGGGCAGCACATCCAGCAGACGCGGATGTTCGACAACACGAACTTTCCATGGATTAGCAGCATGTCAACCGAGATACGCACGTTAGGCGACCTGCTGCGCGAGGCAGGCTACTACACGGCGTACAAGGGCAAGTGGCACCTGACCAAGGAATTCGAGACCGTCAACAAGCTCGGCACGCCGACCAAGATCTTTACCGAGGAGATGGAAGCCTACGGCTTCTCCGACTATATCGGCATTGGAGATATTATCGCCCACACCCTTGGCGGCTACTTGCATGACGGAATCACATCCGCGATGTGCGTGAGCTGGCTGCGCGGCAAGGGGCGGGAGCTGACGGCCGAGGGGAAGCCATGGTTCCTGGCTGCCAACCTCGTGAACCCGCATGACGTGATGTTCTATGACACTGACGCCCCCGGCACCGTGGTCCAGGCACGGCGTGGCATCACCCACGTGGCGCGCGATCCGGTTGACCCGCTGTACGCCAGGCAATGGGACTTCAAGCTGCCATCGAGCCATGCGCAAGCCCTCGACGCGCTGGGGCGTCCTCCGGCGCATCGCGATTTCCTGCGCTCGCACGATGCCTTGGTTGGCGCGATACCAAACGAGGAGGCTCGCTGGCGTCGTCGCCACAATTATTACTTGAACTGCATGCGCGATGTGGATCGCAGCATCGCAGCCATTCTGGCCGAACTCGATGCGGCAGGCCTCGCTGACGAAACCATCGTGATCCTGACCTCGGATCACGGCGACATGGATGGCGCCCACCAGCTTCACGCCAAGGGTGCCGTCTCGTATCGGGAGCAGAACAACGTACCCCTGATCATCGCTCACCCGGCCTATCAGGGCGGCAAGCAGTGCCGTGCGGTCACCACGCACCTGGATATCGCACCTACGCTGATTGGATTGACCGGCGTTGCGGCAGACAAGCGCGCAGGCATCGTCAAAGGGCTCCCAGGCAGGGACTTCTCAAGATTGCTCGCCGTTCCCGAGAAGGCGGATGTCAATGCCATCCGCGATGGCGCGCTCTTCTGCTACAACATGCTCGCCTACCTTGACGGTGACTATCTATTCAAGGCCATCGCCTATATGCAGGATGGCGGCAAGCCGGACCAGCTCAAAAGTGCAGGCATCCGGCCTGACCTGATGAAGCGTGGTGCGGTGCGTTCAGTCTACGACGGGCGGTACAGCTTCGCGCGCTACTTTTCGCCCAAGCAGCACAACCGGCCGACAACGCTGGAGGATCTCCAGCGGTTTAATGACGTCGAGCTATATGACCTGCAGGCCGATCCCCTCGAGATGGTCAACCTGGCTGCAGCGAGCACGAAGCATCGTGAACTCATTGCCGCGATGAACGACAAGCTGAACAGGCTGATCGACTCGGAAGTCGGTGAAGATCGCGGCCAGATGCTCCCCGGCGGCATCGACGCGGGGTGGGAAGTGACCGCGGAGACGATGGCTGGTGCTTGATGCGGTGTGGGGGTCCCTTTGATTTCCGTGCAATCCGCGACGGCATTTGATTTGCCGCTGAATGCGAGAAAGGGGACAGATCTAATTCAAGATCGAGATCAAGAATAGATCCGTCCCCATTTTGCCCGCTAGTCAGACCAGTGCCAGGTTGGGCTTGCTTTTGGGCGAGGGTGGGCTCTTGGGGAGCCGGGGAGTTGCTTTGCATGGTGACCTCCGAACTAAAGGGATGGAGGCCCGTCGTCCGCTGCTAATCGGGTGGGCGAGCACAGGGCAGGGTTAGCAGACCGGCACCACCAAACCGGCGAGCCCTGAGGCTCCCCCGCCAAGGCTCGCCCGCAGGTGTGGACGTTCGATGGCGCGACGGACAGAGCCGCTCGCGCGGCTCTGTCCGTCGTGTGGTGTACAGGCTGCTAAACCTGATCGCCAATGCATTGGCGACAAACCATTCTCGAACACCCACGCCGGAGCGGCAATGGATCAGATCAATCAGAAACGAATTTTGACATACTGGCCAGGTATGCAGGTCAGAGCGCGACCGCACGTTTGTCCGGAACGATCCCGACGACTAACAGGGCATAATACGGCAGCGCAAACGAGGCGTGGTCGCGGCTATCCGGCTGCCTGCAGAAGCGTTCGACACCGAAGCGGCAGGGCAAGCGGCTCAGATCACGCAGTCGGAACAGTTCCTCCGTCGATGACGTACTCAGTGCCGGTGATTGCGCTGGCCCGCGCGGAGACGAGGAAACCAATGAGCTCGGCCACCTCCCGGGGCGAGCACGGCCGGCCGAGAGGAATGCCGCCGAGCGAATCCATGATGATCTTGCGGGCGCCTTCCGTATCGATGCCGTTCTGCCGGGCGATCTCAGCAACGAGACCCGCTGCGGCATCCGTCTCGACCCAGCCGGGGGAGACACGCACGACGCGAACGCCCTTCGGACTGACTTCCTTGGACAAGGCTTTGCTGTAGTTAGACAGGGCAGCCTTGGCGGCAGCATAAGCAATCGTGGCCTCCGGCAACGGTAACTGCCTCTGGATCGACGTGACGTGGATGATGACGCCCGAGCGCTGCTCGACCATCGAGGGCAAAAGCGCGCGATCGATGCGCACTGCCGGGAACAGGTTCAGGCTCAATGCCTTGTTCCATTCGTCGTCGTCGAGCACGCTGAAGCCACCCGCCGGCGCAGATGAGCCGCCCACGACGTGCACGATTATATCGACGCCACCGAGCCGTTCGAGCACGGCGTCGACAATGGTTTTACAGCCCTCGGCCGTCGTGATGTCCGCTCCGATAAACCATTCTTCGGCAAGGTCATCGGGACGCGAACGCGCTGTCGTCACGACGTTCGCGCCCGCCTTGTAGAGGTGTGCGACAACGGCTTTACCGACGCCTTTGGTGCCGCCCGTGACGAGCGCCCTAAGCCCCTGAAGTTCGAGTGCGTCGCTCATTGGCGAATCTCCAGAGACGCGATCTTGCCCCCGGTTAGGATGAACGTGTAGGTCAGCTCGACCGGGCTACCGGGGAACGTGCCCGTGAGCCGTGCGTGCATCGTAACGGTGGCGCCGTCCTGGGACACGTCCAACGGCTCGACGCTGTACTGGTACTTGGCTTTGCTGTCTTTCTTCCAGGCCTCGATGGCTTCCAGCCCCTCGATCGTACGGCCTTCGTCGCGCACGACGGCATCGGCAGAAAAGCAGTCGGCGAGAGAGGCGGTGTCGGTCGTGGCTTCCGCGTTCAGATAGACATCAAGTGGCGGCGGCAGTGTCATATTCATTGGTGGTCTCTCCCGAGCGTCAGGGTTTGCATGTCCCAATGATGGCGTTATAGTCTCCACATCGCAAGAACGCACTAAAAAGTAAGTGGGCCTTGGCTAACCGAAAAAAGTACACCCCCGCGACTGCCGCAATCGATGTCGAAGCCGCATTCAAGCTGCTGGAAGGGCGCTGGAAGCTGGTGATCCTATTTCACCTTTTCGGTGGCCAGGTGCGGCGCTTTTCGGACCTCGAGAGGTTGATCCCCGGCATCACACAGAAGATGCTTGCCCAGCAGCTACGCCGCCTCGAAGAGGACGGCATCGTGACGCGTACGGTCTATCACCAGGTGCCGCCGAAGGTAGACTATCGCCTGACCGATTGGGGTCAGGCGCTATGCCCGGCACTGGATGCGATTCTGAAATGGGCGGAGCGCCGCGAAGATTTTCCGTCGGCCGCCTCGAGCGCGCGTGCCTGAGGCTAACAGGCCTGTTTTCCGGAACTCAAATTCTGTGGGTCGTCGACGAGGTGTCTGCCGCAAGTCAACGGACGCGCCCGCATCGGCTGGGGGCGCTCCCAGCGTTTTTGGAATCACACCGTCGTGTCGCGCTACGGTGAACTGCGTTAGCGATCCGCCACGTTTTGTGCACCTGCCTATACCCTCCGTCGCAAGAGGCCTTTGCTAGCGTACCCTGGTACAAACACTCCATACAAGACATGCTCCAGCCGGAACGCTCGCGCTCAGACGCCGGCGGAGGCCAGGGAGGAGATGTTGCACGACTGAGGTCCATGCCGCGAGCGCGCACCATTGGGCCGTCGGTCATCGCGGCGCTGCCGTTCACCGGTATAGCTCATCTCCGTTTCTCCGCCCACGCCGGGGCCGGAAGGGCCTTGAAATGCTCCTGAGAAAC
>NZ_QKWJ01000040.1 GCF_003353055.1 Cupriavidus lacunae
CCTGCAAATCAAGGAAAATATCGTCAAAAATAGATTATTTACATGGGAACAAATAAAACGATAGAAATGGCGCAAAGGCGCGCCACCTCTGGCTTGGCAGGGTTTCGGGCTCTCAAACTTCGGGCTAGTTGAGGGGAGGGCGCCGACAGGCAACGGACGCGTCCGTTGCCACGAGGCATATCCCTGCGGGGATGGATGGTCGCCACCGCGAGACCCGCTCCGGCGAACGCCCACACAGCGGACACCGGCGCTGGCGCGCATTGCTTCGGTGATAGCTTCGGCTTCCGCCAGCGCCACGGGTGTCTTAGCCGGCAAATGGGCGTCGCCCGCTGCCGCTCCGCCTTGCGCGCCCGGTACCAGCAACTGCCCGGTCCGGCGTGCGTCCCTGGGAACGTCCAGTTCATCGAGCAGTTCAAGCGGATCTGCGAAACCGCGCGCGGACGCCTCGGTCAGACCATAGGTGAGGGCAGCGAGCCCTGCTGCGACGCTAAGCGCGCCGGGCCAGTCCAACCGTTGCGGCGCATCGAGCTTGTGGCTGTTCGGCACCGACGCAATCGCAATCGCGAGCGCGATCGTCACCGCTGCTGGTGACTAGCCCTTCTTCTTTTCGTCGAGATAATGGATATCGAACGGCCCCATTCCGTGAATCTCGACAATGGTTGCCCGCTTCGTAAAGGCGTAATGCTGCGCCTTGC
This sequence comes from Cupriavidus lacunae, assembly GCF_003353055.1. Taxonomy (GTDB): domain Bacteria; phylum Pseudomonadota; class Gammaproteobacteria; order Burkholderiales; family Burkholderiaceae; genus Cupriavidus; species Cupriavidus lacunae. The sequence goes on from NZ_QKWJ01000040.1 coordinate 696, forward strand.
CAGGTAGATGGTGGAAGCCGCCGGCCACTAGCTGATGTGCCTTATTGATATCATACTTGTCACCTGACCCAAGATAGAGTGCACCGGAGAGAATGGTCAGGTTCTCGTCCTGCGTGTGCCAATGGGGTGGGATCTCGTATCCGGCCGGCAGCTTCAGCCGGATCACATACGAACCCTCCTTCATCGGGTCGCCGTATAGCACTGCAATCTTGGCTCCCTTTGGGAGCGCGTCGGGCGCATCTGTCCATTTGAGGATCGCGGCATTCAGCATTTCCATCTTGTCCACCGGGGCGGCTTCCTGGCCGAACAGAGGAGGCGCGATGGCCAAGGCAAGCAGCAGAGCAAATTCCAGCCGTTTCATTTTTAGCCTCCCAGATCCGGTTTCCGCAGTCGCTGATCATCAGCGCGGATTGCCTTCATGTTAGGAAAAAAGCATGACGATACAAGCCGCTGCGCCGCAACTTAGGAACGGAAAGGCGCCAGGGGAGGGGGGTTCTGGACGCCATCACGATCATGAGACCCTGTCCCGCGGTCGGACGCCTGTTAGCTGGGCCTGGTACGTCCGCGCCGACGGCCGCAATCGTTGCATCGACCGATTGAATCCTCAGTCGTTCCGCGACGCTCAGACCGCATACGAAGGCAAGTGCACAAGCCGCAAACACTGATCTCGATTTCGCGCTGTAGTACGACAAGCGAAAAGTCCCAACTCATCTAATTTTTAGTCGGACAGGTTAGACATACTGGAGGGCTCGCTGGATTCCGGCATTGTCTCGATCGGTCGGATCGGATCCTGTTCGGGCGCCTGGGAGGCTCAAGCCTGCGGCAGGCAAGCGCGAACGTTTCAAGGGCGCATGGCCACTGTGGCATTCGACAGGCGGCTGGTACGGCCTCATTGATTGAGGATCTGGCTCAGGAACAGTTTCGTTCGGTCGTGCTGCGGGCGCGTGAAAAACGCCTCGGGTTCGTTTTCCTCGATGATCTCGCCGCCATCCATGAATATCACGCGATTGGCGACCGTCTTCGCAAAGCCCATCTCGTGGGTCACGCAGAGCATGGTCATCCCGCTCCTGGCCAGTTCCACCATGACATCGAGCACCTCCTTGATCATCTCCGGGTCGAGCGCCGAGGTGGGCTCGTCGAACAACATGATCTTGGGGCGCATGCAAAGGCTGCGGGCGATCGCCACGCGCTGTTGCTGGCCGCCGGAGAGCTGCCCCGGATACTTTTTCGCCTGCTCGGGGATGCGCACACGCTCGAGGTATTCCATCGCGGCCTGCTCGGCCGCCTTTCGCGGCGTCTTGCGAACCCACATCGGCGCCAATACGCAGTTCTCCAGGACCGTGAGATGTGGAAAGAGATTGAACTGCTGGAACACAATGCCCACTTCGCAGCGGACCTTCTCGATGTTCTTCACGTCGCTGGTGAGTTCGACGCCGTCAACGATGATCCTGCCGCGCTGATGCTCTTCCAGGCGGTTGATGCAGCGGATCAGCGTGGACTTCCCGGAGCCCGAGGGCCCGCAAATGACGATGCGCTCGCCTTTCGCGACGCTCAGGTTGATGTCCTTGAGTACGTGGAACCTGTCGTACCACTTATGCACGCCACGCAGCTCGACCATGGCCGGGCCGGCGCTCGCGGCATTGGCCGCCGGGTCGACGGCATGTACGGCATTCATGTGCGACTCCTCATTGGATCTCAGTGTCGTTGACCGGCTTGCAGCCTCTTCTCAAGCCACTGGCTGTAGCGCGACATGCTGAAACAGAAGGCCCAGTAAATGCATCCTGCAAAAACGTAGCCTTCCGTCGAAAACCCCAGCCAGTTGGTGTCGGCATTGGCGGCCTGGGTACTGCCGAGCAGGTCGAACAGGCCGATGATGAGTACCAGGCTGGTGTCCTTGAAGAGCCCGATGAACGTGTTCACGATTCCCGGGATCACCAGCCTGAGCGCCTGGGGCAGGATGACCAGTGCGGTCGACTTCCAGAAGCCCAGGCCCAGCGCGGCGGCGGCCTCGAACTGGGCCTTCGGAATCCCCTGCAGGCCGCCGCGCACCACCTCCGCCATGTAGGCGGACGCAAACAGCGCCACGCCGATCAGGGCGCGCAAGAGCTTGTCGAAGTTCAGCCCTTCAGGCAGGAAGAAAGGCAGCATCACCGAGGACATGAAAAGGACGGTGATGAGCGGCACTCCGCGCACGAGCTCTATGAACGCCACGCACAAGGCCTTGAGAATGGGCATGTTGGTGGCGCGCCGGCCGAGCGCGAGGACGATTCCCAGCGGAAGGGCCGCCACCATGCCGACGATAGCGATCACCAGCGTAAGCGACAACCCTCCCCATTTGCTCGTTTCGACGTGGCTCAGGCCGAAGCGGCCGCCGACAAGAAGGTGGAACGCGATGACGGGATAAACGAGGAGGATAACGGCGCCCAGCCACGACTTCAGCGCAAAGCGCCTGAAGAACAGTGGCGCGATGAGCGCCCCCAGTAGTACGATCGCGAGGTTCACCCGCCACTGCTGGGCGACCGGATAGAAGCCGTACATGAACTGGTTGAGATGCACGCGGATGAATGGCCAGCACGCGCCGACCCTGGAGCAGGCCTCACTGCTGGCACCCCGCCAGTCGGCCTTGATCAGTGCCCACTCGACCACCGGCGGCACAACGAGGTAAAGGAGATACAGCGAGAGGAGCGTGAGCGCGCAGTTCAGGGGAGAGTCGAAGAGGTTCTTGCGCAGCCAGCCCAGCCCTGCCGTCCGGGCGGATGGCGGTGGCAGGTCGGCGTGGCGCTGCGGGTAAGTCGTCATGGCCTAGCGCTCAACCAGCGCCATCCGCGCGTTGAACCAGTTCATGAACATCGAGATCACGAGACTGATGACGAGATAGACCGCCATGGTCATCGACATCACCTCTACGGCCTGGCCCGTCTGATTCAGGGTGGTTCCGGCAAAGAGTGACACCAGGTCGGGATATCCGATTGCCGTGGCCAGGGAGGAGTTCTTGGTGAGATTCAGGTACTGGCTCGTCAACGGCGGGATCGTCACCCGCATCGCCTGGGGGATGATCACGAGCCGCAATGTCCAGCGCGGGCGCAGTCCGAGCGCATACGCTGCTTCCGTCTGCCCGGGGGACACCGAGAGGATGCCGGCGCGCACCGTCTCGGCGATGAAGGCGGCGGTATAGATGGAGAGCGACAGCAGCAGCGCGGCGAGTTCCGGGATCACATCCACGCCGCCAACGAAATTGAAGCCCGCAAGCTCGGGCTTTACCCATTGCAGCGGTCGGCCCGTGAGAACGAACGCGACGAGCGGCACGCTCAGCAGCAAGCCGGTGGAAGCAAGATACGCGGGGAAGCGCTTGCCCGTACGGTCCCGGCGATGCCGCGACCACCACACGAGGACGATGGACGCGACCATCGCCGCAACGAACGCGAGGACCGTCCAGCCAAATCCGGCCTGCGCGACCGGGCGCGGCAGGTAGAGGCCCCGCAGCGTCAGGAAGAACGAGTCGCCGATGTGCAGCGCCTCGCCCGGCGGCGGCAGGTTCAGGAAGACCGCGAAGTACCAGAAGAGGATCTGGACGAGTAGCGGAAGGTTGCGGAAGGTCTCGATATAGGCCGACGCCAGCTTTGCCACCAGCCAGTTCCGGGAAAGTCGCGCCACGCCGATGATAAAGCCGAGGATGGTGGAGCATACGATGCCCAGCCCGGAGACGAGGAGCGTATTGAGCAGGCCAACGACGAAGGTCCGCCCGTAGGTCGAAGTCTCCTCGCTGTAGGGAATCAGCGACTGGTTGATGGCGAAGCCCGCCCGGTTCGAGAGGAAGCCGAACCCCGTCGAAATGCCGCGTACCTCGAGGTTGTGCATCAGGTTGCGGACCAGGTAGACCGCGAGCGCGATGACACCGGCGATCACCAGCACCTGGAGCACGATGGCCCGGACCCGGGGATCGTTCCAGGGCAGCGGCCGTGCCGGCGCCGCTTCAGGGGGTTCCTTGGTCTGGGCCATGGTCCGGGTCGCAGCAGATTCCTGGCCTGAAAGCGGCGGGCGGGCGCCGCGCCGCTCGGCCGCGCACATCACCCCGCGGATCTCCGTGGGCGCCTAGCGAATCGGCGGCGCGTACTGCAGACCGCCTTTTGTCCACAGGGCATTCTGGCCACGGCTGATCTTCAGCGGGCTGCCGGAGCCAACATTGCGCTCGAAGATCTCTCCATAGTTGCCCACTTGCTTGACGATCTTGTAGGCCCAGTCGTCAGGCAATCCGAGGCCGTGCTTGATGACCTCCACGCCCAGCAAGCGCTTGATGTCCGGGTTTTTGCTCTGCTTCATCTGGTCGACGTTCTCTGAACTCACACCCAGTTCCTCCGCGTCCAGCATCGCGAACAGGGACCAGCGAACGACGTTGAACCACTCCTGGTCACCCTGGCGCACTGCCGGGCCGAGTGGCTCCTTGGAGATCACTTCTGGAAGCACGACAGCGCCGTCGGGATCGGCGAGCTTGAGGCGTAGCGCATAAAGCTGCGACTGATCGCTGGTGAGTACATCGCAGCGGCCGGCCGCGAAGCCCTTCTCCGTTTCATCCGACGTGTCGTAGACAACGGCCTTGAACTTCATCTTGTGAAGCGCGAAATAGTCCGCCAGGTTCAGTTCCGTGGTCGTTCCCGATCCCACGCAAACCGTCGCGCCGTCGAGCTTGAGCGCGGATTTCACGCCGAGCTTCTTTTTCACAAGGAAGCCCTGCCCGTCGATGTAGGTGATGCCGGTGAAGGCGATGCCCAGCCCGCCTTCACGGGTCACAGTCCACGTGGTGTTACGCGAGAGGACGTCCACCTCCCCGGACTGCAGCGCGGTGAATCGCTCCTTGGCGGTGAGCGGGGTGAACTTAACCTTGGAAGCGTCGCCGAATACCGCTGCCGCAATGGCGCGGCAAACGTCGACGTCGAGCCCCTTCCAAACGCCTTTCTCGTCGGCGACGGAGAACCCCGGGAGCCCGACATTCACGCCGCATTGGACAAAGCCCTTCTTCTTCACGGCTTCGAAGGTCGCGCCGGCGTGCGCCGTGCCGGCCAAGATGGCGCAGGCCACCATCGAAACTGCTGCGATTACGGCGCGCGTTCTCATTACGTCCTCCTCGGTTCAGTTCCTTTGAGCAGCCAACGACGCGCCCACGCGCAGGGCGTGGCCGGCAGGCGCTTGCGCGCGAGGCTTGTCGCCCTTGTCTGCCGCAACGTTGCTTGCGAGTGCAACAACGACTCGTGTCTGCCAGCGCAGTCCCAAGCCACGCGAACAAGCGCACCATAGTACTCACCGCCTATAAGGCTAGATTAGGCAAGACCCGTTCGCAAGTCGCGGCGGTTGTCGCTATCCATTGCCAGAATGGCGGTGTTGGCGCATGTATTGCTGCGCCGATTCATGACACTGTTCGTTCGACAGACGTCCGCAAAATCCCCCTAGCTATCGTTGCTCGACCCATCCTTGCTTGCCTTTGCCTCCGGCAACTGAAAGCGCTTTTCACATTGCGGAATTCACCCCGAGTTTCCGCGGCGCTATGTTTTCGTTCCTTAAAAACGCGTTCCACATCATGAAATTTGCCACCTATCTTATTGAAAAATAAGGATAAACCAACTCTTATGTCTTATATAAGACATCGTCGTGACGCGTCAAAAGCGCCATACAATGAGTCCACGCTGCTTGCTTCGACATCCGTAGCGGCACACGCAACCATTTCTTCAAACGCGCTTTCTTCTTAGGAAATTCCCATGGCCCAGTATCAAGACGACATCAAGGCAGTTGCTGGTTTGAAAGAGAACCACGGCAGCGCATGGAATGCCATCAACCCCGAGTATGCCGCCCGCATGCGTGCCCAGAACAAGTTCAAAACGGGCCTGGACATTGCCAAGTACACCGCCAAGATCATGCGCGCCGACATGGCTGCCTACGATGCCGACTCGTCCAAGTACACCCAGTCGCTGGGTTGCTGGCACGGCTTCATCGGCCAGCAGAAGATGATCTCCATCAAGAAGCACTTCAACAGCACCGACCGCCGCTACCTTTACCTGTCCGGCTGGATGGTGGCCGCGCTGCGCTCCGAGTTCGGCCCGCTGCCGGACCAGTCGATGCACGAAAAAACCTCCGTCAGTGCGCTGATCCGCGAGTTGTACACCTTCCTGCGCCAGGCCGACGCCCGTGAACTGGGCGGTCTGTTCCGCGAGCTGGACGCTGCCGCGGGTCCTGCCAAGGCCGCCATCCAGGCAAAGATCGACAACCATGTCACCCACGTAGTGCCCATCATCGCGGACATCGACGCGGGTTTCGGCAACGCCGAAGCAACGTACCTGCTGGCCAAGCAGTTCATCGAAGCGGGCGCATGCTGCATTCAGATCGAAAACCAGGTGTCCGACGAGAAGCAGTGCGGCCACCAGGATGGCAAGGTCACCGTGCCGCACGAGGACTTCCTGGCCAAGATCCGCGCCATCCGCTACGCCTTCCTGGAACTGGGCGTTGACGACGGCGTCATCGTGGCCCGTACCGACTCGCTGGGTGCCGGCCTGACTAAGCAGATCGCCGTGACCAACACGCCGGGCGACCTGGGCGACCAGTACAATTCCTTCCTCGATTGCGAGGAATTGTCGGCCGACGAACTGGGCAATGGTGACGTCATCATCAAGCGCGACGGCAAGCTGCTGCGTCCTAAGCGCCTGCCTAGCAACCTGTTCCAGTTCCGCGCCGGCACAGGCGAAGCGCGCTGCGTACTGGATTGCGTCACCGCACTGCAAAACGGCGCTGACCTGCTGTGGATCGAAACCGAAAAGCCGCATATCGCCCAGATCGGCGGCATGGTCAGCGAGATTCGCAAAGTCATTCCGAACGCAAAGCTGGTGTACAACAACAGCCCGTCGTTCAACTGGACCCTGAATTTCCGCCAGCAGGCGTATGACGCGATGAAGGCCGCGGGCAAGGATGTGTCGGCATACGACCGCGCCCAACTGATGAGCGTTGAATACGATCAGACCGAACTGGCGAAGCTCGCCGACGAAAATATCCGGACCTTCCAGGCCGACGCGTCGCGCGAAGCAGGTATCTTCCACCACCTGATTACGCTGCCGACCTACCACACCGCCGCACTGTCGACCGACAACCTGGCCAAGGAATACTTCGGCGACCAGGGCATGCTGGGTTATGTGGCTGGCGTGCAGCGCAAGGAAATCCGCCAGGGCATCGCCTGCGTCAAGCACCAGAACATGTCCGGCTCGGACATCGGCGACGATCACAAGGAGTATTTCAGCGGCGAAGCGGCCCTGAAAGCGGCGGGTAAAGACAACACCATGAACCAGTTCTGATACCAGTAAAGCCCCCCAGCAAAACGCCAACCCATAACGGGTTGGCGTTTTTTTTCCGCCGAGATAGCTCGCGGGGGGCTCGTCGAACGATTTCTTGTGCGCTTACATGCAGAAGCTGTACGTGTGGCTCGGTAGAGAACGACGAGCGGCGGATTCGCAGACGGCGATTCGATGAAGACGCTTTGCGTGGCGCCGGCACGCGTCGGGGAACGGTCCCGATCCCCCTGCCAACGTTCGTTCCCATCGAGACGCGTGCAGGCAGTAATATGAGCGTTCCCTCCCTCCATTGGAAGTACCGCAATGCAAGTACTGGTTGACGCAGACGCCTGCCCGGTTGTCGTCAAGGAAATGTTGTATCGGGCCGCACAACGTGTCCAGGTATGCGTCACGCTGGTTGCCAACCAGTATATGCGCACGCCGCCTTCCCGCTTTATCAAGGCACTGCAAGTGCCGGCGGGCTTCGACGTCGCCGATGACCGTATCATTGAACTGGTCAGCAGCGGTGACCTCGTCATTACGGCGGACATTGTTCTTGCCGCAGCTGCCCTCGACAAGGGCGCCTATGTGCTCGACCCACGAGGAAGCTGGTTTAGCCGTGAGAATATCCAGGAGCGCCTGACGCTGCGCGAGGTGATGGATCAGCTCCGCGGCTCGGGCGTCGATACCGGCGGACCGGCACCGTACGCGCCACAGGATAGCAAGGCGTTCGCGGGCCAATTGGACCGTTTCCTGGCACGCCATGTGCCGCCAGGTGCCGTCGCCTGAAGCGTGTTAGCCACAGCAACGCAATAGTGAGCCGGCCTTGGGGCTACGGCTGTGTTTGCAGCAACGCGACACGCAGGGCCGCGGCTACGTCGTGCGTGTATTTTGTGTGGGTTGTGTGATCTTCGAACGCGGAGACGATGCCATCAATCATTGCTGCGATGCGCGCGGTATGCCGAAGGTCTTGATGCGTGACGAGCCAGATTTCGTAGACCGCCCCACGTGCGGGTTCCGGCCATATCTGCACGAGGCCGTCGTGTTCAGCCAGATGTATCGGAAGCTCACCGATGCCGAGGCCGGCCTTCACCGCGGTACGCAGCATGAGGCTGGAGTTGAAGGTCGATACGATGCGCCCCGCGTGTATCGGTTCGCCGGCAAGCGTCGGTGATCGATTACCGGTCCAGTTTCCCTGATAGACGACAAGATCGTGCCCCGAGAAGGCGGAGCCAGCGGCCGGCTTGCCATGCCGCTCGAGGTAAGCATTCGACGCAAAGAGCGCCATGGGCCAGCGAGCCAGGCGCCGCGCGACAAGATCGGGATTCTCCGGCCTGACTGACCGGACCGCGATATCCGCTTCACGCTTTGCCAGGTTTAGCATGCGCGTCGACGTGTCGAGCAGGACGCGCACTTCGGGATGCATAGCATGCAGGCGTTCGATGGCCGGAAGCAGGAAATCGAGCGCGATCGAGTCGGTGCTGGTGACTCTTACGTCCCCCGCAAGCCGTGTATCCGTGCCCTGAGTTCGTCTGACGAGTTCGTGTGCGGAGTGCTCCATTTTCTCCGCTGATCTCAACGCGGCCTCGCCTGCGGCGGTTAACGCGTAACCCTCAGAGGTGCGCAGGAAGAGCGTTGCACGTAGCGCGTGCTCCAGTGCCGCGATCCGTCTGCCGACCGTCGCCTGATCGAGATTGAGCGTCCTGGCCGCTCCACGGAGCGTTTTTTCGCGCTCCACCGCGAGAAACACGCGCGCGTCATCCCAGTTCATCGTGCCACCCTCATGATGCAAATTTGCATCTGACAGCATGAATAATGCTGCATATGTTCATCAACGTCGAGGCCTAAACTGAACGCAAGAGTTCCTCGTTCAATGATCCGCCCGGATCAATCGAGTCTCGTCTACAGAAGGTGTGGTATCCATGTCTGCTTCAACTTATCGCGTGCCGTCGTCCATGACGGCCATTGAGATCAAACAGCCCGGCGGTCCTGAGGTCCTGGTGCCGACTACGCGCGCGGTGCCGATGCCGGCCGCCGATCAGGTTCTGATCCGCATCCACGCGGCTGCCGTGAACGGTCCAGACGTTTTCCAGCGCAAAGGGCTGTATGATCCGCCTCCCGGCGCTTCGGATATTCCAGGGCTGGAAGTGGCAGGTCAAGTGGTTGCCGTTGGCTCCGACGTGTCCCAATTCCGGATTGGCGAACTGGTGTGTGCGTTGATTCCCGGTGGTGGCTACGCAGAATATGCAGTCGCGCACGCCAGCAACACAATGCATATCCCCAACGGCCTAACGTTGGTGGAAGCGGGGGCCATGCCCGAAACGTTTATGACGGTATGGCTGAACCTGTTCCAGCGCGGCAAGCTGGTTGCCGGCGAATCGGTGTTGATCCATGGCGGCGCGTCAGGTATCGGTACCACGGCGACCATGCTGGCGAAGGCATTCGGCGCTGCGAAAATCATCACGACAGGTGGCTCGCAGGCGCATCGGGAGGCCAGCCTGGCGCTAGGCGCAGACCTCGCGATAGATTACCGCGAGGAAGATTTCGTCGCCGCCACGAAGCGGTCTACCGATGGAGCAGGCGTCGACGTGATCCTCGACATCATTGCCGGCGACTACGTGGCCAGGAACTATGACGCCGCGGCCATGGACGGACGGATCCTCCAGGTGGGCGTGATCAAGGGGCCGGCGAAGGATCTCAACGTCGTGCCGATGATGACGAAACGTCTGACGCATATGGGATCAACATTGCGATCGCGTACATCCGCGGACAAGGCGGCCATTATCAATGAACTCGAGCGGCAGGTCTGGCCGCACATCGAGAGCGGCAAGATCAAGCCGGTTGTCTACAAGACCTTTGCGCTTGTCGACGCTCGCAGCGCGCACGAGCTGATCGATTCCGGCACACACTTTGGAAAGATTGTCCTTACGACAGGTGCCGATCTCATTGGCTGAAGCCTGGCTTGCCGCCAAACGGCAAGCCTCTTGCCGGTTTCGTGCCTCATGCCTCAAGCCGCTTTGGCCTCAGCCAACGCCGGATAGTCGATGTACCCCGTGGCCGTCGGCGGCGCAAAGAACGTGTTGCGGTCCGGCGCGGGAGCGGGTCATCGGGGCCATGACAAGGCGGTTCGGTGCAAGGTGGCGGCCGATGCGGACGGGGGTGGCAGCGGCGAAGCGGCCCTGAAAGCGGCGGGTAAAGACAACACCATGAACCAGTTCTGATACCAGTAGACAGGAGCCGCCGCTTCTGAACTGGTTAGAGACGTTCGCAAAATTCGACCAAGGGTCCGGAGAGGGTCGGCAACGGCCTGTTGGGGGGAGGTGTACCTTCAGTCCTGCATGTCCAAACGGTGTACCTTGTGGTGTGCGCGTCCATGGGCCTTGCCGTTACCGGCTATGGGCTTATACGAGCCAAACTACGAATCCGGTAGGGCCGTACGCTGGCGCATCGGGCTTGCCGACGGCAACCGGTCGCCATTGCCGGCATCCACCAGAACGAGCACATGGCGTGTTCAGGAAGGCGGCATAATCGCCGTGCCTTTTCGGACTAGGATCCCATGAGGAGGTGCCAGTCATGTCAGCTATCAGGCGCATAGATCCGGGTCATCCCGCCTACCAGGCCGCGCTGCATAGGACGACCCGCTACCCTGCGGAGCACGTCACGTTGACGGCTGGCTCCAGGAAGAGGCTGCGCCCCTGTGTGCCGCATCGCAAGGTCGGGCGCGGCAAGGTCGGCATCGGCGGCAAGCGCAGCGGCAAGTAGGGCGTGAAGCGCTGATCACCACGGCCACGAACTGCCATTCAAGTTGTTGAAAAATGTGGATTTTTAGGCTGCGGTGCGGCTGGTTTATTGGTCGGTGTCGGTGCGCGCCTTTCAACTAACCTGTGCTGCAGCGCGTGGAATTTCCGCCGCCTGACAGCAGTTTCAGAACGGCCGGACGTGTTCCCCGCCATCCAACACAATTGTCTGCCTGTCGGATGCCAGCCGTCACTCGCGGCCCCTGGCTCGGTACTTCGTACCGATGCGCGCCGACACGCCACGGATGGCTTGGGAATCGGACTATCCCTTGTCCGGAAGATTCTTGAATTGCATGGTGGTACAGTCAGCGCGCACAGCGACGGAATTGGACGCGGTGCGGAGTTCATTCTGCTTGTGCCGCTCTTGCAGCGAGACGCGGAAAAGCTGCCCGTGTCACCGTCGACTGCCGCGCAAGGGCGTGATGCCGAGATTACCGGCCGTCGAATTTTGGTCGTTGACGACAACCGAGATTCCGCCGAAAGCGCCAAGCTCTTGCTCCAGCTTTGGGGCAATGAGATCCAGGGCAGCCTTCCACTGCGCAGCGAGTACTTCAGCGGCCGATAAGCCCTGGCCCAAAGCCCCCGCTTCCATGTCGCTGCGCAATGCAAGCGTTACCGACCGATCTGGTGGCTGACAGCGTTTTCCTGCTGGTTCAGCGTGCGCTGCTCCTGGCGCGTGATATGGCTGCCGTTCTGGCTGGCCATCATGCGCTCTTCCCGGCGAATCTGATGATCTTCCTGGTGTAGCCTGGCGGCTTGGGCCTTCGAGATCTCGCCTTCCTTCAGTTCGTGGTTGATGCGCCGGTTCTGGTTGGCAAGTCGTTCATTGACCTGCTCGCGACGGGGGTGGTTGCGTTCCCAGCGGGTGTCCTTATCGTTCGCGATGGCCGCGCTGGCGAGGCTTGCCGCGAAGACCGCGATCGCTACACCACCCAGAATTTTCTTCGTCATCATTTCACGCTCCCCTTCGTTGTGGGTGCCCGGCGCGGGTCGCCGAACATGACCCAGTAACGGCACCTGGATCGCCCAAGATGACGGCACGCGCGATGAATTTGTAACGGAAGATTTTCCGGCTGCGTGCTGGTTCACTGCTTTCCAATACAACCAGTAAGGCAGCAGCATTGTGATGATCCGGCAAGAGGCGCTGTCAGGCCTGCCGGGTCGCTGCGCCAATCTACCTAGCTGATGGTTGGCGTGTTGTACCGCGTGCTGACGCTCCTTCTTGCACCAAATGGAAGCCACGCAGCATCTGCTTCAGCGATGCTCAAAGCGCAGCTTGATCAGACTGCGGGGGAGCCTTCGCACGATGAATGAATCGAGTTTTGCTCTTGTCGCTGCATGAGGAAATACGCTTGCAGGATCGGATGCCGCAGCTTCAGCTGCGGTTCCAGGTCAAGGGCCGGGTTGGGTTGGCGCTCGCCGCTGCGCCGCATGCGGTTGGTCTGCAGTATTGACTAGCGGAACACGAAAACCGGGATCCGGCAATGCGTCAGGACCTTCTGGGTTTCGCTGCCGATCAGTAACCCCTGCAGGCCGGCTCGGCCATGCGACGCCATGACAATGAGGTCACAGTTACGCTCCTCCCCGGTCCGGATGATCGCCTCATAGGGGTGATTGTGGGTAACGCTGAGCGTCTCGCATGCCACCGCCGCTTCCTTTGCCGCTTGTGCGACCACCGCCAGGTATCGCTCCGCATGCATTTCGGCAAGTTGTGCATAGCGCTCCTGGGTATCCTCCAGCATGTCAACCCGATGCGTGAGGACATGGAATTCCGGGATGACATGCAATCCAGTGATCCTCGCCTCAAATGCCTTGGCGAGTGTCACCGCCATGCGAACGGCAGCGTCGGAAAGTTCCGATCCATCGGTGGGCACCAAGATATGCTGAAACATGTTGGCCTCCTCTGCGGCCGGCCGGGCCATCCGTCTCGGCCCCCCTGGCACGCGCTACGAACTTAATGGTATGACAATCGTTCACGCTCTGGCGTGACGCGCTTCTTGATTCCCTGATCAGGGGACAGGGCGACTCGTGGCGGTCTGGCTCCTTGTCAGCCTTGTGCATGCGGCGCTGCAACATCCCGCTGTCGCCGCCGGCCCTTTGTTGAAGGGGCGCTGCGGTGCTAGGCTGAAGGCGAAATCTTGCCGCCCAGGCGGAGACACCAATGGTCGAAGCTTCCGGACTGAAGTCGGGCATGATCATCATGCTTGAGGGCCAACTTCATAGCGCTATCAGCGCCGGGTACCACGCCGGCGGCGGCCAACAGGGGAGCGCAGTTTTCGCCAAGTTCAAGAACCTTAAGACTGGTCACGTCAAGGAGTTGCGGTTACACCCGAGCGACAAGCTCGAAGAGGTCGTGCTCGATCACCAGGAGATGGAATATCTGTACACCGACGGTGTCGCCTTTTTCTTCATGAATCCCGACACCTTCGAGCAGATCAGTTTTCCTGTGGAAACCATGGGCGCATACCAGAAATTTCTTCACCCCAATATGCGAATCCCGGTGCAGCTTTATGAGGGCGAGCCAGTTACCATCGCATTCCCCCCTGCGGTCGAGTTAACCATCATGTCCGCGCCACCGGGCCTGCACGAGCACGAAACCTCTACCTTCAAGACTGCCACGCTGGAGAACGGCATGGAAGTTCTCGTTCCTCAGTTCGTCAAGGAAGGGGACACGGTGCGAATCGAGGTCGCTTCAGGAAAGTATCTGGAGCGGGTAAGGCGAGGGACGCGAAAGTCGTGACTCCAGTGCCGCGCCATCGCTCCCTGCATGCGCAGCGCCGCGCACAGTCCCGCCGGGACGGGGCCTGCAGCGTCGGCAGTACCGTATCCGGCACCTGTCCTGCACTTTGCGCCTCGTGTGTGGGGCGTGGCTTGCTGTTTGTCATGCCGGGCTGTCAACCCAATCCTATATTTGACACAGTGCCAATCGTGCTGCGCGACGCACCGCGATGATTTCGCTAACAGGAGGGCAAGATGAACGACATCCGATCCGATTTCTCTATGCGCAAGGACGCATTGACCCGCGACGTCGATACGCTGATGGCCGACGTGCAGGCACTTCTTCATGATGTCAAAGCTGAAACCGGCGTAGGGACCAGCCTTGAGCGCCATGCACTCAAGGCCCGGCAGCGCGCGCTGCAGGAGCGCATCGTTACGCTGCGCGAAGAAAGCCGCGCCAAAGTCTCCGAGTGGGCGACAACGACCGATCGCTACGTCCATGAGCATCCATGGCAAAGCATGGGTACCGTGGCCGCCATCGCGGCAACCACAGGCGCTATCGTCGCGCTGGCTGCCAGCCACCGTTAGGCATTCGCGACTGCGGCGCCGGCACGGCTGTGACACGTGCTGGTCCCGCAAGGGACACGTGGTTTTTGCCATGCCGGCAAATGGCTACGGCCCCTTGCGGGGGCCTCGATCTGAGTGGCGACACATCTGAGCGGCAATACGGCAACTGTGCCCGCCAAATGCGATTGCCCAAGCGCGCTACGCTGGACGGTCTGCTGAGGTGCGACCCGCAGGATGCTTATCCAGGAGGCCAGCCATGGAAGGGCTGACAAAGGAAGAATTGGCGAAGTTGGTGGCCCAAATGGACGCTGAGGAGTTGCGCATACGTGCCGTCGCCGGAACCGCGGATTCGCCTGTCGTGGCGCCAACACAACGTGAACACCTTGACGAGGGTGAAGTGGCGGACGAAAAGACCGTGCAGCGCCAGGGCGACGCGATGCTGAAACACTATCGCAGGCAACTGGCCGACATTGAAGCAGCCCGGTCACGGATGAGGAGTGGCCAGTATGGCGCCTGTATCGACTGCCAGCAGGCCATCCCATTCGCCCGCTTGCAGGCGTACCCGACCGCCATGCGCTGCACGGCATGCCAGAATCTCCATGAACACCGCCATCCCCGCCAGGCGCAGGAGACGCGCCGACCGGCATCCGCAGATCTTTCGTCGTCGAACTGACTTACTCGTTCCTGAGATCAATGCCGAAGCCGCCAGCCAGTTCACAATCGATGATCCCGGCGGCGTAGGCAAAAAGCCAGTCCTCTGCCTCCTGCAGCGTTGCGGGCGGATGGGGCCAGTCCGGCGTAAAGCGGATGCCCATGTCCATGTCCTTATTGCGCGTGGAGATCTGGACTCGCCCGCTTGGCTTGCCTGGCTCAATCACCTCCGGCACGAACAGGGCAACGTGGAATCCCTTGTAAGACCGCTTTTTTTCCAGCATTTCAGCCTCCGGCAATTTACGCAGGTCCGTGGCTCAGTCCGAGCGCCGGACTGTCTTGAGTTCAAGATATAGCGAGGCGCGGCTAATGCCTAGTGATGCCGCGGAACCCCGGGGATCACATCGGAGCGTGCGGTCGATTTTGACCTAGACTGAAAAAGTGCCCTTCGCGTGCTTCGGGGCTGCGCAACGCAACTTCAGTGGCAGCCGATTGATGCGGGCGAATGACAATGGCACAGGCAACACACAATCATCTGCTGCCTGAATTCATGTGGATTGATGTTCACGAAGGGGGCATCATGTTGCAAGCCAGTGAAATGCAGCAACGTTTTAGTCATCTGCAGCAAACCATCAGCGAGGCATCACGGACTTGTCATGCCGATGCGAGGATTCCACAAGACTTGATGAACTGGGTGGATGAGCTCGACAAGGAATGCAAATCGGCATCGAAGGTCGCGTCCTCCAAGGATCAGGATCGGATCCGGCAGTGGGTCGATGATCTCGAACGGATCGGTGATCGTGCAGACCGCGCTTGCCAGCAGGCCGGCGGTCTCGATGCAAAGGTCAAGGATGCAGTCAGTTCGATGCATTCGGAACTTGCTGACCTGAAGCGCCAACTGCACTAACCAATCTGACAGCCCCGGTCCAACCTGCCGGGGCTGATTGCATGCGCCGCGGTCAAGGCGCGCACGATCTCGGGCCGCGGGCAAGGCCAAGTTGAACCGGCACCAGGCCGACGCCGGCTTATGCCCTGACCGAGACACGTTTGCTGCCGGCAAAGACACAGCGCTTCATCGAGTTCCTGAAGGAGCGATTGGGCACCAAGACGTGAGCTGGGCAAAGGCAAAGCTGTTCCCGGCCGTGATCCAGTGATTGCGCATCGAACGCGCAATCACCTTCCGCGAAGCTCCGCCTCACTTGCGCCGCATTTCCACGACGGTAGGCTTGCCATCAACGTTGTCGAACGTCACGGATACCGCCTCGCCCTCTTTGAAATCCTTCAGCGATGCCCGATCCTTGACGGGGAACGCCATGGTCATCGGACCCATGCCAAGATTGGTGATCGGCCCGTGCTTGAGCGTGACCTTGCCGGTCTGCGCATCGATCTTCCTGATCTCGGCCGCCACGGGTTGCGGTGCCTGCTGTGAGAGCGCGGGCGCCTTCATATTCATGCCATCCATCGACCCGGCTGCGAATGCGGCCGGCGTGGTGGCGAAAGCAAGGAAGAGGGCGAGCGTCTTGATGGATGTCATTGCGGTTCCTTATGAAGTGAGGGGTGGGTGGGAACAGGTTGAGGACTGGTCTGGCGCCTGCGTATCAGCCAATACACCGCCGGCACCACGAAGAGTGAAAGCAATGGCGCGGTGAGCATGCCGCCCACCATCGGCGCGGCAATGCGCTGCATGACCTCGGAGCCGGTGCCATGCGACCACATGATCGGCACCAGGCCGGCCAGGATCACGGCGACGGTCATTGCCTTGGGGCGCACGCGCAGCACCGCGCCTTCCTGGATGGCTTCAAGCAGCGCGGGCAGGCTGGCATCGCCCTGGTGCTCGCGCGCGGCCCATGCCTGCTTCAGGTAGAGCAGCATGATCACGCCGAATTCCGCCGCCACGCCCGCCAGCGCAATGAAGCCGACTACGCCGGCAACCGACAGGTTGTAGCCCAGCAGGTAGAGCAGCCAGAAGCCGCCGATCAGCGCCAGCGGCAGTGTGCCCATGATGAGCAGGGCCTCATCGAGACGGCCGAACACCATGTATAGCAGCACGAAGATGATCAGCAGCGTGAACGGCACCACCACCTTCAGCTTTGCGGCGGCGCGCTCCAGGTACTCGAACTGCCCCGACCAGCTCAGCGAGTAGCCGGCCGGCATCGGCACCGCTTTCGCGACGGCGGCCTGCATATCCCGGACGGCCGAGCGCAGGTCGCGCCCGCGGATGTCGACATACACCCAGCCCGACAGGCGCGCGTTTTCGCTGCGCAGCATCGGCGGTCCCTGCACCACCTGGGTGCGCGCCACGTCGGACAGCACGATCTGCTGGCCCTTGTCGGTGACGATGGGCAGGCCGCGCAGTTGCTCCACCGAGTCGCGGTAGTCGCGCGGGTAGCGGACGTTGATCGGAAAGCGCGCCAGTCCGTCGACTACCTCGCCCACATTGTCGCCGCCGATGGCCGACGACACCACGCTCTGCACATCCGCGATGTTCAGCCCATAGCGGCCGGCCGCTACGCGATCAATGTCGATATCGACATAGCGTCCGCCGGTCAGCCGCTCGGCCAGCGCCGACGTCACCCCCGGCACCGTCCTGACGGCCTCCTCGATGCGCGTTGCCAGGCGATCGATCTCCTTCAGGTCCGCGCCCGCCACCTTGATGCCGACCGGGCTCTTGATGCCGGTGGCCAGCATGTCGATGCGGTTGCGGATCGGCGGCACCCAGATGTTGGACAGGCCCGGCACCCTGACCACGCGGTCGAGCTCTTCCACCAGCTTGTCGGGGGTCATGCCGGCACGCCACTGGTCGCGCGGTTTGAACTGGATGGTGGTTTCGAACATCTCCAGAGGCGCCGGATCGGTCGCGGTATCGGCACGGCCGGCCTTGCCGAACACGGTCGCCACCTCGGGCACGGTCTTGATCAGGCGGTCGGTCTGTTGCAGCAGTTGCGCGGCCTTGCCGGCGGAAAGGCCGGGCAACGCCGACGGCATATAGAGCAGGTCGCCCTCGTCGAGCGGCGGCATGAATTCGGCGCCGGTATGCATCACCGGCCACGCCGTCGCGGCCAGCAGCACCGCGGCGATCGCGAGGGTGGTCTTCGGATAGGCCAGCACCCGTGCTAGCACGGGCCGATAGGCGCGGATCAGCCATCGGTTCAAGGGGTTGGACTGCTCCGAAGGAATCCTGCCGTGGATCATGTAGCCCATCAGCACCGGCACCAGCGTTACCGACAGGCCCGCCGCCGCGGCCATGGAGTAGGTCTTGGTAAAGGCCAGCGGCGAGAACAGCCGGCCCTCCTGCGCCTCCAGCGTGAAGACCGGGATAAACGACAGCGTGATGATCAGCAGCGAGAAGAACAGCGCCGGTCCGACCTCGGAGGCGGCCCGGCCGATCACGCTCCAGCGCTCGTCCCCTCTCAGTTCCCGGCCGGGATGGTCCGCATGCCAGTGCTCCAGGTGCTTGTGCGCGTTCTCGATCATGACGACTGCGGCATCGACCATGGCGCCGATGGCAATGGCGATCCCGCCCAGCGACATGATGTTGGCGTTGATGCCCTGGTAGCGCATCACCAGGAAGGCGGCCAGCACGCCCAGCGGCAGCGAGACGATAGCCACCAGCGCGGAACGCAGGTGGAACAGGAACAGGAGGCACACCAGCGCGACGACGACGAACTCTTCGACCAGCTTGTGTGTCAGGTTGTCCACGGCACGGTTGATCAGGGCAGAGCGGTCGTAGGTGGTGACGATCTGCACACCGGCCGGCAGGCTCTTCTGCAGCGTGGCGAGCTTTGCCTTGACCGCCTCGATGGTTTCCAGCGCGTTCTTGCCCGAGCGCATCACGATCACGCCGCCGGCAACCTCGCCCTGGCCGTCGAGCTCGGCGATGCCGCGCCGCATCTCAGGGCCAAGCTGCACGATGGCGACATCGCCGAGCCGCACCGGAATGCCGGCATCGCTGGTCGCCAGCGGGATCTGCCGGAAATCGTCGAGCGTCTTCAGGTAGCCGCTGGCGCGGACCATATACTCTGCCTCGCCCATTTCCAGCACCGACCCGCCGGCTTCCTGGTTGGCGCCCTTGAGCGCCGCCAGCACTTTGCCCTGCGACAGGTTGTAGGCGCGCATCCGGTCCGGCATCAGCACCACCTGGTACTGCTTCACCATGCCGCCCAGCGAAGCGACCTCGGCCACATTGGGCAGTGATTTCAGCTCGAAGCGCAGGAACCAGTCCTGCAGCGCACGCAACTGGCCGAGGTCATGTCGGCCGGTCTTGTCCACCAGCGCGTACTCGTAGATCCAGCCGACGCCGGTCGCGTCCGGCCCCAGTGCCGGCCTGGCCGCGGCGGGCAGGCGGGACTGCACCTGGTTCAGGTATTCCAGCACCCGCGAGCGTGCCCAGTACAGGTCGGTGCCATCCTCGAACAGCACGTAGACGAATGAATCGCCGAAGAAGGAGTAACCCCGTACCGTTTTGGCGCCGGGTACTGAAAGCATGGTGGTGGTCAGCGGATACGTGACCTGGTTCTCGACGATCTGCGGTGCCTGGCCGGGGAATGGCGTGCGGATGATCACCTGCACATCGGAAAGGTCGGGCAGGGCGTCGAGCGGCGTGTTCCGCACCGCCCACAGGCCCCATGCGGTCAGCATCACCGTGGCCAGCAGGACCAGGAAGCGGTGGCGGATCGAAGCCAGGATAAGGCGCGCGATCATGGCCTGGCTCCCTGGGCATTGCCGGCGGGCTCGACCGACGACAGCGTGGCCGCGCCATCGCGGTCCAGGTGAAAGCGGAAACGGATGCGGTCGCCAGGCTTCAGTCCCTTTGGCAGGCCTGTTGGCGGTGCGGCGAAGTCCATGGTCATCGCGCCCCACTGTGCAGACGGGATGGGGCCGTGCGAGATGGTCAGGCTCTCGCTGCCGTTGACGGCTTCGATGCGGCCCGTGCCCTCATGCTCGGCGGCCGGCGCGGCGGGTGCAGACGCTGCGGGCGTGGCCGTCATCCGTTCCACGCTGCCACGCAGGCTGGCTTCCGAGTCGATCAGGAACTGCCCGGACGTGACCACCTTCTGTCCCGGTGCCAGCCCGTCCAGCACCTCGACCATGCCATCGGCCTCGCGGCCAGTCTTGATCTCGGTCGCAACGAACCCTGCCTGGCCGGCATCGACCATGACGAGATTGCGCTGACCCGTGCGGATGACCGACTCCGACGGGATCAGCAACGCTTCCTGCTGCGGGCTACTGTCGAAGCTGACCGTGACAAACATGCCCGGCAACAGGCGCCTGCCCGGGTTGGGCAGGACGATGCGGACCTTGATGGTGCGTGTCGCCGCGTTGACGTCGGGAAGGATGGCGTCGACCTTGCCGGCAATGGGGGCGGGCGCGCCGCTCTGCAGTACCGTGGCCGCCATGCCGGGCCGGATGGTGCCGGCCTGGCCCTCCGGTACTTCGGCAATTACCCAGACCTGGCTCAGATCGGCCAGGCGGAAGAGCGTCATGCCCGGCGACACGGTCATACCGTCGCGCACCGCGACCTCGGTCACGAGGCCATCGAGCGGGCTTGCAATGGCAACACCGGGCTGCAGCTTGCCGGATTTCTCGATCTCCCCGACCTGGCCTGGCGTCATGCCCGCCTGCAGCATGCGCGCCCTGGCGGCACCGCGCAGATCGCCCAGATGCTCGCTTCCTGCCATGCGCGACACGGCGAGGTATTCCTCTTGCGCCGCAACCCAGTCGGGCGAATACAGGGTGACCAGCGCCTGGCCGCGCCTGACCGGATCAAGCGTTGCCCTGACCCCAACGTGCTGCACATATGCGTTGGTGCGCGCCTGGATGACCTGCACGCTGCGCTCGTCGATGGCGACATTGCCTGGCGCCTGCAGCATCGCGGCCAGCCGTCCAGGCTTAGTCTCGGCCGTGCGAATGCCGAGGTTCTGCGCGACACGGCTGTCGACGGTGACGCCGCTCCCGCTGCCATCGCCGTCCGCATAGACCGGCACCAGTTGCATGTCCATGAAGGGCGACTTGCCGGGCTTGTCGAAGCGCTGGCCCGGCACCATGGGATCGTGCCAGTAGAGGATCTTCTTGCCGGTCTTGGGATCGATGTCGCCGGCCTTGAGCAAGGTGGATTGCGCGGCAGGCGTGCTCGACGGCTGCGCAGTTTGCGTGCCGCGTGCAACCCCGAAGCGGTAAGCGCCGTAGAGGGCGAGGCAGACGACGACCAGCCCGGCCGCTGCTGCAATGGCGTGCTTCTTCATTTGGCCTCCTTCACGGCGGCTTCGGTCTGGGCGGTGGGAAGCGGAACCAGGTAATTCAGGTCCGCCCAGAGCTTCGCGGTCTTTGCCTCAAGCAGCAGGCGATCCATGGCCGTGTCGATGGCGCGATGGTTGGCTTCGGCGACGGCCAGCAATGAGCCAGTGTTGGCGCGGTATGCCGTCAGCGCCGCGTCCGCCTGCTCCCTGGCGAGCGGCAAGGTCTTGTCGTCGTAGCGCCGCAGCCGGTCAAGGTTGCGCTGCAGCTCGGCCAGCCTGGCGCCGACCATGGCCTGGGTGTTGCGGCGGACCACTTCCAGCCTGGCCCGCGCGTCGTTGGCCTGCGCCAGCCGCGCGCTGATTTCGCGGTCCTGGCGGTTGCCCCGGTCCCACGGCAGCGGGAAGCTGACATTGAGCGAGCCCATATTCGAGTAGGCCGAGCCGCGCTGGCTGTACATCAGCTCGACGGTCACGTCCGGCTTGCGGGCTTCTGTTGCCACCTGGATCTCCGATTCGGCCAGTGCAACGTCGCGCTGCGCAGCCGACAGTTCGGGGACGGCATCGAACTCTCCCCTTGCCAACTGCCGGGCGCCTTGCGGCACTTCAAGCGGTGGCCGCGCCGATAGCGGGCGCCCGGCCGCGGCGCCGACCCAGCGCTCCAGGTTCAGCATGGCGCTCGCCAGTGCGGCGCGGTTCTCGTCCTCGCGGTCGTGCAGCTTCTGTATTTCCAGCGACATCGCCAGCACGTCAGCACGCGAGCCGCGTCCGCTGCGATAGGCCGCGGTGGCGGCCTGCAGCGCCAGTTCAAGCGGATGGCTGTGGTGGCCGAGCAGCACGCCGGCCTGTTCCGCATACCACCGGTCGAGCCAGGCATTGACCGCATTGCGCTGCACGCCTGCCAGGCCCACCGCGCGCTGCGCGTCGGCGGCGGCGGCTTCGGCTTCGAAGCGCGCGGCCCTGGCGCGGCGCTTGTCCGCGCGCGTGAACTCCTGCATCACGGAGATCGAGCGCATGGTCATGGAATCCCGGCTCAGCGAAAATTGGTCCGGGCCGTTGACCGGTACGTTGTTGATGCCGAGCTTGAGTACGGGGTCCGGCAGACGGCCGGCGGCGACCGCCATTTGCCCGGCGGCCTCCACAGCGCCGCGCGACGATTCGGCATCGCCGGCATAGGCACTGGCGATTGCGACGGTTTCCTCGAGGGAAAGGGAAGGGGCGGATTGCCCGGGCGCGCCTTGCGGCGCCGCCAGGCCGACCGCGGGCGCGCTGAGCAGCGCCACGGTCAGGTGACGTAGAAAAAACATAAAGCCTCCAGGAACGACGACTGCTGCCCGCGTGGAAGCGGGCAGGACGAGATCACGTCGGACCGGAGGCTAGGTCTGGAAACTGCAGTGAAGGATGTTGAGCGGTGGCGGGCCGCGCGGCTCTACTTGGGGGCGCAGCGCAACGCGAACCTCTGCCATGGCCACGCGCGTTGGCTCGATGACGCGCATCAGCACCGGCATGAAGGCCGGAAGCTGCGGCGAAGCATGGTCGGCGTGCCTGGAATCGGCCTGGCAATGTGCGAGGCAAAGCCCGCTCTGGTCGACACCCTTCTCGCCGTCGCTGGCTGCCATATCGGCACAGGACTCGGTCATCGCCGCCATCGTGTCGCCGTGCTCCATCTGGTAGCGGCTGCCGGTACAGGCGTACGCCGCCGCTGCCAGTTGAGCTGCCAGGAAGACAACGAGGAGAAGGCCGGTGAACCATGGCCGGCGATGCGATTTACCCACGAGAGCGGTGCCTGTTTTGGCGAGCAATATAGCAGTGTTCAGCGCCACCAGGCAGCTTCACCACTGCGGCAGCTCGTCGCACGGTTGGGCGACGCAGCGGGGGGGCAGCCAGCTCCCGCAAGATTCTCTTCTCTGTCGATGCCCGGTCGACGGCCCAGCTGCCGTTTCCAGCCTGCAACGATGTTTCGCCGGTTGACCGGACCGTCCGACCTGCCGAGTTAAGCCTGCCTTACATCTGTTATGCACTGCACCATTTCTACGTAAGCACATGTAAGTTAGATGCTTCATGAGGCACTTTTGTTGTCATGTCTTCAATACTTTTTGGGTTTGTACCTAGGGATTAAATTAGAGGAAACGCTCTAGGATTCGGACTCGGATGGTGCGCTGCAGGATTGGCGGCGCCGCCAGTCCGGAAACCCTGACCTTGGCGGATTGCCAGCACTGCTGCGCCAATCCGTGCGATCAATCCAAAGGAGATACGCATGTCACCTTTTACGCCCGATCAATTTGCTGCAGTGCAGAAGTCGAACCTGAATCACCTGTTCGCGCTGACGAACATGGCCTTTGACGGCTTCCAGAAGTTGACCGAGCTGAACCTGCAGGCAGCCAGGACGACGCTTGCCGAAGGCCAGGAAAATGTCCAGGCCGTGCTGGCCGGCAAGGACCTGCGCGAAGTGTTCGCCGTGCAGAGCAATCTGGGCCAGCCTGCCGCGGAGAAGGCCGTTGCCTATGCGCGCAATGTGTACGAGATCGCGTCGAACACGCAGGCGGAACTGTCCCGGGCAGTCGAGGCCCAGTACGAACAGCACAACCGCAATGTGCAGTCCTTCGTTGACACCTTCGTGAAGAACGCGCCGGCCGGGTCGGAAGCGCTGACCGCGCTGCTGCAATCCAGCGTGGCCGCTGCCAGCAGCACCTATCAGTCCCTCCAGAGCGTGGCAAAGCAGACGGCTGAAGTTGCCAAGACCAACTTTGCCACGACAGCTGCTGCCGCCAACGGCGCGGCACAGCAGGCAGCGCCCCGCGCTTCCAAGCAGTAACGGCGTACCGCTGGCAAAGCAGGCCATGCCAGCGCGCTGAACAGAAATCGCGGGCTTTTTGCAGGCCAGGGACGTCAGGTCCCCTGGCTTGCCGCGCCGCGACGCCAACCTTCCCGAAGAAATCTGCAAAGCTGGACCGGATTTTCCGGTCCGGCTGGCCCGCGCTTTTTTCGCGCCAGGGCAACGGGAAATTGCCAGTAACAATCGGGGAAAAGCCCTTTCCGGCAAGGCAGGGGCTTTTCAACCTTTCGACAAAGAAATACGCAGCATGACGAAGAGAATCGCTCTAGTAACAGGTGGCATGGGTGGACTGGGAGAAGCCATCAGCATCAGATTGCACGACGCTGGCTATGCCGTGGTCGTGACGCATTCGCCGGGCAATGCCAACGCGCAGGACTGGCTTGCCGCGATGGCCGCCACCGGCCGCGAGATGCGCGCCTACGAGGTCGACGTATCCGACTACGACGCCTGCCAGGCATGCGCCGCGCAGATCCTGGCTGACGTGGGCCGCGTGGATATCCTGGTGAACAACGCCGGCATTACCCGCGACATGGCCTTCAAGAAGATGGACAAGCCGAACTGGGATGCCGTGATGCGGACCAATCTGGATTCGGTATTCAACCTCACCAAGCCGCTTTGCGAAGGCATGGTCGAGCGCGGCTGGGGACGCATCATCAACATCTCGTCGGTCAACGGCTCCAAGGGCGCTTTCGGCCAGACCAACTACGCTGCCGCCAAGGCCGGGATGCACGGCTTCAGCAAGTCGCTCGCGCTGGAAGTGGCAAGAAAGGGCGTGACGGTCAACACGGTCTCGCCGGGCTACCTTGCCACCAAGATGGTCAATGCCGTGCCCAAGGAAGTCATGGAGACCAAGATCCTGCCGCAGATTCCGGTCGGCCGCGTCGGCAAGCCGGAAGAAGTCGCGGCGTTGATTGCCTACCTGTGCTCGGAGGAAGCGGCCTATGTGACCGGGTCCAATATCGCCATTAACGGCGGGCAGCACATGCAGTAAGGCTGGTCGGCATCGTTCTCGCCGCTTCGGCGAAGCTGTTCCCCGAAGCGGCGAGGCGCAAGTGCCGGGCCGGTGCCATCGCGGCGTCCCTGCCGGGAGACGGATTCTTGTCCATACTGGATTTTGACTGGCGGACAGTCTCATTCCGCCGGGAACAACCGTGTATGGAGGGGTACCGTGTTCAAGCACATTTTGCTGGCCACCGACGGCTCAGAACTTTCAAAAATGGCGATGGAGGCGGCTATCGGTTTTGTCAAAGCCGGTGGCGTCAGGCTGACAGTCTATACGTGCATGGAGGAGTATCCGTACGTGGCGTCAGGCGATGCCGGCCATCCCAGGCGCAAGGCCTTCGAGGAGCAAGAGGCCGAGCGGGCCAGCGCGGTGCTGGAGGAGGTTGTCGCCGCAGCCAAGGCGGCTGGCGTGACCTGCGAAACGGATATGACGACAACGGTGCCCTACAGAGGCATCATCGATGCCGCCGCGAGGCACGGGTGTGACGTGATCTTCATGGCGTCGCACGGCCGCAGAGGGCTGGAGGGCCTGCTGGTGGGAAGTGAAACCCAGAAGGTACTCACGCACTGCCGGATCCCTGTTCTTGTTTACCGCTAGTGGCGGGAGCGCGCAGCGCTCCGGCTGCGGTACAGGCTTACCGTCGAACCCCACCTCAGGGAGAAATGCCATGACGGAAATCGAACAGGACAAGATCGTCGGCGTGCTCAATCGGATACTCGAGGCCGAGCTTGCCGGTGTTGTGCGCTACACGCACTATTCATTCCTGATCTTCGGCTTCGGCCGCATTCCGATCGTGTCGTGGCTGCGTGAACAGGCGAATGAGTCGCTGCTGCATGCGCACCAGGCCGGAGAATGGATCACGACCCTCGGCGCCTATCCTTCGCTCGGCATCGGCGAACTGCTGGACAGCCACACGACCGATATCGGCACGATCCTGCGTGAATCGCTGGCGACGGAGATGCAGGCCCTGGCGCTGTACCGTGAGTTGCTGGGCCTGGTCGAAGGCCGCTCCGTCGCGCTGGAGGAGTATGCGCGGCAGTTGATCCAGCTGGAGGAACTGCATGCGGGTGAGGTTGAGAAGATGCTGCGCAAGCCTGGTGCTGCGGCGGCGGGGCAGTCCAAGCAGGGCTGACCATAGCCAGCGGCTTGAGGCCGATTTCGGAGCGCCGTGGGATGCCCGTCCAGGCAAGCCAGGCCTGGTCGGCGACCCTTCTGGTTCTCGAGTGAAAGCAACGTAAGCGGCGCCTCATGTCTCGGGGCGGGCCGCTGCCGGCTCATTCACTTGAATGACTAATGTCATTCCATAGTGCATTGACGGTTCCGGCTTCCCTTTTCATTTGATCTTATCGCCCAGATAGGTCTAGGAAAACCCGCGAATCAGGGTTTACTCTTGGGTCGCTCTCATTGCATTATATTTTCACAAAAAGCTATACTGCGTCCATCGGGTGACCGCCTCCGGTATCGCCCAATCTCTTGCATGGAGACGTAGCATGAGCAACAAGACCCCCTCAGGTGCCGTTCTGCTGAAGCCCGAAACGCTGCCGGTCCACGAGCGCGGCGGTGGCGCGCGCACGACGCCCCTGGTTTCGCGCGAACTCGGCACCAGCAGCTTCATCACCGGCTATACCTTGTTCGATCCCGGTGTCGAGATCCCTTTCCACAGCCACAACTGCCAGGAGAGCGTCGTGCTGATGGAGGGCGAGGCGATCCTGGACATCGATGGCCTTGAGTACCAACTCAAGCCGCACGACGTGACCTTCATCCCGCCGAACGTGAATCACCGCTTCCGCAACATCTCCACGACCAAGCCGATGAAGATCCTGTGGATCTACGCGACTGTGGATGCAACACGGACGCTGACGGAGAGTGGCGCGACCAATCCGGTGGCCGCCGAGCACGGCAAGCGCTGATCGGGCGAGTCCTCTCCAGCCAGGCCTCTCGCACGGGAGGCATTTTCCCCCCGTTTGCCAACGGGCATTGCGCAAGTCCGGGCCAGCTGAATCAGTTGGGTCTGCACGCGTTGCGCTTCATCACATACGGGCAGTCCGCGAGGCCACGCCTCGCTGCAAGCAAGTCGACATCGATGGTTCCCCCACGTCGACCGCAAAGCCCGAATACAACGACGCGAGACAAAAAATGCTGGTTTTCCTTGGTTTCGGCATGATCGCCACGTTCATGTACCTGATCATGACAAAGCGGATCACGCCGGTGGCTGCGCTGATCATCGTCCCCATCCTGTTTGGCCTGGTCGCCGGTGGCGGGCTGGACCTGGGCAAGGCCATCGTCGCGTCGATCAAGACGGCGGCGCCTACGGCTTGCCTGCTGTTCTTCGCGATCATCTACTTCGGGATGATGATCGACGTGGGCATGTTCGATCCGCTGATCCGACTGATCCTGCGTTTTGTCCAGCACGATCCGGTACGGCTGACGATCGGCACGGCCTTGCTGACGACTATTGTTTCCCTGGACGGGGATGGGTCGACCACCTTCATCATCGTCACTTCCGCATTCCTGCCGATCTATCTCAGGCTCGGCATGAGCCCATGGGTTCTGACATTCATTGCCGCGACGGCAAACGGCATCCTGAACACAGTGCCATGGGGCGGCTCGACCGCGCGCGCGGCAGCAGCACTGAAACTGAACCCGGTCGATATCTTCGTGCCGATGATCCCGGCCATCGTCGCGTCAATCGGCGCGTTGCTGGCCCTGGCTTACGTGCTTGGTCGTCAGGAGCGTGCGCGCATCGGGCATGTCGAGTGGAAGCCGGCGACGCGCGTTGGCCCCGGCATCCTGCAGCCGGAGCCGTCTCTCGCAGGCATTGGCGCCGCTACCGTTGGCGTGGCCATGGAAGAGGCGGGCAGCGTGGCAGCGATGCAGGTGGAGCACCATGCAAGTCAGCCCACGGTCACGGGCGGAACGCCCGATGATTTCTCGGTCCCGATTTCGGAAGGTGGACTGATTCTGCATCGACCGTATGCAAAGCCGCACCTGACCTGGCTCAATGCGCTGCTGACGTTGGCGCTGATGACGCTGCTGGTGGTCGACATCATTCCCTCTCCGGTCGTGTTCCTGCTTGGTGTCGCGATTGCGCTGGTGATCAACTTCCCCAGGGTCGCGGAGCAATCGGAGCAGATCAAGTCCCATGCGTCGAGCATCGTTGGCGTGGTGGGCATGGTGTTCGCCGCGACGGTCCTCACCGGCGTCCTCAGCGGCAGCGGCATGGTGGAAGCCATGGCGAAGTGGCTGGTCAACGTGATTCCGCAAGCGTGGGGGCCCCATATGGCGCTGGTCACCGGGCTGATCAGCATCCCCATGACCTTCTTCACCAGCAACGATGCCTTCTACTTCGGCGTGCTGCCGATCCTGGCGCAGACCGCATCGCACTTCGGGATTTCGCCGGAAGAGATGGCTCGCGCCGCCATCGTCGGGCAGCCGCTGCACCAGTCGAGCCCGCTCGTGGCGTCGTTCCTGCTGCTGGTCGGCCTGGCGAAGGTCGAGATCGGCGAACACGCACGCAAGACAATCTGGCGTGCCGTCCTGGTTGGGCTGGTGATGCTGGCGGTGGGCGGGCTTACCGGCGCATTCGCGGTATAGGCCGCGCGACCCCGGACACGACTCACGCATATCTGGAATTCCTAGGAGCTTGAAATGCCGCAGATCGCTCAGGCAAATGAATTGACCCGGTTCGGCACGGCCGTGCTGGAATCCCTGCACGTTCCCGCCGCCGACGCGCACCTGCTCGCGGACAGTCTCGTGGCTGCAGAACTCTGGGGCCACTCGTCGCACGGCATGCTGCGCCTGCCCTGGTATGTGGAGCGGCTGCGCAGCGGCGTGATGTCGCCCGTGGCCGATGCCTCGCTGGCGGTGGATGCGGGCGCGGTGGCGGTGATCGATGGCAACCATGGCATCGGCCAGGTGCTGACGGCGAAGGCTGTCGAACTTGGCATCGAACGCGCCCGCCAGCATGGCATCAGCGCCGTGGGCGTGCGCAATTCCAACCACTTCGGCACGGCGGCTTACTTTACCCGCATGGCTGCCGAGGCCGGGTGTGTCGCCATGCTTGCGACCAATGCCAGCCCGGCCATGGCGCCGTGGGGCGGGCGCGCCAAGCGCATCGGCACTAATCCCTGGTCAATTGCCGCGCCGGCCGGCAAGCGCGGCGTTGCCGTAATGGACATTGCCAACACCGCTGTGGCGCGAGGCAAGATCTACCTGGCCGCCGAGCGTGGCGTGCCGATTCCCGACGGCTGGGCCGCGGATGCCAATGGCGTACCCACCACCAACCCGAGCGAAGCCATCCATGGGCTGATCCTGCCGATGGCCGGACACAAGGGCTATGTCATCTCTTTCATGATGGACGTGCTGTCGGGCGTGCTGACCGGAAGCCATTTTGGCGCCAACGTGGCAGGGCCCTACGAGGCAAACCGCAAGAGCGGCTGCGGACATCTGCTGCTGACGATCGACATCAAGTCGATGATGGCGCTTGAGGAATTCGAGCAGCGCATGGAGGCCCTGATCGAAGAGGTCAAGGCCGTCCCGACCGCCGAAGGGGTGCAGGAGATCTTCTTCCCCGGTGAGCTCGAAGACCGCAGCACGCAACAGCGCAAGGAAGCCGGCATCCCCATTGCCGACACCACGTGGCAGAGCCTGGAAAAACTCGGCACGGAAACCGGCGCGGCACTGCCGCCTGCGACCACCGCCTGACTATCGGAGCTTCACATGATTGCACTCATTGTCACCCTGGACGTCTACCCGGAGCGGCTGGACCAGTTCCTGGCCGCGATCGAGGAAAACGCGGCCCGCACGTTCAACGACGAAGCGGGTTGCAAGTACTTCGATGTCACGCGGGACCTGAAGAACCCGCATCGATTCATCTTCTACGAACTGTACGAGGATGAGGCCGCCATCGACGCCCATCGGGCCGCACCGCATTTCGCCAGATGGCGCGAGGCCGCTGACGCATGCGTCGTGAAAGGCAGCCAGGTCAATACCCTGTGTACCCAATTGTTCCACCACGCCTAGCAGGCGATCCCGGCCAGCCGTGCATCGCAGGCGCGCTGGCCGCGACAGACATCCGGCAGGAATCGAAAGTCATGACCACAACCATCACCACCGTCAATCCGTTCAACGGAGTACCGCTGCAGACCTATGAAGCCTGGTCGGCGCAGCAGATCGAAGCAGCCGTTGCCGCGGGCCATGCCGCGGCAACGGCATGGGGATGCCAGCCGCTTGCGGCGCGCGTCGAGGCCGTGCGGCGCCTGGCCGCGGAATTGCGGAATCAGCGTGACAAGTTTGCCGCGCTGATCACCGCCGAGATGGGCAAGGTGCTCGGCGAAGCCGCCGGCGAGATAGAGAAGTCCGCCGTCACCGCGCTGTACTACGCCGATAACGCGGAAAAGATCCTGGCAGACGAGAAGGTGAGCATCGACGGCGTCGATGCCTGGGTCGGCTACGAGCCGATCGGGCTGGTGCTGGCGGTCATGCCGTGGAATTTCCCGGTCTGGCAGGTGATGCGCTTTGCGATCCCGGCCATCGCGGCGGGCAATGGTGTGCTGCTCAAGCATTCGCCGAACGTCACGGGATGCGCGCTTGCACTGGAGCAGTTGTTCCTGGACGCGGGTTTGCCTGAGCACCTGGTGACGGCCATGGTGATCGCCGAGTCGGAGGTGCCGCAGACGATCGATCGCCTGATCGCTGACGACCGGATTGCCGCCGTGACGCTGACCGGTTCGAATCGCGCCGGAGCTGCGGTGGGTGCCGCCGCCGGGCGCGCTTCGAAGAAGTCTGTACTCGAGTTGGGCGGCTCGGACGCCTTTATCGTCCTTGACGACGCGGATCTTCCCACCGCCGTGGCCGCCGCGCTGAAGGCGCGCTATCACAATGCCGGCCAGAGCTGCGTCTGTGCCAAGCGCTTCATTGTGTCGGAGGCGATTGCGGAAGCGTTCACCGAGCGCTTCGTCGAGGGCGCTCGCGCGCTGGTCGTGGGCGATCCGGCTGTGCCTGCGACACAAATGGGGCCGTTGGCGCGAGGCGATTTGCGCGATGCGCTGGACCGGCAGGTTCGTCAATCGCTGGAGGCCGGCGCGGTGTTGCTGGCCGGCGGCAAGCCTGTGGACGGTGCCGGCAGTTTCTTCTATGAGGCCACGGTGCTGGGCGGCGTGAAGCCTGGCATGGCGGCCTTTGACGAAGAGACCTTTGGTCCGCTGGCCGCCATTGCCGTGGCCAAAGACGATGCGGATGCCGCACGCCTTGCCAACGCCACGCCGTTCGGGCTGTCGGTGAGCATCTGGTCGGCTTCCACGGAGCGCGCCCTCAAGGTGGCCAGGAACGTGACCAGCGGCGCAGCATTCATCAACGCCGTCACGGCATCGGATGCGCGCATCCCGTTTGGCGGGACCAAGAAGTCTGGTTATGGACGCGAGCTTGCCGCGGCCGGCATCCGTGAATTCACCAACGCCCGGACCTTCTGGTCGGTCGCTCAGAAGTAAAAGGGCGGGTCAGCCGGATCGGCTGATGCCTGTTGATGCCCGGGCCCGCGACTGCCGGTCCGGGCATTTTTATTCTGGCATTGCTGTGCGCCGATACATGCGGAATTGAACCGTGTGTCAACAAAATGCAGTAGGGAGGAAAAGCCCGCCGCGGCGAACACGGTTTGCTCAACTCACGCGGCGCTCTTGAAGACGTTGGCGGTGTGGACCTTGCGGCGTCGTGCGCCTTCCAGATGCTCGCGCATCAGCGAGGCGGCCTTCAGCATGTCCTGCGCGGCAATCGCATCCAGGATGGCGAGATGTTCGATCGCCTGTTCCTGGCGCGGCTTGCGGTTCCTGGCTTGCCCGTACTCGACCAGCCGGCGGATCGAATCCATGCGCTTGACCGACTGCATGATGAAGCGGTTGCCAGACCATTTCGCCAGCATTTCGTGGAACCGGCTGTTGGATTCGAACAGCTCGATCGGCGTCATCGACTTATAGCCGCCTTCGACGATCGCGCGCTGCTGCCGGCGCAGCGACGCCAGTTCGACCAGGTCGGCCTTGAACCAGGGGCTCAGCAGGCCCGTGGGCTCCAGCGCGGTGCGGTAGAGGTAGCTTTCTTCATAGGCCTGCGCCGAATCGATCATGGGCAAGAAGGTCCAGCCATGCCCGATCGAGCGCTCGACCCAGCCTTCTTCCTGGATGCGGGACAGGGCCTTGCGCAACGCACTGCGCGAGACGTTGTACTGGCGCATCATGTCCGCCTCGTTCACCAGGTCCGGCAAGGTCTTGTTCAGCCGGTCCTCGGCGATCTTGAGGTAGAGCGGATCGTCAGGCTCCGCGGACAGCTCCTCGGCAATCGCGGAAAGCGCCGAGGCATCCTTGTCAAGGAAGTAGCCGCGGTTGTGGTCGTGGACCACGGCGCCCATTTCCACCAGGAAGCGCAGGGCGACATTGACCGGAGAGCGGGACACGCCGATCCGTTCCGCCAGGGCGCTTTCGGCGAGGTGATCGCCCGCGCGCAGGCTGTCGAGGCGTGCTAGCGCAACAATCTCCCGGGCAACCCGGGATTGGAGTTGGGACAGGTTCATGGTCGGATGCTGGGCGGCGGTCGTCGCGTCGGCGAGCCTGGGCTGCCGACGGGCTGCGGTGTTTGCACACTGCATTTTGCCACGACGCCGGGCAAACCTGGCTTTGCGCCGCGCGCTTAGTCGATGCGCATGCCTAGCTGCCTGATAAGCCTGGACCACTTTTCATTCTCCTTGCGGATCAGCGCGGCGAATTCAGGGCCCGGTGCCGCAGTGGGCTCATATAGCTGGCTGCGCAGTTTCTCGGCGTTGGCCGGATCCTTCAGGCCGGCCAGCAGGGCCTGGCTGAGCTTCTGGGAAGCTGCCGCCGGGGTGCCTTTAGGCACGACCGCGCCAGCCCACGAGGTGGCTTCATAGCCTTTCACCACTTCGGCAATGGCCGGCACATCAGGCAAGCTGGCAGCGCGTCTGGCGCTGGTCACGGCGAGCGCGCGCAATTTCCCGGATCTGATATGCGGGAGCACCGCAAGCGGGTCGGCAATGCTGGCGTCGACCTCGCCGCCAAGGACTGCGACCACCGCCGGCGCGCCGCCTTTGTACGGCACGTGGACCAGATCGATCTGTGCCATGGTCTTCAGCATTTCGCCGCCGAGATGGTTGCCGCTGCCGTTGCCGGCGGTACTGTAGGTCAGCTTGCCTGGCTTCGATTTCGCCAGGGCAATGAATTCCTGCAGCGTTTTCGCCGGGACATTGTGATTGACCACCAGGATGTTCGCCACCGAGGCCATCCAGACCAGTGGTTCAAAGTCGGCGACCGAATAGCCTGGCTTGGAATACAGGTGCGGATTCAGCGCCATGGTGGACAGGTTGACGAAGGTCATCGTGTATCCGTCCGCAGCGGCGCGGGCGCCTGCGACCGTGCCGATATTGCCGGCAGCACCGGGCCGGTTGTCGATGATGATCGACTGGCCCAGCACTTCCTGGGCCTTCGCCTGGACCGTGCGGCACAACAGGTCGGCGCCGCCACCGGCGGCCTGCGGCACGATAAACGTGACGGGTTTGGCCGGAAATGCGCCCTGGGCCCTGGCTGCCGGGGAGGTGAGGGCGCCGACGCCGGCGAACGGCGCGATGGCCAGTCCCTGGATGATTGAGCGGCGGCGCAGATTGCAGGCAGTCTTCATGATCGGTGTCTCCTTTTTGATATGCGTGCATTTAGCGTTTTGTGATCATATAATGCATTGAATCAAGCAGCAAGGAAATTTGCTTGCGTGTTATGAGTTCGCCTGCTTACGCATAGGGTACGAATCTGACGGGGTAATTTCGTGGATGATCTATCCTGCCGGCACGTAGTTGTGGTGCCGACGGTAGCCATCCTCGGCTGATCAGATTGCGTTATGAAGCGCAGAAGTTATAAGTAGTAGTGGGAGGCAAGATGGCGGCCTACGCCTATACCGGATGCCGGACATCACGCGCACGCGCGGCGCGAGGCCAGGGCATAGAGGTCTGGTCCGTGGACAATGCAGGAAGCTGGCGCCATGTGCAGCGCCTGGACGGTCTGGTGAATCCGTCCTACCTGCTGGTGGACCGGCACCGCGAGGTCCTGTACGCCGTGCACGGCGATGAGGACTACGTCAGCGCCTTCACCATCAACCCGCGCAACGGGATGCTGGCGCTGCTGAACCGGCAGAGCACCGAAGGCAGGAATCCGGTCCATCTCTGCCTGACCCGGGAGGCCGACTTCCTGGTGATCGCAAACTACGCGACTGGCACGGCGGCCGCCCTGCCAGTCCGGCACGACGGTTCGCTCGTGCCCGTGGCCAATCTGCTCCGTTTCGAGGGCCACCCCGGTCCACGCGGCGCGGACCAGCGCGGGCCACACCCGCATCAGGCGCTGCGCGTCCCGCATACCAATCGACTGATCTTTCCCGACAAAGGCTGCGACCTTGTCCGGATAGTCGACTTCGATGCATCGCAAGGCCAATGGGTGGCCGGGTCGCAGACGTGGATCCAGGCCCGGCCCGGATCAGGCCCGCGCCATGCGGTATTGAGCGCTGACGGCGAACTGCTTTACGTGGTCAACGAACTTGACTCGACCCTGGCGACTTATTCGTTGGACTCTGAAGGCGGATGCCGGTTGCTGCACCTTTGTCCGCTGCTGCCTGTGGATTTCCAGCGGCATAACCAAGCTGCGGGCATCGTGCTGGATGAGGGCGGCCGCCGCATCATCGTGAGCAATCGCGGGCACGACAGCCTTGCCGTGATGGCGCTCGACAGTGCGACGGGCGTGCCCTTGCGGACGCATTGGGTTTCGACGCAGGGAAGGACGCCGCGCTTTATCACGACCGATCCTTCCGGCTGCGACCTCATAGTGGCCAACGAGGACTCGGACACCATCAAGGCGTTCGCGCTGCGTGGCATGCCAGGGCAGTCCGCCGGGGGCTTGCCGCGGACGCTCGCCGAAACCGGAAGCCCGACATGCGTGGCGTTCTACAGTGCCGATTGCCGTACTGACGCTCACTAGGGCGCCGTAGCCGGAGTGATCGCCAGCCCAATGCAGCGCCTACTTGCTGCCGTCGCGCGCATCCCCACCAAGCGGATCGACGATGATCATGGTGCGGTCCAGGACGCCCCGGTCGTCAAAGTACGCGCTGAAGTGCGCCGGCTGATACGCGCCGGCGTAGAGCCGGTAGGACCACGCCTCGCGTTTCATCAAGGGGTAGTACTCGACCGGCTCGCGCGGCTTGCCGAAGCGCTCGGCAACGTCCTGCTTGGTCCAGACGCCAGGGCGGGCCTCATAGATCTCCTTCTCGGTCAGCATCTGGCGGAAGTTGGTCAGCTTGCCGCCGGCGTCGAAGTCCGCCGCGTAGACCTCGAAGCCCAGCGGCTGCTTCGAGTAGATCCACCGGCTGGTGCCGTTGGCGAGCTGGTAGGTCTCGGATGGGGCGCCGAAGGTATCGCGCACGGCGCTTTGCGGGCTGCCGATCATCTTCTGGGCGGTTTCCACGGGCTGGAGCGTGGCACAAGCGCACAGCAGGGTTGCCGCTGTGGCGGCCAGCCAGACGGACAGGCGATGGCGCATGATCGATCTCCGGAAAGTGCGGCGGATGCGAACTAGTTCAGCATAGCTTACGGCGCGCGGGGCGGCGTGTCGCCCCGGCGCTGCCTACCCGGCCTGCTTGCGGAACGCCCAGCGCCCGGCCAGCACCGTGAAGCTGGCCACCAGCGCCACCAGCACCCAAAAGCCGTGCGGGTGATCCGCCAGCGGAATGCCGCCCACGTTCATGCCGAAGAAGCCGGCCACGATGTTG
The DNA here is from genome assembly GCF_003353055.1 of Cupriavidus lacunae. Classification (GTDB taxonomy): domain Bacteria; phylum Pseudomonadota; class Gammaproteobacteria; order Burkholderiales; family Burkholderiaceae; genus Cupriavidus; species Cupriavidus lacunae. Next base: position 36,614 of record NZ_QKWJ01000040.1, read on the forward strand.
ATCGGGAGTGCCAGTACCGTTACCAGCGTCAGCGTGAACAACGTGCGGTTGGTCTGCTCGTTGAGCTTGGCGGCGATTTCTTCCTGCAACAGCTTGATGCGTTCGACCAACGCGGCCAGGTCGTTGAGCACGAGGGAGAATTCCTCGGTCGATTCACGCAGCTCCTGCAAGTCCGTTTCCTGCAGCCAGGCCGGCGGCCGGTTGAGCAGGCGGAAGAGGGCGCCGGGCTCGGGCGCCAGCAGTCGCTGCAGCCGCACCAGCCCGCGCCGCATCGAACCCAGGTCGGCCCGGTTGCCTTGCAGGCGCTGCGACAACAACTGGTCCTCGATCTGGTCGACGTTCACGCCAGTCTCGCGCACGATCTGCACCAGCACGTCGGCCTGGTCGCGCAACAGGTGCACCACCAGGTCCAGCGGCGAGCGGAAGGACTCGCCGCGCCGCACCGCCTCGCGCAGCCGGTCCACGGAGCGCAGCGGCCGGGCGCGGGCCGTCACCAGCAGGCGGTGGTCGGCGTGGGCCCACAAGGTGGAGATGTCCGTGGACGTGACGCCGAAGTTGTAGATCACGTCGTTGACGACGGCCAGCAATGCGGCGTCCAGGCGTTCGATCCGCGTTGAGCGGGAGCCTTGCCGCAGGGCCTCGAAGAATTCTTCGGGCAGGGTAAGCTGGCCCTTCATCCAGCGTTCGCAGGCGCTGTGCGACAGGTTGAAGTGCAGCCACAGGAAGGGGCGATGATGCGCTTGGTCCGGCGGCGCCGACGGATTCTGCCGCAGCCACGCGGCCGCGGCATGGGAATCAATTTCGCGCACCGGCGCGCCGGGCTCGAACAGGAACCCGCTGACCAGACCGACCGGGTCCGAGCCATAGCCCGACTCGACAATGCCCGCTTGCATGCAAACTTCCTCCCCATCCAATGTGCCTCGCGTGACGTTAGCACACCACTGTGATGGTTGAGGAATGCAGCATCGGCGTCGAGGATATCCCGTTGGTAGCAGGCCGGCGGCTACCAGCCAAAACGATAGTCCCTGGTCGGATGCAGCCACCACTTGCCGTTGCCGGGCAGTTCCAGCACCTGGTGGTGATACTTCAGCAACGTGGGCCGGTGGCTGACGCTGACCAGCGTGGCCTGCATGCCGGCCAGCAACTGATACAGGGCTTCCTCATTGCTGATATCCAGGGCGCTGGTGGCCTCGTCCAGCATCACATAGCGCGGCTTTGCGAGCAGCACGCGCGCGATGGTCAGCCGCTGTTGTTCGCCAAGCGACAGTACTTTGCTCCAGTCCACTTCCGTGTCCAGGCCGCCGAACCTGCCGGCGATGTCGCGCAGGTTGACCGTCTCCAGCAGTTGTACAAGCTCATCGTCAGGAACCTGCCGGCCAAGGTGGTTCGGGTATAGCAGCTGGCTGCGCAGGCTGCCGACCACCATGTATGGGTGCTGCGGCAGGAACAGCATCTCCTGCGGCGTTGGCCGCACGATGCAGCCCGTGCCGCTGTTCCACAATCCGGCGATGGCGCGCATCAGGGAACTCTTGCCCCCGCCGCTGGCGCCGACGATGAGAAGCCCTTCGCCCGGGTTGACCGACACACTGAGGTCGGTGACCAGCGTTCGCTCCTGGTTCGGCGTTTGCAGGGTGACGTGTTCCAGCGCCAGGCGGGAATCATGGATGGATTCGATCGTGCTGGCTGGCTTTGGCGATGCAGTTGCCTTGCCGGTCAGGGTACTGGCGAACGTGTCCAGGCGGTCCAGGCCTGCCACGAACCGGCTCAGGTCTTCAAAGTTGTCGACGATCACCGTCAGTGCGTTCAGCACGGCGGCAAACGCGCCGGCGGCGCGGATCGCGCTGCCGACCTCCAGTTCGCCATCCAGCACACGTGAGGCGACGATGGCGCTGGGCAGCAGAATGGTCAGGAAACCATACCCATACTGGAACATATTCAGGCCCAGCTGCCACCTGATGAGCCTGTTGAAGTTCTGGAACGCCCTGGTAAAACGGCCCTGCACGTGCGCAGACTCCTGCGGTTCACCCCGATAGAACGCGATGGACTCGGCGTGCTCGCGAACCCGGATCAGGCTGAAGCGGAAATCCGCCTCGCGCTTCAGTTGAAAGAAGTTCAGCCCGATCAGCACGCGCCCGAAGAAGTAAACCGATACAAAGGTGCCGGCGATGGCATAGACCACCAGGAAGTAGACCAGCTCCCTGGAGATCAGCCAAAGGACGGCGCTGAAGGCAATGAGCTGCAGCAGCGCGCCGATGCCGATCGACAGGAAGAAGAGGGATTGCCGAGTAAAGGTATTGATGTCCTCGGCAATCCGCTGGTCGGGGTTGTCGATCGTGGCATCCGAGTTGAGTTTGTAGAAAATGCGGTTCTTGAAATACCCGTCCAGGTAATGGTGGGTCATCCAGCGCCGCCAGAGCAGGCCCAGCCTGTTTCGGATGTAGTGGTAGACCGCGTAGAGGGGGATCGCGACGATCAGGATGAGCAGGCACGACCGGATCGAGGCCCAGAAGCGGTCAGCATCCCCGGCTGCCAATGCCGAGGTGAATTCACCGGTCTGTTCGTTGATCAGTACCTCGGCCTGGGTCTGGCCCAACAGGAGCAGGACCAGCAGCAACAGCAAGCCGGCGGCCTTCCATCGTTCCTGCGAAACCCAGTAAGGTTTTGCAATGACCCAGAAGCGGGTCCACACGTGCCGGGTGGAGGTGGCGATGCGTTCCCTTCGGGCCGAAGTGCGGTCGGCGATCTGCGGCTCTGGCACGGCGCTCATGATCCACCTCCCCGGCGCTGAGCGGATTGCGTACGCGTCACATGGGATCCCGACGTCGCCAGACTGGCGGGCGTCGGAAAATCACTCTTGAAATATAGCCAGCAAAAACGGTGCCCGGCTATTTCGCGCAAGTGACAGCGCCGCTTTTTTGTCGAGGTCGGCCGCGCGCGGCGGTGATGACGATGACGACGCAGATGGGAGGTGATTGGCTATGTCCGTCCGGCGCCTGGGGTGGCGCCGTCCATGGAAGACCGGGCCGGATCGATGCAGTGGCCGAAGCTACAGCTATCGGTTCATGCCGCTTCGCTCTTGTTCGCTTTTGCCCGAGTCCCCGCAGGCGCCTTCTTCTTCAGCTTGCTCTGGTTGAATGCAATCGCGGCGCGGACCAGGTTCTTCAGCGCGCGCGTGTTGACCTTGTCGCCCTCGAGCAGATCGATCGCTCGCCACTTGTTGCCGTCGAGGCCGGCGTTGAAGAGGTTATCTGGATCCGGCAGGCTGGCCCCGTTGGTGAAGGTGACCTTCACCTTCCCCTTGTGGGCGTTGGCGACGGCGATCATGCCGTCGCGAGACCACACCGGGCTGCCCATCCATTTCCATTCCTCGACGATCTCGCCGTCGGCCTCAAGGAAGGTCTTGCGCAGGCTGGCCAGGGTCTTGCCGCGCCAGTCCGTGAGTCCTGCGATCAGCTCGTCGATACGTTCGGACGGATTCATCGATGCTTGTTCCTTGAATGGTTCTCGCCGGAGGTTCGGCCATCATTCGATGCGCGCCAATACCTGTTCCAGGGCGGTGAAGAACTGCGGCCATCCGCCCTTGGCGCCCTGGTAGGCCTGGCGCTGATCGGGGCGGAAGCCCGCTTGCTCCATGCGCAGCAGGGTGCCGGTGCCCGTAGGGGTAAGCGTCCAGGTGACGACGCTTTCGAGACCATACGCGTCCCACGTGTAAGTCAGCGTCTTGTGCGGCTCGACTGCCAGGACCAGGCAATCCACGGCGCCCCAGTCCGCGCTCAGCTTGAAGCGGTGGTCCACGACAGGCTGGAAGTCGTTCGCCATCAGCCATTCCTGGATCAGCTGCGGTTGCGTGAGCGCGCGCCAGATCTTCTCCGGCGGATGAGGCAGGTCACGTTCGACCACGACGGAAAGCGTTTCGTCCGATGCTTTGTTCATTGATCCATCCTCTTTAGCAGGTCTTCGAGACGATCGAACCGGCTTTGCCAGAAGCCGGCCATCTGGCTGGTCCAGTCGATCAGCGGAGCCAGGGCGCCGAGCTGGGCGCTATAGTGCGTCTGGCGGCCTTCGTGGCGGTCGCGCACCAGGCCGGCTTGCTTCAGGACCCCGAGATGCTTGGAGACGGCCGGCTGCGAAATGCCGGCCCGTGCCGTCAGTGCCCCCACGGTCTGCTCTCCGTCGCGGCACAGCCGCTCGAAGATGGCCCGCCGGGTCGGGTCGCCGAGCGTTCTGAAAAGCACGTCGTGAGCGTTCGGCATCTTGCATTGATAACTGGCTGGCTATGGATTTACATATAAGCAGCCGGGTGTGTGGAAGTCAAGAAAGAAACAATCGTTTCTAGCCTGCGTGGGACTTATGGCACCGATCCGGGGCGGTGTACTGCGGGGGATAACATAGCTTTCGAGTTATGCATCATCCCTCGGGCGCAATTCAGTGGGTCCAGCTGAATTACGCAGTGCCTCTCCCGCTTATGGCAAATGCCTGCCTGGCAATGTCGGTACGGGTCCGTGCCCGCCGGTCGGGCGCGCGGCATGCTGGTTGGCGCTCTGCCGGGGGCCTTTGTCCGGCTTTGACGAATCAAGTCTGAGGCCTTCGGCTCGGCCATTGATGCGGTGCGTCGGGCCGGAGAATGCGCCGATCCTGACTTCCTCACCCATTCCACCCACAACATGCTGCGCGAGAGCAGCGCCCGAGACGGCAGTCAGCATGGCCATGGCCATCAGGGGGATCGGGTGGAGGATTTTCATGGGCGCCTGCTTCCTGTTTTGTAAGGCCCGGGGGCCATCAATAAGGCAGGGAGCATAATTCAACCGGATGTCCGGGTATGTAAGCTATTGTTAATGGCCGGCCGCGCCAACCGACCCGGTTGCCAGCGCCAATGTCGCCGCTGCGGCCAACGCCCCGTTATAGGCGTCGGCTGACGCATTCCGTGCCAGCAGCAACTGGTTCTGCGCCAGATTGGCTTCGGTGACAGTCCCCACGCCCTTGCTATAGGCGGCGAAGGCCGCGTCATAGGTGGTCTGCGCCGCCTCGGCCAGTGCGCTGGCCGCATCGTAGGCGGCCAGGCTCGATTCAAGCGCGCTCTGGCTGACCACGACCTGCCGCACGGATTCTTCCTTGGCGCGCGTCAGCCTGGCCGATGCACTGTCGGCATCGTTGCGCGCCTGCGCCAGCACCGCCGAGCGCACCCCGCCGTCGTAGATCGGCACGGTCACGCCCAGGAACACGCTGGCGCCGTAGCGGTAGCCGTTCAGGTTGACGGTGGGCGGCTGCTGGCCGATCGGCGGAATCGCGGTGATGGCCGAACCGCCGGACGCATACGACGTGAATGCCGACAGGAATACCTTCGGCATGTAGCCGGCCTCGGCGGCCTTTACCCTGGCCTGGCTGGCGCGTTCCACGGCATAGGCTGCCAGCACGTCAGGCCGGCTCGCAATCGCACGTTCGACGATCTGCTCGATCGAGCCGCGCATGGCCGGCGACAGGGGCCGTGCCGGCATCTCGACAATGCGGGGTTTGGAAAGCGGGGAGATGCCGATGGCCGTGACCAGTGCTAGGTAGGCATCGGTCTCGGCGCCTTGCGCCTGCACCGTGGCCAGGTTAGTCTGCGCACGATTCTGGGTGGCCTGGGCGACCTCCACCACGGTGCCGATGCCGCGCTGGTAGCGCGACCTGGCGGCGGCAAGCACGGCATCGGCATTGCGCATCGCCTGTTGCACGGTGGTGGCGCGCGAACGCGCGGCCTGGTAGCGATAAAACGCGATGCTGACTTCGTGGATGATCTTCTGGTGTACCGCGGTAAAGCCAATGTTCGCGGCAACTGACACCTGTTCCGCGGCATCGACAATGCCCGCGCGCTCGCCGAAATCGAACAGCAGCCACTGCAGCGACAGTACCGAGACCGTGCCATGGGTCGACGTGTTGGCGCCCAGCGTGCCCAGCGCCGTGGACGTGGCGCTATGTCCGTTCTGGTAGCCGCCCATCGCCGCCGCGGAGATGTACGGCAGGTAGCTGCTCCTGGCGATGCCGGCGGCCAGTGCGGCATTGCGCGCGTCGTTCCAGGCAATGCGGGTCAGCGGATTGGTGGACTCGGCCAGGTCGATCAGTTCGGGCAGCGTGTAGGCGTGTGTGGCGTCGAGTGCTGCAGGCGGGGACACGAACGCCAGCGCGGTATTGGCCGGCAGCGTGTAGTCGGATGGCCGGATTGCCGGCGCCGGCTTGCTGGCCGCGCCCGGCACGATCTCGCCGGACGCGGTGGTCTCGGGCTGCCAGGGCCGGTCGGAGGCCGGCGGGGCCAGGTCGAGCGACGCGGTGGCACATCCGGCCAGCGTCACGACGGCCAGTGTCAGCGGGATCGCCTGCGAATCAGGTTTGTGCATGAATGGAAGCGGGAGAGGTCGCAACCGGGGTTGCGACGGGCGTTTCCGCCAGTCGTCGGTCGACAATGGCCAGCAGGGCCTGGCGGACCTTGTCGGCTTGACTATCGTGGGGGCCATCGGCAGCGTGCGCGGTTGGCGGTATAGCGCCGCTCGCCTGTAGCGCGTGCAATCGCCTTGCCACTTCGGGGTCGCCCGGAAAGCGTTCCGCCAGCAGGAACATGGGTCCCGCAATCGTATCCAGCACGTCCAGGCGCCGGCGCCGGTCGTCGATCCAGTCCCGCGCCGGGCCGACCGAGGCGGGTTCATAGTTGGCCAGGATCAGGTCCTGGGTGATTTCGCCGTGTAATGCCATGGCGGTTGCGGCATGCCCGCGCCGTGCGTCGGGCTGGCACGCTGTGGCCAGTTGCTGCCATTGCGCCACCAGCGCCGCCAGTGCCGCCTCGATGCGGCTGGCAATGCTGACCGGCCAGATCCGGGTGAAGACCAGGTACACAACCAGATTGCCCAGCAAGATGCCAATCACCCGGTCGCGCGCGACGGTCAGGTCGAAGCCCGGGCCAGCGCCCTGGATGACGCACAGGTAGAACGCAAATGCCACCTGGAAGCCCGCGTAGGCAATGCGCGGCGAGCCCTGTGCCACCCATGCCGAGATCCACGTGCCGGCAAACACCAGCAGCAGCAACCCGCCCACCGACGTCAGTGAGGGGACCACGTAGACGATCGCTACCGTGCCGAGCACCGCGCCGACCAGGCAGCCAGCCAGGCGCAGCGACAGCTTTTCCACGGTTTCCGCCGTGGTGCCAAGCGATACCAGATAACAGGTGATAAAGCAGGTGTGGATGCCGGGCCAGTTCAGCTGCTGGTACAGGAAGTAGCAGAACATGGCCGCGCCGGTGGTCTTGAGGGCATAGCGGACATGGACCGGATTCGAGAACGCGTCGGCATCCAGAAAGCCGCCATGCGCCTTGCCGGCTTGCTCTTGCGGTGCCCGTTCGTCCGCTTCGTCCGGCTCCGCGTAGCGGTTGATGGCACCGACCAGATCCGCGGCAACCGCTTGCTGCACGGGCGAAAGCGCTTCCAGGCCGGCAACGCCCAGCCCGATTTCCACCGGATAGCCGCCGGCATCGAGCATGCGCGCCATGTCGTCGAGCGTGGCGGCGATCGGCGCGGCAATGGCTGCCGGCAGTTGCGCCCCGGGTTGCCGGCGCGCGACGTCGGCCGCCAGCAGGATCGCCATGGTCGACGACGCGGCCTGCCGCAGTGCCGCCAGATCCTGCGCATTGACGCTGCCTTCGATCTTCGCCAGCTTCAGCCAGCCGGTAATGGGCTGGACCCCGTCGCGCAACGCTTCATGCAGCGCATCGGGGTCGCCATCGGGCGCCTGCAGGCTGCGTGATGCCAGCCGCAGGCAATGGGCCAGGCGGTCGGTTGCCAGCCGGCGCGGCGCCGGGCCCAGCACAAGGTTGACCACCACATTGACGCCGAGGGGAATCGCCACCATCAGCCAGGTATAGAGCAGGGCACGCGTGGCGATCTCGCCAGACGGCACCAGTCCGAGTTCGTCGAGCCCAAAGCCGATGATCATTGCCACGATGGCGCCGACCGGCCGCAGCTTGCTGGCCGAGGTCAGGAACAGTACGGCCGCCGACACCATCGCCATGCACGCCACGCGGCGCAGCGGGTCGTCGACGCTGAAATCGGCGAGCCATATCACCAGGCCGATGATCATGCTGACCAGCACCAGCGCGGCCACGCTCATGACGATGCTGGAGGTGCGGTCGGCCCGGTTGGCAAAGAAGACCACATAGGCGGAGATGGCCGCCTCAGGGGTGCCGTAGATACTGGTTACAAGCACCGTCAGGGTGCAGGCTACCGTGATGCGCGTGGTGGCCGCCGCGCGGCCGGGGATCGGCGCCAGCAGGGCCCGGATATCCGCCAGGCCCAGGCGCAGCTTGTCAGCGGCAGGCTGCGCCATGCCGGATCTCGACGGTTGCGCTCGCGCCCACCCTGGCCAACGCCTCCGGCGGATCGGCCAGCTTGATGCGCACCGGGAAGCGTTTGGCCACGCGCACCCAGTTCACCGACGGCTGGACATAGGGCAGGGAGCGCGGCAGGTTGATGCGGTCGGTATCGGTGATGCCGACACCGATGCTCTCGACGGTGCCGCGGATGGCCTGGCGCCGGTCGATCATCGAGTAGACCGTGGCGCAGTCGCCGGCATGGATATCCGCCAGGAAGGTCTCGCGGAAGTTCGCCACCGCGAACCATTCGCCGGTATGCACCAGCAGGAACAGCGACTGATTTGGGATCACGACTTCACCGGACAGCACCGTCAGCCCGCTCACGCGGCCGGCGTGCGGAGCGCGCACCACGGTGTCGTCCAGCGCGCGCTGGGCGATTGCCAGCGCCGCCTCGCGCGCATGCACGGTGGCGATGGCACCGGCTTCATCGCCGACTGCCTTTGCCGTGGCGGCGTGTTGCACGTTGGCCTGCTTCAGCGTCACCGCGGCATCGCGCTGCGCCACCTGCGCCTGGTCGAGCTGCTGCCTGGCCACGTAGCCGTCCGCAACCAGCGGGCGCAACCGTTCCACCGTGCGCGCCGTGAGCGCATAGTTCTGCTCGGCCCGGGTGATCTGGTCCGACGCCACCGTCGCCGTGGCCTGCTCGGTGGCAATCGTGCGCCGCCGCGTGCCAAGCGTGGCCTGCGCCAGCTCCAGGTCGGCACGGGCCTGGGCCACGGCCAGCTGGTAGGGCACCGGGTCGATCTCGAACAGGACATCGCCCTTGGCCACCTGCTGGTTGTCCGCGACATGGATGCGCGCAACCCGGCCGCCGACCGGCGACGCTACGTGGACCAGGTCGGCATCGAGCGAGGCATCGTCCGAGGCCGGGAAGCGAAGCGTGCGATGGTAGGCGTAGAAGGACAGCAGGGCGGCCAGCAGGACGATGACCAGGGCAATCAGTTTGCCGCGCAGCGGGCTTTTGCGGAGGCCGGCCATTTTCATCAGATGTGTCCCGTACCCAGTAGCCAGACGATTTCAGCAATCATGACGCCGATCGCCGTGTTGACCAGAAGCTGGTAGCGGACCGTTTCCGCCCAGCCCGTCTTGATAAAGATCCGATAAGACACGACAGCGCCGGCAATGCCGAGCACCGCGCTCAGGAGCCAGAGCGGGAAATACGCCCCGAACAGGCTGAAGGACGGGGCGCCGGCGCAGCCATAGAGCGATGCCGCCAGCGCGGCGGGCAAAAGCGTGCGTGCCATAACAGTCGGAGCAGAAGCGATGCACGCAATATAACAGCGCGGATTCGGGCTTGTCCAAAACGCGCGTAGCCTGGATGCGGCGCCCGCCAGGAAGTGAAGACGCTGGTCCGTGCACGGGGACCGGGTGCGTGGCGGCGGCCGACGCCACCGCAATCCTGCTGATCTGCCCATTGCCCCACCATTTCAGGCGATGACCTTCTCCTCTGCGGCAGGCTGCTCGCGCATGCGACGGGCTTCGTCGCGCAGGAACTGCTGGTAATCGTCCAGATCCCCGTCGAAGGGCTCGACGCCGCCCTTGGTGACCAGCCAGAACTCGTCACATACGGCGCGCAGCAGGGCCCGGTCGTGACTGACCAGCATCACTGTGCCTTCGAATTCGTTGAGTGCCATGCCTAGCGCTTCGCGTGTGGCCAGGTCGAGGTGGTTGGTAGGCTCGTCGAGCAGCAGCAGGTTGGGGCGCTGCCACACGATCATGCACAAGACGAGCCGCGCCTTTTCGCCACCGCTCATCGTGCTAACCGCCTGATGGACCATGTCGCCACTGAAGTTGAAGGTGCCGAGGAAGGTGCGAAGGGATTGTTCGGTTCCACTCTGGCCGGGGGCGCGCATGTGAGCAGGCGTGTCCTTGGCAAGGCGGATCATGTGTTCCATCGGCGTGTCGAGCGGGCGCAGCACGTCGAGTTCCTGTTGTGCGAAGTAGCCGATATTCAGGCCTTTGCCTTCGCTGATTTCGCCGGCAATCGGCGCCAGCGCGTGCGCCACCGTCTTCACCAGCGTGGACTTGCCTTGGCCGTTGGCACCGAGAATGCCGATGCGCTGCCCGGCCAGCACGGAACGGTTGATGCCCCGCACGATGACCGTGGGCGGCGTGCCCGGCAGTGCGCCGGTCGGCGCCGGGTAGCCGAAGCTCGCGTCCAGCATCGACAACAGCGGATTCGGGACGTTGAGGGGCTCCTTGAACTCGAAGTTGAACTCTGCGTCGGCAAGCACCGGTGCGATCTTCTCCATGCGTTCGAGCGCCTTGACCCGGCTCTGCGCCTGCTTCGCCTTCGAGGCCTTGGCCTTGAAACGGTCGATGAATTTCTGCAGGTGGGCGATCTTGTCCGCCTGCTTGGCCATCGCGGCCTGCTGCAATACGAGCTGCTCAGCGCGCATGTCTTCGAACTTGCTGTAGTTGCCGCCATAACGTACGAGCTTGGCGTTGTCGACGTGCACCGTCACCTGCGTCACCGCGTCCAGGAATTCGCGGTCGTGGCTGATCACTACCAGGGTTCCTTGATAGCGCTTGAGCCAGGCTTCCAGCCAGACCAGCGCGTCGAGGTCGAGGTGATTGGTCGGCTCGTCGAGCAGCAGCAGGTCGGACGGGCACATGAGCGCGCGCGCCAGTTGCAGTCGCATGCGCCAGCCGCCGGAGAAGCTGTTGACCGGCTGGCTAAGCTGCGCAGCACTGAAGCCAAGGCCCAGGATCAGCGCTTGAGCACGTGCGGGGGCATCGTGTGCACCGGCGTCGTGCAGGGCCATGTAGGCGTGCGCCATGCGCATGCCGTCGTCGCTGGCCTCGGCGGCGGCTACTTCGGCCTGCGCGGCCAACAGCACGGTGTCACCCTCGACTACGAAGTCCGTCGCGCTCTGCTCGGTCTCCGGCATCTCCTGCGCGACCTGGCCCATCTTCCACGCAGCGGGAATCGAGAACTCGCCGCTGTCTTCGTGCAGCGTGCCGTTGAGAAGGCCGAAGAAGGACGACTTGCCGGCGCCATTGCGGCCGACAAGACCAATCTTTTCGCCGGGGTTGAAGGTGACGGACGCGCGGTCGAGTACGGCATTGACGCCGCGACGCAGCGTGACATTACGGACGGAAATCATAGGGAGCCACTTCGGAGGGGATTGGCATGATAGCCGACCGGACGTGGGGGCTGTCTCTTTTCTGGCCGCAACGCTTGACGGTGCACACCGGCCACAAAGCAAGGAACCCCTGGCGCACCCGGCGTTCCGGCTGCGGGGCCAGCGAACATAGCGGTGAATGACGGCTCCTGGCCGGCAATCGCCGTTGCTGAGTCCTGAGCAAACGGCAGAGAATCGGCCGCCCCCCTTGGTGGCAGGGAAGTCGATCTTCTAGCATAGAGACGCTGGCCAGGCGACCGACAAGGCAGGGAGCGCCCGATATGACGGTTACGAGTCAAGTGACGGTTACGCAGCTTCAGGAGGTAATGGATATGTCTGCCACAAGGATTGAGATGTGCGACCAAGATGGTGACGGGGTATTGACCATTCGAGATGACGGCGCCGAATTTTCAGGCGTCGCGCTTGAGCTTTCGAATCTTTTCGGTGAAGACGTGGTCGCGGATCTTGACAAGCACCAGTTGCTCAAATGGTGCGAGATGGTCGCGGCCCACCTTCGCAACCAAGGCGTTATGCCAAGCGAGTGCGCTCCGGAGGGCTACGTCAACAAAACTAGTCAAAGCCGGACGAAAGAGCAGCCTGGCGTCGAGGAACTTTTGCAGTCGGCGTCATCTTGACTCTGACGAACGCGAGACGCTCTGCTGGCAACAGAGCGTCTTTTCGTTGGCGCATTGCTTAACAATCCCCACCAGCCAGCGATTCCCGTCTATCTCCAGGCGTGGCGAGATTTCAGTCTTGCTCGCTTACCAGCGACGGACCGGTCGACGGCCGTTTCCGATCTCTCCTGGCCGGACCGGTTCGAAATTACCGAATATATCCACCGCTATCAGTGCGATGCATGATGGCCTGTCGGCCGACGCATGACCTGAATTTCCGGCTCAGTACGGGATTCGCAGGAACTTGCTACATTGCTGACTGCTGGCGAAAGCAGCCCCACGCTGCTGCCCCGCTCACCGCAAACCGAGGAGACATAATGCACACCGGACTTCAACTTCGTTCGCAAATCAAGAGCAGCGGTGAACTCGAGCTGTCGCTAGACAGCATCGACACACCGCACCCTGGCCCGGATGAAGTGCTCATCCGTATTGAAGCCTCTCCCCTCAACCCGTCCGATCTCGGCCTGCTGTTCGGTGCGGCCGACATGAGCACGGCCAAGGCCAGCGGCACGGCCGAGCGCCCCATAGTCACCGCGCGCGTTCCGGAAGGCGCGATGCGCAGCATGGCGGGCCGCCTGGATGTGTCCATGCCGGTTGGCAATGAGGGCGCGGGCGTGGTCGTCGATGCAGGCTCGTCCCCTGCGGCGCAAGCCTTGATGGGCAAGACCGTAGCTGCCATCGGCGGCGCGATGTATTCGCAGTACCGCTGCATTTCCGCGGACCAGTGCCTGGTCCTGCCCGAAGGCGCCACGCCTGCTGACGGCGCGTCGTCATTCGTCAACCCGCTCACCGCACTGGGCATGGTCGAGACCATGCGGCGCGAAGGACATAGCGCCCTGGTGCACACTGCCGCGGCCTCCAACCTGGGCCAGATGCTCAATCAGATCTGTCTCAAGGATGGCATCAAGCTGGTGAACATCGTGCGCAGGCAAGAGCAGGCGGACCTGCTCAAGGCGCAAGGTGCGGTCCACGTCTGCAACGCCGCGTCGCCCACGTTCATGCAGGACCTCACCGAGGCACTCGTCGCCACTGGCGCAACGATCGCGTTCGACGCCACGGGCGGCGGCAAGCTCGGCGGCCAGATCCTCACCTGCATGGAAGCGGCCTTGAACAAGACGGCCCGCGAATACAGCCGCTATGGCTCGACCACCCACAAGCAGGTCTACCTCTACGGCGGCCTGGACACAAGCCCGACCGAGTTCAACCGCAACTTCGGCATGGCGTGGGGCATGGGCGGCTGGCTGCTGTTCCCGTTCCTGCAGAAGATCGGGCGCGAGCGGGCCAATGCGCTGAAGCAACGCGTGGTGGCGGAGCTGAAGACCACCTTTGCCAGCCACTATTCGAAAGAGATCTCGCTGGCCGAGGTGCTGGACCTGGACGTGATCGCCGTCTACAACAAGCGCGCGACGGGGGAGAAGTACCTGATCAACCCTAACAAGGGCCTGGCCGGATAAATCACCCCGGGGCGCCTTGCGCGCCCACAGTGTCAGGAATCAGCCGCTGCGCCACAGCCAGCGGCGCGGCCGGCCGGCAATGGGTGAGCGCTTTCCAGTTCCGCGGCGGTGTGGAAGCTCACCCAGGTGCCGCCCTGACAGTCATCGCGCACCAGCACGCGCAGGGGCAAGTCCAGCGCAACGCCGGGTGCCGCGAGCATCAACGGCGTTCCCCGCTTGGCGTTGCCATAGACCAGCATCTGCGTCGGCGGCATTGCTAGCCCGGCGTTGCGTGCAGCCTCAGCATGGTCGGAGTTCTGGGCCTTCCTGGCGGGCACTACTAACGGTAGTCTGTCCTTCACGATGTAGATCGCCAGGTTTCCTTCCCCGGGTCGAAGGCGGGTGGCCGGCGGTTACCGGCTTCGCGGGATTGGGCCATCAATGGCTCGTGAAGACCCGTACCAGTTCCAGCAGATCGCCTGCTCGCCACTCCCATGCTTGCTCATAGGAGCCATCCGGAGCTCGTGCGCCTCCGTACTCCATCGGGCGATCGACATACGCAGTCTGCAGTCCACATGCCCTCGCCGCTGCCAGGTCACTATGGTGGCAAGCCACCAGACACAGATCCTGAGGATCGAGACACAGTGCCGCTGCTGACGCAAGGTAGGCTTGTGGTGTCGGCTTGTAGCTTCGCGAAACTTCCGCACCCAGGATTGCGTCCCACTCGAGTCCGTTGAACCGGTTCATCGCGATCATCAGCGCGATGTTCGCATTGGACAGTGTCACCACGGGGAAAAGCTTCCGGAGTTGGGCAAGGCCGGGAGGCACGTCGGGCCATGGCCGCAGGCGCCGCCATGCGTAAGCCAGGTCCAGCAATTCGCCCTCACCAATTGCTGCGGTTCCGATCCCACGGCGCTCCAGCAGTTGGACAAGCGTTTCGAGATGCAATGCATCCAATAGCCTGAAGGGCCGACGACCACTGCGACACTCCTCCATTGCAGGCTGATAGAGGTTGCGCCAGTCGTCGGCAAATGCTCCGGGATCGGTTCCGGGCATGTATCGAGCCAGGAAGGCGGCCGCTTGCTCCGCAATGCCGGTCCGCCAGTCCACCACCGTCCCGAAAACATCAAAGGCCAAGGCTTTGGGTAGTTTCATTGAATTCGTTCCAAGTTATGCCCGGATGCCGGCGCCCTGTCTGGGCGATGGTCAGGTCTTGTAGCTGGGATCGATCCGATCCAGTTTTCGCAGCAGGGCGGACCAGACGAACGCGCCGCCTTGTCCTTCGGTCTGCGCCTTCGCGCTGCCGGCATTGAACTCCATTATCTCGGGATCAACCGTAAATAGGTCACCACCCGCTTGCGCCGAGATCTGTATCTGGCAAGTCGTTTCGAACAGGTACATGGAGAGGAACGCGTCCGCAACGCTCGGACCGACAGTGAGCAGCCCGTGGTTGCGCAACATGAGGTAGGTTGCGTTGCCGAGATCGGCTTGCAGGCGAGGCTTCTCATCGTCCCGGATTGCGACACCTTCGTAATCGTGATAGGCCAGCGAGCGCATCAGGAAGCTGGACTGCTGTGATATGGGAAGCACGCCACACTTCTGCGCACTGACGGCCACGCCGGCTCGTGTGTGGGTGTGCAGTACACATTGCACATCCTCGCGCGCGGCATGAATCGCGCTGTGAATCACGAAGCCGGCCCGATTGATGGGGAAGGTCGTGTCGCGAAGCTTGTTGCCCTCCTGATCCACCAGCACAAGAGACGACGCGGTGATTTCATCAAACAGCAGGCCGTAGGGATTGATGAGGAAGCGGTGCTCCGGGCCGGGTACGCGCGCACTGATATGCGTGAACACGAGATCCGTCCAGCCATGAAGCGCTACGAGCCGGTAACAGGCAGCGAGATCGCAGCGCAGTTGCCACTCCTGGGCGCTGACGGTGTCTTTGAGGGCAGAAATTTGCATTGGGAACTCCTTCCAACGACGATGCATGCTCGATCGGCTAGCCGGGTTGCGTGGCCGATCGCATGGTTCTGCCAATGTAAGAGGCCGTGCGCTGGGCAAACTGCAAGAGTTCTTGCAATTCCGGGTTTATCCCAGTGTTGTCGCCAGAAGTCGCGCAAGCGCGTGCCACGGCGATTCGCCAGGGAATCTGGTGGTCGAACTCTCGAAAGCCCGCAGCGCTAGGCCGCCAGGCCTTCGCCCGATATGCCCGCAGCACCGCGTTATCCCGAGGATTGTCAGTTTTCTGGCATTCGCAACGCCTCCGCTTGCCTACCATCGCCAATCGAGCGGGATCAATAGCGGATGGAGATAACGATGAAGGTTCATTCAGGAATGCAGGCGGACGCGGTGCGCGAGTTGCATGGTGACGCGTTGGCGGCCGGCGAGCAGGTAGTCGCGGACGGCGATATCGAGTTGACTTACCGGGGGATCACGCTTCGATTGATGCCATTGCTGTTCATCTGCTGCGTGCTCAACCATATCGACCGCATCAACATCGGATACGCGCAACTGCAGATGAAATCCGAACTGGGCTTTTCTGCCGCAGTGTATGGCATCGGGGCCAGCATGTTCTACGTGGGCTACCTGCTGTGCGAGATACCGAGCAACCTTGCCATGCAGAGAATCGGTGCCCGCAAGACCCTCTTGCGAATCATGCTGCTCTGGGGCCTGGCATCGGCCGCAACGCTGTTTGTCAGAACCCCGTTGGAGTTCTATGTCGTCCGCTTCCTGCTCGGAGTCTTCGAAGCAGGATTTTTTCCCGGCGTAGTGCTCTACCTTACGTTCTGGTACCCACCCGAGCGACGCGCCAGGATCATTGCCATTCTCATGGCAGCCGGAGTTGCCGCGGGCATGATCGCCGGTCCGCTATCAGGATGGATCATTCAGAACCTCAATAGCCTTTGGGGCCTGAAGGGATGGCAATGGATGTTCGTGCTGCAGGGCTTCCCGGCCTCCTTGCTGGGCATCATTGCCTACTACTACCTGACAGATCATCCGGGGCAGGCCACATGGCTGAGCGAAAGAAAACGCCAACTGGTTGCTTCGCATACGGCCCATGAGTCGCAGCAAATACCTGGTTCCGACGGCGGCGGGATCCGCGCCATATGGCGACATCCATCGCTCTTTTCCCTTGCGTACCTTTACTTCGCCATTAGCTGTGGCGCCTACACGCTCAGCTTCTGGCTGCCGGAGATGATTCATGGCTGGGGAGTGTCGAACATACAGGAAGTGGGCTTCTACTCGCTCATTCCATACTCCGTTGGCATGCTGGCCATGTTCTGGGTCGCACGTCGGTCAGACGCGCGCCGTAGTCACAGGCAGAGCTTTGTGACTGCCACTTGCGTTGCAGCGCTCGGGCTTGCCGCGACGGCCTGCGCAACAGGCGGCCTCTGGATGTCGATGGCACTTGTTTCGGCAGCGACCGCTGGTGTCGTATCGGCGTTCCCGGTCTTCTGGGCAATTGCGACCAGTGTCTTGCCGAAGAACGTGGCCGCAATAGGGATCGCCGCAATAACGACCTTGTCAGGCCTGGCCGGAGTGCTCTGCCCAGCTTCGATGGGGTTGCTGAAGACAGCGACAGGAAGCACTTCAATTGGATTGTATGTCCTTGCGGCGCTGCTGGTCTCTGCGGGTATTGTCATGTCGCGGCTTCATGGCGTGGATCGCGCTTCGCCTCCGACCACCGCTAGTCGTCGAACGACATGAGGACGTCCATGGACACGATCTCGACGTGGCCGTAGCGTAAAGCAACGGCACCTTGCGCAGCCATCGCCTTGAGTTCAAGAGCAAGTGTCTGGCGCGAGATGCCGAGCATCATGGCGAGCGTATCCTGGGAAACAGGGATTTTCGCCCGATGCTCGGCAGCCAGGGTTGCGTCACCACGAGCAAGACGCATCAGACGACGGGCAATCCTTGTGCGAGTGGAATGGAGCGTCGCGTCTTCGAGCATCTGGTAGAGCAGGCTCGTGTGCTGGCACAGCAGTACCGCGATGGCTCTCGCAAACACGGCATTCTGCATGAATGCATTGAACGCTTCAGGGCTGAGCTTCAGGACAAGCGCGGCCTCGACCGCGGTAACGTCAAAAGCGCTTGGCCACCCGGTAATGGTGGACATTTGTCCGAACCAGTTGCCTGGCTCCAGGATAACCAGGATGCCTTCCTTGCCGTCACTGCGGACGCTTGACGCCTTCAGGCGTCCGTCAACGATACCGAAAAATCCGGCCGGCGGATCGCCGCGCCGGAACAATGACTCGCCAACAGCGAGTCGCATCTGGGTACTGTTTTCCACCAGGTTTTGTCGCTCGGCCAGGGGCAGCGACCGAAACCACGGGTTTCCAGACATTTTCTCAATGAGGGGCGCGTTGAGGTTCATGGTGGGGCAAAGTCGAAAGCGCTTAACGAATCCTGCAATTGCAAGACATCTTACAGACTGGCGAGACGGTCCGCTCGTAGCATGCGAGCACGCTGCACTGCAGTAACGGTTTGATCGGAGCCAGTACGGTATGCGGTTCGAGCTCGCGGCCTCCTGCTCTGCGGCCTTGCAATGACCCCTCATCGTGGAGTGACATCATCATGCGTATGCAAATCGGGACATTCCTTGCCCGCAGACTCAAGGAAACGGGTGTACGGCACGTTTTCGGCGTGCCTGGCGACTTTAACCTGTCGTTCCTTGAGCAGATCCAGGATGCCCCTGGCATCGAGTTCGTCGGAAACTGCAATGAGTTGAATGCCGCCTATGCAGCGGACGGGTACGCCCGTACTTCGGGTCTTGCGGCATTCGTCACGACCTTTGGGGTCGGGGATCTCGCCGCGATTGGAGGCATCGCGGGAGCGTACGCGGAGAACGTGCCGGTCGTACACATCACGGGCGCACCGCCGTTGCACGCCATCAACAGTGGCGCGCTCGTCCACCATACGCTGGTCGACGGCGATTACGAGAACATCGGCCGCTGCATGTCCGAGTTTACCGTTGCCCAGGCGCGCATCACGCCTGCCAACGCCGCGTACGAGATCGATCGGATACTGCGATCCTGCTGGCTGGAGCGCCGGCCGGTACACCTGCAATTGCCGTCGGATGTCACGCACATCGTCGTCGAAGTACCGGACACGCCACTCGTGCTTGCCGATCCTGCGAGCGATCCGGGGCAACTCCGTGTCGCGGTGCAGCGCATTGTCGAAGCGCTGGACGCCGCGCGCGCTCCCGTGCTGCTCGTCGATGCAGAGGCTGATCGCTTTGGCGTGACGGAGCTTGTCGTCAGGATCGCGGAGAAGTGTGCCATCCCATGCGCATCGCTCATGCCGGCGAAGGGGGCAATCGACGAAACATCCAGGCACTATATCGGCAGCTACGCCGGTGCCGCGAGCGCCGCATCGGTGCGCCACGTTGTCGAGAACACGGACTGCCTGATCGGCGTTGGACTGCGCTTCACCGACTCGAGCACGGCGCTGTTCTCCCAGCGAATCAACATGGAGTCCTTCATCGATCTGCGCCGGCACGATCTGAGTATCGGCACGAAGCAGATGCCCGGCGTCACACTAAGGGACGTACTCACCGGAGTCCTCATGAATGCGAAGCCAGTGTCTCGCCCACCCGCGAGTGAGTTGCCTGCTACTGCGAACCTCACCGATCCGGCCCCGGTATCCGCCGATGAGCCGCTCACGCACGCCACACTCTGGCCGCAAGTCAGCCGCTTCCTGCAGCCGGGTGATGTGATCGTGGGCGAAGCCGGCACTGCGCATGCGGCGCTTGTCTCGATGAGCTTGCCGGCGGGCGCGACTTACATTGCCGCGCCAACGTGGGGGGCAGTCGGCTTTTCGTTGCCGGCGCTGTTCGGCTCGCATGTGGGTGCGTCGTCGCGGCGGCACCTGCTTTTCATCGGCGACGGGTCTTTCCAGTTCACTGCACAGGAACTGTCTTCGATTCTGCGCCGAGACCTGAAGCCCGTGATCTTTCTGCTGAACAATGGCGGATACACGATCGAGCGGATGATCCTGGGAGAGAACTCCGCCTATAACGATGTCGACAACTGGAGGTATACGGACCTGGCTCGTGCCTTCGACCGGCGCGACAGGTCGCTCTCGCTTGAGGTGCGGACGGTAGGCGAACTGGGCGCGGCGCTCGCCCGCGTCGAATCCGCGGACTGTCTTGTCTTCGTCGAACTGAATCTGCCGAAGATGGACGCGCCCGCACTATTGAAGCAGTTTGCCGGCCGCCTCGCCCAGTTCGACTATGGCGAGTTTGGACCGAGGAATTCTCCGCCTGCCGTTGCACAAGGAGCGGAGGCACCCGCTCCCCGTGCGCATGGCGAAAGGCTCGGGGCGTGACGGTCGCCATCAGCCAACCGGAGACACCATGAAGGGCATTGCCAACCAGAACGACGTCCTTGCCATCGAAGCGCAGGGAATGCCGGCGGACCTGCCGGACAGTACATACGCGATGATCTGCCGCGGCGCAGCCATCAATCCGTCGGCGCCAGCGCTCTCGTACTTCCCCGGCGCCGACGCATATCGCGACACCGAGTGCTGGACCTATGGAGAACTGATCCGGGACATCACGCGGACGGCCAACATGTTCAGCAGCCTCGGTGCAGGGTCGCGTTCAGTGATCGCCTATGTTCTCCCCAACTTGCCCGAAACGCATTTCGTGATCTGGGGTGGGCAAGCAGCGGGTATCGTCTGCGCTATCAGTCCGCTTCTCGAAGGCGAGGCGATCGCCGAGCTGCTCGGCGCAGCCGGTGCCAGCGTGCTTGTGACGCTGGCACCTTTCCCCGGGGTCGACCTTTGGCAAAGAGTGCAGCCCGTTCTGCACAAGATCCCGTCCTTGCGGCATCTTGTGCTCGTGAATATGGCTGATCGCGTGCCGGGTCGACGGCGTTTCACCGCTCGAATGCCGGCGGAGGATGGCGCCTTGCGCAGCGCTGTCCCGGCGCACATCCAGTTGCACGACTTCGGTACTGCCATCGGGCGTGAAACGGGAGCCAAGCTTGACAGCGCTCGCCACTTCGGCGCTGGCGACTCATCGTCCTACTTCTGTACGGGCGGTACCACGGGTATGCCGAAGATAGCCATGCGATGCCACGGTAATGAAGTCGCCAATGCCTGGAGCGCAGGCGAGTTCTTCGGTGAAAGTATCGGTCCTGGCAAGACGATCTTCTGTGGACTACCGCTTTTCCATGTCAATGCCGTCATGGCAACCGGCTTGCTGCCATTCTTCAAAGGTGCTCACGTCATACTCGGAACGCCTCATGGCTTTCGCGGCGAAGGCGTTATCCAGCGATTCTGGGAGCTCGTCGCGTACCACCGCATCAACTTCTTCAGCGCGGTGCCAACGATCTATGCTTCACTTCTGGACGTCCCGGTCGACGCGCACGATATCAGTTCACTTGAATATGGCCTGTGTGGCGCTGCGTCGATGCCAGCCGAAGTCTTCCGCACTTTTCAGGAACGAACGGGAATCCGGATCCTTGAGGGTTACGGCCTGACAGAGGGGACGTGCGTAAGCGCAGTCAATCCGCCGAACGGTGAACGCAGGCTCGGCTCTATCGGCCGGCGCGTCCCGGGCCAGGCGATGAAGGCGGTTGTTGTCGATGATGCCGGCCGGTACGTGCGTGACTGTTCCGCCGGTGAAGTGGGGCTGCTGGTCATTTCCGGAGCGAACGTGTTCGACGGCTATTTGCGTGACGAGCAGAGCGGGAAACTCTGGCTCGAACTGGGTGACGGCAGGCGCTGGCTCAACACGGGAGACCTGGGTCGTTGCGATGCCGACGGCTATTTCTGGCTTGCCGGACGCATGAAGGACCTGATCATACGGGGTGGCCACAATATTGATCCCGCCGCAATCGAGGAGCCGCTTCATCGCCATCCGTCGGTCCAGATCGCCGCCGCCGTGGGTCGCCCGGACGCGCATGCCGGGGAGTTGCCAGTGGCTTATGTGCAACTCAGACCAGGCTTGACGGCGACCGAGTCAGAGCTCGCTGAGTTCATGCGCGCCGAAATTGGCGAGCGTGCCGCGCTGCCCAAGCGAATCAGGATCGTGGACAGGATGCCGGTCACCGGTGTCGGCAAGATCTTCAAGCCGGAACTGAAGCGCCGCGAGGCGGCTGATGTGGCGCGTCTGGCGCTTGCCGAAGCGGGCATCGATTGTGAGGCGGTCACGGCAGCCATAGCCGGGCCAGGCGGGATCCGGATTTCTGTCGAGCTCCACGATTCCAATTTCGAGCAAATCGCAAATGAAGTGCTCGGGCGCTACCCGTTCGAATTCGGGATCTCCGTTGCACCGGACAGTACAGCGCCCACACCTGACCAGGAGTGATCATGATCCGTTGGAGACTTTTCTTTGTGTTATCGGCCCTGGTGACGCTGGTAGCGGCAGGGACATACGCATTGGCGCCCGACCCGCTGCAATCCTTGCAGGACACGGTACGGGTAACGGCACGAGCCTCGTTTGTTCTGTTTCTGGCCGTGTTCACCGCGTCCTCGCTGGCGAAACTCGTGTCATCGGCTCTGACGCGGGCATTGGTGCGAGAGCGACGCTATGTCGGGCTGTCATTCGCCTTCGCTCATTTTCTGCACGCGCTAGCGATCATCGCCTACAGCAACACGGTGCCCGAAGCCTTTTGGCTGGGGCGCTCGCCTGCGAGCAACGTGCCTGGTCTTATCGGCTATGTGGCAATTCTGCTGCTGACAATCACGTCGTTCGATACCCCGATGCGCCTTGTCGGCCCGGTCAACTGGAAGAGATTGCATCGCACTGGCGTCTGGGTCATCGCGGTCATATTCGCGGGGTCCTTCCTGACCCGCATCCCGCAACATGCCGGCTATGCGGTGCCCGGCGTGATCATGCTGGCGGCAATGCTTCTGCGTGTCGCAGTATATTTCGGGAAGGCTCGCAGCAAGGACGCGGCGGTATCCGCGCCCAACCATCACGGACGTTCTACACGTTGTGGCCGTATGCCGGAACCTGCCGAGCTCCGAACGGTAAGGGAGCGGTAGCTATGCCTCACGCTGCTGGCCCGCTACGCCTACATGCCTGTTTTCCGGCCGGGGGCACCCACTGGGGCAACGCGACCAGCGTGCCGTCGCGCAGTTCGTTCACCAACATGAACGATCAGCGATACGGCATCCGAGCGTTGCAGCACGATTTTCAGGATCTCCACGCTGTCGCACGTCGTGGTCAGCAAGGCGTCTCCTTGGGTATCCGCTTGCGGGCGGTGCAACTGGCGGCGATCCTCAGAGGTCATCCCGGGCAAGCGTGTAGTCAGCTGGCTTCGTCGACTCTGCAGCCTTGCCCGGAACGATCTCCCCCGACGCCGTGGTGGCAGGCTGCCAGGGCCGGTCAGGTTGTTCTGGTGCAAGGTCCAGCGATGCCGTCGCGCACCTGGCAAGACTTGCGGCGAGCAGCATCTGTGCTAGGGGCAGCAGTCCAGTTCTATGCATCCAGCGGGGATCCGGTAGCGGCGCTCGGCGGCTCATGCTGCGTCGACTCGGCCAGATGCTGGTCTACCAATGCAAGCAGCGCGTCGCGCGCGGACAGCTGCGGAAGCGACGAAACCGGCGGCACGCTCCCAATGCCGTCCGTGCGCAACGCGTGGAGGCGCAGCGCGATGTCCGGATCGCCCGGATATCGCTCCGCCAGCAGGAACAGGGGGCCAGCCATCGCATCCAGCGCCACCAGATGCCGCTGCCGTGCCTCAAGCCAATCCGCGGCGGGCTTCACCGACGCCGGCTCGTACTGCGCGAGGATCAGGTTTTGTGTGAGCTCGCCCTGCAGGGCCAGCGCCGCCGCGGCGTGCTGGCGCCGCGATTCGCGTTGCAACGTGCCAACAAGTTGTTGCCACTGGTTCACCAGGCCCGCAAGCGCGGTCTCTATCCGGCCCGAGATACTGACCGGCCAGATGCACGTAGAGACCAGATAAACCGCCAGATTGCCGACAATGATGCCGATAATCCGATCCCGCGCGATGGTGAGATCGAAGCCCGGTGCCGGGCCTTGGATCACACACAGGTAGAACGCAAACGCAATCTGGAAGCCCGCGTACGAGATCCGTGGCGAACCCTGCGCCACCCATGCGGAAATCCACGTCCCGGCAAACACCAGCAGCAACAGTCCAGTCACCGATGAAAGCGAAGGAACGACGTAGACCAGCGCTGCCATACCGATCAGCGCGCCTATCATGCAGCCAGTCAGTCGCAGCACGAGCTTTTCCACAGATTCGGCTGTAGTACCGAGCGAGACCACATAACAGGTGATAAAGCAGGTATGAATGCCGGACCAGTTGAGTTGCTGGTAGAGCACGTAGCAAAACATTGCTGCGCCGGTGGTCTTGAGCGCGTAGCGGACATGTTCGGGATTCGTGAAGGCGTCCGCGGCAAAAAAGCCGCCACGCTTTTCGGCAAACGCAGCAGGTGCCGTGACTGGGATATCGTCGCGCGGCTCCGCAAAGCCGGTGATGGCATCCTGCAACTCACCGACGATGGCCTGCTGCACCGCGGCATGCGCGTCGACTGCGGGCAGCCCAAGCGAAATCTCAACAGGATACCCACCGGCGGCGAGCATTCCCGCCATCTGGTCGAGCGTGTCAGCAATCGGCTCGGCAAAGGATGCCGGCAGCCGTGCTCCGGGTTGGCGCAGACTCGTATCGACGGCAATCAGGATCGCCATCGTCGAGGCCGCGGCGCGTTGCAGCGCGGCCAGATCCTCGGCCCGTGACAGGCCTTCGATCTTTGCCAGCTTGAGCCACCCCGCCACCGGCTGGACACCATCGCGCAGCAGGCCGACAAGGGCAGAGGCATCCGCGTTGGCATCGCGCAGCGCGTTGGCAGCTGTCCGGAGGCAATGGGCGAGCCGGTCGCCGGCAAGCCTGCGTGGCGCAGCGCCCATGACCAGATTTACCACCACGTTCACACCGATCGGAATCGCCACCATCAACAACGTGTAGAGCAGGCCGCGTGTCGCAAGTTCGCCGCTCGGGACGAGTCCAAGCTCGTCGAGCCCATATCCGACGATCATGGCGACGCTGGCACCTACCGGGCGTAGCTTGCTGGCCGACGTCAGGAACAGGAATCCAAACGATAGGACCGCCATGCAGGCAACGCGGAGCAGCGGCTCATCCAAAGTGAGATCGCCCAGCACGATCAGCAGCCCGATGATCAGGCTAATCAGCACTAGCATCGCCACACTCATCACGATGCTGGTGGTACGGTCCAGGCGGTTGACAAAGAACACCACGTAAGGGGAAGTGGCAGCCTCCGGCGTACCGTATATGCTTGTGACCAGCACGGTGAGCGTGCTGGCAACGGCGACGCGCGTGGTGGCATACGCCCGCCCGGGGAACGGTGCGAGCAGCGCGCCGATGTCGGCGATGCCCAGACGCAGCTTGTCAGCGGCAGGCTGCACCATGTCCGATCTCGACAGTTGCACTGGCACCCGCACGGGCGAGCGCCTCAGGCGGGGCTTCGACCAGGATTCGCACTGGGAATCGTTTGGCCACGCGGACCCAGTTCACCGATGGTTGCACGTAGGGCAGTGTGCGCGGCAGATTGACGCGGTCGGTATCGATCACACCAACGCCGATGCCAGTCACCTTGCCGCGAATCGCCTGGCGGCGCTCGATCATCAGGCGTCCGCGCGACGGGCCTTTCCGAACGCCAGCCATTTTCATAGGAAGTGCCCCATACGCCAGACGATCTCAGCGATCATCAGGCCGATTGCAGTATTGACCCACAATTGAAGACCCACGGTTTGGGCCCAGCCAGTCTTCATGAATAGACGATAGGAAACGCGCACCGGCGCAGCCTTCAATTAGACTGGTCAACGAGCCGATAATAACCAGGCGGGCCGAACGGTCAAGCAGCTTCATCGTGGAAGCCCGGCGTCAGACAGGCAACCTCGGCCGAACGCAGGAGAAGGGCGAGCGGAGCGCCCGGCGCGGATCTGGAGCTTCGACAGTTCAGAGGTCATGGATCGCTCAAATGCATGAAACTGAAACAAAACCGATCAAGGCAATACCCTGTCAATGCGCAGCGGTCGATCGAACCCTTTTTGTGTGGAGCGACAAGATTGGCCTGGCTGGGACGCGGGATGATGAAAGGGAATTCAGGCGCGCGGCGCTCGCCGTCTGCTTCCGGTACCCTCCCCGGGTTAGCCGGGTCGTTGCTTTGCAACCCCGTCCTAGCCCTACTTTCGCAAGCTCGGTGTTATTCCGCGGCGGCACCGAGCCGGAATGCCGCGTAGATACTGGATTTCGCTTGATTCTTTGGCTCGGAGATGCTACATGAGGGAATGCACATCTTCGAACGAGAAGTTAAAGGCCGTCGCTACCGTATTGCCGCGCAGTCGGTGTGGGACGCGGAGCGGGGCCGTTCCGTCGCGCGCCAAGTCGTGCTGGGACCGGCCGAGCAG
>NZ_QKWJ01000041.1 GCF_003353055.1 Cupriavidus lacunae
TCGACACCAATGCGAGCAATCGTGTTCATGGTTTCCCTCCTTCTTGGAAGCTGGACACATTGCAAACCATGATGGCACGGAATCGTGCCAGTGGCCTGAAGGCGAGGCTCCTTACCAATTCAAATTGGTGGCCAGCCGCCAGAGGCGACGCGTTTTTTGGTTACTTTTTGTCGCTCGGACAAAAAGTGACTCGCCCCTTCAGGGGCGAAACCCGGACCGTCAATCCATCCACAAACGCCAGCCGCAAGCCCTCAAAACAAACCCCAACAACCAAAAAAAACGGCCGACGCAAACCTGCCGCCGGCCGGGTACGGGGAAACTTTGTAAGCCCAATAGCGCCCAGTTCAATCAAACTGGTACGAATAAACCATATTGATCCGCGGCGACCGATGACTCGCATTGGTCGGCTTGTCCCCCACCGGCTGCGCCACCGACAAATCCAGCGTGTAGTAGCGCCGGTCCGAGAAACGCGCCCCAATGGCCACCGACGACAGCCTGCGGTGCGACAGCGACACGCTGTTGGAATACACGCGCGCCAAATCGGCCGACACATAAGGCTGAATCGTGCGCAGGTAGGTCATGTCCGGCAGGAACAGCCGGCTGATTTCCGCCGAAGCGCCCCAGCCCTTGTCGCCCGCCACTTCCCCAGCGGGATAGCCCAGCCCGAAGAAGCGCCCGCCAAAGCTGATCTGCTCGCCCGAGGCCAGCCGGCTGCCGCTGTACTGGCCGGCCGCGGCCACGGTCAGGCCGAAGCCCGCGAGCAGGTCTTTCGATTGCGACAGCAGCAGCCGCGTGCGGAAGAAGCTCAGGTCGTTGGTGTTGTTCTGGCGGTTGGCGCCCAGCGCATCGAAGCCCTTGTACAAGCCCAGCGTGGCGTTGCGGCTTACGCCTTCGCCGCGCTGCGCGTAGGTCAGCTCCGCGGTGGCCACGCGCACATTGGTGCCGAGGGTGACGCGCGTGCCGGTGGCGGTATGGGTATAGCGCTCGAACTGGTCGGCGCCGTAGAAGCCGCCAGTCACCGTAAGGGAATGCGCGTTGGACAACAGCAGCGGATAGCTCAGCGTGCCGCCGATGCGCTTGGTGTCGTTGACGTAGCGCGGGTTGAACCCGATCGGCTCCAGCGTGGCGTTCTGCGGCACGCCACGGTAGTGTGACGCATTGAGCCGCGCGATCATGCCCTCGGTGCCGAGCGGCTGCGCGTAGCTGGCGGCGTAGTACTCCTCGCTGTCGCGGCCCTTGGGGAACAGTGCCGATACCGAGATCTGCTCGCCCAGCGGCGTCAGGCTGTTGGTGGTGGCGGTGGCGATGGCACGCAGGCCCGGCGACATGTATTCGATGCCGGTGCCGAAGGTGAACGGCTTGCGCTTGACGTCGAGCACCATCTCGCAGGCGCCGTCGGTGGTGGTCGGCGGCTGCACCGTGGCCGCCACCTGCAGCCCCGGCTGCAGCGCCAGCGCATTGACGTAGTGCTCGAAGCGGTCCTGGCGCAGCGGGCGGTCCTGCTGCAGCTTCTCGGCGATGGCGCGCAGGCGGCCCTCTGCCGGGCCCGGCTTGCCGGTGACCGTCACCTTGGCCACATAGCCCTCGACCACGGTGATCAGCACATCGCCGTTGGCAAAATCCTGCGCCGGCACGAAGGCAAACGACAGCGGATAGCCGCGGTCCTTGTACATCTGCGTCACCGTGTTGGCCGCTTCCAGCAATTGCGCCACCGTGATCTCGCGGTTGGCCAGCGGCGTGAACTGCGCGGCCACCTCCTCGAACGGCAGCGTCTTCGCGCCCTCGATGCGAAAGTGCCGCGGCATCAGGCGTGCGTTGAGCAAGTCCTGCATGGCCGACTGCGGCCGCTCGACCTGCACGGTCACGCTGCTGTCGGGCCGGGCCGGTGCAATCTTCGGGAGCGTCTGGGTCGGATCGCCCTGGACCGGGCTGCGCGGATCGGCCAGGACCAGGCCGTGATGGAACGCGCCGACGCCGACCAGCAGCGCGGCAACGCGATGACGTGCACGCATGGCAATACCCCTGTAAGGAAATACTGCGGCTATTGACGTCGCGTGCCACTGGCGCGGGGATTGCCGCTACCCCCGGGCGCCTGCTGTCCGATGCTGCCAGCTCAGCGCGTGGCCGCTACGTTGAAATCTGGTGTGCTCCGCTGCCAGCGATCAGGCGATCGCCAGGGCAGCGGTCAAGGCTGGATTACTTCTGGCCGAGCGCGCCGGTCAGCCCGCCGAGCAGGCCGCCAACCAGGCCACCGATCGGACCGGTGGTCGAGCCCTTGCCGGTCGTGCTGCCGGCGGTGGTCGTGGCACCGCCGGTCACGGCGGAGACCACACTGGTGACGGGCGCCAGCGGGCTGGTGGTGCCAGTGCCGGTCGTGGCGCCGGTGACGCCGCCGACCACGCCATTCACCACGCCGCCGACCGCAGTGGTGACCGGCGCCAGCGGCGATCCGGTGCTGCCGCCGGTGGCACTGCCAAGGCCGCCTACCGCGCCGCTGACGAGAGAGGTGACCGGCACCAGCGGCGAACCGGTGCTGCCGCCGGTGGCGCTGCCAAGGCCGCCTGCCGCGCCGCTGACAAGGGAGGTGACCGGCGCCAGCGGCGTGTTGGCCGTGGCGGAGGTGAGACCGCCGGTGACGGTGCTGACCAGGCTAGTGACAGGCGCCAGCGGCGAACCCGTGCCGCCAGCGCCTGCACCGCCTCCCAGCCCCCCGGCCAGCGCAGTTACCGGTGCCAGTACCGGGCTCAGCGCGCCCAGGCCGCCGCCGCTGGCGGGGCCGTTCGTCGCGCCGCCGAGCGCGGCCACGGTCGTGCCGGTGGCGTTCACCACGCCGCCGGCGCCCGAGACCACTGGCGTGTTGGTCTGTTGCAGCTTGCCGCCGGCCGTGCCCAGCGCGCTGCCCACGGTCGCCAGCAGGCTGTTGATCGGGGCGCCCAGGCCCGTGGCCGCGCCCAGCGTCTGCGTGGCGCCGGTTAGCTGGGAGGTGATCGGCACGATCAGCTTGCTGGTGGTGGTGGTCACCTGCTCGACCGCGCCGGTCGACAGGACCGTGGTCAGCGTCGCGCCGGTGTTGCTCACCGTGTTGCCGAGCGTATTCACCACCGCGCCCAGCGGCGAAGTCAGCGGCGCCAGCGGGGCAAGCTGGCCGGTACCCAGGCCGCTGACCGCCGTGCCGGCGCCGGACACGGCCTTGCCGAGGTCCGTCACCACATTGCCGGTGCTGGCTACCGTGGTGCCGACCGGGTTGGCCGAGTTGGGCATGCTGCCGAGGCCCGTTTGCAGGCCTGTGGCCAGCGCCCCCACGGCATCACCGGTGGAGGCCACCACGCCGCCCAGGCTGCTTTGTGTCTGGGCCGGCACCAGCGGCAGGTTGGCGCTGCCAATCTGGTTGCCGAGGTCGCTGACGGCGCTGCCAGTGTTGCCCAGTACCGTGCCGCCATTGTTGATGACGGCGGCGGTCGGGGTCAGCGCGGCGGGCGTGTCGCCACCGCCATTGTTTCCGCCGTTATTGCCACCGTTATTGCCGCCGGTGCCACCAGTACCACCCGTGCCGCCGCCGGCCAGGTCGGTGCCGCCGCCTGTGCCACCCGTACCGCCCGTAGCGCCGCCCGTACCGCTCGTGCCAACGGTATCCGCATTCTTGGTGCCGCCACTGGTTCCGCCATTGGTGCCCGCGGTGTCGCTGGTGCCCAGGGAGGTCGATCCGTTGCCGCTGGCGCAGCCGCCCAGGGTCAGCAGGGTTGCAAGGAGTGCCGTTGCGGCGAGTTGTTGTTTGCGCATGATGTGTTCCCTCATTCCCGTCGTTTAAATCGCTCGGCCGCGCAACGCGTTCGTCTTCTGCGTGCTGCGGTGACGGTTATGGCGCAATCGGTATGCCAGCCCGTTGGAGCGCTACCGCACAGACCCCGCAAAAGTCGGGTATGCGGCCCGCAAAGCCTTGCGGGATGCGCGCTCCAGGGCCGTGACGGAAAACGCCCCGGGTCGTGCCAGGCGTGGGGGAAAGGGGGCGGCGCGTTACGCGTTACGTAACGTGTGTCGTGCGCAGGGAACAAAACAGCGAGGGCGATGGGGGGCGGCGACGGCCGTCCGGACCTGGATAGCGCGCCATGCCGCAACGTTCCGCAATCGATCGCGGCATGCCGGACTGCTGCCTCGTGTTCCCGTGCTCCGGGAACACGTTACGTAGCACGTAACACGTTTGTCGCCGGCCGTGACGTTGCACGAGTCCTCTGCGCGGCCACCTCGTTTCGCCCTGCAACCCGCGCCACGCAAGGCACGCAACGCGCCACCCTGTCTGCGCGCCAGCGCACCTTGCGGTGCTGGCACGCACCTTGCCATTCGTTGTCACGACGCGCCGACGATCCCGCGTTCCACCGTGCCGCAGTGCCTGTTCGTGGCGGTTGGCCGGAGAGCAAAGAGCGGGACAGCGGCGAGGCTCGTCTGCAATCCCATGCGGCGCACCCAAGCAAAGACAGGACGGCCCGGCAGCGCCTGGCCAACCAGACAGGAGAAGAACAATGAAGACCAAACATCCGGCGCAGCATTCCATGACCTCACTGGCCGCGGCCGGCGTGGCCGCCATTGCCTTGTTGATGGCCGGCTGCTCCTCGAGCGGCGGCGGCAGCGGCGCCAATCCGCAGCCCAGCGGCGGCGGTGCCGACCTGCCGGTTACGCCCCCGCCCCCCGCCACCGTGCAGAGCACGTCGACTGGCAAGGTCACCGAGAGCACCGGTAATACCGCGGTGGCGACGGGCAACGCTGTCAGCGAGATCGGCAAGTCCATCCAGGACGCGCCGCTGCCGCTGCTGCCCGCCCAGGCGCGCCAGGGGGCCGGTGGGGTGGTGGTCAATGCCGGCGAAGCAGTCGGCGCGCTCGGCGCAGGCGTGCGCGACGGCCTCGGACGGATGGGCTCGGTCGATAACCCGGTCGGTGTGACCGTGGCCAGCACCGGCAACGTGGTCCGCGAAGTGGGCGACACCGTGGTCAGCGGCGGCTCGCTGGTGCAGGGCCTGGGTACGGAGAAGCTGGCGCCGCTGGCACCGCTGACCACGCCGGTGGGCGGCCTGGTCCAGAAGGTGGGTGCCGCGGTGCAGGGCGGCGGCGACAAACTGCAAAGCGTGTTGGGCGACGGCGCCGTCGCGCAGGTCACCAACTCGCTCAGCAAGGTCATCGTGCCGCTGACCAGCAAGGCTACCGACAGCACGCAGACGGTGGGCGCGGGCACGCGCCTGGGCGAGCCGGCCAACGGGCTGCTCTACAAGGCCGGCAATACGGTGGCCACCGGCGGCAGCATGCTCAGCAACAGCCAGGCACCGGTGGTTTCGCCGCTGGGCGGCGTGGTGACCGAGGCGGGCAAGGCCGTTGCGGCCGCCGGCGTGCTGCTGCAGGGCAACGGCCAGGCAGGCGGCAATCCCCTGGGCGGCCTGTTGAACAACGTGCCGCTGGCCAGCACTGGTGTTGGCCAGGGCGCAGACAGCAGCCAGGGCGGCAATCCGCTGGCGGGCGTGCTGAGCAACCTGCCGTTGGCCAAGACTGGTGGCGGTGAGGGCGGTTCAGCGGGCGGCGGCGCGCTGGGCCCGGTCAGTGCACTGCTGGCGCCGGTTACGGGCCTGGTCGGCGGCATCAAGAGCGGCGTCGGCGGCACTACGGGTGGTGGCTCCAGCGGCGGTGACAGCAAGCCGCAACTGCCGATTCTCGGGGGCCTGCTGCACTGAAATGTCTCATCCCTGATAGGTGTTTTCACGGTGCGCTGTCGCTCATCACCCCGTCGCAGCGCATCTTTTTATTCTGCCTGGCTTTGCGGGTGCAATGACCGCAAAGCCAGGCTGCAGGCCGGTTTCGCGCTGGCCTGACTGCTCTTTAACAACCTGTGACCCGGGCGTGCCGGGTCGTTTCAAACGGGCGTTTTGACCCCTTTGGGTCATTGCCATCACCCGTAGGAGGGGTATGGTTGAGACATAGCATGTCTTATAAAAAAGCGCAGCAAGCGTGAATAGTCACTTAAAGAGCGGGCCACAGAGCACCGTGATAATCGAATGGGGTGGGCGTGATCGCGGCCTTTGATCACATCGGGAGTGTCAATTATGAAACGACTCATTACACGCTTTATTAAGGATGATCGCGGGGCGACGGCTATTGAATATGGGCTGATCGCGGGGCTCGTGGCGCTGACCGTCGCGGTGGGAGCCACCACGCTCGGCGAAAATGTCAGAGACGGATTTACGAGTCTGGGCCAAAAGGTCACTGTTTGGCTTGGCAAGCCAACGACGTAAGACCGACATGATTGCCGCGCTCCTCTGCGCGGCGACTCTATATACAGATCTTGCTCATCGGCGCGTTCCGAACACCTTACTGGTGGCTGCCGTGCTCGCCCTCGGACTGGCACTACTCGCTGGGCAGGCAACGGAACTTGCGCTGGCCACGCGCCTGATTGGCGCGGGGCTGGGCCTTGCCGTCACCTTGCCGGTCCATGCCCTCGGGCGCATGGCGGCAGGCGACGTCAAGTTCCTGACGGTGGCGGGGCTGTTCACCGGTCCGCAAGGACTGGTGGTGGCATGGGTCGTCGGCAGCCTGCTCGGGCTGGTGCACGCGCTGCTGGCGCTGGCACTGGACCGTCGCGCGCCGGCCACAAGTCAGGCCATCGATTATCAGGAAAGCGGACCCATTCCAACGGCGCAGTTTTCACGGGCGCGCGGCATCCCGTATGCCGCGTACCTGGCCGTGGGTGTGCTGGCCTGGACGGCTGCTTGCCAATAGCCGGGCAGGCTAGAGGCAAGCAGGCTGCGCCGCCGGTCGGCGCGAAAGAACACCAAAGGACCGGGGCTTCGGATGTTGCTGCACGCAAGGGTCAACAGGAGGATCAACCGGCGCTGCCACGGTGCCGGCAGTGCTTCGATCGAGTTTGCGATCGTGGCGCCGGTGCTGATCACCATAGTGATCGGCATCGCCTACTACGGCATGGTGCTGGCACTGCAGCAGGTGCTGACCCTGGCTGCAGAAGAAGGCGCGCGCGCTGCGCTGCGCTATCCTGCGGGCGTTTCCGGCTCGGGCCTTGCGGCCACGCAGGCCGCCCGTGTCAATGCCGCGTCCGCGATGGCGCGCGGCACCCTTCCAAAATCCATCAGTGACCTGATTCCTGCCGCCAGTGTTGCGCAGGCGGTGCCCTGTGCATCCGGCTCCGCCGATGTCTGTGTGCAGGTCACGCTGAGCCTTCCCACCGCAAACATCCTCCCCGCCGTGCCGATGGTCCCGGTCCCCGCAACGCTGTCGGGCTCGGCAATGGTCCAGCTTTCACCTGATATCTGAGCCGCCATGCCCCAACGTCCCCACGCCATGCCCATCCAAAGGAATCTCGCATGACCAGCAAGCAGATCCGACTCCTGGCTGTGGTTCTGCTTGGCGTGGCCCTTCTGCTTGCGCTGCTGGCGTGGCAGGTGGGCCGCCAGCCGGCACAGGCGCCTGCGGCAGCGAATACCGCCAAGCCGCTGCATCCGGTGGTGGTGACCACGCGCGCGGCGGAGGCCGGCAAGCCGCTTGAAGCCGACGCGCTCAAGGTAGAGATGCTGCCGATCGACCCCGCCGGCGCCTACAGCGAAGTGGCGCGCGTGACCGGGCAGGTACCGCTGGTGGCGCTGGGCGCCAGCGTGCCGGTGCTCGAAGGCCAACTGCTGTCCGGCCTGGCCACGCAGGTGCCGGAAGGTCAGCGCGCGGTGGCGGTGTCTGTCGACGAGGTCATCGGCGTCGGCAACCAGTTGCAGCCCGGCGACTATGTCGACGTCTTCCTGGTGCTGCGGCGCGACCAGCAGGAGATCCCCGAAAGCCAGGCGCGCATGCTGCTGTCGCGCCTGCGCGTGCTGGCCTACGGCGTCGCCTCGGTCAACCGGCCGCAGAACGCCAAGCCGGAACAAATGATGGCGCGCCAGGAAGGCGCCAAGACGGCGGTGTTGTCGGTGCCGCTGGAACAGGTCAGCCGCCTGGCCATGGCACAGCAGTCCGGGCGCCTGATGCTGGCGCTGCGCAATCCGCAGGACGAAGCCATGCCCAGCGACGGCATGTTTGCCGACCCTCCGCCCGCGCTGGCGGCGCGCGCCGGCGTTCCCTCCAACGCCCCGCGCGCGGCGCCCGACAAGGCCATGGCCGGCGTGGTGCTGTCTGGCCTGGCCACCACCACTGGCGCTCAGGCCCCGCGCGTGCCGGCGGCTACGCCAGCGCCGCGGCCGCTGCAGGTTGCCGCGCCGCCCGTGCCGGCACAGGCAAGACAAAGCGCAGGCGTGGAAGTGATCCGCGCAGGCAAGCGCGAGATCGAATAAGAACGTGGGCGCCGACCAAATGCAAATCCGGAAAACACAAGCCCAAATCGTGGCCCTGCGCCGCCGGCTGATGCAGCTCGCGCTGGCCGCGATGCTGGCCACCACCGCATGGTGCGCGCTGGTGCCTCGCGCGCAAGCGCAGGACGCCGTGCCGGCGCGCCAGCTGCGCCTGATGGCCGGCGCGCAAAAGGAAATCCGCAGCGCGCAGCCAGTGGAGCGCGTGGCCGTGGGCAATCCGGCGGTGGCCGATGCGCTGGTGCTGCGCACACGCGGCGCGCCCAGCGTGCTGCTGGTGGCCAGGCAACCCGGCGTGACCGACGTGATGGTGTGGACGCGCGGCGCCGAGCCGTTGACCTACAACGTGCAGGTCGATGCCATCGCGCCCGATGCCGATGGCGCGAAGCTGAACTATTCCGCGGCCGGCGCCACCATCACCGGCCAGTCGCCCGATGCCTATGGCGCGGCGCGCGCGCAGGCCGCCGCGCGTGCGGCCACCACCGGCAAGGCCGACGGCAAGCCCGGCCTGGTGGTGGACCGCTCGACCGTGCCGCTCTCCGGCACCGTGCAGGTCGACGTCAAGGTGGTGGAGATCAGCAAGACCGTGCTCAAGGAAGTCGGCATCAACTTCTTTCGCAACAACTCCGGCTTTGCCTTTGGCACGTTCTCGCCGTCGACGCTGAACAAATTCACCTTCACCCCCGGCAGCGGCGGCGCGCCGGGAAGCTTCACGGCCGACATCTCGCAGCCGATGAGCAATGCCTTCAACCTGGTCGCGGCGTCGCTCACGCACGGCATCTTCGCCAACATCAGCCTGCTCGAAGCCAATGGCCTCGCGCGCGTGCTGGCCGAGCCCAGCCTGGTGGCGCTGTCGGGCCAGAGCGCCAGCTTCCTGGCCGGCGGCGAGATCCCGATTCCGGTGCCGCAGGCGCTGGGCACGACCACAATCCAGTTCAAGCCGTTCGGCATCGGGCTGACCGTGTCGCCCACGGTGCTGTCGGCCGACCGCATCGCGCTGAAGGTGGCGCCGGAGGCCAGCGACCTCGACCCCTCGCGCGGCATATCGATCAATGGCGCGGTGGTGCCGGCCATCGTCACGCGGCGCGCCGACACCACGGTGGAGCTGGGCGATGGCGAGAGCTTCGTGATCGGCGGGCTGGTCAGCCGCAACACTGTCAGCAACGTCAACAAGGTGCCGGTGCTGGGCGACCTGCCGGTGATCGGCGCCTTCTTCAAGAACCTGAACTTCCACCAGGAAGACCGCGAGCTGATGATCGTCGTCACCCCGCGTCTGGTGAAGCCAATGGCAAGGAACTCGCCCGCGGCGCAGGCCGTCGGCGCGGAGGGCCGTACCGACGCCAGCCCCAATGTATGGGGCTGGTATGTGCTGGGTGAATACGCGGACCCGACTTTGCCGGGTTTCTCGAAATAGCCGCCGGCCATGCCGGCTGGCATGGCCAACAGCCTTGAGGCGGAGAGATGGACTATTTTCTGTTGCACGCAACGCAGGGCGAAGTCAGGGACTGGCTGGGCAGGGTCCTCGGCGGGCTGGGCACGCTGGTGACCGATGGCGGGGCCCAGGAAGCTTTTATCGAGCGCGTGGCCGAGTTGCGCCCCGGCCTGGTGTTCCTGCATTTCTCGGCGGAACTGGCCGGGCAGTCGGCGCACCTGGGCGAGCAGTTGCTGCGGCTCTTTCCCGGCCTGCCGCTGGTGGCAGTGGGCCAGGCCGACGAACCGGGCATCATGCTGGCCGCGCTGCGCGTAGGCGTGAAGGACTTTATCGACCTGCGCGATGCGCCGGCGCAGGCCGAGGCCGTGGTCAAGCGCCTGGCCGTGCCGAGCGAGCAGGTGCGCCCGGCCGAGGCGGCGCGCCAGGGCAAGATCGTGGCATTGCTGGGCGCGCGCCCCGGCGTGGGCGTGACCAGCCTGGCGGTCAACCTGGCCGCGGCCGCGCGCCGTCGCCTGCCACGGCACGAGAAGACCGACGCCCGCGCCGAAGTGCTGCTGATGGACCTGGGCCTGCCGGCGCGCGACGGCGCGCTGTACCTGAATCTGAGCCCGGGCTTTCATTTTGTCGAGGCGGTGCGCAACCTGCGCCGCTTCGACCAGGTCTTCGTGCAGACCGCGCTGACGCGCCACAGCAACGGCGTGTGCGTGCTGCCGCTGCCCGCTGCACTGGGCGAGCTGCGCGACATCTCGTACTCCGAAGCCATCGGCCTGCTGGAGCGCCTGCGCGCGTTCTTCGACATGCAGATCATCGACCTGGGCGGGTTTGGCAATGCCGAATTCACCGCGCAGATCGTCAAGGCCGCCGACAGCGTGGTGCTGGTGGCCGACCAGAGTGTGGGCGCGATCGTCTCCGCGGCGGAACTGGTGCATGAGTTGCGCGCGCGCGAAGTGGAGCGCGATGACCTGCACTTGCTGGTGTCGCGCTTCGATGCGCGGCTGGGGGTGGACGCCGCACAGATCGCGCGCCGCGTGGACGTGCAGTCGGTGGCGACGCTGCCAGACAGCCGCGAGGCGCTGGTGCTGGCCATGAACCGCGGCGCGGTGCTGGCCGACGACGATCCGCACGACCCCTATGTGCGCGCGCTGGCCGATCTGCTGGTGCGCCTGGGGTATCGCGCGGCGGCGCCCAGGAACACCACGCTGCTGGCGCGGATCAAGAAAAAACTGCCCGGGGCGCTGCGCGCAGCGCTGGTCGCGCGCGGCGCGCGCACGGCACGCACTGGAAGCTGACATGACGCAAGCGATCGAATTCTCCGACAACGCCCCCGCACCGTTCCCGGTCTCGCAGGAATTCCACAACATCAAGGAAGCGGCGCACGAGCACCTGCTGACCCGCATCGAAGAGCTTGGCGCCGAGTTCGGCCGCTGGTCGCGCACCGCGATCCAGCACTTTGTCGACCTGGAGCTCGAGAGCTTCACGCGTCTGCGGCGCATACCCATCAACGAAGCCGAGCTGCGCCAGATCGCCGAGGCGCTGACCAAGGAGCTGGCGGGCTTCGGCCCGATCGAAGACCTGCTCAACGACCCCGCGGTGGAAGACATCCTGGTCAACGGCCACCTCGATGTCTACGTGTCGCGCCACGGCGTTCTGGAGCGCATTCCGGTGCGCTTCGCCGACAGCGGCCACCTGCTGCGCATCGTGCGCCGCATCCTGGCGCCGATTGGCCGGCGCCTGGACGAGTCCAGTCCGATGGTCGATGCGCGCCTGCCCGACGGTGGCCGCATCAACGTGGTGATCCCGCCGCTGGCGCTGGAAGGTCCGGTGGTGTCGATCCGCAAGTTCCGCAAGGACCCGATGACGCCCGCCGACCTGCAGGCGCTGGGCACCATGAGCCCCGAGATCGGCGACCTGCTGCAGGCCGCGGTGCAGGCGCGCTGCAATATCCTGGTGAGCGGCGGCACCAGTTCGGGCAAGACCTCGCTGCTCAATGCGCTGGCCACCTTCGTGCCGGCCACCGAGCGCGTCATCACCATCGAGGACACCGCCGAGCTGGCGCTGAACCACCCGCATGTGGTGCGGCTGGAAAGCCGTCCGGGCGGCTTCGAGGGCACTGGCGTGGTATCGATCCGAGACCTGCTGCGCAACAGCCTGCGCATGCGCCCCGACCGCATCATCGTGGGCGAAGTGCGCGGCGGCGAGGTGCTGGAGATGCTGCAGGCCATGAGCACCGGCCACGACGGCTCGATGGGCACCATCCACGCCAGCAGCCCGCGCGAATGCCTGTACCGGCTGGAGATGCTGGCTGGCTTTGCCGGCTTCCAGGGCAGCGAGCTGAGCCTGCGGCGCCAGATCGCGAATGCGATCGACTTTATCGTGCAGATCGCACGCCTGTCGAACGGCAAGCGCCGTATCGTCTCGATTACCGAGGTGACCGGCCTGGGCGACAACATCATCTCCACGCAGGAGCTGTACCGGCACGAACCCTACATGAACCCGGACGGTACCGAGACCGACCGTTGGCTCTCGCTCGGCCTGCTGCCGCACTCGCCCAAGCTGGCGCGCATGCGCGGGCCGGGCTTCATGCTGGACGACCGCTTCGATGTCTAGCGCCACGCTGCTGCTCGCCGCGCTGGCCCTGGTCATCACCGGCCTGGGCCTGTTGCTGCTCGCCAGCGCGCAGGCCCGCGCGCGCCGCGAGCAGCAGCAGGCGTTCCTGCAGGCGCAGACCGAGCAGGTGCGGATGCGCTATGCGCAGGCGCCGGACCCGTCGCTGCAGATGCCCGGGCGCGACCTGCGCCGCCGCTGGGATGACTTCCTGCGCCGTGCCGACCTGGCGCCCACGCGCCGCACCGCGATCATCTGGATCACCCCGGTGGTGCTGTGCACGCTGGCCGGCGCGGTGGCGGGGCAATGGCTGGGCGCGGTGTCGGTCTTCGTCGTGGCGGCGGCGGTGGCGGCATTCACGGCATGGAACCGCGTGCGCCGCCTGCACAAGAAGCTGCTGTCGCAGTTGCCCGGCTTCCTGGACGGCGTGGTGCGGCTGATGACGATCGGCAGCAGCGTGCCGGCGGCGTTCCAGAATTCGATCGCCAATACCGAGGCGCCGCTGCGCCAATGCCTGGTGCAAGCTATACACCTGCAGCGCGCCGGCAAGGAACTGGACCAGGCAGTGCTGCAGGTCGGGCGCACCTTCAAGGTCGAGGAACTGGTGCTGGTGGCTTCCGTGCTGCGCCTGTCGGTGCGCTACGGCGGCCGTGCCGATGTGGTGATGGAGCGCACCGCCGCCTTTATGCGCGACCGCGAGCAGGCGCAACGCGAGCTGATGGCGCTGTCGGCCGAGACGCGGCTGTCGGCGTGGATCCTGGGGCTGCTGCCGCTGGTGGTGGCCGGCGGCCTGTTCACGCTGAACGCGGGCTATATCATGATGATGTGGAAAGACCCCACCGGCAAATCGATGCTGCTGTCGGCGGCGGCGCTGGAAGTCGCCGGCGCCTTCATGCTGTACCGGCTGGCCAAGTCGATCTGAGCAGCACGGACACGGACATCGCCACCATGGACCGCCTGACGCTGATCTCGCTGAGCCTGTTCGTCGCCGCATGCGGCGTGGGCGTACTGACGCTGCCGCTGCTGCGCGACTGGCGCCAGCGCCGGCTGTCGGCGCGCACCATCGATTCCGCACTGGCGCGGCAGCGGGCGCAGGAGGTTGCCCAGGCTGCTCGCGCGGCCCAGGCCGCCGCCCCGGCTGCGCCCGGCGCCCAGCCCACGGCGAAGGCTGCAGCGGCGCCTGCCGCGGCCGGCGCTGCGCAGGGCAGGGCCGGTGCGGCCACGGGCATTGGCGCACAACTCGGCGCGCGCGTCGGCGAGCGCTTCGATGCCGACTGGCTGGAATCGCGGCTGGGCCGCGCGGTGGTGACGCCGGAAGACCAGCAACTGCTGGAGCAATGCGGCTGGTACGGCCCGCAGGCGCGCGTGGTGTTCGGCGTGCTGCGGCTGGCGCTGCCGCTGGGGCTAGCGCTGGTAGCCATGCTGTGGCATGTGGGCGCGGGCGCCTTGGCCGTGATCGCATGGGGCTTCGGCACGTTCGCCATGGCCTACCTGGCACCCAAGTGGTACCTGCGCCGCCGCGCCACGGCCCGCCTGCGCATGGTCGATGACGAGCTGTCGGTGCTGATCGACATGCTGCGACTGCTGCAGGGCGTGGGCCTGTCGATCGACCAAAGCCTGCAAGTGATCGTGGCCGAGTTCGGCGGCATGCTGCGCGTGCTGGGACCGGAGCTGGCGCGCGCCAACCAGCAGTTTGCCTCGGGCCGCTCGCGCGAGCAGACGCTGCTGCGCATCGGCCGGCTGTTCGACAGCGAAGACCTGAAAAGCCTGATCACGCTGCTGACGCAGGTGGACAAGCACGGCGGCGCGGTGCAGGAGCCGCTGCGCCAGTTCGGCCTGCGCATGCAGGAAGCGCGCAAGTCGCGCATGAAGGACGAGATCGGCCGGCTCACGGTCAAGATGACCGCGGTGATGGTGGTCAGCCTGCTGCCGGTGCTGCTGATCCTGACCGCGGGCCCCGGCTTCCTTGGGGTGATCCGCATGCTGGCACATATGAAATGAAAGGAATGCGATGAAGCGCTCAGTCGGTCCGGCGTTGGGCCGGGTCTGGAAACCGGCGGCGTGCCTGTTGCTGGCGGCGCTGTCCGGCTGCGCCGCCAGCAACAACGGGGCCGCGGCCATGCATGAGCAGGCCGAAGCCCAGGTGGAGCTGGCCAAGCTGCGCGACAAGACCGCGCGCGCCGAATACAGCGAGCAGGCGGTCTACCTGGGCCTGATCCGCAAGATGCAGCAGGACGGGCTGTACTTTGCCTCGCTCGCGCATATCGAGGTCTATGTCCAGCGCTTCGGCGCCGGACCGGAGATCCAGGTGATGCGTGCCGATGCGCTGCGCGAGACCGGGCAGGACAAGGCCGCCGCCGAGGCCTACCAGAAGCTGGCGGCCAGCGCCAAGGGCGCGGAGGCCGCGCATGCGCACCACGGGCTTGGCCTGCTGGCCGGGCGCCAGGATGACTTCGCGCGCGCTGTCACCGAACTGCGCGAAGCCGCGGCGCTGGACCCGGTCAATGCGCGCATCGCCAGCGACCTGGGTTATGCGCTGATGCGTGCCGGCGCGCTGCAGGACGCGCGCGTGCCGGTGATGCAGGCGCTTGAGCTCGATGCGCGCAACCCGCGCGTGATCAGCAATGCCGCGGTGTGGCTGATGGCCGACGGCAAGCGCGCGCAGGCCAACGCCATGATGCAGAAGGCCGCGCTGCCGGAGGCCACGCGCAGCGCCATCCGCAAGGAAGCCGACCGCATCGCCCGGGCCACTGCCACGCGCGACCGCGCAGCGGCACGGTCGGGCCAGCCGAAACCGGTGTCCGCCCCGGCCACTGCCGTGGCGGTCGTTGCCAAGCCAATTGCCGTCGCCGCACAAGAGGGCGCTACACCATGACAGCCAATCTCCTTACTGCCATCCGCAAGCCCGCCATGTGCGCGGCGCTGGCCCTGTCGGCGCTGGCGCCGCTTGCGCACGCGCAAACCGACGGCACGGTGACGGAAGCGGCCGCCGCCACTTCCTCCGGCATGCCGCAGGGCCGTCCCGCGCAGCGCGACATCGGTGCCGACACGCGCGCCGTCCTCGCAATCCAGCGCGAGGGCACGCAGGCCGGACCGATGCTGCCGATGCACGGCGAGCAGGCAGCGCTGGGCTATGAGCGCTACCTGAACAGCTTCCGCTTTGCACTGCCGGAGTTCTACACAGGGCAGGCCAACGCCAGCACCACGCGCTCCGGCTCCGCTGGCCAGATGCTGGGCGGCAAATGAGCTTGCGACCGTCGCGTCTGCGCAGGGCGCACCGATCCGCGCGCGGCGCCGTCAGCGTGATGGCGGCGCTGCTGATCGGCACCGTGGCGATCGCCGCGCTGGTCTCGATCGATGTCGGGCATGTGTTCATGCGCCAGCGGCAGTTGCAGAACATGGTGGACCTGGCGGCGATGTCGGCGGCGCAGCAGCTCAAGCGGGCGGACAGTGCGGCGAATCTCAACAGCGCCGTGCTGGGTACGGTCAGCAATATCGGTGCGAAAAACGGCTATCCGTCAGGCATTGCCATGGGGTGTGGCGATGCCACCGGCGGCAGCGCGGATGCCATGACAGCCTGTCTTGGTGTGTGGGATCCGGCGAGCGGCGGGCCAAGGCATTTCAGCGCCGCTTACAACCCGGCCCAGGTATCGCCAAATGCCGTGCGCGTACAGGCCACGCAGACTGTGCCGATCCTGTTTGTGATCAAGGGGGGCAGCGGACGCCAGCTGTTTGCTGAATCGATTGCCAGCGGCAGTCCGCCGGTGGCGGCGTTTTCGCTGGGCACCGGGCTATTGGATGTTTCCACGGCCAACAGCATGTTGAGTGTGCTGCTGGGCAATACGGTGAACTTGTCGTTGGTGGACTGGCAGGGGCTGCTTAATACCACGGTGACGCTGGATCAGCTACGGCTCAAAGCCAATGTCGGCACGGTCGACCAGCTGCTGAATACCTCGCTGAACCTGCGCGATTTCTACGCGCTGGTGCTTGGCGCGGCCGGCCGCGACGCGCTGCTGACGACGATGCTGGGCAGCCCGCCTACGGCGCTTGGTGCCAGTGGCGCGGCGGCGACGGTGTCACTGGCCAGGCTGCTTGATCTTGGCGTGATGGCGCCCGCGGCATCGTCGGCGGTGGAAGTGGGCCTGAATGTGGCGCAGTTGCTGCTGGCCGGCGCGCAGGTGGCGCGAGGGGACACGGCAGTCGCACTGCCGCTCAACATACCCAAGCTGCCCCTCGGCCTGGGTGGGATCAGTGCCAACCTGCGCGTGATCCAGCCGCCGGTGACGGCGGCGGGTCCGGCGCGGCAGCTCTCCAGCAACCCGAACACCTGGCAGACGACTGCAAGCTCGTCCCAGATAAAACTGACCCTGATGCTCCAGATTTCTGCCAAACCGGTACTGGACGCCAACCTGAACGTGCCGCTCTATCTTGACGTGGCCAGTGCCACTGCCGACCTGACCAAGCTGCAATGCGCGGCAAGTGCTGCGGACCGTCGTGCCACCATGCATGTCAGGAGCAGCCTCGTCACGGCGTGCCTGACCGATGGCTGCAAGGGCGGCGACGTGGTGCTCGGCCAGGCCAAGGTGGGGCTGCTCGACATTGCCGACGTGATTGCCACAGATGTGCCACGCTATGGCAACACGGTTGGCCAGGATGTCACGCTGGCACCGGGTGGGCACGCCCAGGTTGGCACCAGCGACCCGTTCGGTGGGTTGTTCTCGCAAGTGCTGGCCCTGAAGGTGCGGACCAGGCTGCTGGGCATCCTTAGCGTGCCCATTGACCTTGGCCCGTTACTCGCGCCGGTCGGGGCAGCGCTTGACGCGCTGATCCCGCCCCTGCTCGCCAGCCTGGGAATCCAGCTGGGCACCGCCGATCTCTGGGTCCACAGCATCGACTGCAACAATGCCGAACTG
The DNA here is from genome assembly GCF_003353055.1 of Cupriavidus lacunae. Lineage (GTDB taxonomy): Bacteria > Pseudomonadota > Gammaproteobacteria > Burkholderiales > Burkholderiaceae > Cupriavidus > Cupriavidus lacunae. The sequence continues at coordinate 17,274 of NZ_QKWJ01000041.1, forward strand.
GTGTACTGAGCCATGGAAGCGACAAACCGCCTGATGGCAGAAATCGAATGAAGACAGACCGCTGGGCCTACGAAAACCTTGAAGTCTATGTGTGGGAAGGCAAGTACGAGATTGCCGACCGCGTCACGCGTTTCCTGGCACCGCTGGGCGTGGATGTGATCCGCGCCGGCGCGCTCGAAGCCCTGCCCGCCGAGCCGCGCGTGAAGCCCTGCATCGCGGTGATCAGCGTGTCGGTGATCGGCGCCGCGCGCTTTTCGCTGGACTGGGAGGCCGCGCATGGGATGCCGGTGATCTGGGTGGCCGGACCCGGCCGCGAGAGCGATCCCGGCCGCTTTCCGCCGGAGTACGCGCATATCCTCGCCGATGACTTCACCGGCGCGGACCTGCGCAGCCAGATCGGCAAGCTGTTGCCGCAACTGCTGGCCACGGACGCGCCCGGCGAGCGCGAGGCCGACCTGGTGGCCGGTTCGCCGGCAATGCGCCAGCTGCTGCAGCATGTGGAAACCTTTGCCGACTTCGGCAGCAACGTGATGCTGTACGGTGAGACCGGCGCGGGCAAGGAACGCATCGCGCGCCTGTTCCATGAACGCAACAGCACCTATGGCAAGGGCCCGTTCGTGGCGGTCAACTGCGGCGCGATTCCGGACGGCCTGTTCGAATCGCAGTTCTTCGGCCATGCCAAGGGCGCGTTCACCGGCGCCTCGTTCGCGCACCGCGGCTATTTCGAGCAGGCCAACGGCGGCACGCTGTTTCTCGATGAAATCGGCGACCTACCGCTGTTCCAGCAGGTCAAGCTGTTGCGCGTGCTGGAAGAGAACGTGATCACGCGGCTGGGCTCGACGCTGGCGGTCAAGCTGGATTTCCGGCTGGTGGCGGCCACCAACAAGGACCTGCGCGACGCGGTGCGGCAGGGGCGCTTCCGTGCCGACCTGTTCTTCCGCCTGGCCGTGATCGAGATGCGCATCCCCAGCCTGGAAGAGCGCGGACCGGCCGACAAGGTGGCGCTGCTGCAGTCGTTCCTGCGCCATATGCTGGGAGCATCCGGCTTCGACGCGCTGCCGCCGATGCCGGACTGGCTCAAGGGCGCGGTCGGCACCGCCTACTTCACCGGCAACGTGCGCGAGCTGCGCAACCTGGCCGAGCGTGTGGGCATTACCGTGCAGCAGACCGGGCATTGGGATGAGGAGCGTATCCGGCCGCTGTTCCGCTCCCTGCACCCGGGTGCGTTCGATGGCGGCGAGCGCAACGACCTGCGCGCCGATACGGAAGAACGCCGCCGCATCCTGGCCGCGCTCGATGCCAATGGCTGGCGGCGTCAGGACACGGCGGCTAGCCTGGGCATCAGCCGCAAGGTGTTGTGGGAGAAGATGCGCAAGTACCAGATCGCCGACAGCGAGGCCGAGCCAGTCTGAGCGCGCGCATCAGGACACGCCTCACTGCAGGCGGATCTCCTTCACGTCGAAGTGCGATTCGCCGATCAGCTTCTTGTCGTATTCGCCGACCAGTTCCACCGTGGTCTGCGCATCCACCGGCTTCTGCGCCGGCCAGAGCCTGGCCTTGATCTTCACCTTCATCTGGCCCGTGCCGTCCGAGAACAGGTAGCGCTCGTCGCCGACGCTGCTGACGATCTTGCCGCGCAGCACGGCATGCTGGTCGTCCTTGCCTTCGGCCTGCAGCGCCTTGACGGTCATGACGGGCACCGCGGACGGGCCGGTGTACTGGGCGCTGGCGCCGGCTGCGGCGAGGCCCAGGGCGAGAGCAAGGGCGGTGGCGGTCAGGATGCGTTTCATGTGCGTTCTCCGTTAACTTCATGATCTGGGGGCGACCGCATGCATGATGCGCGCGCCCGCCTGAACCGCTGCTGAACGGGTGGGCAGGTCGCGAAGCATTATGATGCGGGTTTCGCCCTTTCTTCAACCGGACCCCGGATTGCGCTTTCTTCACACCGCCGACTGGCATCTCGGCCGGCTCTTCCATGCGCGCAGCCTGCTGGAAGACCAGGCCCATATCCTCAACCAGTTTGTCGAACTGGTCCGCACCGAGCGCCCCGATGCCGTGCTGATCGCCGGCGACGTCTACGACCGCGCCGTGCCGCCGCCCGAGGCGGTGGCCTTGCTCGACGACGTGCTGGGCCGCATCGTCATCGACGCCGGCGTGCCGGTGGTGATGATCGCGGGCAATCATGACAGCGCGCAGCGGCTGGAGTTTGGCGCGCGGCTGATGCGCGCGCAGGGCCTGCATGTGGCCGGCCGCACGCTGGCGCAGGCCAGTTGCGTGACCTTGCACGACGCGCATGGCGAAGTGCGCCTTTACGCGCTGCCGTATGCCGAGCCTGCCGTGGTGCGCGATGCGATGGGCACCGAGCTGCTGTCGCATGAAGCCGCGCTGCGCGCGCAACTCGACGCCATCCGCGCGGTGCATCCGCCGGGCGTGCGCGCCGTGGTGGTGGGTCATGCCTTCGTCGTGGGCGGCGCGGCGAGCGAATCGGAACGCCCGCTGTCGGTGGGCGGCAGCGGCGCGGTGGCCGCGGACCTGTTTGCCGGCTTCGACCTGGTGGCGCTGGGCCACCTGCACCGCCCGCAGACGCTGGGCGGCGGGCGCATCCACTATGCGGGTTCGCTGCTGAAGTATTCGCTGTCGGAGTGCGCGCACGACAAGTCGGTGTCGCGCATCGAGCTGGGTGCGGACGGGGCTGTCACCATCACGCCGGTGGCGCTGCAGGCGCTGCGCGACGTGCGGGTGGTGGAAGGCGAGCTGGCACAGGTGCTGGCAGCGGGGGGCGATGATCCGCAACGCGATGACTACATCCACGCGCGGCTCACCGATACCGGTGCGCTGCTGGACCCGATGGCGCGGCTGCGGCAGGTCTATCCCAACGCACTGGCGATCGAGCGCACAGTGCTGGCGCGCACTGGCACGGCTTCGGAGGCCGGGCGCAAGCTGCGGCAACTGGGAACCGGCGAGCTCTTTGCCAATTTCTTTCGCGAAGTGGCGGATGCCGAACTGGACCCGGACCAGCGTGCGATGCTCGACCAGGTGCTGACCGGTATCGCCGCCGCGGACAGGGAGTCGGCATGAGACCGCTGCATTTGACGCTGCAGGCCTTCGGTCCCTTTGCCGCGACCGAGCAGGTCGATTTCACGCGGCTGGGCGAGCAGGCCTTCGTGCTGATCCACGGCCCCACCGGCGCGGGCAAGACCACGCTGCTCGATGCGATCTGCTTTGCGCTGTACGGCGATACCTCCGGCGGCGAGCGCAGTGCGCAGGCCATGCGCAGCGCCAACGCCGCGCCGGCGCTGCGCACCGAGGTGACGCTGGAGTTCAGCCTTGGCGCCCAGCGCTGGCGCGTGGTGCGCTCGCCGGTGCAGGAGCGGCCCAGGCAGCGCGGCGAGGGCTGGGTGACCGAGCCGGCCAAGGCGCAGCTGGACCTGCACGATGGCAATGACTGGGTCAGCAAGGCCAGCCAGCCGGGCAAGGTCAGCGATGCCGTGCGCGACCTGCTGGGCTTCGACAGCGCCCAGTTCCGCCAGGTGATCGTGCTGCCGCAGGGCCGTTTCCGTGAATTGCTGACCGCCAGCTCGCAGGCACGGCAGGCCATACTTGAACGGCTGTTCCGCACCGAGCTGTACCGCCGCGTGGAAGAGCTGCTGAAGGCCGAGGCCGCCGGCATCCGCCGCGATGCCGAGCGCATCACCATCCAGCGCGACGAAGCATTGCGGCAAGCTGGCGTGGAATCGGCGCAGGCGCTGGCGGAAGGCATCGAGGCGCTGCAGGCCGCGTTACTGGCGCTGCAAGGGCAGGAACAAGGCGCGCGGGCCACGCTGGCCGCGGCGCAGACGGCGCTGGGCGCCGGTGAGCAGGTGGCGGCGCGATTGCAGGAACGCCAGCAGGCGCAGGCCGCGCATGCGGCGCTGCTGGCGCGGCAGCCAGCCATGGACGGCGAGCGCGCCCGCTGGCACGCGGCGCAACGGGCCGCGCGTGTCAGGCCGGCCTTGCAGGCATGGCAAGCCGCGCAGCGTGACCAGGCGGGCAGCGCCGCGGCCTTGACGCAGGCGAGCGAACAGGCGGAGCGTGCCACGCAACGGGCCGCGCAAGCGGCGGCGGTCTTGCAGGCGCAAGCGGCGCGCACTGACGCGCGCCAGGAAGCACAGCGGCGCGTTTCCCAGCTGGAAGCAGTGCTGCCACGCGCGCAACAGCTGGGCGCCCTGCTTGGCGCGTTGCGGGCGGCCGAGGCAAAGCAGGTTGCCGCAGCCACCGCGCGCGAACGCGCCGAGGCACAGCTTGCCATGCGACAAGCCGACGCCGTGGCCGCGGAGTCGGCCCTGGCGCAGACCCAGCTTGCCGCCGCGCAGGCACAGACGACGGCATTGCAGCTGGCTGCGTTGCAAGAACGCGCGCGGCAATTCGAACGCTATCGGCAAGCGGCGCACGCGCTGGAAGCCGCGAACGCGCAGGCTGCCAGCAGCGCGGCAGCCGAACAGCAGGCGCTGCGCCGGCGCGACCGTTGTCGCACCGAGCTGGCCGATGTGGAATCCGTCTGGCGCGCCGGGCAGGCCGCGCGCCTGGCCGCAAGCCTGGCCGCGGGTGGTGCCTGCCCCGTATGCGGCAGCACCGCGCATCCGGTGCCGGCACAACACGTGGCGGAGCCGCTGTCAGACCAGGCGCTGGAGGCAGCGCGTCACGCTGCGCTGGAAGCCGAGTCCCATGCGGTGCGCTGCGCTGGCCAGCATCAGGCCGCGCAGGCAGCTATTGCTCAGGCGCGTGAGCGGCGCGACGAGCTGGCCGAGGTATTGGCCGATGTCGGCGAGGAGGCCGCCCGCAACCTGAGCGCGGAGATCCAATCGCTGGAAGCGGCACTGGCCGAAGGCCGGCAAGCGGCGGCAAGCGTCGCGCAACGCGAAGCGGCCATTGGCGCTTGCCGCACGGCGCTTGCAACTGCGCAAGCCGCGCACCGCGATGCCGCCGCCGCAGCCGATACCGCCGCCCAGGCGCTGGCCCACTGCCGTGGCGAATGGCAGGCCAACAGCGCGCAGGTTCCCGAGGATTCACGCGACCCCATTGCGTTGGGCGAAGCGCTGCGCCAGGCGCAAGCCACCCTGGCTACGCTGGAACAAGCGCTGGCCGCTGCGCAGGCGGCCGATCGGCAGGCCGCTGCGGACGCAGCAGGGGCACAGGCCGGACTGGTTTCCGCACAGCAGGCACAGGCGCAGGCTGCTAGCCGCTTGGCCGATGCCGAGGACGTGCTTGGTCAGGCGCTGGCGCTGCAAGGTTTTGCCGATGTGCCGACGCATGCCGCTGCCTGCCTGGGCGACGATGCAATGGAGACGCTCGACGCTACGCTGCGTGCCTTTGATACGCAACTTGCTTCCGCAGCGGAATGGCGCGAGCGCGCCGAGGCCGCCGCGCAAACGCTGGACGCGCCGGACCTGGACGGCCTGCACGCAGCGCGGGATGCGTCGGCAGCCGCGGTGGAAGCCCTGGTCCGCCAACAGGCCGAGCGCGGCCGGTCGCGCGACACGTTGCTGCAATGCCAGCAGCGCCTGCATCAACTGGACGCGCAAGGCCGTGACATCGAAGCCCGCTTCGCCGTACTGGGCCGCCTGGCCGAAGTCGCCAACGGCAACAACCCGCGCCGCATGACCTTCCAGCGCTTCGTGCTGGCCACGCTGCTCGATGAGGTGCTGGAAGCGGCGTCGGCGCGCCTGCTGGCGATGAGCCGCGGCCGCTATGTGCTGCAGCGCGTGCGCGAGCAGGCGGACCAGCGCAGCGCGGGCGGGCTGGACATCGAAGTGTTCGACCACGATACCGGCGCGGCGCGCCCGGCCAACACGCTTTCAGGTGGAGAGGGCTTCCTCGCGTCGCTGTCGCTGGCGCTGGGGCTGGCCGACGTGGTGCAGTCGCGCGCGGGGGGCATCCAGCTCGATACGCTGTTTGTTGACGAGGGCTTTGGCACGCTGGATCCGGAGAGCCTGGACTTCGCCATCCGTACGCTGCTGGACTTGCAGCAGGCTGGCCGGCTGGTCGGGATCATTTCTCACGTCACGGAATTGCGTGAACGCATCGACGTGCGGCTGGAGGTGCGCCCTGGGGTTGGCGGCAGCCGGGTGCTGCTGACGGGCGTGGCCGCAGTAGCCTAGCGCTGCGAGGGCAGCCTCCCGTCAGCAGACGAATACCTGCTGGCAACGAATCGCCATCACCTGTGCCTCAAAGGCGCGGGCGGCTGCCCGGGTCAGGCGCGCACGGCGTGACAGCGCAGGCGTGCGGGATTGCATGTCGGCGCCTGCCGGGGCAGGCGCGGGGGATTGCAGTCGATCCTTGTATGGGTCCACTCCCCACGCCTGCCGCGTGACATGCAGAATGCGCGCAAGCGCCGCTGCATGGGGTGTGGATGAAAACAGGACGTGGGCGGTGGCCATGAAGGGCTCCTCGTTCTTGTTTGTTGCCAGGCTGCCTGCTCAGCCGGGTGGTCCGGTGGCTGCTGTGCGGGCTTGCCTTGTCTGATTCCACAATAGCCCGCGCGGCCCCCGGGCCATATCGAGTGCGAGCCGATTGTGATGTCGGCCCCGACCTACCGTGCCCGCCACCCATGCGCGCTTATCGCACAATCTGATTTGCCGACTGCCCGGTCGGCTTGACCGTCGTCGAGGCGCAGGTGTACTCTGTTCATTCTGCGAATTCAAGTTCGTATATCGAACACATCGGTTGTTTCGATGGTTCCGGTTAACGAACATCTGGTCCATAGTCACAGAAGCAGACCACACGCAGACTGCTGGACTCGTTCACAAGGGTGGCGCCCGCGCTGCCCGCCGCGACGAACATCCTTCCGGCAGGATTACCGGAGACAGCCTTTCATGCGCCGCGTCTTGCGGCCCGCTCCGGTAGCCTGGCGGATCTTCCGACCTGGAACGCAAGTGATCAATAAGCTATACGACACGGTGGAAGCGGCGGTCGCCGGCATCCACGACGGCGCCACCATCCTGATCGGCGGTTTCGGCATGGCAGGCATGCCCGCGGAACTGATCGACGCCCTGATCGCGCAAGGCGCGCGCGACCTGACGATCGTCAACAACAACGCCGGCAACGGCGACACCGGGCTGGCCGCGCTGCTCAAGACCAAGCGCGTGCGCAAGATCATCTGCTCGTTCCCGCGCCAGTCGGATTCCTACGTGTTCGATTCGCTCTACCACGCGGGCGAGATCGAGCTGGAACTGGTGCCGCAGGGCAACCTGGCCGAGCGCATCCGCGCCGCCGGCGCCGGCATCGGCGGCTTCTTCACCCGCACCGCATACGGCACGCCGCTGGCCGAAGGCAAGGAAACGCGCATCATCGACGGCCAGGGCTATGTGTTCGAAACCCCGATCCACGCCGACTTTGCGCTGATCAAGGCCGACACCGCCGACCGCTGGGGCAACCTCACCTACCGCAAGACCGCGCGCAACTTCGGCCCGATCATGGCGATGGCCGCCAAATGCGCCATCGTGCAAGTGAGCCACGTGGTGGCGCTGGGCGAGATGGACCCCGAACACATCGTGACGCCGGGCCTCTTCGTCAAGCGCGTCGTCAAGGTCGCCTGAGCGACAGGTAACAGGAGAATCCAGATGCAACGCCTGACCCGCGATCAGATGGCCGCCCGCGTGGCCAAAGACATTCCCGACGGTGCCGTGGTCAACCTCGGTATCGGCCTGCCGACCCTGGTTGGCAACCACCTGCCCGCAGGCAGGGAAATCCTGCTGCACAGTGAGAACGGCCTGCTCGGCATGGGCCCCGCGCCCGCGCCCGGCGAGGAAGACGGCGACCTGATCAACGCCGGCAAGCAGCCGGTGACGATCAAGCCGGGCGCCTCGTATTTCCATCACGCCGATTCGTTCGCGATGATGCGCGGCGGCCACCTCGACTTCTGCGTGCTGGGTGCGTTCCAGGTCTCCGAGAAGGGCGACCTGGCCAACTGGCACACCGGCGCGCCCGGCGCCATCCCCGCCGTGGGCGGCGCGATGGACCTGGCCATCGGCGCCAAGCAGGTGTTCGTGATGATGGAACACCAGACCAAGCAGGGCGAGAGCAAGATCGTGCCGCAGTGCACCTATCCGCTCACCGGCATCGGCTGCGTGACCCGCATCTACACTGACCTTGCGACCATCGACGTGACCGCCGACGGGCTGGTCGCACGCGACCTGGTCGAGGGGCTGAGCTTTGACGAGCTGCAGCGCCTGACCGGGGTTCCGCTCAAGCAGGCTGCATAAGCCGGGCCAGTGCCCGCGACGACACACACCAAGACGAGAGAGACACACCATGACCGAAGCCTTTATCTGCGACGCCATCCGCACTCCCATCGGCCGCTACGGCGGCAGCCTGTCCGCGGTGCGCCCGGACGACCTCGGTGCGGTGCCGCTGAAGGCGCTGATGGCCCGCAATCCGAACCTGGACTGGAAGGCCATCGATGACGTGATCTACGGCAACGCCAACCAGGCCGGCGAAGACAACCGCAACGTGGCGCGCATGTCGGCGCTGCTGGCCGGCCTGCCGCAGGAAGTGCCGGGCGCCACCATCAACCGTCTGTGCGGCTCGGGCATGGACGCTACCGGCACCGCCGCGCGCGCCATCAAGGCCGGCGAAGCCACCCTGATGATCGCCGGCGGCGTGGAAAGCATGAGCCGCGCCCCGTTCGTGATGGGCAAGGCCACCAGCGCGTTCTCGCGCGATGCGCAGATCTTCGACACCACCATCGGCTGGCGCTTCATCAATCCGGCCATGCGCGCGGCCTACGGCGTGGACTCGATGCCCGAGACCGCCGAGAACGTCGCCACCGATTACAAGATCAGCCGCGAAGACCAGGACCTGATGGCGCTGCGCAGCCAGGAAAAGGCATCGCGCGCACAGGCCGACGGCACGCTGGCGCAGGAAATCACCCCGGTCACCATCGCCCAGAAGAAGGGCGACCCGATCGTGGTCGAGCGCGACGAGCACCCGCGCGCCACCAGCATGGAAGCGCTGGCCAAGCTGCGCGGCGTGGTCCGTCCTGACGGCTCCGTGACCGCCGGCAATGCCTCGGGCGTGAACGACGGCGCCTGCGCGCTGCTGCTGGCCAGCGAAGCCGGCCTCAAGCAGCACGGCCTGACCCCGCGCGCCCGCATCGTCGGCATGGCCACCGCCGGCGTGGCGCCGCGCGTGATGGGCATCGGCCCGGCACCGGCGTCGCAGAAGCTGCTCAGGCAGCTGGGCATGACCATGGACCAGATCGACGTGATCGAGCTGAATGAAGCGTTCGCCGCGCAAGGACTGGCCGTGCTGCGCGAGCTCGGCGTGGCCGATGACGACAAGCGTGTCAACCCGAACGGCGGCGCAATCGCGCTGGGCCACCCGCTGGGCATGAGCGGCGCGCGCCTGGTTACCACCGCGATGTACCAGCTGCACCGCACCGGCGGCCGCTTCGCGCTGTGCACGATGTGCATCGGCGTGGGCCAGGGTATTGCGATGGTGATCGAGCGGGTTTGAGTTAAGCCGATCGAACGCTGACTGGCTCCCTCTCCCGCTTGCGGGAGAGGGAGCCAGTCAGCAGTAGTCTTGAAAGTGAGTCAAAGATGTCCCTTCCCGTAGCCACGCTCGTGACCGGCGCCAGTTCCGGTATCGGCCGCGCCATTTGTGAAATGCTGCTGGCCGATGGCGTGACCCAGGTGGTCAATGTCGACTACGCCGAGCCGGCCTGGTCGCACCCGAACATGACCTTCTTCCAGGCCGACCTGACCGATGCCGAGGCGACCCGCGCCGTGGCCGCGCAGGTGACCTCGCGCTTCGCCGTCACGCGCCTGGTGAACAATGCCGGCGCCACGCGCCCCGGCACCGCCGACACGGCGACCGTCGCCGACCTGGACTACGTGACCGGCCTGCACCTGCAGGCCACCCTGTTGCTGACGCAGGCATGCCTGCCCGCGATGCGCGCCGCCGGTTTCGGCCGCATCGTCAACATGGCCTCGCGCGCCGCGCTGGGCAAGGCCGAGCGCGTGGTGTACTCGGCCACCAAGGCCGGCCTGATCGGCATGACCCGCACGCTGGCGATGGAGCTGGGCGGCGACGGCGTCACCGTCAACGCCGTGGCCCCGGGCCCGATCGCCACCGAACTCTTCCGCAAGAGCAATCCCGAAGGCGCCGAACAGACCAGGCGCATCCTGGCCAGCATTACCGTCAAGCGCATGGGCACGCCGGAGGACGTGGCGCGCGCCGCGCTGTTCTTCCTGTCGCCCGACAACGGCTTTGTCACCGGCCAGGTGCTGTACGTGTGCGGCGGCACCACGCTGGGCGTTGCGCCGGTGTAAAGGCACCCCAGCATTTAAGCATTCAAGAAGAAGAGACGTTAATCAAGCGTCACGCATGGCGGCCCGTGGGCGGGCCGCCCACCGGATGCGCGCATGTGCGCACCATCTGTTCGGGAACGGCAATCACGCCATTCAGCACAATCTCCCGCGGTACCCAATCACCGCCGGAACGATCTACACCGGAGCATTACCGATGAGACAAGATTCCCAGACCTCCACCACGCGCCGCCGCCTGCTTGCCGCTGGCGTGGCGCTGGCCACCACCATCGCCGGCTTTGCCGGTGCGGCCCAAGCGCAGGGCGGCTACCCAACCAAGCCGATCACCCTGATCGTGCCGTTCTCGGCCGGCGGCACCACCGACATCCTGGCCCGTATTGTCGGCCTGCAGCTGGGCAAGGCGCTCGGCCAGCCGGTGGTGATCGACAACCGTCCGGGCGCGGGCGGCAACATCGGCGCCTCGCTGGCCGCCAAGGCCCCGGGCGACGGCTACACGCTGTTCATGGGAACCATCGGCACGCACGCGATCAACCAGTCGCTGTATTCCAAGCTGCCGTATGACCCGGTCAAGGACTTCGCGCCGATCTCCCGCGTGGCGATGGTGCCGAACCTGGTGGTGGTGAATCCCAAGGTGCCGGTCAACAACGTCAAGGAACTGATCGCCTACGTCAAGGCCAACCCGGACAAGCTGTCGTACGGGTCGTCGGGCAGCGGCTCGTCGATGCACCTGTCGGGCGAACTGTTCAACTCGATGACCGGCCTGCACATCCAGCACGTCCCGTACAAGGGCAGCGCCCCGGCCGTGAACGACCTGCTGGGCAACCAGATCGGCCTGATGTTCGACAACATGCCGTCGTCGTACCCGCACGTGAAGGCGGGCAAGCTGCGTGCCATCGCCGTGACCTCGGCCAAGCGCTCGCCGGCGCTGCCGAACGTGCCGACCGTGGCTGAATCGGGCGTGCCGGGCTATGAAGCCACCTCGTGGTTCGCGCTGTACGCCACGGGCGGCACGCCGCAGCCCATCGTCGACCGCCTGAACGCCGAACTGGTGAAGATCCTGGCCATGCCGGAAGTGAAGAAGCAGATGGCCGACCAGGGTGCCGAACCCAATCCGGAAAAGCCGGCCCAGCTGGCGGCGTTCATGAAGTCGGAAACGGCCAAGTGGGCGAAGGTGGTGAAGGCTTCGGGCGCTACGGTGGATTGAAGACAGGTTGCCGTATGCCACGGCATGTCGCGCCAGCGATGTGCCGGCATGGAAAGCCCCTCGGCGTTGCTGCCCGAGGGGCTTTTTTCATGGTTGCGCGCATATCCGAGGCTGCACTTCCCGGTGCCCCGCCCTGCGTCACCCGAATGATTGGGTTTGGGGGCAGGGGAACGCGAACTGCCTGAACACCCGTTCCCGGCCAGGGTCCAATGGATGTCGCCAGGCCGGACCGGGAGCAACGCCATGCATGACCTGACCTTCGTTCACGCTGACGCGGCCCATGTCGAATGGCAGGTCGCGCTGGCCGACTGCCAGCGCCAGCTGGACACGCAGGACTTCCTGCGCCAGGCGCGGCTGGATCACGCGCCGCCGCTCACGCTTGGCTGGTGTTACCTGAGCGACTACTACGCGCTGGCCGCCGAGGCAATACTTGCCGCGTTGCAGCAGAACTGGCCCGGCGTGTCGTGGGTCGGCGCGGTCGGCGTGGGAGTGTCGGCCAGCGGCGTGGAGTACATCGACAAGCCCGCCATGGTGCTGATGGCGGCGCCGCTTCCGCGCGAGTCCTTCCAGCTGTTCTCGGGGCGCCAGCCCTTGCCCTCCGCGTCTTCCGGCTTCCATCCCCATACCGCGCTGGTGCATGCCGAGGGCAGCACACCGGATGTGCAGGAGCTGCTGCGCGAGCTGAGCGCGCGCACGGCCACTGGCTACCTGTTCGGCGGCTTGTCGTCCGCACGCAACCGTACCTTGCACATTGCGGACGGCGTCTTCTCCGGCGGGTTGTCGGGCGTCTTGTTCGGACCCGAGGTGGAGCTGGTTTCCCGCGTCACGCAGGGCTGCCAGCCGATCGGGCCGGTGCGCGCCGTGACGCGCAGCGATCACAACCTGCTGTTCGAGCTGGATGGCAAGCCGGCCCTGGATTGCATCCTGCATGACCTGGGCGTCGAACGCGACGCTCCGGTGGAGACCATGGCGGACGCACTCTCCGGAACGCTGGCGGGCCTGAATTCAGCCGCCGACGATGCCCCGGTCCTGCCCGGGAGGTTTGGCGCCGATACGCTGGTGCGCCACCTGATCGGCCTGGATGTGCAGCATCGCGTGCTGGCGCTGGCCGACATGGTCGCGCCCGGCATGCGGCTGGCCTTCTGCGAGCGCAATGCCGCCGCCGCGCGCGCGGACCTGGTGCGCGTCGCCACCGAAATCCGCACGGAGATCGAACACGGCGGCCGCGGCAGCGCACGTGGCGCGCTCTATATCAGCTGCTCGGGCAGGGGCGGGCCGCATTTCGGCGCGCCGCACGCCGAACTCCAGACCGTGCGCCAGGCGCTGGGCGACCTGCCGCTGGCTGGCTTCTTTGCCGGCGGCGAGATCGCAAGGGATCACCTCTACGGCTATACGGGCGTGCTGACGGTGTTCACCGGCCACTGAACCGGCCTGCAGGCGTCAGCGGACGACGGCGTCGATGCTGCGCACCTGGCGCGCAAACCAGGCGCGCAGCAGACTGTTCGAAAGCACCATGGGCAGCGAATACGCAAGGATCCGGTAGACCTGGCTGCGCGGCACCCTGGACGCCCGGGCGCAGTCCAGCCAGTTGTCGTTGCGCACCAGCAGCAGCAAGGTCTCCATGCCGATCAGGATGGGCCACAGGCATGCCAGCCGAAGCCGGATGAAGCGCGGCGGGATCGCCAGCGTGTAGGCCATCGCCTCGTGGAAGTGCTCGAGCGTCTTGCGCACGAGCTCGCGCATCATGGCGCGCGCGCGCAGCGAGGCGCCGGGCAGCAGCAGGTCCTGCGGGCTCAAGCCATGCTGGTGCAGCATCGTGGCCGGCAGATAGCAGCGGCCGATGCGCAGGTCCTTGCCGCAGTCGCGCAGGACATTGGTCATCTGCAGGGCCTTGCCGAAGCGAACCCCGCGGCGCAGCATGGCGTCGGGCTCGCCGATCGCGCCAGGCATGTGGGCGGCAGTCATGCTGGTCCAGAACTCGCCCACGCATCCGGCGACCAGGTACGTGTAACGGTCAAGCTCTTCCGGTTCGCGCAGCGCGACGATGCGGCCCGTACGTTCATCGGGGAAGGTGCGCAAGTCGAACTCCATGCCTTCGGTCAGGGTCGACACGATCTGCCGTACCGCTTGCCGGTCATCGGGGTCCAGCTGCGCCAGCACCGCCAGCGCAGGGCCCAGTGATTCAAGCAGGATGCGCTCATCCGACTGTTCCTGCTGGCCCGCCACCTCTGTTGCAATGCTGGCGGCCAGCGCCGCGTCGGCCGCCGCACCGTTGACCTGGTCGCGCAATGACAACAGCAACGCCAGCCGTCGTTCAGGCGGGATCAGCGAGGTATCGGCAATCGTGTCCGCGGCACGCGCCAGCAGATAGGCCAGGCCGACCGGATCGCGCATCCGGGCGGGCAGCACGCGCAGCGTGAGGTAGAACGAACGCGAGACGCCTTTGAGCAGCGGACCGAGGAGGAACGCCCGGCTGGGTTCGCGCATGGGTGGTGTCCTGTTCCCTGAGAGGTTTGCGAAAGTGACATTGCCCGGGTGGCCGTCAGGCCGGGCCCGGGCATTGTACCTTCGACGCCAGGGGCAGATTGCAGGCCCTGGTCAGGGCGAGTCTTTGCCGAGATAACGCTCAAACCACTGTGCGGCCAGGCGAGCGACCGATTCCAGTGCGCCGGGCTCCTCGAACAAATGGGAGGCGCCGGGCACGATCACCAGTTTCTTGGTGCATGTCAGCTGGGCATAGGCCGACTCATTGCGTTCAAGGACGCTCACATCCAGCCCGCCGATGATCAGCATGGTGGGCGCAAGCAGCTTCGCAAGGGCGTCGGGACCCGCCAGGTCGACCCTGCCCCCGCGCGAAACGACGGCGTGTATAGGGATTGGCGACTGGCACGCGGCACGGATCGACGCGGCGCCACCAACGCTGGCGCCGAAGTAGCCGAACCGCTGTGGCACGGCTTGCTGCCGCGCCACCCAGCTTGTCGTCTGTGCCAGCCGTGTCGCCAGGAGCTCGACGTCGAAGCGGATGGCCTGCACCTGGTCTTCCTCCGGCAGGAGCAGGTCCATCAGCAGCGTTGCCATGCCGCAGCGATTGAGCTCTGCGGCCACATGTCGATTACGCGGGCTATGTCGGGAACTGCCCGTGCCGTGCGCAAACAATACCAACGCGACTGCGCCTGGCGGTAACGTGAGTATGCCTTGCAGATCCACGCCGCCTGCGGGGATTACAACCTCGATAACATCAGAATTGCCCTGCATGGCGCTGCCCTCCGACAGATGGTGCTTTGACGTTTAGCGCGTTGCAATCGCACCCATCCCAGTCCACTATAGGGCGGGCAAAGCGGGGGGCAAAGCGGCGATACCAGCCGCGGTCTGCCAGTTCGCAGATGCGCGAAATCGACAACCATCCCGATGGATCAGGAGGGACCCATGAAGACCCTGTTTCTCGTCCGGCATGCCAAGTCAAGTCGCGATGATCCGTCCCTGCCCGACCGTGAGCGCCCCCTGGATGACCGTGGCCGGCAAGACGCCCCGGAAATGGGCCGGCGCCTGGCCGGCCGCAAGGTGAAGCCCGACCAGATCGTGTCGAGTCCGGCCGTGCGCGCACTGACCACGGCACAGCTGATCGCCGACGAGCTTGGCTATGAACACCAGGACATCGTGATCGATGACCGGCTGTACGCCAGCAGCGCTGATGCGCTGCTGGCCGTCATCCATGCGCTCGACAAGAAGCTTGGCAGCGTGATGCTGTTCGGTCACAACCCCGAGTTCACTGACCTCGCGCATCGCTTGTCGGGCGAGATCACCGACATGCCTACCTGCGCCGTCGCCAGATTCCGCTTCGACACGAAGGCGTGGGAGGATGTCGGCGACATCACCCCGGCGAAAGTCACGCTGGACTCGCCGAAGAAGTAATCCAATGTCCGCCGCCGTGGCTGCGGCAACCCCAAGGCCAGGGCTCACGGGTCATGCGGTGATAGCTCCGACTTGACCATCCGGTGCGAAGCGATAAGAATTTGTGATCGCAGGCGCAAGCCCGCTCACGCTTCTCTGCCCCTCGCCCCAGTCCATGATCCCACCCGTCAGCACCCTCCACGGCCGCCTGAAGATGCAGCACCTACGCCTGCTGCTGGCGGTGGAGGAGCGCGGTTCGCTGCGCCAGGCCGCCGAGGCGCTGACGCTGACGCAGCCCGCGGTCAGCAAGATGCTGCAGGACATGGAAGACCTGCTCGGCGTGCCGCTGTTCGAGCGCCACGCGCGCGGCCTGCGGGCCACGCGCTTCGGGCTGGCGGCGACGCGCTACGCACGGCTGGTGTTTGCCGACATGGGCGGGCTGCGCGACGAGCTGGTGGCGCTGGAGTCCGGCAAGATCGGCCGCGTGCGGGTCGGCGCGGTGATGGCGCCCACGCCGGGGCTGCTTGCCGATGTGATCCGCCAGCTCAATCGCGATCATCCGCGGCTGGAGGTGGCGGTGCATGTGGAGACCAG
This sequence comes from Cupriavidus lacunae, assembly GCF_003353055.1. Classification (GTDB taxonomy): domain Bacteria; phylum Pseudomonadota; class Gammaproteobacteria; order Burkholderiales; family Burkholderiaceae; genus Cupriavidus; species Cupriavidus lacunae. The sequence continues at coordinate 33,270 of NZ_QKWJ01000041.1, forward strand.
CGACGTGCTGATGCCGCAGCTTGAGCGTGACCAGCTCGATATCGTGCTGGGACGCGTGCCGGATGGCTGGGACAGCAGCGGGCTGGCGTTCGAGCAGCTCGGCGACGAGGGCCTGGCCATCGTGGTCGGGCCGCAGCACCCGCTGGCGCGCCGGCGCAAGCTGTCGTTCGAGGAACTGACGCGCTACCCGTGGATCATGCAGCCTCGCCCCAGCCCGATGCGCGCGCTGATCGATCGTTCCTTCGAGGATGCCGGGGTGCCGGCGCCGCCGTCGACCATCGAGACCGCGGCGGTGCTGATGACGACGTCGTTGCTGGCGGACAGCGAGCTGATTGCGGTGCTGCCGGAATCGGTCGCCGCCTACTATGGCCGGCTTGGCGCGCTGGCGGTGTTGCCGCTGCCCCTGCCGCGCAAGCTGGGCCCCTATGGCATCGTCACGCGGCGGGGCCGCCCGCCGACCGCATCGATGAGCCTGCTGATCGATGCGTTGCGGGCGTTGTCGGGGTGAGCCTCAGCCGGGCGTGCCTTGCGGCTTGCCGTCGAGGCGCCACGCGTGGCGCTGCGGGCTGTCCGGACGCAGCGATGCAGGCAGCAGGCCAGCCGGCATGTCCTGGTAGCTGACCGGGCGCAGGAAGCGCGCGATGGCGAGGCTGCCGACCGACGTGCTGCGGCCATCCGAGGTCGCCGGCCAGGGGCCGCCATGCACCATCGCATGCCCGACCTCCACGCCCGTGCCGAAGCCATTGACCAGGATGCGTCCCGCCAGGCGTTCCAGCGCGGGCAGGAAGGTGCGGGCCGCGTCGTGGTCGGCATCGTCGATATGGAGCGCGGCGGTCAGCTGGCCCTCCAGTGCGTCGATGACGCGCCGCATCTCGGTGAGGTCGCGGCAGCGCACGACCAGCGACGCGGCGCCGAAGACTTCGTGGCGCAGCGCTTCGTCGGCCAGGAAGGCACCGGCGTCGGTGGCAAACAGCGCGGCCTGTCCCTGCGCAGCCGATCCCGCGATGCCACGCGCAACGGTCTGCACTTGCGCATGGCTGGCGAGCGTATCGACCCCGGCGCAATAGGCACGACGGATGCCGGGTGTCAGCATCGTCGCCGCGGGCAATGCGCCCAGCCGCGCCGACGCGGCTTGCAGGAAGCGATCCAGGCCGTCCCCCGCAAGCGCCAGTACCAGGCCGGGATTGGTGCAGAACTGCCCCGCGCCCAGCGTCAGCGAATCGGCGAAGGCCGTGCCGATGGCTTCGGCGCGGTTGGCGAGTGCGTGCGGGAACAGCAGCACCGGGTTGATGCTGCTCATCTCGGCGAATACGGGGATCGGTTCGGACCGTGCGGCCGCGATCGCCATCAGCGCCATGCCGCCGGCGCGCGAGCCGGTGAAGCCGACTGCCTTGATGCGCGGGTCGGCCACCAGCCCTTGCCCGACCTCCAGCCCGGCATCGAACAGCAGGGCGAAGGTGCCTTCGGGCAGGTCCATGTCGTCGACGGCCTGGCGGATGGCGCGGCCGACCAGTTCCGATGTACCCGGGTGCGCCGGATGTGCCTTGACGATGACGGGGCAGCCCGCGGCCAGGGCCGAGGCGGTGTCGCCGCCGGCCACCGAGAAGGCCAGCGGGAAATTGCTGGCGCCGAAGACCGCCACCGGGCCCAGCGGGATGTGGCGCAGACGCAGGTCGGGGCGCGGCAGCGGCTTGCGTTCGGGCTGGGCCGGATCGACGCGCAGTTCGAGGAAGTCGCCCTTGCGCAGCAGGCTTGCGAACATGCGCAACTGCCCAACGGTGCGGCCGCGCTCGCCTTCGATGCGCGCGCGCGGCAGGCCGGATTCGCTGGTGCAGCGGTCGATCAGGGCATCGCCCAGCGCCAGGAGGTTGGCGGCGATGGCCTCGAGGAAATCGGCGCGCCGCTCGGGCGTGGTCTCGCGGTAGGCGTCGAAGGCCTGCCACGCCAGTGCGCAGGCCTGGTCGAGCTGCGCGGGGGTGGCGCCGCCGAAGGCCGGTTCGAGCGTGGCGCCGCTGGCCGCGTCGATGGCGTGGATGGTGCCGTTGGTGCCGCGTTCCGCGCGGCGGCCGATCAGGAGCTCGCCTGAGAGAGTCATGCCTTGTCCTTTCGATAAGTTCAGCGGGCCCAGCGCAGCACCAGCGGATCCAGCCGGCGCGCAATCTTCAGCAGCCCTTCGCGGGTGGCCGGGTGCATCGGCTGCAGCGGGTGACGTACTGCGTCGGATGCGATCACGCCGCCTGCCTGCATCAGCACCTTGCTGGTGGCCAGCCAGCCTTGCCGGTTCTCGTAGTTGATCAGCGGCAGCCACTGCTGGTAGCGCTGCGCGGCCAGTTCGGCGTCGCCGGCCTGCCAGGCATCGAGGATCTGGCGGATGCCGTCAGGGAAGCCCGCGCCGGTCATGGCGCCGGTGGCGCCCGCTTCCAGGTCGGCCATCAGCGTGATGGCTTCTTCGCCGTCCCAGGGACCGACGATGGCGTCGCCGCCCAGCGCGATCAGTTCGCGCAGCTTGGCCGCGGCCTGCGGCACTTCGATCTTGAAGTACGACACATTGCCGATCTCGCGCGCCATGCGCGCGAGGAACGGCGCGCTCAGCGTGGTGCCGCTGACCGGTGCGTCCTGGATCATGATGGGGATGTCGATGGCATCCGAGACCGTGGCGAAGAACTCATAGACGCTGCGCTCGGGCACACGGATGGTGGCGCCGTGGTAGGGCGGCATCACCATCACCATGGCCGCGCCCGCGTCCTGCGCCGCGCGGCTGCGCTCGGCGCACAGGCGCGAGCTGAAATGCGTGGTGGTGACGATCACCGGCACGCGGCCGTCCACGTGCTCCAGCACGGTCTTCATCAGCACGTTGCGCTCGTCGTCGCTCAGCACGAACTGTTCGGAGAAGTTGGCGAGGATGCAGATGCCGTGCGAACCGGCATCGATCATGAAGTCGATGCAACGGCGCTGGCCGTCGAGGTCAAGGCCGCCCTGCGCATCGAAGATGGTGGGCGCTACCGGGAAGACGCCGCGGTAGACGGTGGGCGATGGGGGGCGGGTCATGGTCTCCTCCGGCTGCTTTATGAATGGATCGGGCCAATATACGAGCCGCCCCGCGGGCTGTATATTGAATCCTTTCCATCTGGTGATCGCTTTTGCGACTCACTGCCCTGGTCATGAAATCCACCCTCGATACCCTGACGGGCCGGCTGCGCATGAAGCAGTTGCAACTGCTGATCGCGCTGGACGAGCACCCCTCGCTGCACCAGGCCGCCGCCGCGATGGCGATGACCCAGTCGGCGGCTAGCAAGTCGCTGCAGGAGCTGGAAGGCATGCTGGAGGCGCCATTGTTCGAGCGTTCCAGGCGCGGCATGCGCCCCAATGCCTTTGGCCACTGCGTGATCCGGCATGCAAGGCAACTGGTGGCGGACCTGGGCGCGATGTGCGAGGAGGTGGCGGGCATCCGCGCCGGCAGCGGCGGGCACGTGGCCATCGGCGTGATCATGGGCGCGGTGCCGGAGGTGCTGGTGCCGGCGCTGGCGCAGTTGCGCCAGGCGCAGCCGGAACTGGCGCTGGAGATCATCGAGGACACCAGCCTGCGCCTGCTGGGGCTGCTCGATGACGGCCACCTCGACCTGGTGATCGGCCGCTCGCTGGTCAGCGATGAACCGGCCCGCTATCACTACCACCCGCTGGGCGATGAGCAGGTCGCCGTCGTGGTAGGCCATTCGCACCCTGCGCCGCGCGCGCGTGCGATGGGGTTTGCCGACCTGGCGGGTTATCGCTGGATCACCTATGCGGGGCATATGCCGATGCATGCGCTGCTGCAGCGCGAACTCGACCTGGCCGGCATGAGCTTCCCGGCCAATGCGATCTCGACCTCATCGGCCCTCGTGACGGTGGCCATGCTGCAGGGTGACGCCGGGCTGGTGTCGCTGCTGCCGACCGGCGTGGCGGCGATGTTCGTGCGGCAGAAGATGCTGCGCATCCTGCCCGTGCAGCTGCAGTCGCGGCAGCAGACCTTCGGCATCGTGACGCGGCGCGGCGGCGCCTTGTCCGCGGCGGCGCGGCAGCTGGTCGCGATCCTGAGGGCCTGGCCGCGCGCCGCGGAGCACGCGGCCGCCGAGGTATAACCTCAGGTGATCGCCAGTTCAAAAAACGTCAGTAGTGGCGAATCGCTGATGCTCCTATAGTCTGGCCATCCGCGCCGCAGAGCCGGACCGCAAAACGACGGAGACAACAATGAAGACATGGATCGCCTGCGCACTCGCCGGACTGGCCACGGCGGCGGCAACGGGCACCGCATGGGCCCAGGACACGCGGCCGGTGCGGCTGATGGTGGGCGCGGCGCCCGGCGGCGGCACCGACGTGATGGCGCGTATCGTCTCCGACAAGCTCGCCGCGCAACTGAAGCAGCCTGTGGTGGTGGACAACCGCCCCGGCGCTTCCAACACCATTGCCGCGGACATCACCGCCAAGGCGGCGCCGGATGGCAATACGCTGCTGATGGGCGTGGTCACTTCGCAGGCGATCGCGCCGCACCTGCTCAAGCTGCAGTTCGATCCGCTCAAGGACCTGGTGCCGGTGGCGCTGGTCTCGTCGGTGCCCAATGTGCTGGTGGTCAACAACCAGGTGCAGGCGCGCGACGTCAAGGCGCTGGTGGCGCAGATCCAGGCCAGCCCGGACAAGTTCCGCTACAGCTCGTCCGGGGTCGGCAGCACCCAGCACCTGGCCGGCGCGGCCTTTGCGCGCCAGGTCAAGGGCAAGCTGCTGCACGTACCGTACAAGAGCAGCAGCAGCGCGCTGGTGGACCTGATGGGCGGGCAGGTGGACATGAGCTTCGAGACCATGCCGTCGGTCATCAGCCATATCAAGGCCGGCAAGCTGCGCGCGCTGGCGGTGACCGCGGACCAGCGCTCGGCGCTGCTGCCGAACGTGCCCACGCTGGCTGAAGCGGGCGTGCCCGGCATCCAGATGAGCGCGTGGTACGGTGTCTATGCGCCGGCCGGCACGCCGCCCGCGACGCTGCAGAAGCTGAGCAGTGCGCTGGCCACGGTGATCAAGGACCCTGACACGGTGCGCCGGCTGGGCGATGTCGGCGCGGTGCCCGGCACGCTGACCGCGGTGCAGTTCGATGCCTTCTCGCGTGCCGAGTATGTGCGCTATGGCAAGCTGATCGCTGAACTGGGCGTCAAGCTCGACCAATAACTACCCGGAAGTCCCATGAATTCCCGTCCAAGAATCGCCATGGTGCTGGGCGACCCCGCCGGCATCGGCCCGGAACTGATCGCCAGGCTGCTGGCCGATCCCGCGACCGCCGCTCAGGCCGACATCCTGCTGATCGCCGACCGCGACGAATGGCGCCACGGCATGCAGGTCGCAGGCGTCGACCTGGCGCTGGCCGAGACCGATGCGCCTGCCTTTGCCGATGACGGCAAGCCGCGCCTGTACCACTGGCAGTTGCCGGAACGCCCGGCATATGCGCGCGGCCAGGCCAGCGCCGAGGGCGGGCGCTACAGCCTGGGCACGCTGGCGCTGGCGCTGGAACTGGCGCAAGCGGGCCAGGCCGACGCCATCCTGTTCGGGCCGCTGAACAAGAGCTCGCTGCACGCCGCCGGCATGGCGCACAGCGATGAGCTGCACTGGTTTGCCGAGCAGCTTGGCTACCACGGCAACTTCTGCGAGTTCAATGTGCTGGACGGACTGTGGACCTCGCGCGTGACCTCGCACGTGGCGCTCAAGGACGTGCCGGCGATGATCACGCAGGAACGCGTGGGCGGCGCCATCGACCTGATCGACCAGGCCCTGCGCCGCGCCGGCATGGCGCGCCCGCGCATCGCGGTGTGCGGCCTGAACCCGCACAACGGCGACAACGGTGCCTTCGGCCGCGAAGAGATCGACGTGATCGCCCCGGCGGTGGCCGCGGCGCGTGCTCGCGGCGTGGCGGCCGACGGTCCGTTCCCGGCCGACACCATCTTCCTGAAGGTGCAGGGCGGGCCGTCGCAGCGGCAGTTCGATGCCATCGTCACCATGTATCACGACCAGGGCCAGATCGGCATCAAGCTGATGGGCTTCTCGCGCGGCGTGACGGTGCAGGGCGGGCTGCCGGTGCCGATCACCACGCCCGCGCACGGCACCGCATTCGACATCACCCAACAGGGCCGCGCCGATCCGGGCGCCACGCTGCAGGCGTTCCAGATTGCCTGCAGCATGGGTGCGCAGCGGCGCGCCGCAGCCTAGCCACCACCTTCACTACACCGATACCAGCATGACCGCCCCCGGCGCGGCCGGGGAGCGTTCGCGCCTACGCATCGCCATCAGGAGCTGAATATGAAGATCACCAACGTCCGCGCCCGCGTCTTCGAATGGAAGGGCAAGACCGTGCCGCCGCAGGCGCACTTCTGCACCAACGCCACCGACATCCTGTTTGAGCGCGGCGATGCCATGGGCTCGTTCCGCTTCCATGGCTGGATGGTGGTCGAAGTGGAGACCGATACCGGCCTGGTCGGCATCGGCAACTGCGCGCTGGCACCGCGCGTGGCCAAGGAGATTGTCGACCAGTACCTGGCGCCGGTGGTGATCGGCCAGGATCCGTTCGACAACGAATACCTGTGGCAGAAAATGTACCGCCGCACCCATGCGTGGGGCCGCAAGGGCATCGGCATGGCGGCGATCTCGGCGGTGGATATCGCGCTGTGGGACCTGATGGGCAAGGCAGTCGGCAAGCCCGTGTTCAAGCTGCTGGGCGGGCGCACCAAGGAAAAGATCTGGTGCTATGCCTCCAAGCTCTACAACAACGACGACCGCGACGCCTTCCTGGCCGAGGCGCAGGGCTACCTCGACCAGGGCTTTACCGCGATGAAGATGCGCTTCGGCTATGGCCCCAAGGACGGCCCCGCCGGCATGCAGAAGAACATCGAGCAGGTGCGCCTGCTGCGCGAGCTGGTGGGCGACGGCGTCGACATCATGCTGGAGTGCTACATGGGCTGGACCCTGGAGTACGCCCGCCGCATGCTGCCGCGCCTGGCGGAATTCAACCCGCGCTGGCTGGAAGAGCCGGTGATCGCCGACGATATCGAAGGCTATGTCGAGCTGAAGAAGGCAAGCCCGTTCCCGATCTCCGGCGGCGAGCACGAGTTCACCTCGCACGGCTTCAAGGACCTGCTCGAGCGGCGCGCGGTGGATGTGATCCAGTACGACACCAACCGCGTCGGCGGCATCACCGCGGCGCAGAAGATCAACGCCATGGCCGAAGCGTGGTCGGTGCCCGTAATCCCCCACGCCGGGCAGATGCACAACTACCACCTGACCATGGCGTCCACCGCTTCGCCGATGGCCGAGTACTTCCCGGTGCACGACGTGGAGGTCGGCAACGAGCTGTTCTACTACATCTTCAAGGGCGATCCCGCGCCGGACAACGGCTACCTGCAGCTGGACGACAACCTGCCGGGGCTGGGGCTGGAACTGAACGAGGAGTATTTCAGCCAGTTCGACATCATCGGCTGAAGCAGGCGGCAGGCGCCGATTCAGGCCGGCGCCTGCCCGCCATAGATGGACTGCCCGCTCTCGCGCAGCGCATCGGCCACCAGCAGCGCGCCCGGCGACATCAGCCGGTCAGTCGGCGTGATCAGGCCGAAATCGTCCATATGGCAGGGCATCGCCATCGGCAGGATCTCCACCATGCCGAACGCCGCGTAGTACTGCGCCACGTCGGCGGTCAGCACCGCGATCATGTCCGATTGCGTCACCATGCGCGTCAGGAACAGCAGCGCGGCGGTCTCCACCACATTGACCGGCGGCGCCAGGCTGGCGCGCTGAAACATCAGCTCGAAGCGGTGGCGCAGCACCGTGCCCGCCGGCGGGATCAGCCACGCGGCCTCGGTGGTGTCGGCCAGCGACAGGTGCTGCGCCGACAGCATCGGATGGCCTGGCCTGACCACCGCGCACACCGGCTCTTCTGACAGCGGCTCATAGCGCAGCCGCCCCTTGTCGTGTTCGGGAAACAGCCGCGCCACGACCATGTCCAGCTTTTCCTGCCCCAGGCGGTCGAGCAGCACGTTGCTGTTGTCGATATCCACCGACACGCGCAGGCCCGGGTAACGCGCCTTGATCTGCGCGATCGCCGGCGGCAGCAGCCGCACGCCCGGCGACGTGATGGCGCCGATTGCCACATGGCCGAGCCGCCCGGCCTTCAACGCCAGCACCTCTTCACGCGCCTGGTTCAGGCTGCCGATCACCGCGCGCGCATGCCGGATCATCGCCCGCCCGTAATCGGTCGGCGCCATGCCGCGCGGCAGGCGCTCGAACAGCGGCACCGACAGCATCTCTTCCAGTTCGCGCAGCAGCTTTGATGCGGCGGGCTGTGTCATCGCCAGGCGCTCGGCGGCGCGATGGATGCTGCCTTCGTCGGCGACCGCCAGCAGCAGCAACAATTGCCGGGTCTTGAGGCGGGCGTGGCTTTGCCAGAGCGGCGCGGCGTCCGGGGCAGGGGAGGTAGCTGGGGCTTGCATAAATATAAGGGTTAATACCGATGCCAGGATCGATATGGCAACGGCCGAACTCTTCATTAGTAGCATATCGGCAAGCTGCATACACTCCGTCCGACAAAACAAAAACGACCGGAGACAGCGTGGCGCCGCGCCACCATGACGCAACGCCGCTGGACCCCTCGTCCCTGCCATTCCGGCCACCAGCCATGGCGGCCATCGCATCTGGAACAACATGTCGGATTCCAAGGACAAGCAACGCAAGCCGCTGCGCTCGACGGCGTGGTTCGGCAGCGCGGACAAGAACGGCTTCATGTACCGCAGCTGGATGAAGAACCAGGGCATCCCCGACCACGCCTTCGACGGTCGCCCCGTGATCGGCATCTGCAATACATGGTCGGAACTCACGCCCTGCAATGCGCATTTCCGCAAGCTGGCCGAGCACGTCAAGCGCGGCGTGTATGAAGCCGGTGGCTTCCCGGTCGAGTTCCCGGTCTTCTCCAACGGCGAATCCAACCTGCGCCCGACCGCGATGCTGACGCGCAACCTGGCCGCGATGGACGTCGAGGAAGCGATCCGCGGCAACCCCATCGACGCGGTGGTGCTGCTGACCGGCTGCGACAAGACCACGCCCGCGTTGCTGATGGGCGCGGCCAGTTGCAATGTGCCGGCCATCGTCGTCACCGGCGGGCCGATGCTCAACGGCAAGCTCGACGGCAAGGACATCGGCTCGGGCACCGCGGTGTGGCAGCTGCATGAATCGCTCAAGGCGGGCGAGATCAACCTGCACCAGTTCCTGTCGGCAGAGGCCGGCATGTCGCGCTCGGCCGGCACCTGCAACACCATGGGCACGGCCTCGACCATGGCCTGCATGGCCGAGGCGCTGGGGACTTCGCTGCCGCACAATGCCGCGATTCCCGCGGTGGACTCGCGCCGCTACGTGCTGGCCCACATGTCCGGCAGCCGCATCGTCGAGATGGCACGCGAGGACCTGACGCTGTCGAAGATCCTGACGCGCCAGGCCTTCGAGAACGCAATCCGGGTCAACGCCGCGATCGGCGGCTCCACCAACGCGGTGATCCACCTGAAGGCGATCGCGGGCCGCATCGGCGTGCCGCTGGAACTGGAAGACTGGAGCAAGGTGGGGCGCGACACGCCGACCATCGTCGACCTGATGCCGTCGGGCCGCTTCCTGATGGAAGAGTTCTATTATGCGGGCGGCCTGCCGGCGGTGCTGCGCCGTATGGGCGAGGCGGGCTTGCTGCCGCACCCCGGGGCGCTGACCGTCAACGGCAAGGCGATCTGGGACAACGTCAGGGACGCGCCGATCACCAACGATGAAGTGATCCGCCCGCTGGACCAGCCGCTGATCCGCGACGGCAGCATCCGCATCCTGCGCGGCAACCTGTCGCCGCGCGGTGCCGTGCTTAAGCCTTCGGCGGCCACGCCGAAGTTGCTGCGCCATCGCGGCCGCGCGGTGGTATTCGAGAACCTGGAGCACTACAAGGAACGCATCGTCGATGAAGCGCTCGACGTCGACGAGAACTCGGTGCTGGTGCTCAAGCGCTGCGGCCCGCGCGGCTACCCCGGCATGGCCGAGGTCGGCAACATGGGTCTGCCGCCCAAGCTGCTGCGCCAGGGCGTCAAGGACATGGTGCGCATCTCCGATGCGCGCATGAGCGGCACCGCCTACGGCACGGTGGTGCTGCACGTGGCGCCCGAGGCCGCCGCCGGCGGCCCGCTGGCGATCGTGCGCGACGGCGACTGGATCGAGCTCGACTGCGAAGCCGGGCGCCTGCACCTGGATATCGATGAGGCCGAGTTCGCGCGCCGCATGGCCGACGTGCAGCCGCTGCAGGCGCCTGCCGACGGCGGCTATCGCAAGCTCTACGTCAACCACGTACTGCAGGCGGACGAGGGCTGCGACCTCGACTTCCTGGTGGGCTGCCGCGGCCGCGAGGTGCCGCGCCACTCGCACTGAACCACGGCGCCGGCTGCCACCGCGCAGCCGGCGCGATCCTGCCTGCCACAATAAGAGGAGACTTGCCATGCATGGCACCCAGACCGCGCCGATCGAGCGCGCCGCCCCGACACAGGGTGAACATTCACAAGCGATGGAGGAAAGCCGCATCATCGGCATGCTGGTGCGCCGGCTGATCCCGTTCCTCGCGCTGATCTACGTGGTCGCGTATATCGACCGCTCCGTGGTGGGCTTCGCCAAGCTGCATATGAACGCGGCCATCGGCATCAGCGATGCGGCCTACGGCCTGGGCGCGGGACTGTTCTTCATCGGCTACTTCCTGTGCGAAGTACCGAGCAACCTCGCGCTGGAGCGCTTTGGCGCACGCCGCTGGTTTGCGCGCATCCTGCTCACGTGGGGTGTCATCACCATGGCGATGGCGCTGACCAGCGGCCCCCACAGCTTCTATGCGCTGCGCTTCCTGCTGGGCGCGGCCGAGGCGGGGCTATACCCTGGCATCCTTTACTTCCTTACCAAGTGGTTCCCGATGCGGCACCGCGCGCGCATCATCGGCCTGCTGGTACTGGCGCAGCCGATCGCACTGATCATTACGGGTCCGCTCGCGGGGCTGGTGCTGTCGACCCATGGCCTGTTCGGCATGAACAACTGGCAGACGCTGTTCGTGCTGAGCGGCCTGCCCGCGGTGCTGCTGTGCCTGCCGACGCTGAAGCTGCTGCCTGAGTCGCCGGCCGGTGCCGCGTGGCTGGCGCCGGCCGACCGCGCCTGGATCGAACGCGAACTGGCCGCGGACCAGGCCACCTTCGCGCTCAAGTCCCACGGCAACCCGCTGCAGGCGCTCAGGGATAAGCGCGTGCTGCTGCTGTCGCTGCTGTTCCTGCCATTCCCGCTGAGCATCTACGGACTGTCGCTGTGGCTGCCGACCATCATCAAGCAGTTCGGCGTCACCGATGCCATGACCGGGCTGCTGTCGGCGGTGCCCTACCTGTTCGCGGTGGTCGGACTTTACCTGGTGCCGCGTCATTCGGACCGCAAGCGCGAGCGCTATGGCCATATCGTGGTGGTGTCCGGCATGGCGGCGGTGACCATGGCGCTGAGCGCGTGGGTGCAGTCGCCGGTGCTGCAGTTCCTGTTTATCTGCCTGACGGCCTTCTCGATCTATTCGATCCAGGCGGTGGTGTGGGCGCTGCCTGGCGAGTTCCTGACGGGCGCCAGCGCCGCGGTGGGCATCGCCACCATCAATTCGCTGGCCAATCTCGGCGGCTATTTCGGGCCGTATGGCATTGGCGTGATTAAGGACGCCACGGGCAGCCTCGCTGCCGGCCTGTACTTCCTGGCGGTGATGCTGGTGTTTGCGGTGCTGATGGCCTTCGTCGTGCGCGCCGCGCTGCGGCCCGCGGTGGCGCGTGCCTGAGCGCCCGAGGTGGCTTCAGGGCCGCCTCTTCTTCCACTCGTAGTCGGGCGGCGGATCCGCCGCCCCGGCCCGCCCCACCGCGTTGGGATTCTCCGAACACAGCGTGACGAAGCTCACCGGCTCGCCCGCGTGCTGGCGCTGGCGCAGCGCTTCGGTAAAGCGCAATGCCTCACCCATGGCGTCGCTGGGGAATGACTGCGCGTGGGGACTGAGCCCGGTGCCGTCGGCTTCGGACCAGTAGACCATATACATAGGGCTCCCTCCTGGTTGCACCGGGCCATTGTGCAGGGTCCTGCAACCGTCGTTCCCGGCGCTGGAAGTGTTGCACGTGGCTTGCGCGGGAGGTCCGGCGTGCCGCGAATCCCTGCCGCTACGCTTTGCAAGCCCTGGCATGCGGCGGCACAATGGTCGCTCCCCGACACCTTGCCGGCGCTGCGCCAGGGCCGACCGCTGCCGCTCATCATGCCTGATCTTGCGCTGATCCCCGCCACTGCTGCCGATGCTGACCGGCTCGCGGCCATGCACGCCGCCAGCTGGCAGCACACCTATCCCGGCATGCTGCCGGCCGACTACCTGCGGGATCAGGCCTACCCGGAACGGCTGGCGGCCTGGCGCGCCCGCATGCACGATGGCGTGGATGGCCCGGCGGAGGTCACGCTGGCCATGGTCGACGGCGAAGCCGCCGGCTTTGCGTGCCTGCTGCCCGAGGCGGAACCGCGATTCGGCATCTATCTCGACAACCTCCACGTCTTGCCCGCCTTCCACGGCCAGGGCCTGGGCAAGCGCTTGCTGGCCCACTGCGCGCAGCGCGTCGCCGCGCACTGGCCCGGGCGGCCGCTGTTCCTCTACGTGCTGGAAGCCAATACGCAGGCGCGCGCGTTCTACCAGCGGCTGGGCGGCGAGGAATCCGAGGCGTTCGAGGATGATTTCCACGGCCCGGACCTGCGGGTCCTGGTCCGCCGCGTGACCTGGCCGGACGTGGCGGCCCTGGTCAGGCGCCTGGGCTGACCGGGGCGCGCGCCCGTGTCCGTCGCCGGCAAACTTTCCCACAGGAGTCGCTTCCTCATGCTGCAAGCCATCGCTCTCGTTGCGCCAAGCAAACCATGCCGGGCTTTGGCCGGTGCCGGCGCCCGTGTCCGTCGCCGGCAAACTTTCCCACAGGAGTCGCTTCCTCATGCTGCAAGCCATCGCTCTCGTTGCGCCAAGCAAACCATGCCGGGCTTTGGCCGGTGCCGCCATCGCCATGGCCGTGCTTGCCGGTTGCGCCAGCGCACCGGACACGCCTGCCGCCGCCAGACCGGCAGAAGCGGCGGCCAAACCGGCACAGGCGAAGCCGCACTGGCAGCGCGTGCACCTGGGCGCGGGCGCGGGCTACGACTTCCCGGTCTACGCCAACCATCCGCTCGACGCCGACCTGTCGCGCATCCGCGAGGTGGTGTTCGTGCAGCACGGCCTGCAGCGCGACGGCGATGAGTACTTCGCCGCCGGCGCGGCACTGCTCAAGGCCAGCGGCCGCAATCCTGACGAAGTGCTGCTGATCGCGCCCAACTTCCCCGGTACGCCTGACCATGGCAAGGGCTTTGACGGCATGCCGCAGTGGTCGGTGCAGGGCTGGCTGAGTGGTGAGAATGCAGTCAACGCGCCGTTCCGGATCAGTTCGCTGCAGGTACTGGACGACCTGCAGCCTTTGTCACCGACAAGACGCGACTGCCCCAGGTGGCCAGGGTGACCGTGGCCGGGCATTCGGGCGGCGCGCAGATCGTGCACCGCTATGCCGTGCTGAACAATGTCGACGAGCGCGTCCGCGCACGCGGCATTGACCTGCGCTATGTGGTGGCCAATCCCTCGTCCTACCTGTATTTCACGCCGGTGCGCCCGGCTGGCGCGGACGGCCGCTCGTTCGCGCCGTACGACAAGGCGGTCTGCCCTGACTACGACAAGTACCGCTACGGCATGCAGGACATCGTGCCATACGCGAAGGGGACCAACGGCCTGTCGCTGTACCGGCGCTATGCCGCCCGGCAGGTGACCTACCTGGCCGGCACCGACGACAACGACCCCAATCACCGCGTGCTGGACAAGGCGTGCGGCGCCGAGGCCGAAGGCGCGACGCGGCTGCAGCGCGCCCGCGGTTACCTGCGCTATGAGCGCTACCTGGCCAGCCCCGGGCTGGTGATGCGGCACCGGGCGTATGAAGTGGTGGGCGTGGGCCACGACCAGGCACGCATGTTCGGTTCGCAATGCGGCGCCAGGGCGGTGTTCGGCATGGCGGAATCGGCCAACCCGGACGGCGCGGCCTGCCGTGCGCCGCAGCTCTGAGGCAGGCGCTGCCGCGGCGTCCGCGTGCCGGCCTGGCGCTTGCGCCTCAGGCAAAGCTCGGCTTGCTGACCATCAGCCAGAACACCGCCAGCAGTGCCGTGAATGCCGGAATGCCAAGCCAGAACCAGAGGCGCGCATAGACCCAGTACAGAGCAGGAAGCGGCGTGCCGCTGGCATCGGCGGTCCTGGCGAGATCGCGCATGCGTAGCTGGAGCCAGACCACCGGCAGCCAGCAGGCCCCGGCAAGCAGGTACAGGCAGCTTGCACAGGCGATCCATCCGCCAAGCATCGGGTAGCCGGCGTAGTACGCCATGGCAAAGCCTGTGACCGGCTGCACGATGACGGCTGGCGTGGTGAAGATCCAGTCGGCAAGCACGGTACGCTCCGTGGTGATGCGGATCGCCCGCACATCCGCGCTGCGGTCTGCCATCCATTTAAAGAAGGCGATGCCAATGCCCGTGCCAAACAGTGCCGTGGAACTCAGGACATGCAGCCACTTGATCAGCAGGTAGCCACTCATGCCTGAACCTCCCGCACGTCGAATCCCTGCAGGGCGTCCAGGTATTCCTCTACCGACAGGATGCCGACGCAAGGCGTCGCGCCGCAGGGTGGCTTTTCTCCCCGCGCCAGCTTTGTCGCCAGGGCAATGGAGGCGCCGCAGGGAATATGCGGCCCGTGATTCTGCGCCGCAACGAGATGCCAGTCGATCCGAAGCGGTGTGCCGTCATGAGCAAGCCCCTCCATCGAAACGAACATGCCACCCTTGTCGCTGACCAGGGGCTCCAGCCATCGGCTGATTCGATGCAGCGGACGGACCAGCGGGGTGAGCCCGGGAATCAGGCGCAGCCGGACCAGCTGCGAGGCGGCCCAGACGAACAAGTGACCGGCGGCACTGGCGAAGCCGGCGTGGAACGTCACGGTTTGCACAGTCGGATAGCGCCGTGGGAACAGAACCAGGTCCGGCACGTCGCAGCTGCCGAGCAAGCGCGGGCCGACTGGTGCGGGAAAGCGATGGCGCCGAAGGTCCAGCCAGCCGTGGGTGAATTGCCACCGGCCGTCTTCCAGTCTGGAAAAGGCCTTGCCACAGTACCCGAACACCCCTCGCATGGTGGCCACGCCGGGCGATCGTGCGCCGGAGCCGATGCCATGGCGAATCGACTTGAGCCGGCCGAACTGCTTCAGGTATCGATCAACCACGGCCGACGAAAGCGCGGGCAATGAGCTTGCCCCGCTGGTCACAAACACACCCTGATCCCGAGCGGCCTGATCGAGGCACCCAATGCCGTTGACGAAGTCGCGGCCATCCGCCAGGTCGATATAGTTTGCCCCTGCGGAAATGGCAGCGTTTGCCACCGCGTAGTCCTGTCCCTGGAAGGGACCGGCGGTATGAACGACGGTATCGACGCCTGATTCTCCCAGGCGCTGCGCGAGCGACGGGGCGCGAGCGTCAAGGGCAAGGCCTTGCTCCGCCGCAAGTCCAAGCTCGCGGGCGAACGCGCGCGCGCGATGACCGTCGCGTCCGGCAATCAACAAGCGGATTTGATGATTTTGCGCCAGCGCCTGGCTGATGCGCGCGCCAAAAAAACCATAACCGCCCAGGACAAGTACCGTATGCATATTCCAGCAATGCGACCGTAGTGACGATTCCAGAGCCGGATTGTATGTAATTGAGCAGCCACGTGGCGCAAAGACAGGCCGGGGGGGTGGAGGGCCAAGAAAAAACCCGCGAAGGTCGCGGGTTCAAGTCCCTGCCCGCAGGATCGGGGCCGGAGGAGACAACCACAGGAAAACGATTCGTGCCTGGTCAGCCCAGGCTGTACTTGACGACCTGTTCTTCGACGCCGACAAAGCGCACCAGCTGGCGCAGGCCGCTGGCGTATTCCTTGATATGGTGCCCGTCAGGGGTATCGGGCAGCCGGTAATAGACAGGCGCCTTGTCGCGCATTGGCGGCAGGAAGCCGAGCGGGCGTTCGCCGGCGTCGGCTTCCCAGGCCACGTCGCGATCTTCGGCAAGCAGGGTTCTTCCGGTCATGGACACACTCCAGGGTTGCTGCATGGTGCGGCCGGGGGCGGATCGTATTGCTCGCACTGGTTTCAATGTATGGAATGTATGGCACCCGGAGCGAAAATGCCATTCAGCGTTTTTTAATTCTGGTTGCGAGGAAATTTCGAAACTGGCAAATTTGACGAATAGATGGTTTGAGAGCCGTGGCAGGGCAAGGGAAGAACCGCGGCGGCGGCGGCGCCAGTCCGGCATTGCGCTACCATAGCGCCAGTTTTTTGAAGTGCGGTCCCCGGTGCGCATGCGTGCCACGCCGGCCACCAACCCTACCCGCCCCAAAACCATAACCGCCCCCGCGGGCCCTGCCCAGACGCATGTCGACCCAGCACGCCTTGTTGATCTCCCTGATCGAAAAGCCATCGTCCGGCTACGACCTGGCACGGCGCTTTGACCGTTCCATCGGCTATTTCTGGCATGCCACGCACCAGCAGATCTATCGCGAACTGGGGCGCATGGCGGACAACGGCTGGATTGCGGCCGACGAGAGCGAGGCCGAAGGCGAGGGCTCCGCGGACCGCAGGAACCGCAAGAAGGTCTACCGGGTGCTGCCGGCCGGGCGCGACGAACTGGCGCGCTGGGTGCTGGCGCCGGGCGCCGGACTGGACCAGCGCGAGGAGATCCTGGTCAAGCTGCGCGCCGATGCAGTGATCGGGCCGCTTGGCCTGGGTGACGAGATGCGGCGGCTGATTGCGCTGCACCGGGGGCGGCTGGAGACTTACCTTGCCATCGAACGGCGCGATTTCTCGGCGCCCGACATGGACCGCGCGCAACGGCTGCGCTATGCGCTGCTGCAGCGCGGTATCCGCTTCGAGAACGATTGGGTGGCCTGGGGCGAGGAACTGCTGCCGCTGCTGTAGCCGCGCCGCGCATGGGTGGGCGGCTACCGCCTGGCAGGCGAACGACTGGCTGTGTCAGGCCAGATCGACGGCACGCGTGCCGGCCTGCTTGGCTTCGCCCAGGCCCAGGCGGCGGCGCGCCAGCGCATATTCCTCGGCAAAGCGGCGCACCAGCTCGCCCGCGGGCACCACGCGCTTGATTGCGCCCACGCCCTGGCCGGCGCCCCAGATGTCCTTCCACGCCTTCACGCTGGTCGAGCCGAAGTTCATCTTCGACGGATCGGATTCGGGCAGCGCGATCGGGTCCAGCCCGGCGCGCTCGATGCTGCCGCGCAGGTAGTTGCCGTGCACGCCCGTGAACAGGTTGGAGTAAACGATGTCGTTGGCGCTGCTGTCGACGATCATCTGCTTGTAGCCGTCCTGCGCATTGGCTTCCTGCGTGGCGATAAAGGCCGAACCGATATAGGCCAGGTCGGCGCCGGCGGCCTGCGCGGCCAGGATGGCGTCGCCGCTGGAGATCGCGCCCGACAACAGCAGCGGGCCGTCGAACCATTCGCGGATCTCGTGCAGCAGCGCGAACGGCGACAGCGTGCCGGCATGGCCGCCGGCACCGGCGGCAACCGCCACCAGCCCGTCCGCACCCTTCTCGATGGCCTTGCGCGCGAAGGCGTTGTTGATCACGTCATGCAGCACGATGCCGCCGTACGAGTGCACCGCGTCATTGACTTCCTTGCGCGCGCCCAGCGAGGTGATCACGATGGGCACCTTGTAGCGCACGCACAGCTCCAGGTCATGCTCGAGGCGGTCGTTGGACTTGTGCACGATCTGGTTGACCGCGAACGGCGCCGACGGGCGGTCGGGGTGCCTGGCGTCGTGCTCGGCCAGCTCGGTGGTGATGCGGTCCAGCCATTCCTCCAGCTTGGGCGCCGGGCGCGCATTCAACGCGGGGAACGAACCCACCACGCCGGCCTTGCACTGGGCGATGACCAGGTCGGGGTTGGAAATGATGAACAGCGGCGAGCAGACCACCGGCAGCGACAGCCGGTTCTGGAGTTGGGCGGGAAGGGCCATGGGTGAAGTCTCCTGGGTAATTCGGGGTGGTTCGGTGAAGCGAATGCGGGGAAAACGAAAGCGCTGATGCGAAGCAGACCTCAGGCCGCGCCGGTCAGTACGTCCTTCTGGCTGGCCAGGCGCGCGCCCATGGCGGCGGCCAGCGCCTCCAGGCCGGAGCGCGGGCGCACCATGACTTCGAACTCGGCAATACGGCCGGCGTCGTCGAAGCGGATCATGTCGATGCCCTTGAGCGCCTTGCCATCCACGGCGGCGCTGAATTCCAGCACCACGCTATGGCCATCGTCGCTGACAAAACTGCGGTGATAGCGGAAGTCCTGGAACACCTGGTTCACCGTGGTCAGCACCAGCGCGATCGCGGCGCGGCCGGGATACGGGGTGTGCGCGACCGGCGAGCGGAACACCACTTCATCGGCCACGATGGCATCGAACCCGGCCATGGAATGCGTGGCGATCATTTGGTGCCAGGCGTCGAGCGACGCCTGGGCGGCGGGAATCAGGTTGGCGGTGCTGGTCACGGGGTCTCCTGGGCTGGCGTCGGTGCGCGGGCGTCTGCTCTGGTTGTCTCGTATCGCGGTTTATGCAACCAGTTGCATAGTGAATCGAAAGGTAGCACGCTCCGCGGCACCATGCAAGGCATGCCCGCTCCCACCTGTCGCGCAGTGACGCGTTGTCTACAATAGGCGGGATTGCCCCCCGGACCGCCGGCCTAACGCAGGAGAGTCAGTGATCACTAAGCCCAGCGCCGCCCATCTTGAACAGGCGGCCTTGTTCGATGCCGACCTGGCCGCCTGGCGCGACCACCCGGAGCGCGCGTTCGACGGCTGGCTGGCGCAGCATGGCTTTCGCCACGGCACCAGCGTGGTCTACCGCGCCATGTGGGGCAAGCTGCTGCGCTGGTCGGCAGAACGCGGCCTGCCGCCGCTGAGCTGGTCGGCCGAGCAGATCGGAGAATTCCTGGATGCGCAGCAGCTGCATAAATCGCACCGATATCGCTATACGCGGCTGATCGAACGGGTGTTCCACCATCTTTCCCGGCTGCGCGAGGGCATGCACAACCCGGGCAGCCAGGCGGTGCGCGCCCACCTGGCCGAGGGCGAGAACGATCCCACCGCGTTCCTGCTGCCCGGCGAGCGCGACCTGCTGGTGGCACGCATCCTCGGCCCCGCCGGACTGCCGGCGGGGGATGCGGGCGGCGCGGCGTCGCCCACGCAATGGAAGCGCGCGCGCGACGCGGCGCTGCTGGCCGTGCTGCTCGGTGGCGGGCTGAAGGTCGCGGAAGCCCGGGCGCTGCGGGTCGATGTGATCGAGGATGGCGCCCCCGGCCGGATGGCGCTGCGCATGGTGCGCGCGGACAACGGCCGCGCCTATACCGTGCCGCTGTTCCCGCTGGCCCATGCGCCGCTGCGGGCCTGGCTGGCGCTGCGCGAAGCCTCGGGCACGCTCGGCAGCCTGGTGTTCCCGGCGATGCCGGCAGGGCGGCCGATGCATGCCGCCTCGGTCTACCGGCGCGTGGAGATCCTGCTGGACGAGGCCGGCGTGCTGGCCGGGCGCTGCGAGCGCGCGTCGCCGCAGACGCTGCGCAATACCTGCGCGGCCATGCATTTCGAGGCCGGCACGGCACCGGCCGAGGTGGCCCAGTGCCTGGGCATGCGCGACCTGGAATCGGGCTGGCGGCTGCGCGCCGCCTACGAAGCCTGGCAGCAGCGGGCGGGGCTGGTGGTCGAGGCGGCCGTGCGCCTCTGACGTCACGCACGCCACTTGGCTGGCCGCCGTTGCACATCGTGGATAATAGGCAGCTTCGCGCGGCCGGCGGGGCGGCAAGTGGTGTTGACCCTGTTTGCCGAAGCATCTGAACCGGCCAGGCCCGGCCTTTAATCGCTGAATCGAATCCACAACGCCTTTTTCCATGCCTGAAACCTTGCTCCTGACCGGTGCCACCGGCTATATCGCCTCGCATACCTGGGTTGCGCTGCTCAATGCCGGCTATCACGTGATCGGCCTGGATAATCTGTGCAACAGCAGTCCGGCGGTGGTCGGCCGGCTGGCCACCATTACCGGCCAGAGCCCGCATTTTGTGCAGGGCGACGTACGCGACCGCGCGCTGCTCGACCGGCTCTTTGCCGAACACCGCATCAGCGCGGTGATTCATTTTGCCGCACTCAAGGCAGTGGGCGAATCTGTGAAGCAGCCGCTGGAGTATTACAGCAACAACCTGGATGGCCTGCTGACGGTCTGCGCGGCAATGAACGCGGCCGGGGTGAAACAACTGGTGTTCAGCTCTTCGGCTACGGTTTATGGCAATCCGCATGCCGTGCCGATCCTGGAGGATTTCCCGCTGTCGGCCACCAATCCGTATGGCCAGACCAAGCTGATGGGGGAGCAAATCCTGCGCGACCTGGAAAAATCGGATCCGGAATGGCGCATTGCCTACCTGCGTTATTTCAATCCGGTCGGCGCGCATGAGAGCGGGCTGATCGGCGAAGATCCGCGCGGCATCCCGAACAACCTGATGCCCTATGTGGCGCAGGTGGCGGGCGGGCGCCGTGAAAAGCTGATGGTTTTCGGCGGCGATTACCCGACGGTGGACGGTACCGGCGTGCGCGACTATATCCATGTCTGCGACCTGGCCGATGGCCACCTGGCGGCGCTGGGCTATCTGCGCGAGCAGGGCCGGGGCCTGACCGTGAATCTGGGCACGGGCCGTGGCTACAGCGTGCTGGAAGTGCTACAGGCCTACCAGCGTGCCAGCGGCAAGCCAGTGCCGCATGAAATTGTGGCGCGGCGCCCCGGCGATATCGCCGCTTGCTACGCCGATCCGGCGCTGGCCAGCCAGTTGCTGGGCTGGCGCGCGCAGCATGATATCGACCGCATGTGCCAGGACTCCTGGCGCTGGCAGTCGATGAACCCGCAGGGGTTTGAGGCCTGACGGCCGGCCGGGCGCACCGGTACCGCAAATTAAAAACGCCACGGATGGATTCCGTGGCGTTTTGCCGTCTGCCGGATCGCGCGTTTCAGCGGATCAGGAAGTCCTCGACTGATTTACCCTGGGCCAGGGCCTGGGTCAGCCAGCCCGGACGCTTGCCGCGGCCGGTCCAGGTATTGCCGGCGCTGTCGCGATAGCGCACCGGCACCTTGCGGTTGGCGGCCTTCTTGCCGGCTGGTGCCTTGGCGCCAAAACCGAGGTCATCCGCGGTCAGGCCATATTGCTCGATTTTCTCACGAATATCCGCGATCACGGCGGATTGTTCACGCGCCTTGATTTCCTCGGCTTGCTTCTGCAGTTCACTGATTTTCTGAACGATTTCCTGATACGTCGCCATTGCGTCCTCGGTTTCCGGTGGGTGAATTGGGTGAATTGCGCTGGTGTGCGGGGGGTAAAAATGCTGAAAACAATTATAACGAGGTCGCAGCCCGCTGCAAATCCTGGCGGTGTTATCCGGACCGGTTTTTGCGAAAATTCTTGGGTCCGATAATTGTGTGAACTTTTGGTGTCGCTTCCAGTCCGCGGTGGATTTGCGGTCCGCCGGGCTTGGCCGGCACCGGCCTAGGGCCCGGGCCCGTAATTGGTGCAGTCTTACTCGAACTACGCGGGGCGGTCCACGCTATTGCCGGGAAATCGAATCCCCATTATCTGGCTGGGTAATCCGTATTAGGGTTTCCTGCCATACCACGGTCCGCGCGTGGCGTATATCCGACATGGCGGCGATCGCCGGCGAATTGTGGCCGCCCCGGCCGGGGACCGCTCAAGGATGAGGGGGGTACGCCGTTATCCGGGCAGGGCGGATCATCTTGTGTCGATCCTGCCGGACCGGGGCAAGGGGTGTGTCCCGCGGATTGCCAAAGTCTTCTTTCGTCATGTCCTTGCACAACAATATCCAGATCAAGACCCTGTTACGGGGCGCCATGGGAATGCTGTCGCTGTTGCTGCTGCTGGTTGGCGGCGCCGGCCTGCACGGCATCTCGCAGAGCAATGACGCACTCAAGGAGACTTACGCCAACCAGCTAGGCTCCGCCGTTGCACTCAGTGACGCGATGCTGGCCACCACGCGCATGCGCCTGGCGCTGGACCGCAACGTGATGCAGGGCGAGCAGGAAGATCCCAAGGTCAATGTGGACCGTTCCAGGGTGTTCGTGGAGGCCTCCGAGGTTGCGTGGAAGCGCTATATGAGCCTGCCGCAGAATGCCGAGGAAAAGGCGCTCGCCACGGAACTGGGCAGGCTGCGCCAGGCCTTCATGGAGCAGGGCGTGCTGCCGTTGCAGGCGGCCTCGCTGGCGGGCAACCAGGAAGAGGCCGTGCGGGTGGCGAAGACGGTGCTGCCTGACCTGCAGCGCAGCATGTCGAGCGCGCACGAGAAGCTGCAGAAATTCCAGATGACGGTCGCGCAGGCCAACTTCGATGCTTCGCAGGCCGGCTTTGCCCGCATCCGCATGCTGTCGATCGTGCTGATCGTGCTGGGCCTGGCGGTTGCCGTGCTATGCACCGCCACGCTGAACCGTGCCATCGTCACGCCCGTGCAGGAGGCACTGGCCGTCTTTGAGTGCATCGCCCGCGGCGACCTGACCTCGCGCATCACCAGCATCTCGAAGAACGAGATCGGCCGCATGATGCAGGCGCTGGCCGCGATGCAGTCGAGCCTGTCGGGCATCGTTGCCGAAGTGCGCACCGGTGCCGATTCGATGGCGTCGGCGACGCAGCAGATTTCGACCGGCAACCTGGACCTGTCGCAGCGCACCGAGGAACAGGCCTCGTCGCTGGAGCAGACCGCAGCCAGCATGGAAGAGCTGACCACGGTGGTGCGCCAGAACGCGGACAACGCGCGCCAGGCCGGCGTGCTGGCGAGCGAGGCCTCGCAGATCGCGCTCAAGGGCGGCGACGTGGTGGGCCGCGTGGTCGACACCATGAACGAGATCAACGGTGCCTCGCGCAAGGTGGTGGAGATCATCAGCGTGATCGAGGGCATTGCCTTCCAGACCAATATCCTGGCGCTCAATGCCGCAGTGGAAGCCGCGCGCGCCGGCGAGCAGGGGCGCGGCTTTGCCGTGGTGGCGGGCGAGGTGCGCAGCCTGGCGCAGCGCTCGGCCTCGGCCGCCAAGGAGATCGAGGCGCTGATCAGCGAGTCGGGCCAGCGCGTGGAGAGCGGCACCCGGCTGGTGGCCGAAGCCGGCCAGACCATGGGCGAGATCGTCCAGGCCGTGCGCCGCGTGACGGACATCATGAACGAGATCGGCGCCGCGTCGCAGGAACAGACCAGCGGCATCGAGCAGGTCAACCAGGCCGTGACCCAGATGGACGAGGTGACGCAGCAGAACGCCGCCCTGGTCGAGGAGGCTGCCGCCGCTGCCGGTGCGCTGGAAGAACAGGCGCAGAAGCTCAAGAACGTGGTCTCGGTGTTCACCGTGGGCGCTGGCGCGGGAGCGGTTCCGGCAATGGCGCCGGCCAGATCCGGGGCAGCAGTCGCTGGCCGTGCCGCGCGTACCACGGCGGTACGTAGCACGGTGACGGCGGCTGCGGCTGCGGCGCTGCCCGCGGCCCCTGCCGCGCCGCTGCCCGCGGCCCCTGCCGCGCCGCGTGCCGAAGGGGTTCGCCCGGCCGCGGCAGGATCGGCAACCAAGTCGTCCACCAAGTCGGCAACCAGGCCGGCAGCCCGGCCGGCGCTGGCCGCAGCCGGGGCCGATGACGACTGGAGCGCGTTCTAACCCCACGTCCGAGCCATTGTCTTGTTCACACGGCGACTGCAAGATGCCATGATGCGGGGTTTGTCCCGCGTCCTGACCTTCTTCGCGCATTCTTTTCATCATCGCGCAGCCTAATGATTGCCCTGAGTTCCGTCCTGTTGCTGCTGGCTGCCCTGCTGGGCGTGGCCGCCGCCCTTGGCGTCCGCGCCGGGCGCGCGGACCAGTCAGCCGGCGGCCGCTCGCTGCGTGTGCTGACCTGGTCAGCCGCGCTGCTGTCGCAGCTGACAATCAGCCTGCCCGTGTTGGTGGTGGCGCTGTCGGGCAGCGTGCCGGCCGTCAACGACTCGGCACAGCTGGTGGCGAGCTTTGCCGCCGCGGCGGCGGCCACCACGGCGGCCAAGCTGCTGGTCCAATGGCTGCGCCAGGGCACGCGCTTGTGGCGCGGCGCGGCGATCATGGCGGTCGTGGCCGGCGCCGGGCTGGTGGCCGCCGCCGGCACGCATCTGGGCCGGTCGTGCGGCGCGGGCACGGTCAGCGCGCGCGATTGCCTCAATGCCGCCGGCCTGCCGCACCCAGCTTGGCTGGCTGGCGGGCTGACCGCGCTGTGCGCGCTGCTGTTGGCCATCCACCGGGCGCAGGCGCGCGGCTGGCTGCCGGCGCCGGTGCGCGGTGACGCGGGCCTGGCCGATGACCTTGCCGACGACCTTCCCGGCCTGCACCGCACCGCCGAGCCGCGGCCGCCGCGTCGCGGCGCCCGCATTCCTGGCCGCCCGGGCCGCCTGACCGTGCGCGCCACCGCGCGTGGGCAGGACACGGTCGGCGAGTACAGCGTGGCGACGGTGATGCCTGACCGCGTGGCGTTCGGCCGCTGGCTGGACCAGGCGATGGCGCAGGCACGGCTGGCCGAGACCGGCTGCGCCGTGCTGCTGATCCATATTGCCGATTACCGTGAGGTCGACGAGGTCTTCGAGATCCGCGCCGACGACATCCTGGCCCAGGACGCCGGCGCGCTGGCGCAGGCCGTGCTGGAGCCACACGACTTCCTGGCGCGACTGGCGCGCGACGAGTTTGCCGTGGGCGTGCCCGAACTGGTGCACCATGGCCGCGCGCAGGAACTGGGTTCGCGCATGCTGGGCTCGCTGGCGGAGTTCATTGCCGCGCGCGGCCTGCAGATGCAGATCGGCGTGAATATCGGCATCGCCATCTATCCGCGCGACGCGCAGACCTCAGAGGCCCTGATGCAGGCCGCCCGCGTCAGCCTGGCCGAAGCCCGCCAGAGCGGCTCGAACCAGGTGCGCCTGTTCA
This sequence comes from Cupriavidus lacunae, assembly GCF_003353055.1. GTDB lineage: Bacteria > Pseudomonadota > Gammaproteobacteria > Burkholderiales > Burkholderiaceae > Cupriavidus > Cupriavidus lacunae. The sequence continues at coordinate 58,405 of NZ_QKWJ01000041.1, forward strand.
ACAGCGCCGCCGGCGAACGTGCCCGCCGCACCCGGGTGATCCGGCGCGACTTGTGGCTGGCGATCCAGGACGATACGCTGTCACTGCAGTTCCAGCCCAAGTACGACGCGCGCCGCCGCACCCTGGTCGGCGCCGAAGCGCTGTGCCGCTGGCGCCATCCCGCGCTGGGCCAGGTCAGCCCCGCCGAGTTCATCGCCGTGGCCGAGCAGTCCGGCCAGATCGACAAGCTCGACGACTGGGTGCTGACCAGCGTTTGCCGCCAGGTGCGCCAGTGGCGCGACGCCGGCGTGCCGACCGTGCCGGTGGCGATCAATGTCTCGGGGCTGCGCTTTGCCAGCCGCAATTTCCCGCAATACCTGCTGGAGCAGATCCACCAGCATGACATCCCGCCGTCGGCGATCACGCTGGAGATCACCGAGACCGCGGCGATGAAGGACATCGGCAAGTCGCTGGAGACGCTGGCCGAGCTGCAGTCGCTCGGCATCCAGGTGGCGCTGGATGATTTCGGCAGCGGCTATTCGAGCCTGGGCTACCTCAAGCGCCTGCGCGTGGGCACGCTCAAGATCGACCGCACGCTGATCGGCGGGCTCGATACCGATGCGCAGGGCCGCGCCATCGTCGGCTCGATGGTGGCGCTGGCGCACGAGCTGCGCATGAAAGTGGTGGCCGAGGGCGTGGAGTCGGTCTCGCAGCTGGAGATCCTTAATGAAATGGGGTGCGACGAGGTGCAGGGCTACCTGCTGTCGCTGCCGCTGGATGCTGCGGGTTTTGTTGAGGCTTTGCGGGAGCAGGGGGGTGGGTGATGGCGGTTGAAGTTTGGTTCTTTGGTGGTTGGTCGGGTTCGATGTTGTCGTAGGTTTGACGGCCTGGTTCCGCCCTGCTGGGCGGGTCACTTTTTGTCCGAGCGACAAAAAGTAACCAAAAAACGCGTCGCCTCAGGCGGCTGGCCATCCATTCCACGGTGTTGGTGGTTCGGGCGGTGGTGATTTCCGTTCGATGGGGTTGGTGGTTCGAGCCTGCTACGCACCCTGTCGGGTGCCTACGTCGACGGACTATTGGACGAACCCGACTTTAGGCTATTGGCAGCCTGCTAACGAGGTCATCGGTAGGACGCCTACGGCTGCGCTACGCGCACTCAGTATCGTAGGTCGAAGGCACTGGCACGGAGTGCGTCGCTGCGCTCGCACGGCGCGGTCGGGATTCCGGGCCCCAAAAAAAGAGCGCAAATCAGGACGTGGTCGTCCGCCTGCCACGTTAGGGCCGGCGCGAAGCGCAGCCGAAGGCGTCCCACCGACGCGGTAGTTAGCAGGCTGCCAACCGCCTAAAGTCGGGTTCGTCCAATAGTCCGTCGATGTGGGCACAGACACGGTGCGTAGCAGGCCCGAACGGCCAACCACGCCAAACGGCAAGCACCGCCGCCCGAACCACCCCCACCACCAAATTGGTGGCCAGCCGCCAGAGGCGACGCGTTTTTTGGTTACTTTTTGTCGCTCGGACAAAAAGTGACCCGCCCAGCAGGGCGGAACCAGGCGGTCAAACCTACGACAACATCGAACCCGACCTACATAACCAACCCAACAAGCAGGAAGCCCCGCCGGCTAAACCGGCGAAACAGCCGACGCCCGCCAAGAGCGAAAACCAACCGCATGGCCACATGCCCAATAACCATAAAGTTCCCGCTAAACCCATCCGATAACCACTCTGGCACCCTGCCCACATATGCGACGCGCCGGCAGCCGGCCGCCGACTGCGCCGCCCATGCTACCCATCTTCCAGTCGAATCAACCAAGTCCCTTAAAACCGGAGGCGCCCATGTCATCGCCCAGCATCCTCGTCGTCGACGATTCCCCCTCGCTACGCCGCATGATCGGCGCCTGCCTGCGCGCGGGAGGGTTTGACGTGACCGAGGCCGCCGACGGCGACCAGGCGCACGCGCTGGCCGCCGGCGCCAGCTTCGGCATGCTGGTGACGGACCAGGTCATGCCCGGCATGGATGGCCTTACGCTGATCCGCAGCCTGCGCGCGACCGAGCGCTATGCGCGCATTCCCATCCTGATGCTGACCACCGAGCAGGACGGCAGCATCCGCGAACAGGCCCGCGCCGCCGGCGCCTCGGGCTTCCTGCCCAAGCCCTTCGATCCCGACGAGCTGATGCAGGCGGTGACCGCGCTGCTGCCACCGGCGCACCCTACCTTCGAAGGGTAAGGAAGGCCCCGCGTCGCCCTTCAGTCACCCCGATTCCTGCCGTAAACACTGGTGGGCGAAGTCATGCCCCGGTGCCAGCCAGCGGCCTTCGGCCGCCGCAGCGCCAGCAAATCAGCATGAGCCAAATTGGGGGCTAGACGATGAAGCACATCGACAAGGCAGACGGCACGGTAGAGGAGTTCCTGGCCTTTACGCTGGGCCGGGAGGAATACGGCGTCGATATCCTGAAGGTGCAGGAGATCCGCGGCTACGAGTCGGTCACCCAGATTGCCAACGCACCGGACTACATCAAAGGCGTGATCAACCTGCGCGGCATCATCGTGCCGATCATCGACCTGCGCATCAAGTTCCGCCAGCCGAATGTCAGCTATGACCAGTACACGGTCGTGATCATCGTCGACCTCAACGACCGCACCACCGGCATCGTGGTGGACGGCGTCTCCGACGTACTGACGCTGACCGCCGCGCAGATCAAGCCCACGCCGCACTTCACCGGCGAGGTGGCGACCGACTATATCCGCGGGCTGGGCTCGGTCGAGCAGCGCATGCTGATCCTGGTCGACATCGAGAAGCTGCTCAACACCGAAGAACTGGCCGCGCTGGAAGCGGTGTCCTGATCCCGCGGCTCCGCCAAAGCCGTCCGGTGGGCGCTCCACGCCTGCCGGACCGAACAACGCCCGGGTGCCGCGCATATTGCCGCGCCACGGGCACGCAGTACTGTCATTGATGCGAAACAACCAACCCGTTACGCAGCGCGAGTACAAGCTCTCCCCATCGGACTACCTGATCTCGCGCACGGACCTCAAGGGCCGTATCACCTTTGCCAACCGCACCTTTATCGAGGCCAGCGGCTTTGCGGCGGAGGAACTGCTGGGCGCGCCGCATAACCTGGTGCGCCACCCCGACATGCCGCCCGAGGCGTTTGCCGACCTGTGGCAGGACCTGCAGGCCGGTCGCACCTGGATGGGCGTGGTCAAGAACCGCCGCAAGGACGGCGACTTCTACTGGGTCAATGCGACCGTGACGCCAACGCGCGTCGATGGCCGCGTGGTTGGCTATACCTCAGTGCGCTCGATGGCGACGCGCGAGCAGGTGGAAGCCGCCGGCGCCGCCTATGCCAGATTCCGGGCCGGCCGCGCTGACGGGCTGGCGATCCGCCACGGCGCCGTGGTGCGCACCGGACTGCGCGGCATGGTGCAGGGCCTGCTGCGCCTGAACCTGAAGCGCCGCATCCTGTGGGCGCAGGCCGGCGGCCTGGTGTGGTTCCTGGCCGCGCTCGTTGCCGTGGAGGCATTGGGCGGAGCAGGCACGGCCGCACTGCGCCCGTGGCTGTGGGGCGGCTTTGCGCTGGCGCTGGCGTCCTCGTTCGCGGCCGGCACCATGCTGCTGGCGCGCGTGAACCGGCCGGTGCGCGACATGCTGGACTTTGCGCTGCGCATGGGCGCGGGCGACCTGACCACGCGCTTCGAGCAACGCAGCGCGGACGAGATCGGCGCACTGGCGCAGGCCATGCAGACCATGCAGCGCAGCCTGCTGTCGGTGGTGCATGAGATCCAGGAAGGCATGGCCAGCATCTCGACGGCGACGCACCAGGTGGCCGCGGGCAATAACGACCTGTCGCAACGGACCGAGCAGCAGGCGGCGTCGCTGGAGCAGACCGCTTCGAGCATGGAAGAGCTGACCAGCACGGTGCGCCAGAACGCGGACAACGCGCGCCAG
>NZ_QKWJ01000042.1 GCF_003353055.1 Cupriavidus lacunae
GATACGCCCTCGTGGAGACTCGCCAACCGCTGAGAACGCTCGATCAGCGCGACACCGTCTCAAAAGCCGCGGCGCACCGATCCATCGGATTCCCTCGGGCTCAAGTCCGACGGACTCCTAGGCACGCCGCTGTTTCATTCCTCCAGCCCGGACTGGCTGCCCACGCGCGCCGGCGTGAACGCCTTGCCCAAGGTCCTGGCCATGCTGGCCATCTGGGAACAGATAGAGGCCAGCACCGGTGCCAGGCGGTCGGCCGCGGTGATCCAGCGGTGCGAGCCCGGCCCCGTGCGCACCGGCGCGGCTTTCTGGGTGCGGCAGGCAACAATGTAGGGTCAGGCGATCCGTTCGCAGTGATAGGCCTCGGTGCGATAGGGGAAGGCAACCTCGGCGCGGCCTGACAGGGCGGAATGTCCCTCGATGACGGCCTGCAGGCGCTGGCGCACGCGGCCCTGCTCGGCTTGCGGCAGCGAGGCGATAAAGCTGACCGACATGACGCGGTCCACAATCACCTGCTGCGGCGCCCCCACATGGGCGTAGGGCAGGCTCTGCAGGGCCAGCGGCCCGAAGCCGTCGGCGGGAAAGACCCGCTTCCAGTCGCCCTTGTAGAAGCGCGGCGCGTCGCCTTCATACGGCGTCATGATGGCCGTCAGCTGCGCCACCCAGTCCACGCTTTCATCGCGCACGTTCCACACCAGCCCGAGCCGGCCGCCGGGACGCAGCACGCGGCGGATTTCCGCCATCGCGCCCGCATTGGCAAACCAGTGGAAGGCCTGCGCGCAGACCACGGCGTCGACGCTGGCATCGGGCAGCGGGATGCTCTCGGCACTGCCTTCCAGCGCCTGCACCGACGGCAGCGCCGCGGCCAGTTGCGCGCGCATCTGCGCGACCGGTTCGACCGCGATCACCGTCGCCCCTGTCTCCACCAGCCGGCGCGTGAACTTGCCGGTGCCCGCGCCCAGGTCCAGCGCGGTGCGGCCGGCGTGCAGGCCCAGCGTGCCACGCAGCCAGGCATCGATTTCAGCGGGATACTCGGGACGTCCGCGCGCGTAGGTATCGGCCTGGCTGGCGAATCCCTGTGCGGCGGCTTCGTGGATGGCGGTCATGGGTGGGCTCCGGTTTGTGTCCTGTTCCGTAGATAGCTTGCCAAAATGAAATCGTCCAGTTGGTCGTCAGGCTAGGCGCGAGGAGGCGCCATAGCCGTAGCTATGGCAACGACGAGCAACGACGCATGGCGGCCAACTGGGCGATTTCATGGCAAGGTATTTGCGGAACAGGACACTAATTACCGGTGCCGTAGCCTACTCTCCATGCCGGCGTCGGGCAAGGCCAGGGTTAGCGGACTAATGCTGCATGCCCCAGCGCCTCTTCGATTGAATGCGTGACGAACAGCAGCGTGAAGGCGGCATCGTCCCGTTGGATTGGCGCTTGCCAGTGCAAGCGCCTGAAATGACTTGCGATACCGCTGCCGACTTCAGCGCGGCACGTCGCCTTCGATGGTGGTGCGGTACATCACGCGCCGCAGTTCAGGCGGACAGCCGGCAGCAAGATGCAGCAGCGAACGGTTGTCCCAGAACACCAGGTCATGCGGCTGCCACTGGTGGCGATAGATATGCGCGGACTTGACGCTGTGCGCGAACAGCTGGTCCAGCAGGTCGCGGCTTTCATCCTCGGGCAGGCCAGCGATGCGGGTGGTGAAGTGCTCGCTGACGAAAAGCGCCTTGCGTCCGGTCTCCGGATGGGTGCGCGCCACCGGCTGCAGCACCGGCCTGACCTGCGCGATCTGCTCCGGGCTCAGGTTGGGCCGCCACGGGCTGCGCTGCTGCAGCTCGGCGTAGCGCGCCAGGTAGGTGTGTTCGGCCTGCAGGCCATCGATTGCGCGTTGCAGCGCGGCCGGCAGCGTGTCCCATGCGAGATGCATGTTGGCGAACAGTGTATCGCCGCCTTCGGCGGGCAGCTCGCGCGCATGCAGCAGCGAACCGAGGCTTGGCTTTTCCTTGTACGACAGGTCCGAATGCCAGAAGTGGCCGGCATCGCCCAGCCCGATCGGCTTGCCGTTCTCGACCACGTTGGACACCACCAACACTTCCGGATGGCCCGGCAGCTGGAACTGGTGCAGCACGTGGATCTGCAGCGGGCCGAAGCGGCGGCTGAAGTCGATCTGCTGCGCGGGCGTGATCTGCTGGTCGCGGAACACCACCACGTGGTAGTCGAGATGGGCGCGATGGATGCGGGCAAAATCCGCGTCGGACAGCGGCGTCGACAAGTCGAGCCCGATCACCTCCGCGCCCAGCGGCGCATCCAGCGGACGGATCTCGAAACTCTGTGCACCCGCAGCAAAGGCGGTGGAAAGCGGCGCGCTCTGCTGGCGCGAAACACTGGCGTGGGCGGTTGCGGTCGTCATGGCAAGCTCTGGCATACGGGGGAAGCCGGTGCGGCATCGGTGATCATTGATGTCCCGGGATGCCGCCTACAAGCTTGCACTGTAGAGAGCTGGCCATTGCAGGGTCAACGAATCATATTGCTGGCCCTTATCCGCTTATCGCATATCCATGTCTCGACACTTGGCAATGGCGCGAGGTGAGCCTCTTCGTTAGCTCACTCGGCCAACGAAGAAGATTGCATGCCGATATGCCAACGCCGCGCCGCGCGCTATATGCGCGCGGCCGATAACCAAAGCCGGAATCATTCGTTCAGGTTCGCGCGCAGCGCCGCTTATCGTGGAGCCGTCCTCCACTTCAAGAAGGTCCGCACGATGACGACCCCGCGCCCCGATGCCACCGCCGCACACACACTGACCCGCCGCGACCTGCTGCGCTGCGCGGCCTGGTCCGGCCTGGGCATGGCGGCTTCGCTGTCGCCGCTGTCCGCGTTCAGCGCCAGCCCAGCCGCGCGGCCCGACGTGATCCGCATCGGCGTGGCCCAGCCCGCCACCGGCACGCCGCCCAGCTTTGCCGGCAGTTCGCTGGCGATTGCCCATGCACGCGGCTGGCTGGAGGAATCGTTCAGGCCGACCGGCACGCGCGTCGAGTGGTTCTTCTTCAAGGGCGCGGGCCCGGCGGTCAACGAGGCGCTGGCCAACCGCCAGCTCGACTTCGCGCTGCAGGGCGACCTGCCCTCCATCGTGGCGCGCTCCGCCGGCCTGAAGACGCGGCTGGTGCTGGCCACCGGCGTGCGTGCCAATATCTATGTCGGCGTGCCGCCCGATTCGCCGCTGAAGACGGTCGGCGACCTGCGCGGCAAGCGCGTCTCGCTGTTCAAGGGCACCAACATGCATCTGCCCGCGCTGCGCCTGCTGGAAGCGAACGGGATCACCGACAAGGACCTGCGCCTGCTGAACCTGGACACCGCCGGCTACCTGGCGGCGCTGTCCACGCGCGATATCGACGCCGCCATCGGCGCCATGGACATCCTGCGCCTGCGCGACAAGGGCGCGGTGCGCATCCTGTACTCCAGCAAGAACCAGTCGCCGATCTACACGCGGCAAAGCCACGTGCTGGTGACCGATGACTTTGCCGGGCGCTATCCGGAAGCCACGCAACACCTGGTGAAGGCTGCGGTCGAGGCGGCACGGTGGGCCTCGGACGAACGCCATCGTGAGGAAGTGCTGCGCACCTGGGCGCGAGCGGGTACGCCTTATGACCACTGGAAGGAAGACTTCGACGGCGAGCCGCTGCGAGTGCGGGTGAACCCGAATTTCGATCCTTTCCTGGTCAGCCGCTACAAGGATGCGGTCGAGCAAGCCTATCGCTTCAAGCTGAGCCGCGCGCGCTTTGACGTGGACCAGTGGATCGACCAGCGCTTCCTGAGGACTGCCCTCAACGACCTGAGCCTGCAGAGCTACTGGCCCGTCTACCAACCCAACGGCAAGATCCTGGGAGCCTGACATCATGTCCGTCGCCGATTCGCTTTCACTGCCCGCCGCCGCGACACCGCGCGTTGCGACTCCGCGCCACCCACTGCACTGGCAGGACGTCACCCGCTGGCTGCTGGCCTGGCCGGTGCCGCTGGCGCTGCTGCTGGTCTGGTATGTCGCTGCCCGCAATGCGTGGATTCCGCCGCAGGTGCTGCCCGCGCCGGAGGACGTGGCGCGCACGCTGGCCGACCTGTGGCAAAGCGGCGAGCTGCAGGCCAATCTGGCCATCAGCGCGCTGCGCGTGGCCGGCGGCTTCGCCGTGGGGCTGGCCGGGGGCCTGGCGCTGGGCGTGGCCATGGGCCTGTCGCCGACCTTCCGCGACTATGTCTACCCGACCTTCAAGGCCTTCAGCCAGGTGCCGGTGCTGGGCTGGCTGCCGCTGCTGATGCTACTGGTCGGCATCGACGAGGCGCTCAAGGTGATCCTGATCGCCAAGGCTGCCTTCGTGCCGGTCGCGCTGAACACCTACAAGGGCATCGGCAGCGTGCCGACGCGCTACCTGGAAGTGGCGCGCGTGCTGCAGCTCACGCGCTGGCAGACGCTGTCGCGCGTGGTGCTGCCCGCCGCGGCCGCGCCGGTGTGGAACGGGGTGCGCTACGGCCTGACGCACGCGTGGCTGGCGCTGGTGGTGGTGGAGCTGCTGGCCTCGTCCGAGGGGCTTGGCTACATGATTGTCTATGGGCGCCAGCTGTTCCAGCTCGACATGGTGCTGGCCGCAGTGGTGGTGGTCGGCGTAGTGGGCTTTGCACTGGACAAGGCGCTGGCGCTGGCCGAAGGCGCGGTGCTGCGCTGGCGCAAGCCGGGCTTCTGAGGCGAGGCTGAGATGACCACTTCCTCCCTGCGCCAACGACTTCGCCTGCCGCGCGCATTGCGTGGCTGGGTGCTGCCCCTCATGTTGCTTGCCCTGTGGTGGGCCGCCGTGCGATTCGGCTGGACCACCTCGCCGCTGCTGGTGCCAGTCTCCAGCGTCTGGGACACCGCCGTGCGGCAGGTACAGAGCGGCGCGCTGGCCACGGCATTGGCCGCCAGCCTGTGGCGCGACCTGGCCGGCTTTGCCATCGGCGCCAGCGCCGGGCTGGTGTTCGGCACGGCGCTGGGGCTGTCGCGCCTGTTCGAGCACCTGGTCGGCCCCAGCTTCCATACCGTCAAGCAGATCTCGCTGTTCGCGTGGATCCCGCTGATCTCGGTCTGGTTCGGGCTGGGCGATGCCGCCAAGGTCGTGTTCCTGTCGCTGGCGGCATTCTTCCCGGTGGTGCTCAACACCTTCGAAGGCATTCGCGCCGTGCCGGCCGACCTGCTGGAAGTGGCGCGAGTGCTGCGCTTCAACCGCACTCAGGTGCTGTGGCGTGTGGTGCTGCCATCGGCGGCGCCGTCGATCTTCGCCGGCATCCACCTGGGCCTGATCTACGCGTGGCTGGCCACGCTCGGCGCGGAGTACCTGCTGGTATCCGGCAAGGGCATCGGCAACACCATGGTCGATGGCCGCGAGAACTTCTGGATGGACCTGGTGATCTTCGGCGTGATCGTGGTCGGCCTGGTCGGCTTCACGCTGAACTGGCTCGCCAGCCGCATCGAATCCCGCCTGCTCGCCTGGCGCGGGCGCTCGGTAGCCGCCGGCTGAGCCACCAAGCCTTTGCCACGATGCCCCTCATTGAACGGAGACCCCCCATGCCACATGCCGGCACGCTAAGCATCGCGCACCTGCACAAGCAATACGAAGTCGAGGGCCGGGCCTTGCCCGTGCTCGAGGACATCACCCTGACCATCGCCCCGGGCGAGTTCGTCAGCATCGTCGGCGCCAGCGGCTGCGGCAAGTCCACCCTGCTGCGGCTGGTGGTCGGACTGGAAGAGGATTACCGCGGCGAGATCCTGCTGGACGGCAAGCGCATATCGGGCACCAGCCTGCAGCGTGGCATCGTGTTCCAGGAGCACCGGCTGTTCCCGTGGCTGACGGTCGAGCAGAACATCCGGGTCGCGCTGCTCAACACACCGGGCAGCGACACGGAGAAGGACCGCAACGTTGCCGAGCATATCGCGCTGGTGGGCCTGCGCGGCTTCGAGCATGCCTATCCGCACCAACTCTCTGGCGGCATGTCGCAACGCGTGGCGATTGCGCGGGCATTGGTGACACGGCCCGAGATCCTGCTGCTCGACGAGCCCTTCGGCGCGCTCGACGCGATGACGCGGGCCTACCTGCAACAGGAACTGCAGCGCATCTGGCAGGCCGAGGGCATCACCATGATTCTGGTCACCCACGACGTGGAAGAAGCCGTGTTCCTGGGCGACCGCGTGGTGGTGATGGAGCCGCGCCCCGGCCGCATCCGCCGCATCGTGCCGGTAGACCTGCCGCATCCGCGCCAGCGTTCCGGGCTGCCCTTTGCCCAGGTGCGCGATGCCGTGCTGCGCGAGTTCGCCGGGCAGGAGCCGGTCGCGCAGCCCACACCCGAACCTGAGTTCGCCTGACCCAAACCCCTTACCTCCCGGGAGCTTTGCGATGACCCAAGCCAACGCCACGCAAGACCAGACCGTCCACCTCGACATCCACCCGGTCGCCGGCCGCATCGGCGCCGAGATCCGCGGCGTCGCGCTGCACGGCGACCTGCCGCCCGCGACCTTTGCCGCCATCCGCGCCGCACTACTCAGGCACAAGGTGCTGTTCTTCCGCGACCAGGTGCATCTGGACGACGCCGCGCAGCAGGGCTTTGCGCGCCTGTTCGGCGACACCGTGCCGCACCCGACCGTGCCCTCGCGCGACGGCACGCTGTTACTTGAGCTCGACTCTCAACACGGCGGCCGCGCCAACTCCTGGCATACCGACGTGACCTTCGACCTGGCCTACCCCGCGGTCTCGGTGCTGCGTGCCGTGACCGTTCCCGCCGCCGGCGGCGACACGGTGTGGACCAATACCGCCGCCGCTTACCAGGACCTGCCCGAGCCGCTGCGCGCGCTGGCCGACAAGCTGTGGGCGCTGCACACCAACGACTACGACTACGCGGCCACGCGCGTCAATCCGAGCGACGAAGGGCTCAAGCGCTACCGCGAAGTATTCACCTCGGCGCTCTACGAAACCGAACATCCGGTGGTACGCGTGCATCCGGAAACCGGCGAACGCACGCTGGTGCTGGGCCACTTCGTCAAGAAGCTGCTGGACTACTCGTCGGCCGATTCGGCGCACCTGATTGCCGTGCTGCAGGGCCATGTGCAGCGGCTGGAGAACACCGTGCGCTGGCGCTGGCGCGCGGGCGATGTCGCCATCTGGGACAACCGCGCCACCCAGCACTACGCCATCAACGACTATGGCGACGCGCACCGCGTGGTGCGCCGCGCCACCGTGGCCGGCGATATCCCGGTAAGCGTGGATGGGCGCCACAGCGTGGCAGTGAAGACCGCCGTGCGTCGCGAGGACGCAGCGCCGGCCAACCAGTCCGCCGCCGCCGCGCAACGGCAAGCGGCCTGATCCAGCCTGTCTCTTCCGGGGAGCACGATCCATGTCACAGCAAAAGCCGCCGCGCCTGCTGCACCTGGGCGCCTTTGTCCAGGCCACCGGGCATCATGTTGCCGGGTGGCGCCATCCGGGCGCGCAGGCCGATGCCGGGCGCAACCTGGCGCACTACACCGCGCTGGCGCAGCGCGCCGAGGCCGCGGGGTTCGATGCGCTGTTCCTCGCGGACGGCGTCGCCATCCGCGGCATGGACGACGCCACTCTGCCGCGCACCGCGCGCGCCGCCACCTTCGAGCCGCTGACGCTGTTGTCCGCGCTGGCCGCGGTCACGCAGCGCATCGGCCTGGTGGCGACCGTCTCCACCACCTACAACGAGCCCTTCCACGTGGCGCGCAAGTTCGCCTCGCTCGACCACCTCAGCGGCGGCCGCGCTGGCTGGAACGTGGTGACGTCGTGGTCGGACGCCGAGGCGCGCAACTTCAGTCTGGAGCATCATCCCGCGCACGCCGACCGCTATGCCCGCGCCGAAGAGTTCGTCGACGTGGTGACCGGGCTTTGGGACACCTGGGAGGACGATGCCTTCCTGTACGACAAGGCCAGCGGGCTGCACTACGATGCGGACAAGCTGCACACGCTGGACCATCGCGGCGAGCACTTCCAGGTGCGCGGGCCCCTCAACGTCCCGCGCCCGCCACAGGGCCATCCGGTGATCGTGCAGGCCGGCTCGTCCGATGCCGGGCAGGAACTGGCGGCACGCACCGCCGAGGTCATCTTCACCGCGCAGCAGTCGCTGGCCGATGCGCAGGCCTTCTATCGCGGGCTGAAGGGACGGCTGGCGCGCTATGGCCGCACCCCCGACCAGCTCAAGATCCTGCCGGGCGTGTTCCCGGTGGTGGGCCGCAGCGAGGCCGAGGCACAGGAGAAATTCGAGGCGCTGCAAAGCCTGATTCATCCGTCGGTAGGACTGGCGCTGCTGTCGCAGCACCTGGGCGGCATCGACCTGGGCGGCTACCCGCTGGACGGCCCGCTGCCCGACAACCTGGTCGAACCGAACGGCGCCAAGAGCCGCTTCCAGCTGGTCACCGGCCTGGCCCGGCGCGAGGGGCTCACCATCCGCCAGCTTTGCCTGCGCGTGGCCACCGCGCGCGGCCACTGGTCGATCCACGGCACGCCGCAGTCCATCGCCGACCAGCTGCGGGCGTGGTTCGAGGACGAGGCCGCCGATGGCTTCAATGTCATGCCGCCGTGGCTGCCTGGCGGACTCGACGACTTCATCGAGCTGGTGTTGCCGGAACTGCGCCGGCGCGGGCTCTTCCGCGAGCGCTACACCGGCACCACGCTGCGCGAGCACCTGGGACTGCGCCGACCGGAGAACCTGCGCTGGCAGCAGGCCGATCAGCCGGCGGCCGTTGGCGCATGACGGTCCGCGGGCGTGCCGCGCATATCCAAATGCAATAACCTTCCTTGCCTCGCGGGGTCCCATCCGCAACCATAGCGGCCACGCCGCAACGGCAGTGCGCGGACCGGCTGGTACCATCGCACGGCCTGGTGCGCCCGCGCGGCGCACCGCTCGGCATGCCCGGCGTCACGGCAGGCCCTGCCGCGGTGCGCCGGTCCGGCACCCAACAGCGAGAAGAAGAGAGAAGAACATGAAACTCGAAACCCTGGCCGTCCATGGCGGCTATTCGCCCGATCCGACCACGCGCGCGGTGGCCGTGCCCATCTACCAGACGGTGGCCTACGCCTTCGACAACGCCCAGCACGGCGCCGACCTGTTCGACCTGAAGGTGGCCGGCAATATCTACAGCCGCATCATGAACCCGACCAATGACGTGCTCGAGCAGCGCCTGGCCGCGCTCGAGGGCGGCGTAGGGGCACTGGCGCTGGCATCGGGCATGGCGGCAATCACATACGCCATCCAGACCATTGCCGAGGCCGGCGACAACATCGTCTCGTCGAGCCAGCTCTATGGCGGCACCTACAACCTGCTGGCACATACGCTGCCGCAGTCCGGCATCGAGACCCGCTTTGCCGATGGACGCAACCCGGCCAGCTTCGGCGACCTGATCGACGCGCGCACCAAGGCGATATTCGTCGAGTCAGTGGGCAACCCGCTCGGCAACGTGGTCGATATCGAAGCCATTGCGCGCGTGGCGCACAACCACGGCGTGCCGCTGATCGTCGACAACACGGTGCCGTCGCCCTACCTGTGCCGGCCGTTCGAGCATGGTGCTGACATCGTCGTGCATTCGCTGACCAAGTACCTGGGCGGTCACGGCAACAGCGTCGGCGGCGCCATCATCGACAGCGGCAAGTTCCCTTGGGCCAAACACAAGGAACGCTTCAAGCGCCTGAACGAGCCCGACGGGTCCTACCACGGCGTGGTCTATACCGAGGCGCTGGGAGCGGCCGCCTATATCGGCCGCGCGCGCGTGGTGCCGCTGCGCAATACCGGCGCGGCGCTGTCGCCGTTCAATGCCTTCCTGATCCTGCAGGGCATCGAGACGCTGGCGCTGCGACTGGACCGCATCACCGAGAACGCGCTGGCGATCGCCCGCCACCTGCAGCAGCATCCCAAGGTGGACTGGGTCAACTTTGCCGGCCTGCCCGAGCATGCCGACCACGCGCTGGTGCAGAAGTACCTGGGCGGGCGCGGTCCAGGCATCCTGTCGTTCGGCCTGAAGCAAGGCGGCCGCGAAGGCGGCGCGCGCTTCCTGGATGCGCTGCAGCTGTTCACGCGGCTGGTCAATATCGGCGATGCCAAGTCGCTGGCCACGCATCCGGCGTCGACCACGCACCGTCAGCTCAATGCCGATGAGCTGAACGCGGCTGGTGTCAGCGAGGACATGGTGCGGCTGTCGGTGGGCATCGAGCATATCGATGATCTGATCGAGGATCTGGATCGGGCGTTGGCGGCGGCCTGAACTCGGAGGACAGAGCCAGTTTGTTTGCTCCCCTCTCCCACTGCGCGGGAGAGGGGAGCGTATGCGAGAGGCGACAGCATTCTCGAAAGCTATCGGCCAGCTAACCGTACCTGTCACACCCCACCGCGCTTGCCATGCGCCTCCAGCATGAAATACCCCAGCGACCCAATCACCAGCGGAATCACGTAATACAACGCCCGATACGCAATCAGCGCCGCCAGCAGCAGCCCGTGCGGCACCTGGCCGCCCAGCATCGTCAGGAACACGGTCTCGATCACGCCGAGCCCGCCCGGGATCCGCACCACTACGCCCGCCAGCCCCGAGGCCAGCAGCACCCCAAGCACCGTGAAGTACGCCGCATGCGTATGCAGCAGTGAATACAGGATCGCCGCCATCGCCATCCAGTGGGCGGCCGACAACAGGCATTGCAATGCCGCGAAGCGCACCGGCGGCACATAGATGTCGTGGTCGCTCACGGTGCGATGGCGGCCGTGCCACGCAGCGCAGGCGGCCAGGTAGCCTGCGGGGATCGCCAGCATCATCATGCCCAGCACCTGTGTCAGCGCCGCGGGAATGCCCCACTCCGGCGGCAGCACCACCACTTGGCCGGCGAGAATCCCCCCCGCCAGCAAGGCGTAGCCGAGCCAGTTGCTGCTCACCACCACCACGAACAGGCTCCAGATCTGCGGCGGGCTCAGCCCGGCGCGCGAATACAGCCGGTAGCGCACGCCCGCGCCGCCCAGCGTCGCGCCAAGGTTGAGACTGAGCGTGTAGCTGACATAGGCGATGGCCATCACCCGGCGCAGCGGCAGCGGATGCCCGGCATAGCGGCAGCCGAGCACGTCGAACTGGCTGTACAGCAATCCGCTCAGCACCACGAAGCCGGCCGCCGGCAGCAGCGTGCGGGCGTTGAAGCCGCGCAGCGCGGTCAGCACCGCGTTCCAGTCGATGGCGCCCAGCTTGCGCGCGATCAGCGCCAGCACCGCGGCGATGAACAGCAAACCGATGGCACGCCGCCACGCGGGCCAGTGTGCGTGCTGGCGGATGGCCGACAGGGTGGCCGCGCCCATCATTGCGCGCGCCCCCTCGTCAGGGCCGGCGGGACTGTGCAGGAATGCTGGGGTGCAACAACCACGCCGGTATGCAATTTCTGGCCTGCCTCGTCTTCAAACAGGATAAAAGTTTCCGTCGCTACGCTTTCGCGCGCGCGCCGGATCGCGTCGGTCCCGCACGAGAGCAAGCACGCCTCGCGGTTCCCAGGCCGGTGGGGGTTTTGCGGGGTGGACTGCATTGGTGTCATGGCGGTACAGAGTGCAAACACCATGCCAGCGGCACCGTCAGTGCATGGTAGCACCGGTTTCCTTATTCACCCCGGGCATATGACCATGCGTAATATCTCGTTCGCCTATTGCCTGCCCTTCCATACAATGGGCCAACGCCGCGGCAGGACGCTGCAGGCCTCCAACAACATAACGGGGAGCATCAGATGCAATACGGGAAATTCGGCTTCGTCGCAAAGCTGGCGGCAGCGGTGCTGGCACTGGGCCTGATCCAGGGTGCGGGCGCGGCCGATCCGGACAAGAAGGAAATCCGCTTCGGTGCTACCGCCGGCCCCTACGCCGACCAGATCCGCTACGGCGTGAAGCCGGTGCTGGAAAAGCGCGGCTACAAGGTCACCATCATCGAGTTCAGCGACTACGTGCAGCCGAACCTGGCGCTGGCCGACGGCGCCATCGACGCCAACGCGTTCCAGCACGTGGCCTACCTGAAGAAGTTCTCGGCCGACCGCAAGCTGGCACTGAGCGACGTGATCCAGGTGCCGACCGCGCCGATCGGCATCTACAGCCGCAAGCACAAGGCCCTGACCGAAGTGAAGGCCGGCAACACGGTGTCGCTGCCGAACGACCCGACCAACCTGGCGCGCGCGATCGCCATCCTGCAGCAGATCGGCTGGGTCACGCTCAAGCAGGGCACCGACCCGATCCGTGCCAGCGAACGCGACATCGACGCCAACCCGCACAAGCTCAAGCTGATCCAGCTGGAAGCCGCGCAGCTGCCGCGCTCGCTCGACGATGTGGACTATGCCTTCGTCAACGGCAACTATGCGCTGGCCTCTGGCCTGAAGCTGACCTCGGCGCTGGCGCTGGAGAAGATCCCCGACTACTACATGAACCTGGTGGCGGTAAAGACGGCGGACCTGAACAAGCCCTTCGTCAGGGACATCCGCGAGGCCTACGAGTCGGCCGAGTTCAAGGCCGTGATGCAGCAGCGCTTTGCGGGCTTCGTCCCGCCGCCATACCAGCGCTGAGCCACCGCGCTCCCGCCAGCAAGGAAGCGCCGCCAGGCGCTTTTTTGCTTTCCGGGCCGCCGCCGCGCGCATTGTGCGCAGCAAGACAATTTTGCGCCGCGCACGCCGCGCAAATGCCCTACACTCAAGCTCAAGTCCCCCGCGCCCAAGAAGCACGCCAGGGATCACAACGCGATCATTGCTGCGGATAGCTGCGAAGATCCTCGCGCCTGTCCACGCGGATCATATCGAGACAACCGCATCGAGAGACCTGCCATGTCCACGGTTGCGCGCTTCGAGATCGGCTATACCCGCTACCTTGCCCCGCCGGGCGACACGTCCCCCCCCACCTCTTCCCCTCCACCGCTGGCCAGCGATCCTGACGCACTGGTGCCGCTGTACCAGGCGATGGTGCTGACGCGCCAGTTCGACCTGAAAGCGATTGCCATGCAGCGCACCGGCAAGATCGGCACCTTCGCCTCGGCGCTGGGCCAGGAGGCCATCGGCGTGGGCGTGGCCCATGCCATGCGGCCCGAGGATGTGCTGGTGCCCTCGTACCGCGATCACGCGGCGCAGTTTGTGCGGGGCGTCACGATGACCGAGAGCCTGCTGTACTGGGGTGGCGACGAGCGCGGCAGCGGCTTTGCGGCGGCGCCGCATGACTTTGCCAACTGCGTCCCGATCGGTACCCAGGTATGCCACGCGGCCGGCGCCGCCTATGCGTTCCAGCTGCGCGGCGAGCCGCGCGTGGCGGTCTGCCTGCTGGGCGACGGCGGCACCTCCAAGGGCGATTTCTACGAGGGCATGAACATGGCCGGCGCATGGCACGCGCCGCTGGTGATCGTGATCAACAACAACCAATGGGCGATCTCGATGCCGCGCAGCGGCCAGACCGCGGCGCAGACGCTGGCGCAGAAGGCCATTGCCGCGGGCATCCCGGGCGAGCAGATCGACGGCAACGACGTGGTCGCGGTGCGGCACCGCGTGGGCGAAGCCATCGAGCGCGCGCGCGCCGGCGGCGGCCCCGCGCTGATCGAGGCCATCACCTACCGCCTGGGCGACCACACCACCGCCGACGACGCCTCGCGCTACCGCGACGAGGCCAGCGTCAAGGCGCACTGGCAGGAAGAGCCGCTGCTGCGGCTGCGCACCCACCTGCTGGCCCTGCATGCGTGGGACGCAACGCGCGAGGAAGCACTGGTCAAGGCGTGCTCGCAGCAGGTCGCGCAGGCCGTGGAAGCTTACCTGGCCCTGCCGCCACCAGACCCGGCCGCGATGTTCGACTGCCTGTACGCGGCCATGCCGCCTGAACTGCAGGCGCAGCTCGAGATTGCCCGGCGCTTCCCGGCGCCACACGGATGACCCGCGAACCCTGCGCCTCCACGTAGCGACCACAGCGAGCGAACCATGGCCGAAATCAATCTGGTCGAAGCAGTCAACCTGGCGCTGGCCCATGCGCTGGATCACGATCCCGATGTACTGCTGCTGGGCGAGGATATCGGCGTCAACGGCGGCGTGTTCCGCGCCACGGCGGGCCTGCAGGCGCGCTTCGGCGCGGCGCGGGTCATGGATACGCCGCTGGCCGAGGGCGGCATCGTCGGCGCGGCGATCGGCATGGCGGCGATGGGGCTCAAACCGGTGGCCGAAATCCAGTTCACCGGCTTTATCTACCCGGCGGTCGATCACATCATCAACCACGCCGGGCGCATGCGGCACCGCACGCGCGGGCGCCTGTCGTGTCCGCTGGTGGTGCGTTCGCCATGCGGCGCCGGCATCCATGCGCCCGAACACCATTCCGAAAGCCCGGAAGCGATGTTCGCGCACATGCCCGGCATCCGCGTGGTGGTGCCGTCGTCGCCGGCGCGCGCGTACGGGTTGCTGCTGGCGGCCATCGCCGATCCGGACCCGGTCATCTTCCTCGAGCCCACGCGGCTGTATCGCCTGTTCCGCCAGGAAGTGGCCGACGACGGCGCCGCGCTGCCGCTGGACACCTGCTTCACGCTGCGCGAAGGCAGCGATATCACGCTGGTGAGCTGGGGCGCGATGGTGCAGGAGACGCTCGCCGCCGCCGACGCCCTGGCCGGCGAGGGCGTCACGGCCACGGTCATCGACGTGGCCACGCTCAAGCCTCTGGATATGCAGACAATTTTGGAGTCGGTGACACGCACCAGCCGCTGTGTGATCGTGCACGAGGCCCCGCGCACCGCCGGCTTTGGCGCAGAAATCGCCGCGCAGCTCGCCGACGCGGGCCTTTACTCGCTGGCCGCGCCGGTGCAGCGCGTCACCGGCTTCGATACCGTGGTGCCGCTGGCTCGGCTGGAATACACCTACCTTCCGAGCGTCGCCCGCATCGTCGACGCGGCGCGAAAGGCGATGGCGGCATAACGCATGGATTGGCGAGGCGGACCGTTGACATCCTCCCCTCCCTAAAGGGAGGGGATTCCCTCCGCAGGCGATCGATGTCCCGATCGGGCAAGGATATTTAGCGCAGCGTTCACATCGCGATCATGTACAGCACCGCATTCACTGCATACCCACTGCCTTATTCCAAGGTCTGCGATACCTTTCGGCCTCTCCGGCGGCATTGCGTCGCACGAAGAGCAGACCTGGGTGGTGAAACGTTCGTCGACTTCCTCGTACCACGCGCCATGCGCAATCGCCTTGTACGCGAGCATTGTACGGAAGGACGACCAGCCCGCATCGAGGACGGACTTCGCCATGCTGGTCCTGGCGAGGCCGGCGGCGTTCACATTACCCACCGCGATGTAGTCAAAGTCCCGCACGAGGCGATGCGAGAGCTTGTGCAGGAAGTCACGCCGCGCATTGGCGATGCGCGCGTGGAGGTTCATTGCCAGTCGCTTCTTGCGCGCCCGTTGCGCCTTGGCAAGGGCTTGCTCGAGTTGGCCAAGGTGGCGTGGATTCTCGACTTTCTCGGCGGTGGAAAGCGTGGCAAGGTCCTTCAAGCCCAGATCGATGCCGACGCCGCGCGCCGGGGACCGGGCCTGAGTGTCGGCAACGTCAATCACGATGTTCAGGAACCAGTTACCTCGCGCGTCGCGGGAGAAATTCGTGCCGTCCTTGATCTTGCCTTCGGGAAGGGGACGGGAGTTGAAAACGCGAAACGTATTGCCGGCAAAGCGGAACGCATCGCCAGAACGCTTGAGATCTCGCCCCTTGAGCGGCACCCAGCCGAGGGATCTGCGGCCGCGATAGCGCAGGTACGGCCGGCGGTGCTGGCTACGCGACTTGGCGTACTGCTCGCAAACCGCGTTGACGGTACCCGAATGGATGCCAAGCTCCCTGCTGCTGCCGGTCGTCAGCCCGTTCAGATCGAAACCCGTAGGCCATTTTTTGCCCCATTTCAGCGCGTGCTTCTGCGTGTCATTGCAGAAGTTCCAGACGTAGTTCACCGCGCGGCTCTGCTGATTGAGCAGGCCGTTCAGCGACTTCACCCGGTAGCGATAGACGACAAGCATGTCGGTCATTCTAATTTGGGATTGCTTGCTGCCGGCAGCACTCCTTTACTCCCCCCCTGAAGGTCGGGGTTACTCGGAGCAAGTCTGATGAGAGTCTTCAAGCTGCCCGACTTGGGCGAGGGCCTGCAGGAGGCCGAGATCGTGACCTGGCACGTCAAGACCGGCGACACCGTGGCCGCGGACCAGCCGCTGCTGTCGGTGGAGACGGCCAAGGCGATTGTGGAAATACCGTCGCCCTTTGCCGGCACCATCGGCAAGCTGTTTGCGCAGCCCGGTGACATCGTCCACCTGGGCGCGCCGCTGGTCGGCTTCGAGGGTGCGGGCGAAGACGCCGACGCCGGCACCGTGGTGGGTTCGGTTCAGGTCGGCACGCACGTGGTCAATGAAGCCGCGCCACCTGGCACCGCAGCAGTTGTCACCGGCATGGCCGCTCGCGTCAAGGCCACGCCCGCGGTGCGCGCGCTGGCACGCCGGCTGGGCGTGGACCTGGCGATGGCCACCGCCTCCGGACCCGAAGGCGTGGTGACCGCCGCCGATGTCGAACGCGTGGCCGCCACGCTGGCCGAACTGGGCGCGCCCGAAGTGCTGCGCGGCGTGCGCCGCGCGATGGCACAGAACATGGCGCGCGCGCAGGCCGAAGTGGCCGCCGCCACCGTGATGGACGACGCCGACATCCACGCCTGGCAGCCCGGCGCCGACGTCACCATCCGACTGGTGCGCGCGCTGGTGGCCGGCTGCCTCGCCGAGCCCGGCCTCAATGCCTGGTACGAAGGCCAGACCGGCCGCCGCCACGTGCTGAAGAAGATCGACGTCGGCATCGCCGCCGACCTGCCCGAAGGCCTGTTCGTGCCGGTGCTGCGCAACGTCGGCAACCGCGACGCGGCCGACCTGCGCCATGGCCTGGACCGCATGCGCGCCGATATCCGCGCGCGCACCATCGCACCGGAAGAGATGCGCGGCAACACCATCACGCTATCCAACTTCGGCATGATCGCGGGGCGCTATGCCGCGCCCATTGTCGTGCCGCCTACCGTGGCGATCCTGGGTGCGGGTCGCGTGCGCGAGGAAGTGGTCGCGGCCGGCGGCGTGCCGGCGGTGCACCGGGTGATGCCGCTGAGCCTGACGTTCGACCATCGCGTGGTGACGGGTGGGGAGGCGGCTCGGTTTCTGGCGGCGGTGATTGCGGATCTGGAGATGGCGGTGTAGGGGGCAGGATAAAGCATTGACTGTCCGACGGCATCTACGAACACTGCCGCCCCTCGCATACGCTCCCCTCGCCCGCCTGCGGGAGAGGGGAGCAAACCGCCGGCGTGCAGGCACCAGTCGGTCGCTGCAGTGGCCCTGTATATAATGCGTTTCCGATCGCCGCTGCCGTCAAGCCGGACCCATCCGGACAGCCGGACACCCTCATGGAATCCAAGACCGCCCGCCTTACCATCCTGATCGACCCGGTCAAGAAAAAGGCCTTTGAAGCCCTGTGCGCGTCGCAGGACCTGACACCGTCGCAGGTCGTGCGCCAGCTGATCCGCGAATACCTGGCCCAGCACGGCGTGGAATACGCCACCAAGGCCAGGCCGGCGGGCAGCACGCGGCAGAAGAAGTAACTCAGCGCGGGGCGGTGCCCTCGCCTTTATCCTCGCCTGCCAGCTCGCCGCAGCGCCGCACCGCCTGCGCCAGCGAATCCACGTAGTTGCCCTCCCCCAGCGCCGCCAGCACGCCCGCGCGCGCCAGCTTTTCCCTGACCCGCTCGTTGGCTTCGGCCAGCACCACCGCCACGCCGCGCTTCTGCAGCGTGACGACCACCGCCTCCAGCGTCTGCAGGCCGGTCATGTCCATGAACGGCACGCGGCCCAGCCGGATCAGCAGCACGCGCGGCTCGGTGTGGGTCTGCACCAGCGCGCGCTCGCAGGCTTCGACGGCGCCGAAGAAGAACGGGCCGTCGATCGCATAGACCAGCACGTCGGGCGGCATGTGCGCGGGCAGGCCGGCACCGGTGTCGCCCAGTTCGCGCGCCAGGTCCACGGTATCCTGGCGCGCCACCTCCACCGATGCCGACATGCGCCGCAGGAACTGCAGCATGGCCAGGATCACGCCGATATTGACCGCCACCACCAGGTCGGTCAGCACCGTCAGCGTAAAGGTGATCAGCAGGATCGCCACGTCGGCGCTCGGCGCGCGCCGGACCATGCGGGCGAACTGGCGCATCTCGCTCATGTTGTACGCCACCACGAACAGGATCGCGGCCAGCGTTGCCAGTGGCACGCTGGCCGCCAGCGGCGCCAGGAACAGCAGCACCAGCACCAATGTCAGCGCATGCACCACGCCGGCCAGCGGGCTGTTGCCGCCGTTGCGGATATTGGTGGCGGTGCGTGCGATGGCGCCCGTGGCGGCAAACCCGCCGAACAGCGGCGCCAGGATATTGGCGACGCCCTGGCCGACCAGTTCCTGGTTGGAGTCGTGCCGGGTGCCGGCCATGCCGTCAGCCACCACCGCGGACAGTAGCGACTCGATCGCGCCCAGCATGGCGATGGTGAACGCCGGGCCGGCGAGTTCCAGCACGCGGGCGAGCGTAATGTCCGGCAGCGCCGGCGTGGGCAGCCCGCGCGGCAGGCCGCCAAACGCGGTGCCGATGGTGGCGACGCCGTCGAAGCGGAACAGCGCCTGCACCGCGGTAGCCGCCAGCAGTGCCACCAGCGGCCCGGGGATACGCCGCAGCCAGCGCACGCGCGGCGCGCCCAATACCAGCGCCAGGCTGCCAAGCGCCAGCGCGGTGGTGGCCGGGTGCCATTGCGGCAGCGCCTGCAGCAAGTGCCAGAATTTTTCGTGGAAATGCTCGCCGGCCACCGGCGGCAGGCCGAAGAAGTCGCGCCACTGGCCGACAAAGATGATCACGCCGATGCCCGCCGTGAAGCCGACGATCACCGGCGCGGGGATAAACCGGATCACGCTGCCCAGCCGTGTCAGGCCCATCGCCAGCAGGATCAGCCCCGCCATCAGGGTCGCGATCTGCAGACCGTCGATGCCATGGCGCGCGGTCACCGCGGACAGCACCACGATAAAGGCGCCGGTGGGCCCCGCGATCTGCAGCCGGCTGCCGCCGAACAGCGACACCGCCAGCCCGGCGACGATGGCCGTGTACAGGCCCTGCTCCGGCTTGGCGCCGGACGCAATCGCGAAGGCCATCGCCAGCGGCAGCGCCACCACCCCGACGATCACGCCCGACACGATATTCGGCAGCCAGTTGCCGCGTCGGAACAATCCGGCCAGCCAAGCTTCGCGCAGCGCGATCATGCGTTCATCCCTCGGGTTGGTGCAGGAACAAGGTGCATTGGATGATAACAGGATGTTAATGTTCCCTGCCCCGGCCGGCTTGCGGCCGGCGCCGGCATATCCGTCATTGCGGCCCTGTCGCTTATGCCACTCAATTCCTATACTGGATTGGCTCGCCCGGCAGTCAGCGGACGAGCCAGGCGGACGCGGTATCTCTCTGCAATCGGAGGCTCATCATGTTCAGGCACCTCCTTGTACCTACCGACGGCTCCGCGCGTGCCGACGCCATGGCGGCCCGCGCCATGGCGTTCGCCAGCCGTATCGGCGCCCGCGTGACCGGGCTGCATGTGATTCCCGAGTATCACGTACTGACCTACCGGCTGACCAGCCTGCAGGACACCAAGGACACCTTCGCCGCCGAAGCCGCACGCCACGCGGACACCTTCCTGGCCGCGCTCAGCCACACCGCCTCCCAGGCCGGCGTGCCCTGCGAGACCATCACCGCCACCGACGACCATCCCTGGCAGGCCATCATCCAGTGCGCGCAGCAACGCGACTGCGACCTGATCGTGATGTCGTCGCATGGCAAACGCGGGCTGCAGGCGCTGCTGATCGGCAGCGAGACGCACAAGGTCCTGACCCACAGCACGATCCCGGTGCTGGTCTTCCGCTAGGGACAACGAGCAACCGCGCGCGGCGCCGGGCGGCACCAGGTCGACGCGCATTTCCACACCACGCCAACTGCAAGGAGCGCAACCATGGCGATTCGACTGGGCGAGCAAGCCCCTGATTTCACCGCCGACACCACGGAAGGCAAGATCAGCTTCCATGAGTGGATCGGCGACAGCTGGGCCATCCTGTTCTCGCATCCCAAGGACTTCACGCCGGTGTGCACCACCGAACTGGGCTATATGGCCGGGCTCAAGCCCGAGTTTGACAAGCGCAATACCAAGATCATCGGCCTGAGCATCGACCCGGTCGGTGACCACCAGCGCTGGGCCAAGGACATCGAGGAAACGCAAGGCCATGCGATCAACTATCCGATGATCGGCGATGCTGACCTGACCGTGGCCAAGCTCTACGACATGATCCACCCCGAGGCCAGCGGCAGCGGCCCGCGCACGGCGGTGGACAACGCCACCATCCGCTCGGTGTTCCTCATCGGCCCGGACAAGAAGGTCAAGGCAATGCTGGTGTACCCGATGAGCGCGGGGCGCAATTTCGACGAGGTGCTGCGGCTGCTGGATTCGCTGCAGCTCAATGCCAAGCACACCGTGGCCACGCCGGTGAACTGGAAGCCGGGTGAGGACGTCATCATCCCGACTTCGGTCTCGGACGAGGATGCAAAGAAGAAGTACCCGCAGGGTTTCAAGACCCTGAAGCCTTACCTGCGTACGGTGGAGCAGCCCAAGTAAGGAAAAGCGAGGGGAGCAGGGAGAGCGAGGAGCGGCAGCACCAGGGAGCGCGGCCGGCGTGGCAGTCACGCCAGGCCAGCGTCGGACTTCCCGGCCGGTATCGAGCTATGCCGGCCGGGAAGGGTCCGGCTGGTCCGACTTGTCCACAGGAACTATCCACAGGTTCAGTGGATATCCCCCCTCTTGACAACCGCAAAGGGCGCGCCGGGGCTGGAACACACTGGAGTGCCCGTTTTATAGGCAACCCGCCGGCGTACGGGAATGGTTGCGGGCGTTTGAATTTTGTGCCTGTTGCGATTCTTCCGCCGCGAGGCGCTCAGCGCGTCAGCACCTCGCGGATGGTGTCGGCCAACTCCTTGGCCACGAACTTGGCCACGTAGGCGTCCGCGCCCACCTTGCGCACATGCTCCTCGCTGGCTTCGCCCGACAGTGATGAGTGAATCACCACGGGCAGCGACTTCAGCCGGCTGTCCGCCTTGATCTTGCGGGTCAGCGTAAAGCCGTCCATCTCCGGCATTTCCAGGTCGGTCAGTACCAGCGCCACGTCGTCGTGCACCGACCTGCCGTGGCTGGCCGCCTCGGCCGCCATGCGGTCCAGCAGCTCCCACGCCTCCTTGCCCGACTTGGTCATCACCACCGGCGCCCCCAGCGCCTTCAGCCCCTGCTCGATCAGGCCGCGCGCCAGGGCCGAATCGTCGGCGGCAATGACCCTGGCGCCCGGACGCAGGCTCAACTGCGGGCCAACCGTACCCGGGTCCACGTCCGGCTGGCGCGTCGGCAGCACATCGCGCAGGATCTGCTCCACGTCCAGCACCTGGACCAGCCGCGACGGGTCCGTGCCCCCCTCGGTGTTCCCATCCAGCTTGGCGATGCTGGTGACGTGACCGGTCCGTACGCTGCCCTCGGCCGAATGCACCTGGTTCCACTCCAGGCGCACGATTTCCTCCACCCCCTCCACCGCAAAACCCTGCGTCGAACGTGCATATTCCGTCACCAGCAGGATGCCCAACCCGGTGCGCGGCTTGCACCCGACCAGCCTGGGCAGGTCGATCACCGGGATCACCTGTCCGCGGATATCCGCCATGCCCAGGATCGACGGGTCGGCGCCGACCACCGTCACCACCGGCGGCATCACCAGGATCTCGCGCACCTTGAAGACGTTGATGCCGAACAGCTCCGACTGACCCGAGTGCTCGGCCTCGCCGAGCCGGAACAGCAACAACTCGAACTGGTTGTTGTTGGTGAGGTTGGTCCGTTCGTCGATGTCCCTCATGGAACTGCTCATGCTGCGCTCCCGTGCCGTGCGTGTGGTGTTTGCCGCCGTCGTTGTCATCGGCCTGCTGCCGCGGCGGATCGCGGACGGCAGGGGTCATGACTGGATATCGGCGGACGGCATCGGGAGTTGAGCGGGGCATGCACCGCATGTTCGGATTTCATCCTTGGATATCCGGATTGCTTCGTTCCTCCGGCACAGCGTCGTCCATATAGTGGCTTCCAACTTGCCATAACACGTTATGTCGATCCGATGACCTCCCGGACCAACGCGGTACCCGCTTCCAGCCCCACGGCACTGGCGTCACCGATGCCGATCCCGCTGCCGCTCTACACGCAGATCAAGGATGCCTTGCGCGCCCGCATCCTGGACGGCACCTATCCGCCCCACCACCAGATGCCGTCGGAGAGCGAGCTGGGTGAAAGCTTCCGCGCCAGCCGCATCACCGTGCGCCAGGCGCTGGGTGACCTGCAGAAGGAAGGCCTGATCTTCAAGGTCCACGGCAAGGGCACCTTCGTCTCTAAGCCGCGCGCCTTCCAGAACGTGACCTCGCTGCAAGGCTTTGCCGAGGCGATGTCGAGCATGGGCTATGAAATCCTGAACCAGGTGCGCAGCTGCAAATGCGTCCCGGCCAGCCGTCACGTTGTCACGCAACTGCGGCTGCGCGAAGGCGATCCCGTGGTCGAGATCCGGCGCGTGCGCCTGCTCAACCGCGAACCGGTGTCGCTGGAACTCACATGGGTGCCCGCCGCCATCGGCCGCCGCCTGCTCAATGCCGACCTGGCGACGCGCGACATCTTCCTGATCCTGGAGAACGACTGCGGCGTGAAGCTCGGCCATGCCGACCTGAGCGTCGACGCCGTCCTGGCCGACGACGACCTGACCCAGGCGCTGCGCATCCAGGAAGGCGCGCCGGTGCTGCGCATCGAACGCCTGACCCACGACGCGCAAGGCGCGCCGATCGACTACGAGTTCCTCTACTTCCGCGGCGACGCGTTCCAGTACCGGCTGCGCGCGGACCGGCACAAGGCAGCGCCCGCCACCCACATCACCAACGCCACCAACGCCACCGGCCGCGCACGGCCCCGCAAACCAGCCAGCAAGGGGAAGCCCTCCGCATGAATACCCTGACTCACGAGTACGACATCGTTGTCGTCGGCGGCGGCACCGCCGGCCCGATGGCCGCGATCAAGGCCAAGGAACGCAACCCCGCGCTGCGCGTGCTACTGCTCGACAAGGCGCACGTCAAGCGCAGCGGCGCCATCTCGATGGGCATGGACGGCCTGAACAATGCCGTGATTCCCGGCCACGCCACGCCCGAGCAGTACACGCGGGAGATCACCGTGGCCAACGACGGCATCGTCGACCAGTCCACCGTCTATGCCTACGCGCGCCACAGCTTCGCCACTATCGAGCAGCTGGACCGCTGGGGAGTCCGCTTCGAGAAGGACGAGACCGGCGACTACGCAGTCAAGAAGGTGCATCACATGGGCTCCTATGTGCTGCCGATGCCGGAAGGACACAACGTCAAGAAGGTGCTGTACCGCCAGCTCAAGCGCGCGCGGGTGGAGATCACCAACCGCATCGTCGCCACGCGCGTGCTGACCGATGCCAGCGGCGCCGCCAGCGGCGTGATGGGCTTCGACTGCCGCACCGCGGACTTCCACGTGATCCGCGCGCGCGCCGTGATCCTGTGCTGCGGCGCGGCCGGCCGCCTGGGCCTGCCCGCCTCCGGCTACCTGATGGGCACCTACGAGAACCCGACCAATGCCGGCGACGGCTATGCCATGGCCTATCACGCCGGCGCGGCGCTGGCCAACCTGGAATGCTTCCAGATCAATCCGCTGATCAAGGACTACAACGGGCCGGCCTGCGCCTACGTGACTGGTCCGCTGGGCGGCTATACCGCCAACGGCAAGGGCGAGCGCTTTATCGAATGCGACTACTGGAGCGGCCAGATGATGTGGGAGTTCTACCGGGAGCTGCAGGGCGGCAACGGCCCGGTCTTCCTGAAGCTGGACCACCTGGCGGAAGAAACCATCCAGACCATCGAGACCATCCTGCACACCAACGAACGTCCCAGCCGCGGCCAGTTCCATGCCGGGCGCGGCACCGACTACCGCAAGCAGATGGTGGAGATGCATATCTCCGAAATCGGCTTCTGCAGCGGCCACAGCGCTTCCGGCGTGCATATGAATGAGCGGGCCGAGACCACGGTGCCGGGCCTGTACGCCGCCGGCGACATGGCCGCCGTGCCGCACAACTACATGCTGGGTGCCTTCACCTATGGCTGGTTCGCCGGCCACAACGCAGCCGACTACGTCGCCGGTCGCGGGCTGCCTGAAGCCGATGCGGCCCAGGTCGGGGCGGAGCGCGCGCGCGTGTTCGCACCGCTGGCCCGCGAGAGCGGCCTGCCGCCCGCTCAGGTGGAATACAAACTGCGCCGCATGGTCAACGACTACCTGCAGCCGCCCAAGGTCACGCGCAAGATGGAAATCGGCCTGCAGCGCTTTGACGCCATCGCCGAGGACATCGGCCAGATCCGCGCCGCCAATCCGCACGAGCTGATGCGCGCGGTCGAGGTGATGGCGATCCGTGACTGCGCGGAGATGGCGGCGCGAGCCTCGCTGTTCCGCACCGAGAGCCGCTGGGGCCTCTATCACCATCGCGTCGACTATCCGCAGCGCAATGACGCGCAATGGTTCTGCCATACGCACCTGAGCAAGGATGAAGCCGGACGCATGGTCAGCCACAAGCGCGCAATCGAGCCGTACATCGTCCCGGTGGAAGGCGACGACGCCACCGCCTACCAGCGGCTGCGCGTCAGCCGCGGCCAGGCATCCGCCACTGCCGCGCCCGCCAAACCCGCCACCCTGGCTGTCGCCTGAAGGAACCCACGCCATGGCCTATACCCCGCATGAGATTGCCCAGCGCAGCAGCGCGCCGGTCACCATCGACGAAGACAAGTGCATTGCCGACAAGGGCTGCACGGTCTGCGTCGATGTCTGCCCGATGGACCTGCTGGCCATCGACCTGAGCAAAGGCAAGGCCTTCATGCAGTTCGACGAGTGCTGGTACTGCATGCCCTGCGAGAAGGATTGCCCGACGGGCGCGGTCAGGGTCGAGATTCCGTACCTGCTGCGTTGATTGCCCCGCTTCATGACCACAGCACCACAGAGATAGCCCCATGAAAGCCTCCACCAGCATCCACCTGCTCCTGGCGCTTGCCGCCGCCAGCCTGGCGGGTTCGGCCAGCGCCGAAACCATCCGTGTCGCCGTCGGCACGCAGGACACCACCATCAACTGCGCCACCGGCGGCCTGCTGATCCGCGAGCTGAAGCTGCTCGACAAGTACCTGCCCCGCACCGGCAAATACAAGGACGTCACCTACGACGTGCAATGGAAGAACTTCACCTCCGGCCCGCCGCTGACCAACGAGATGGTCGCCGACAAGCTGGATATCGGTGCCATGGCGGATTTCCCCGGCTCGCTCAACGCCGCGGCCTTCCAGAAGGCCGGCAAGAAGAGCATGTTTATCGCGCCGCTGTCGGGCAACGCGATCGGCACCGGCAACGGCATCGTGGTGCCGGCGGATTCTCCGGTCCAATCGCTGGCGGAGCTCAAGGGCAAGACCATCTCGGTGCCGTTCGGCTCCACTGCGCACGGCATGCTGCTGCGCGCGATCAGGCGCCAGGGCTGGGACCCGGACAAGGACGTGATGCTGGTGTCGCAGTCGCCCGAGGTTGGCGGCTCGGCCTTGCAGGCGCATAAGGTGGACGGCCACGCCAACTTCGTGCCGTTCCCCGAGCTGTTCGTCTTCCGCGGCCTTGCCCGTAAGATCTATGACGGCGCCCAAGCCGGGGCACCCACCTTCCATGGCGCGCTGGTGAACGCGGAATACGCGCAGAAGTACCCGGAGATCGTGGTGGCCTACCTGCGTGCCGCGATCGAAGCCGACCGCCTGATGGCGGCGGAGCCCGAGAAATACAGCGAGCTGATTGCCAGGGTGACCGGCATCGACGCCGAGGTGGACTACCTGTTCCATGGTCCGCTCGGCCTGCAGAACCGCGACTACACCTGGAAGCCGGAGTACCGCCAGGCGCTGCAGACCTCGATCGAGACGCTGAAGTTGCTCAAGCGCACCGATGCCGACCTCAGCGCCGATACCGTGATCGACGACCGCTACATCCGCGAAGCCTTCAGGCTGGAAGGCCTGGACTACGAAGCGCGCCTGAAGTCCTACGACAAACAGCCCCTCGCTGCCAAGGACGCAGGCAGCGGCAAGGCCATCGCCGAACCGAAGCTGTGGCTGCAGAGCGAGCCCAGGGTGCGCGCTTATGCCTCGCCGGCGGCGGCATTCGCCGCGCTCAGGCAGCGGGCGAAGGAGGGCAAGCAGGCGCGCGTGCTGATCAACCGGCCGCGCGTGCTGCTGATGGACGAGCCCTTCGGCGCGCTCGACGCGCAGACCCGCGCGCACATGCAGGCCCTGCTGCTCGACGTCTGGGCGCAGATGCGCACCACCGTGGTCTTCGTCACCCATGACATCGACGAGGCGCTGTTCCTGGCAGACCGCGTGCTGGTGATGTCGCAGCGGCCCGGACGCATCCTGGAAGATATCGCCATCCCCTTCGCGCGGCCCCGCCGCGCCGAGCTGATGACCGAAGACGATTTCATCCGGCTCAAGCGCCGCTGCCGCGATCTTCTGCACGACAACCCCCAGGCCGGCGCGCTCGCGGCCGCTGCCTGACCGCCATATCGACCTTACTGCCATCCATGCCGCACGCTTCCGCCCTGCCCGACGTCTCCCTGTTTGATCCCGATCCCGCCATCGGCGCGCTGGCGCTGCGCCTGGCCGACCCCGACCCCGCCGCGCGCCGCGTGGCCGTGCTGCAACTGGCCGACCTGGAAGATGAGAACGGCGTGCCGCTGTTGCTGCAACGGCTGCAATCCGACCCTGCCGAGACCGTGCGCGCCGAGGCCGCGCGCACGCTGGCCAGCTGGGAACAGCTGGCGGTCGTGGCAGCGCTGGCCACCGCCCTGGCCGACCCCGGCCGCGAAGTGGCAGACGCCGCGGCGCAAGGGTTGTCTGAACTGAAGGACCCCGCTTCCGGCGCCGCCCTGCTGCCGTGGGTCACGCACGGCGATCCCTTTGTCCGGGCGTCCGCGTGGCGGGGCTTGCGCGAGTTGCGCTATGCGGCAGGCTTCGACGCGGCCATGGCCGCGCTGTCCGACGCAGCCGCGCCGGTGCGGCGCGAAGCCGTGGCCGTGCTGGGCTGGCTCAAGCGCAGTGAGGCCCTGCCTGCCCTGGCACAGGCCGCCACCCGCGACGCCGATACCGACGTGCGGCGCGCCGCCGCCGGTGCGCTCGGCCTGGCATCCGACCCGTCGGCACGCGATGCACTGCTGGCGGCCTTGCGTGACGACGCCTGGCAAGTGCGGGAGGAAGCGGCACAGACGCTGGGAAAGCTGAAATTCCCCGAAGCCGGGCGCCCGTTGATCGACGCGCTGGAAGACCCCTACTGGCAGGTCCGCCTGCAGGCTGCCAGGGCCCTGGGCAAGCTGCGTGACCGCGCGGCGCTGGTGCCGCTGACGGTGCAGCTGGCCCATGCCATCAGCAACCTGCGCAAGGAGGCCGCGCTGTCGCTGGGCAGCCTGCAGGATGCGGCGGCGCTTCCGGCCCTGGCTGCTGCGGCGAACGATGGCGACCCGGAGGTACGCAAGGCTGTGCGTATTGCGTTGGCGCAGATCGGTACACCCGAGGGCCGGGCATGAGCGACGCCATGATCGTCCCCACGCACCTGGAGCTATCCCCCGTCAACGGCGTCCTGCGCATCCATTGGCCGGACGGACAGTGCCAGTCGCTGGACCCGGGCCGCTTGCGCGCGGCGTGCCGTTGCGCCGCCTGCCGGGGCAAGCCAGTTGAGGCCGGGTTGGGCGACGCACAAATCGTCGCCCTCGGGGCAATGGGCTATGGCGTGCAGATCGTGTTCAGCGATGGGCACGACCGCGGCATCTACCCCTGGCGCTACCTGCAGGCGCTGTAGCCCGGCTCCTACCCGCCCGCCAGCGCCTGCAGGATATGTACCTCGTCGGTCTCCTGCAATGGCGCATCCAGCCGCATCAGTTGCGTGCGGTTGACGAAGACGCGGATATACGGCCGCAGCTTGCCCTGCTCATCGACGATGCGAAAGCGCATGCCGGGGAACTGGCGGTCGAGGTCGTCGAGCAGCTCGGCAATGCTGGCGCCACGGGCTTCGACGTATTCGCGCTGTCCGGTGTAGGAAAAGAGCGGCGTCGCGATGCGGACCTGCATGGATGTCTCCGGATCGGCTGATGGCATTCAGGCTGGGCGCGCCACGGTCACCGCGTAGACCTGCGGCAGGTTGCGGGCGATGCATTGCCAGGCCTCGCCCTCATCGGCGCTGGCCCAGAGCTCGCCGCCCGTGGTGCCGAAGTACACGCCCACCGGGGCGTGAGCGTCGGTAGCCATGGCCTGGCGCTTGACCGTGAACCAGCCCTGTTCGGCCGGCAGGCCGCGGTCCTGGCGCTGCCAGGTTTCGCCGGCATCGCGCGTGACATAGGCCGCCGGGTGGCCGCCCGGGCTGACGCGCGGCCAGACATCGCTGCCGTCCATCGGGAATACCCACACCGTGCGCGGATCACGGCGGTGGGCGACGATCGGGAAGCCGATATCGCCAACCTCCGCCGGCATGGCTTCGCCGATGCGCTTCCACACGCCTTCGCGGCGGTCCATGCGGTAGATGCCGCAGTGGTTCTGCTGGTAGAGGATGTCCGGGTCGGCAGGATGCTGCAGCATGCAGTGCGGGTCCTGGCCGTATTCCGGATTGGGATCGGGCAGGAAAGTGGCAAGGCTGCCGCGGTTCAGCGGCCTCCAGTCGGCGCCGCCGTCGGTGCTCTCGAACACGCCGCCGCTGGACATGCCGATATACAGGTGGCGCGCGTCGCGCGGATCGACCAGCACGGAATGCATCTTGGGGCCGTCGGGCGTGCCGTCCTGCTCGCCGCCGGTCCAGGTGCGCCACTTCGGGTGGTCGTTGAAGCCAGACACTGGCTCCCAGGTCGCGCCATGGTCGACGCTACGGAACAGCCCCTGCGGCGAGGTGCCGGCGTACCAGGCGCCGGGCTCGCTGGCATGTCCGGGCGTGAGCCAGAACACATGGTTGACGACCCGGCCGGTCTCGCCCTCCGCCGCCTTGTCGAAGGCGGGCGGGCGCGCGGCTTCGGTCCAGTTGCGGCCGCCGTCGGTGGAGCGGAACACGGTCGGGCCTAGGTGGCCGGTGCGCGCCGCCATCAGCATGCGCAACGGTTCGCGCGGGTCCTGCACGATATGGTGGATGGTATGGCCGAGAAACGTCGGGCCCTCGATCTGCCAATTGCGGCGCGCGGCGTCGCTGGTCAGGAACCAGGCACCCTTGGTGGTGGCCACCAGCAGCCTGACGGGGCCGGTATCGGTTTCGGGAGTGGGGGAAGTCGTCATCATGGCTCCTGCAAGAAGGCCGGTGAACGATGCTTCCGAGTCTAGTACTTGTAGACAGTGTTCACAATTGATGGATGCTCGATACCGTCGGCCGCACGTCGGGGGACAACCACAACGAGTTCGCAGTAGCACGGAGTTAAAAGCGGAAGCAGGCAATTTGCCTGGACATTGCGCGCGAAGTATGGCATAAGCAATGTCCGTCCGAATTCTTCGCGCCCCGACGTCCATGCTCCGCACTGTCCGCCTCGCCACCCTGACCCGCCCGGCCCTGCCGGCGGCAGGCGTGCGCGCCGCGCAGCGCCCGGGCGTTGCCATCGACCTGGCCGACCGCTTCCACGCGTACGCCCAGGTCCGCCGCGCCGTGCTTTCCCTGGCCGTGCGGGCAGCTCGGGGCACCACCCTCCAGTCCTGAGCTTTCCCGCACGGCCCATGTCGCGGATGCCATCCGGCACCCGCTCGATCATGCAGCCAGGAGAAAGCCAGACATGCCCCCCCTCTACCGCCATACCTTCTGCGCCATGGTGGCGCTTGCCGCCCTCTACCTGATCCTCAATCCCTGAGCCGGGTGGAGTCTTGCCATGGTGAATATCTATGCCCTGCACCTGCCGGCGCCTGCGCTGCCGCGCGCGCTCGAACTGCGCATCGACGTTGAGCTGGTGCCCGCCGATATCGAACGCGAACTGGACGCCCTGCACGGCCGCATCGGCCAGCCAGGCGACCGCCTGCATGCCATGCCGGCGCTGCCCGCGAGCGTGCCTGGCCTGCGCCTGCGCTACCGCGAGGCGGACGGCGAGTATTACGTCTATGTGGAAGATGTGATGCAGCGCCGGCTGGCCGGTTATACCGTCTTCAACCGGCTGATCGAGGTCGGCCGCCGGGCCGACCCCTGGGTACGCGCGCCGCATACAAAGTTTGCGCCCGCTTACCAGCGCCGCGGCCTGGCCCGGGCGCTGTACCGCTGGGCGCTGGACGGCGGGCTGTGCCTGTTGAGCGGGGCGCGGCAGTCGGCCGGCGCCAACGCCCTATGGCAGGCGCTGGCCGCCGACTATCCGATGGGCTACGTGGACTTGCGCAGCAAGACGCTGACCTGGCTGGGCCAGGCCGTCGACGCGCCCGCGCGCCAGGGCCTGCATACGCGGATGCTGCTGCTCGGGCGCGGCTGGTCGCTGGACGCTTTCATGGCCCGCACCGGCATGTACTGACGCCAGCGCGCCGGCTTACAGCCAGCGGATCGGCGCGGCTTCGCGGGCGTTGGCCGCGTACAGGGTCCAGCCCTGCGCGAAGTAACCACGCACGCGCGCGACCAGCGACTGGCTGCCGCGCACGCGGGCATAGCAGGCGACAACGCGGGCCGGCTGGGCCGCGGCGGGCCTGGCTGCCTTGGCTTGGGCGGGCTGGCGATAGAGGGTGTCGGCGATTACTTGCATGGCGAATGTCCTTTCCGGTTGGATGGAGGTTGAGCGCCTCGCGAAGCACATCTGGCCGTGGTTCGGCCCGGATCGGGAGACGGCTCAGGGTTATCCCTAGTATAGAGAAGTTACGCCCGGATCATTCGGGTCTGCACCTATAGGCCGTATATGAGGCGCGTGATAATGGCCGGCTGCCGCAAGCGCCACCTGACGCCAATCCGCCGATAGAAGGTTCCCAACCGGCACATTCGATATTCCGCGATGCACATGCCGCGCATTGTCTGCCGGTGATGATGCAGGGCGCGCGCTCACCTAGCCTTCAGCCTTGCCCGGATCACGCCCGCAGAGGCACCGACAAGCGGCACACCGATAACAGCGGGGTTGGCCAGGATTTCCGCCTCCAGCCCAGACCAGAACCACGTGAGACAAGCCTGACGACAGTCCGTACGACGGACGTTGCAGCGCCCGCAAGGAGACAGCTCATCATGATCGAACAACCCTATCCGTCGTCCGCGGCGGAAGCCGATGCTGCACGCCCCCACGCCCCCGAAGTCAGAGGCCGGCTCGACGCGTTCTTCGAGATCACCGCGCGCGGTAGCACCCAGCGCCAGGAAGTCGTGGCCGGGGTCACCACCTTCATGGCCATGGTCTACGCCGTCTTTGTCGTGCCGGGCATGCTGGGCAAGGCCGGCTTCGACACCAGCGCGGTCTTTGTCGCGGTGTGCCTGACCACCGCCTTCGGTTCCCTGCTGATGGGCCTGTGGGCCAAGCTGCCGATCGCCATCGGCTGCGCCATCTCGCTGACCGCGTTCATGGCCTTCGGCCTGGTGCTGGGGCAGGGGCTGTCGCCGGCGGTCGCGCTCGGCGCCGTGTTCCTGATGGGCGTGATCTTCACCGCGATCTCGGTCACCGGCGTGCGCTCCTGGATCCTGCGCAACCTGCCGGCCGGCGTGGCGCACGGCACCGGCATCGGCATCGGCCTGTTCCTGCTGCTGATCGCCTCGAATGAAGTCGGCCTGGTGGTCAAGAATGCCGGGGCCGGCCTGCCGGTGTCGCTGGGCAAGATCACCTCGTTCCCGGTGGTGATGTCGGTGCTGGGCCTGGCCGCCATCTTCGGCATGGAGCGCCGCAAGGTGCCGGGCGGCATCCTGCTGGTGATCATCGCCATCTCCGCGCTTGGGCTGGCCTTTGATCCGGCGGTGAAGTTCACCGGCGTATTCGCGCTGCCGTCGCTGAGCGCGCCCGGCCATCAGTCGCTGATCGGCGCCATGGACGTGCGTGGCGCGCTGTCGACCGCGGTGCTGCCGAGCGTGCTGGCACTGGTGATGACCGCGGTCTTCGACGCCACCGGCACCATCCGCGCCGTCGCCGGCCAGGCCGGGCAGCTCAATGCCGCAGGCCATATCCGCAACGGCGGACGCGCGCTGACCGCGGACTCGGTCAGCTCGATCTTCTCGGCGATGTTCGGTGGCGCCCCGGCCGCGGCCTATATCGAGTCGACCGTCGGCGTGGCCGCCGGCGCCAAGACCGGCCTGACCTGCGTGGTGGTGGGCCTGCTGTTTGTCGCGGTGATGTTCTTCTCGCCGCTGGCCGGGCTGGTGCCGTCGTACGCGACCGCGCCGGCGCTGATGTACGTGGGCCTGCTGATGCTGTCGAGCGTGAGCCGCCTGCATATGGACGACCTGGTCGACGCGCTCGCCGGCCTGGTCTGCGCCGTGTTCATCGTGCTGACCTGCAATATCGTGACCGGCATCATGCTGGGCTTCTGCACCCTGGTGGTCGGCCGCGTGGTGGCCGGCGAATGGCGCAAGCTCAATGTCGGCACCGTGGCCATCGCGGTGGTGCTGGCTGCCTTCTATGCCGGGGGCTGGGCGATCTGACCCGGTCGGAAATTGCTGACGCGTCCCGGGCGCAAAACCCGGGGCGCTGACAACCAGATGTCTCCTCCACCGCGATCCAGGTGGATTTCAAGCCCGGGCTTCCTGCTTTCCCGGGCTGTTTTTTTGGGGCTTGCGAAAGGCTTGCGTCAGGCTTGCGCAAAGGTCCCGCGGATGGTGAATGGCGTTTCGCTAAATCGCCTTCAATGCCCGGCCTGCATTGCCGCCATATCCATGTGCACCAGTTCCCAGACATGGCCATCCAGGTCCTGGAAACCATGCCCGTACATGAATCCCAGATCCATTGCCGGCTTGTAGGTATTGCCGCCCGCCGCGACCGCGGCATTGACCATTTCATCCACGCGCGCACGGGTTTCCATCGACAGGCAAACCAGCACCTCGGTGGCTTTGCGCGCATCGCAGATTTCATTGGGCGAGAAGCTGCGGAACTTGGCTTCAGTCAGCAGCATCACGAAAATGTTCTCGCCAACGATCATGCAGGTAGCGGTATCGTCGGTAAATTGCGGATTGAAGGAAAAGCCTAGTTGGGTAAAGAACGCAATCGACTTTTGCAGGTCACGGACAGGTAAATTGACAAAGATCTGCTGGCTCATAGGGGGGCTCCGGTAGTCATTGCAGGGCACTGCGCGGGGCGCAGACAAACAGTCTAGGCGCTATGGCAGCCACTTGCGCGTATTTCCATTGTCCTTAAATGATGGCAAAAACGGACATTGGCCCTGCCAATACGGAGCGCAGGGTGGACCATGGAATGGTCAATTGACACCGACAGACAATCAGTCCGTGCATTCTCCGTTATTTTTTGTAAAATTTTTTAGGTAACCCGAAATCGCAACCTCTAGTACCATGCAGCGGCCTATTTGCAGAAAGGGGATATAAATGGCGACATACAAGCAACTCCTGGCTGAGAAGGAAGCGCTGGAAGCCAAGCTGAATGAAGTACGTGCGACGGAAGTTGCCGGCGTGATCGATAAAATCCGCGAACTGATGACCGAATATGGCCTGACCGCGGAAGACATCCAGCCCCGCCGCAAGCGCGGCCGCCCTGCCGGTAGCGGGGTAAAGAAGGCTGCCGCCGCGCTGCCTCCGAAGTATATGGACCCCAAGACCGGCAAGACCTGGTCTGGCCGCGGCCGCGCGCCGGCCTGGCTGGGCAAGCGTCCGGAGCGTTTCCTGGTCGAGCAGTAAGCCGGCCCTGCCAACGGGTTGTCAGCGGGCGGCGACAGCAAGCAAACGCCCGCCTGAAACGCCCGCTTCAATCGATCCCGTCCGCTGCCCGGGGGCACGGACAGGCATCACAACGCCTGGCAGACATAATCCTTGCGCAGTGCCCTGAAGCCCTGCTGCGTCGGCTCCGCCATCAGGCGCGCGCCGCCGTCGGCCAGCGGCTGCATGCGCAATACCTGCGCTGAACACTGGCTCGCGGTCTCGTCGCGCTGGTAGCGGATCTCATACTGGCCGCCGGCAACCGGCACGAAGGACACGCCCGCGGCACAGCGCATCTCGGGCAGCGGCGGCGCCGCTGCCGAGGTCACCGCCACGTAGATCCGTCGGCCAGCCTCGACTAGGCGCTCGCGCGTGCGCGCGGGCGGCTCGGGCGAGCGCCCGGCCATGTCCAGGCTGCGCTCCCTTCCCATTGCAGACAGCTGCTTGCCCATCCCCGCCAGCACCTGTGGCCGCGCTGGCACCGGGCACTTGGCCGGATCGACAACGGTGAACGACGTGTTCTCGTCCGTGCTGGTCAGCAGCCGGACACTGGCGGCCGGGGCGCCAGCGGGCACCCGGTATTGCGCTACGCAGCCAGATAGCGCCACGGCGGCGGCAAGTATCGGCAACACGGCAGGGCGAAGCAGGACTGCGGACGACCGGTCATGGCGCATGGCGGCAGGCAGGTAGAGTCGCGATAGCGGTGCGGCTGGGGCCAACGGCAAAGTGTTGGCAGCAAGATGACGGAAAATCCGGTCCCGATGCCGCCTGATGACCGCGCGGCTACCGGCGCCACCGAAAGCGCTGACGGGGCGGACAGGGGTCGCCATGCTGCCAAACCCGGCCAGCATACCCGCATCCGAAGCCTCGCGGCAGCCGCACAAACCCATGTTGAAAACTCCGACGTGATATCCACAGAATCTGTGGATATCCTCGCCCCGCCCTCCCCGAAAGCCCCTGTCTGTGCGCCACCGCACCGGAGCGCCCAAATTTTAGGCAACAGAATGCATCGGCCCCGCGGGCCAGCAACAGCGCGGCCCTGCCGGCAGGCAGACTGCCGCCAATCCGCCGTTGCGCTGCCTGGCGCACACATCTGACTGCCGCGCGCCCTTGAAGGGGTCATCGTCACCGCGTAATCTCATTGGTACCGGGGGCTGCACTGGCGCACTGCGCCAACTTGCCAGCCAGAAAACGACGATGCCACAACAAGAGCCTCTCCAGGCCGGGCCGTTGCCTCGTGACCTGCTGCACGCGCTGCGTGAAGGCGGTTACGACGTATCGGCTTTCGCGCCTGCCCCGGAATCCGACACCGACTCCGATCCCTGCGACCACCAACCTGCCGCGCACGCGGCCGACCCGCAACAGGCGATCCACCTGCTGCTGGCCGTCTATCACGCCACCGGCGACCCCGCCATCGGCCTCTGGCTAGGCAGCCGAATACAGCCGGATCTGCTCGGCCTGGCGGGCCTGCCCGCCATGGCCGGCCCGTCGCTGGGCACGGCGCTGCGGCGCATCGCGCGCTACCAGAAGCTGCTGGCCGGCGATCGCGTCGAACTGCGCCGCCAGGGCGAGGAAGCCTGGGTCTGTATCCGCCCGAGCGACCCCGAAGCGCCCGACACCCGCCCGCGCATCGACATGGAACTGTGTTCGTTGCTGGCCTTCGGGCGCCGCTTCACGCGCAAGCCGCTGCATCCGCTGCGGGTATCGCTGCGCATCCGCCAGCCCGCCTGGCACCTGCGCTACACCGAGGCCTTCGACTGCCCGGTGCGCTTCGGCGAGCCGGAAGACGCGATCGTGTTCGGGCGCCGCGACCTGGCGCTGCGGCTGGTGGCCCGCGACCGCACCAGCCCCACGGCGCCCCCTGCCCACCGCGACATGCGGCCAGCGGCCGCCTCGCTTGACGATGTGCGGACCGCCCTGCAGCAACTGGCCGGCGACCGCGCGCTGAGCCTGGCCGCCGTGGCGCAGCACCTGGACATCAGCGAGCGCACGCTGCAACGCCGGCTGATGGCGGCAGGCACCAGCTTCCGCGCGCTGTGCGAGGATGCGCGGCGCGACCTGGCCGGCCACTACCTGACTGAAGGCGCGATGCCGCTCGGAGAGATCGCGTTCCGGCTCGGCTTTGACGATGCCAACTCGTTCTTCCGTGCCTTCCGCCGCTGGACCGGCATGACGCCGGGCGACTACCGGCGCCATGCCGCCCCGGCGGGTGAGCCGCCCGCGTAGCCCTGGCCGGCTCACCCGCCGTGGGCTTGCTCCCACGGCGGGTGCTCGCCAAAGCTTTCGGCCAGGAAATCGACAAAGGCGCGCACGCGCGGCGGCATCAGCCGCCGCTGCGGCATCACTGCGTAGATGCCGGTATCGGCGATCGGGTAGTCGGGCAGCACCTGCACCAGCCGGCCAGCGCGCAGGTCGGCGCCGACATGCCAGGTGGAATGCAGCGCGATGCCAAAGCCCGCCAGCGCCGCATCGGACAGCAGTTCGCCGGTATTGGCCTCGATGCGGCCGCGCACGCGCACAGCAATCTCGCCGCCGGCACCATCGCCCAGCCGCCAGATGTCCTGCCGCCCCTGGCTGCCCACCAGCAGCAGGCAGTCGTGCGTTGCCAGGTCCTGCGGCGAGCGCGGCGTGCCGCGCCGGCGCAGGTAGTCCGGCGACGCGCACAGCAGGCGCCGGTTATTGGCCAGCCGGCGCGCGACCAGCGTCGAGTCGTCCAGCGCGCCGATGCGGATGGCGAGGTCGAAGCCCGAGCTGATCAGGTCCAGCACGTTGTCGGTCAGGTTGACGCTCAGCGACAGCCCGGGATGCTGCGCCAGGAATTCCGGCAGCAGCGGCGAGATATATAGCCGCCCGAATGACGATGACGTGGTCACCCGCAGCGTCCCCGACACCCCGGTGCCAGCCTGCCGCAGCGAGGTGCCCAGCGCCTCCAGGTCGTCCACCAGCGCGCGCCCCTGCTCGGCCAGCACCGCGCCTTCCGGCGTGGCATGCAGCCGGCGCGTGGTGCGATGCAGCAGGCGCACGCCCAGCTCGCGCTCCAGCCGCTGCAGCCGCTGGCTGGCCACCGCCACCGACAGGTCCAGGCTGCGCGCCGCGGCGCTGATCGATCCCAGGTCCAGCACACGCAGGAACAGGCCGATATCGCCGATCCGATCCATGATTATCAAGATTTTGTTGAAACTGATTATGGATCATGCCGGTTTTTACTGAAGACGGAAAGGCACAGACTGCGGGCTTCCTTCCTTTTGCCGACGCTTCCTCCCGACCATGGCCTCACCAGTCTCCACCACCGCCACACCCGGCGCTGCAACCGCGCGCGGCCGGCTGCCCGTTGCGCTCTACGCGCTGACTGCCGGTTCCTTCGGTATCGGCTGCGCCGAATTCGTGATCATGGGCCTGCTGCTGCAGGTCGCCGCCGACCTGCAGGTGACCATCGCCGCCGCCGGCATGCTGGTGTCCGGCTACGCGCTGGGCGTCTTCGCCGGCGCGCCGGTGCTGACGCTGCTGACCCGCCGCATGCCGCGCAAGGCGGTGCTGCTGGCGCTGATGGTGATCTACACCGTCGGCAACGCCGCCTGCGCGCTGGCGCCGGACTACGCCACGCTGATGATCGCGCGCGTGCTGACTTCGCTCACCCACGGCACCTTCTTCGGCGTCGGCGCCGTGGTGGCCACCGGGCTGGTGCCGGAAGACCGCCGCGCCTCGGCGATTTCCGTGATGTTCTCCGGCCTGACGCTGGCCACGCTGCTGGGCATGCCCGCCGGCGCCTGGCTGGGCCTGCACCTGGGCTGGCGCTCGACCTTCTGGGCGATGACGCTGATCGGGCTGCTGTCGCTGGCGGTGATCGCGCTGCTGGTGCAGAAGAGCCAGGATCACGCTGCTCCGGTGGCGTTGCGCGACGAGCTGGCCACCATCGGCCGCCCGCAGGTGCTGCTGGGCCTGTTGATGACGGTGCTGCAGTCGATGGGCATCTTTGCCGTGATCACCTACGTGCAGCCACTGCTGACGCGCGTGTCCGGCTTTGGCGAGGCGGCGGTCTCGCCGATCCTGCTGCTGTTCGGCGCCGGCATGATCGTCGGCAACGTGCTTGGCGGCCGCTTTGCCGACCGCACCCCGACGCGCGCGGTGCTGGCCACACTCACTGCGCTGACGCTGGTGCTGGCGGCGATGACGCTGGCGATCCACAGCCAGGTGCTGGTAGTGGCCTTCGTCGGCATCCTGGGCATCGCGGCCTTTGCCACGGTCTCGCCGCTGCAATTGCGCGTGCTGCGCCACGCCCACGGCGCGGGGCAGAACCTGGCATCGAGCTTCAATATCGCGGCGTTCAACCTCGGCAACGGCCTGGGCGCGTGGATGGGCGGCGTGGTGGTCGATCACGGGCCGGGGCTGACGGCATTGCCGTGGATTGCGGCACTGGCGCCGATGGCTGCGCTGGGGGTGGCGTGGCTGAGCGTGAGGATGGAGCAGGACCGTGGAAAAGTGGCGCCGATTCCGGAAGCAGTCTGACAAGCGTGTCTGAAGAATGCTCCCACATCCTTCCGCTTGATGAACTTGGCTGCGCCCCATGGGAATAGTGCAACGAGCTGTTGCACTATTGCCTCGCCCGGGCTCAGCCCGGCTTGCCGTCCACCCGCGGACGCGCAAGCCGTGGCGCATACGTCAGCGCATAGAGGCCGAACCCGGCCACCCAGCACGCCCCGGCCCCCCACATCCAGTGCAAATAGCCGGCCGGCCAAATCATCGGCCCGAACACGCGCAGCACCGCCGCCGTGGCCACCAGCCAGTACGCTGCGGTCTCCGCGCGCCCGGCCACCAGCATGCGGCCCGTGTGGCCCAGCGCGGTGCGCGTGATCATGGCGATGATCGCCACGCCGAGCACGCCCACCGTGAAGGCATGGGTCGCCAGCCCGGCCATTACCAGACCCAGCGCACCCAGCGCCTGCAGCAGCAGCGCCACGGGCAACCATGCATAGGCCAGGTGCAGCACCCACAGGATCGGCCGGTTGCCTACTGCATGGCTGCGCCAGCCTGCCACGCGCCCGGCCAATACAACGGCGGCCAGCAATGACAGCGCCGCCAGCAGCCACTCTGGCAAGGGCAGCAGCCCGGAGGCCAGCCCCAGCACCGCGGCCGGCACCACCATGCGGTCCACCTGCCGGTATTGGCGCAGGCGGAACCCCGGGATCGCGTTGGTCGTGAACATCGGGATGACACGCCCGCCGATCACCACCACGAACAGCGTGACCAGCGCCACGCCGGCGCGGCACGCCAGCATCGCACCGGCGTCGTGGCCGCGCGCCTGCAGCCACAGGCTGGCGATATCGGCCACAGCCAGCAGCCACAGCGCCATGGCCAGCGGATAGTTGCGCCGATTACCGGCGCGGGCCAGGGTGCGCGTGAAGGCGAGCGCGGCCAGCGGGAGAAACGCACCCTCGATCACGAAGGCCGCCGTGCCCGGCGCCACCCACATGCCCACGCGCCCCGCCAGCCACAGCAGGAACAACGCGGCAAGCGCCGCGCCGGTCGGCGTCGGCTGGCCGGTCCAGGCCCGCCCGGCGGTGAACAGGAAGCCCACCACGATGGTCGCGGCAAAGCCGAACACCATCTCGTGCGCATGCCAGAACATCGCCGGCATCACCGGCGCCGGGCCGGCCGCGCTCACGCCCGCCAGCATCGCCGACCACGCCG
This sequence comes from Cupriavidus lacunae, assembly GCF_003353055.1. Taxonomy (GTDB): domain Bacteria; phylum Pseudomonadota; class Gammaproteobacteria; order Burkholderiales; family Burkholderiaceae; genus Cupriavidus; species Cupriavidus lacunae. Next base: position 39,697 of record NZ_QKWJ01000042.1, read on the forward strand.
CGATCGCCAGCGCGGCGAACACCGCCCCGCTCAGGTAGAACGGCCGGAACCCTAGCGCAAACAAGGCAAAGCCGCGCGGCGGCGGTCCGGCAGGCGCCTTGCCAGGGGGTGGCGAGCGCCGCGTGGGAAGAATGGGGATGGTGTCCATGGCTGGAAGCGGGAATCGGTGGGTGCGGCGCGTGCCGGCTTTTTGATCCGGCGCACGGTTTGCCGCAGGTGCGCAAACGGATGCCATTCGCGCTGACTGCACGATAGCACCGCGGCCGCCCCGGCGACCTCCGCCGGTAGAACTAGCTCCAAAGGCAGGCTGCGCACCCGCGCGCGCTGTGCGGCTGGCGAATAGGCAGCACCAGTGGCCGCCCCTACTCTGGCATCACCCCCGCCAAAGTTGACACAGGAGCATGGCCATGGCCACCCACCCACGCGCGCCGGAGCCCATTGCGCCCGGCGCCGCAATGACGCTGGCGTCCAGCACGTTCGCCTTCACCATCTGCTTTGCCGTCTGGATGCTGTTCGCAGTCCTGGGCATCCCGCTCAAGCAGGAACTCGGCCTCAACGATACGGAATTCGGCCTGCTGGCGGCCACGCCCGTGCTCAGCGGCTCGCTGATCCGCGTGCCGCTGGGCATCTGGACCGACCGCTACGGCGGGCGCATCGTCTTCTTCGTGCTGATGCTGGCCACCGTGATCCCGATCTGGCTGATCTCGTATGCGCACACGCTGTGGCAGTTGCTGGTGCTGGGCTTGTTCGTCGGGCTGGCGGGCGGCTCGTTCTCGGTCGGCACGCCCTATGTGGCGCGCTGGTTCCCGCGCTCGCGCCAGGGCCTGGCGATGGGCATCTTCGGCGCCGGCAACTCGGGCGCGGCGCTGACCAAGTTCGTGGCACCGGCAATGATCCTGGCCGCCGGCACCTGGACCGTGGTGCCGCGCGTGTACTCCGTGGCGATGCTGGTCACCGCGCTCCTGTTCTGGGTGTTCTCGCGCAGCAATCCGGCGCACCTGGTCAAGTCCAGCGCCGGCTGGCGCGACCAGCTCGCCGTCATGCGCGATCCGCGCGTGTGGCGCTACTCGCAGTACTACTCGGTGGTGTTCGGCGGCTATGTCGGCCTGTCACTGTGGATGACCAAGTACTACATCGGCGAATACGGCTTCGATATCAAGACCGCGGCCTTCCTGGCCGCCTGCTTCTCGCTGCCCGGCGGCGTGCTGCGCGCCATCGGCGGCTGGATCTCCGACCGCTACGGCGCGCACCGCACCACCTGGTGGGTGATGTGGGTGAGCTGGGTCGGCTTCTTCCTGCTGAGCTATCCGCAGACGGATTTCATCATCCAGACCACCAGCGGCCCGCAGGCTTTCCGCATCGCGCTGACGCCCACGGTGTTCACCATCCTGCTGTTCGTGGTAGGCATCGCCTTCGCCGTCGGCAAGGCCTCGGTCTTCAAGTTCATCTCCAACGATTTCACGCACAACATCGGCGCGGTCTCGGGCGTGGTTGGCCTGGCCGGCGGGCTCGGCGGCTTCGTGTTGCCGATCCTGTTCGGCGTGCTGGCCGACCTGACCGGCGTGCGCAGCAGCTGCTTCATGCTGATGTACGGCACCGTGTGCGTGAGCCTGGTGTGGATGCACTACAGCCAGCGCAGCGAGCGCGGGCGCAAGGAACAAGTCGCCGGCATTGCGCAAGCCGCCTGACGTCCTCCATCACACAAGCAACCAAGGCACACCATCATGTCCTCTTCCGTACTCACCCGCTGGGAGCCCGAGAACAAGGTCTTCTGGCAGAGCCAGGGCGAACGCATCGCCTACCGCAACCTGTGGATCTCGATCCCGGCCCTGATGCTGGCCTTCGTGGTCTGGATGCTGTGGAGCGTGGTCGCGGTAAACCTGGACCGCGCCGGCTTCCAGTTCACCAAGAACCAGCTGTTCTGGCTGACCGCGCTGCCGGCGCTGTCCGGCGCCACGCTGCGCATCTTCTACTCCTTCCTGGTGCCGGTGTTCGGCGGGCGCCGCTTCACCGCGATCTCCACCGCGCTGCTGCTGATCCCGGCCCTGGGCATGGGTCTGGCGCTGCGCGACCCGTCCACCGGTTACCCGACGCTTCTGGTGCTCGCGCTGCTGTGCGGGCTGGGCGGGGCCAACTTCAGTTCGTCGATGGCCAATATCAGCTTCTTCTTCCCCAAGGCGAAGAAGGGGCTGGCCACCGGGCTGAATGCGGGCATCGGCAACCTGGGCGTGTCGGTGGTGCAGTTCGTCACGCCACTGGTGGTGTCGGTGGCCATCTTCGGCGCGCTCGGCGGCGAGCCGCAGCAGTACCAGGCCAACGGCGCCACGCAAAACCTGTGGCTGCAGAACGCGGGCTTTATCTGGGTGCCGTTCATCATCGTCTCGGCACTGGCCGCATGGTTCGGCATGCATGACATCGCGGACGCCAAGGCATCGTTCGCCGACCAGGCGGTGATCTTCAAGCGCAAGCACAACTGGCTGATGTGCTGGCTGTACGTGGGCACCTTCGGCTCGTTCATCGGCTTCTCGGCCGGGCTGGCGCTGCTGACCAAGTCGCAGTTCCCCAGCGTGAACCCCACCACCTATGCCTTCCTGGGGCCGCTGGTGGGGGCGCTGACGCGTCCCGTGGGCGGCTGGATCTCCGACAAGCTCGGCGGCGCGCGCGTCACGCTGTGGACCTTCGTCGGCATGATCGCAGCGGTATTCGCGGTGCTGGCGTCGCTGCCGCATGACGGCGCCGGCGGCAACTTCATGTACTTCCTGGCCGCCTTCGTCACGCTGTTCGCGCTGACTGGCATCGGCAATGGCTCGACCTTCCGCATGATCCCGGTGATCTTCCTGACCGAGCGCCAGCGCGCCGCCGCGGGCAAGGGCGACACCGCACAGAAGCAGGCCCTGCAGGAAGCCGGGAAGGAATCGGCCGCCGTGCTGGGCTTCTCCGGCGCCATCGGCGCCTACGGCGGCTTCTTCATCCCCAAGAGCTTCGGCACGTCGCTGGAGCTGACCGGCGCCGCCGATGCCGCGCTGGACTGCTTTATCGCCTTCTACCTCAGCTGCGTGCTGGTGACGTGGTGGTACTACGCGCGCCGCAACGCGCCCATGCCCTGCTGACCCTGCCACTGGGATGCCGGCCGGGCTAGTTCTTCCGAACTAGTCCCGCACCCGGCGCCTAGCCCGATCGCCATGGGGCGGCTGTTCCACCAGCGAATTGGCCACCGCCCGCCTCCCCCATAAGCTGAGGGTGTCCCTGCAAAGCTCCCGGAACCACTGGAGCCCCCGCAGCAAAGTACCCGCGGAGAACAAAGCAATGAGTCATTTCCTGGATCGACTGAAGTTCATGTCGCGCATCAAGTCCACCTATGCGGACGGCCACGGCGCGGTGGTGAACGAAGAACGCAAGTGGGAAGACGGCTACCGCAGCCGCTGGCAGCACGACAAGGTCGTGCGCTCCACCCATGGCGTGAACTGCACCGGCTCCTGCTCGTGGAAGGTCTATGTGAAGAACGGCCTGATCACGTGGGAGACCCAGCAGACCGACTATCCGCGCACGCGCCCGGACCTGCCCAACCATGAGCCGCGCGGCTGCCCGCGCGGCGCTTCGTACAGCTGGTATGTCTACTCGGCGCAGCGCGTCAAGTATCCGATGATCCGCGGCCGCCTGATGGAGATGTGGCGCGAGGCCCGCAAGACCATGGACCCGGTCGCCGCCTGGGAATCGATCAGCCAGGACCCGGTCAAGGCTGCCCGCTACAAGAGCGTGCGCGGTCTGGGCGGCTTCGTGCGCGCCGACTGGAACACAGCGACCGAGATGATCGCGGCGGCTAATGCCTTTACCGTGAAGAAGTTCGGCCCCGACCGCGTGATCGGCTTCTCGCCGATCCCGGCCATGTCGATGGTGTCTTATGCCGCCGGCGCGCGCTACCTGAGCCTGCTGGGCGGCGCGTGCCTGTCGTTCTATGACTGGTACTGCGACCTGCCGCCGGCCAGCCCGCAAGTGTGGGGCGAGCAGACCGACGTGCCCGAATCGGCCGACTGGTACAACTCCACCTACCTGATGGTGTGGGGCTCCAACGTGCCGCAGACCCGCACACCGGATGCGCACTTCTACACCGAGGTCCGCTACAAGGGCACCAAGACCGTGGCGGTCTCGTCCGACTTCGGCGAGATGGTCAAGTTCGGCGATATCTGGCTGGCGCCGAAGCAAGGCACCGATGCCGCGCTGGCGATGGCCATGGGCCACGTAGTCCTGAAGGAATTCCACGCCAGCGGCAAGTCTGCGTACTTCCGCGACTACGTGAAGCAGTACACCGACATGCCGATGCTGGTGGTGCTGCGTGACAATCAAGGCACGCTGGTGCCCGACCACTTCCTGCGCGCCTCGCACCTGGCCGACAACCTCGGCGAAGCCAACCATCCCGAGTGGAAGACCCTGCTGATCGACGACGCCAGCGGCGAGATCGTCGCGCCCAATGGCTCGATCGGCTTCCGCTGGGGTGAAGCCGCGCACAATGACGGCGAGAAGGTGGGACGCTGGAACCTTGAAATGAAGGACGGCGGCAGCGGGCGCACCATCGATCCGCGCCTGTCGCTGGTCAGCCAGCATGATGAAGTGGTGGAAGTGGGCTTCCCCTACTTCGGTGGCGAGCACGACGATCTGCTGCGTCGCCGCGTTCCCGCGCGCCGCATCCCGTTGGCCGACGGCAGCACCGCGCTGGTCGCCACCGTGTATGACCTGCAGATGGCCAACTACGGTGTCGACCAGGGCCTGGGCGGCCCGAACGTGGCCGCGTCGTTTGAAGACGACGTGCCCTACACTCCCACCTGGCAGGAGAAGCACACCTCCGTGCCGGCGCGCCTGGTGACCCAGGTGGCGCGCGAGTTCGCCGACAACGCCGACCGCACGCAGGGCAAGAGCATGGTCATCGTCGGCGCCGCGCTGAACCACTGGTACCACAACGACATGATCTACCGCGGCATCATCAACCTGCTGATGATGTGCGGCTGCGTCGGCAGGAGCGGCGGCGGCTGGGCCCACTATGTCGGCCAGGAAAAGCTGCGCCCGCAGTTCGGCTGGGCCCCGCTGGCCTTCGGCCTGGACTGGTCGCGCCCGCCGCGCCAGATGAACGGCACCTCATTCTTCTACAACCACACCAGCCAGTGGCGCCACGAAAAGCTTGGCGTCGACGAGATCCTGTCGCCCACCGCCGACCGCAAGCGCTACGACGGCCTGTCGCTGCTGGACCTGAACGCGCGCGCCGAACGCATGGGCTGGCTGCCGTCGGCACCGCAGCTCGGCACCAATCCGCTCGACGTGGTCGATGCCGCCGAGCGCAACGGGCAGGACCCGGTCGCCTACACCGTGGAGCAGCTCAAGTCCGGCAAGCTGCAGTTCGCCTGCGACGACCCGGACAACCCTGCCAACTTCCCGCGCAATATGTTCGTGTGGCGCTCCAATATCCTGGGCAGCTCGGGCAAGGGGCATGAGTACTTCCTGAAGTACCTGCTGGGCACGCAGAACGCCGTGTTCGGCGACGAGAACGATGCGATCACGCCGAGCGAGGTCAACGTGCGCCCGGCCGCCGAAGGCAAGCTGGACCTGCTGACGGTGCTGGACTTCCGCATGAGCACTACCTGCCTGTACGGCGACATCGTGTTGCCCACCGCCACCTGGTACGAGAAGGACGACCTCAACACGTCCGACATGCACCCGTTCATCCACCCGCTGTCCGAAGCCGTGCAGCCGCTGTGGGAAAGCAAGACCGACTGGGAAATCTACAAGGCCATCGCGAAGAAGTTCAGCGAGATTGCCGGCCCCTACCTGGGCACACGCAAGGACCTGGTGTGCACGCCGCTGCTGCACGACACCCCGGGCGAGTTGGGCCAGCCGTTCGAGCCCAAGGACTGGAAGGCCGGCGAATGCGACCTGATCCCCGGCAAGACCGCGCCGTCGATGACCGTGGTGGAGCGCAACTACGCGGACATCTACAAGAAGTTCACCTCGATCGGGCCGCTGCTGGACAAGCTCGGCAACGGCGGCAAAGGCATCAACTGGAACACTCAGCATGAAGTGAAGGAGATCGGCGCGCTCAGCAAGACCGTCACCGAGCCCGGCGTGAGCCAGGGCCGGCCGAAGCTGGAGACCGCCATCGACGCCGCCGAGATGATCCTGACCTTCGCGCCTGAAACGAACGGCCACGTCGCCGTCAAGGCGTGGGAAGCGCTGTCGAAGATCACCGGCCGCGACCACGCCCATCTGGCCGAGGGCCGCGAGCACGACAAGATCCGCTTCCGCGACGTGCAGGCGCAGCCGCGCAAGATCATCTCCGCGCCGACGTGGTCGGGGCTGGAATCGGAAGAGGTCAGCTACAACGCCGGCTACACCAATGTGCACGAGCTGATCCCCTGGCGCACGCTGACCGGGCGCCAGCAGTTCTGGCAGGACCACCGCTGGATGCTGGACTTCGGCGAAGGCGCGTGCGTGTACAAGCCCGCCATCGACACCAAGACCGTGGCGCCGATGCTGGGCAAGAAGCACAACGGCAACCCTGAGCTGGTGCTGAACTGGATCACGCCGCACCAGAAGTGGGGCATCCACTCCACCTACTCGGACAACCTGCGCATGCTGACGCTGTCGCGCGGCGGGCCGCACGTGTGGATCTCCGAAGCCGAGGCCCGCGCCAACGACATCGGCGACAACGACTGGGTCGAGGTGTTCAACGTCAACGGCACGCTGACCGCCCGCGTGGTGGTGTCGCAGCGCGTGCCCAGGGGCATGTGCCTGATGTACCACGCCCAGGAAAAGATTGTGAACGTGCCCGGCGCCGAGACCAGCGGCATGCGCGGCGGCATCCATAACTCGGTCACGCGCGCCGTGACCAAGCCCACCCACATGATCGGCGGCTATGCGCAGCTGGCCTGGGGCTTCAACTACTACGGCACCGTGGGCAGCAACCGCGACGAGTTCGTGATCCTGCGCAAGATGAAGAAGGTCGACTGGCTGGAAGGGCCGCTCGTGGAAAAGTCGGTGAAGGAAGGAGCCCCGCAATGAAGATCCGTGCCCAGGTGGCCATGGTGCTGAACCTCGACAAGTGCATCGGCTGCCATACCTGCTCCGTGACCTGTAAGAACGTCTGGACCAGCCGCGACGGCGTCGAGTACGCCTGGTTCAACAACGTCGAGACCAAGCCCGGCATCGGCTACCCCAAGGAATGGGAGAACCAGGACAAGTGGCAGGGCGGCTGGCAGCGCAACGCCGACGGCAGCCTGGCACCGCGCCAGGGCGGCAAGCTGAAGATCCTGGCGAACCTGTTCGCCAACCCCAACCTGCCGGCCATCGACGAGTACTACGAACCCTTCACCTACGACTACGAACACCTGCAGAAGGCGCCGCTGGTCCAGACCCCGCCCACCGCGCGCCCCGTGTCCGTGCTGACCGGCCGCAAGATGGAAAAGATCGAATGGGGCCCGAACTGGGAAGACGACCTCGGCGGCGAGTTCAGCTCGCGCGGGCGCGACAAGCTCTTCGACGACGTGCAGAAGGAGATGTACTCGACCTTCGAGAACACCTTCATGATGTACCTGCCGCGCCTGTGCGAGCACTGCCTGAACCCGGCCTGCGTGGCCTCGTGCCCGTCGGGCTCGATCTACAAGCGAGAGGAAGACGGCATCGTGCTGGTGGACCAGGACAAGTGCCGCGGCTGGCGCATGTGCATCTCTGGCTGCCCGTATAAGAAGATCTACTTCAACTGGCAGAGCGGCAAGGCCGAGAAATGCCTGTTCTGCTATCCGCGCATCGAGGCCGGCCAGCCCACGGTCTGCGCCGAGACCTGCGTCGGGCGCATCCGCTACCTGGGCGTGATGCTGTACGACGCGGACCGCATCGGGCAGGCCGCGTCGGTGGCCGATGAGCGCGACCTGTACCAGTCGCAGCTCGACGTCTTCCTGGATCCGCACGATCTCGCGGTGCAGGCCGAGGCGCTGCGCCAGGGCATTGCGCAAAGCTGGCTCGATGCCGCGCGCAAGTCGCCGGTCTACAAGATGGCGTGCGAGTGGAAGGTTGCCTTTCCGCTGCACCCGGAGTACCGCACCCTGCCGATGGTCTGGTACATCCCGCCGCTGTCGCCGATCCAGTCGGCGGCTGAGGCCGGCCACATGGGCCTGAACGGCGTGATCCCCGACGTGAAGAGCCTGCGCATCCCGGTCAGGTACCTGGCCAACCTGCTGACCGCGGGCGACGTGATGCCGGTGCTGTCGGCGCTGGACCGCATGCTGGCGATGCGCGCGTACAAGCGCTCGCAGGTGGTCGACGGCGTGCAGGACCTGGGCGTGCTGCAGCAGGTGGGACTGACGCCGGAACAGGTCGAGGACATGTACCAAACCATGGCCATCGCCAACTACGAGGACCGCTTCGTGATCCCGTCCTCGCACAAGGAGATGGTCGAGGACAGCTTCAACGACAAGGCCAGTTGCGGCTTCACCTTCGGCAACGGCTGCTCGGGCGGCACCTCGGAGGGCGCGCTGTTCGGCAAGAAGCCGCAGGGCAGCGTGCATTTCGTCGACATGCCCAAGTCGCGCAAGAAAGCCGTGATGCGCTGAGCCCGCATCCATGAACCGTCCGGAGAAGAACATGCCCCTCTACCCCATCCTCAGTGCCCTGCTCGGCTATCCCGGGCAGGATCTGCTGGACGCCCTGCCCGAGATCGACGCCGCGCTGGCCGAATGGCCGCAGGCGCGCGACCTGCTCGCGCCCGTCACAGGCCTGTTGCACAGCGAAGCGCTGATCGCGCTGCAGGAGAACTACGTTGCCACCTTCGACCGCAACCCGGCGCACTCGCTGCACCTGTTCGAGCATGTGCACGGCGAAAGCCGCGACCGCGGCCAGGCCATGGTCGACCTGATCGACGAGTACCGGCGCGAAGGCTTTGAACCGGGGGCCTCGGAGCTGCCCGACTACGTGCCGCTGTTCCTGGAGTTCCTCGGCGCGCTGGTGGCCGACGGCAAGGAAGCGCGTGCCGAGCAGTTGCTGGGCGAGGCGATCCACGTGCTGGCCGCCATCGGCGAGCGCCTGGCGCGCAATCAAAGCCCCTACGCCGGCGTGTTCGCGGTGCTGCGCATGCTGACCGACGTGCAGCCGCAACCGCAGCAGGAGCCGCCGGTGCGCGACATGGACGAGGCACTGGAAACCTTCGGGCCGGGGGCCGACGGCGTGGAACCGCTGCTGGCGCCGCAGACGGGTCCGCAGGCGGTGAAGTTCTATCCGCGCGATTCACGTGTCAAGGCACAAGTTCCGGCTGCCTGCTGACCCCATGCGGACTGGCGGTGTTCCCCCCTCTCCCGCTTGCGGGAGAGGGGCGGGGGAGAGGGCGGGAGTTTCCATGAAGCGCCGGTGCTTAAACCACCCCTCTCCCCTACCCCTCTCCCGCTGAGGGGAGAGGGGAACGCAGTTGGCAATTGAGACGACCGAACCTGCCTCAACGGCAGCTACAGAGCAAACACCATGGCAACGATCCACCAATTCCTCTTCGGCATCTACCCGTATATCGCTGCCGCCATCTTCCTGTTCGGCAGCCTGGCGCGCTTCGAGCGCGAGCAGTACACCTGGAAGAGCGACAGCCCGCAGGTGCTGTACCGCGGTAACCTGCGCACCGGCAACATCCTCTTCCATGTCGGCATCCTGGGCCTGTTCTTCGGGCACCTGGCCGGCCTGCTGACGCCGGTGGCGGTATGGGATGCGCTGGGCGTCTCGCACGGCTTCAAGCAGGGCGTGGCGATGACCGCCGGTGGCGTGATGGGCACCATGTGCCTGGCCGGGCTGCTGATCCTGCTGCACCGCCGGCTGACCAATGCGCGCGTGTCGGCGGTGACTCGCACCGGCGACAAGGTGCTGCTGCTGTGGCTGCTGGTGACATTGCTGCTGGGCCTGTCCACCATCTTCGAATCGGCCGGCCACATGGATGGCCACATGATGGTGCAGCTGATGACCTGGGCGCAGCATATCGTCACGCTGCGCGGGGACGCCGCCAGCCATGTCGCGGATGCACCGCTGCTGTTCAAGGCGCACCTGATCATGGGCATCACGCTGTTCGCCATCTTCCCGTTCACGCGGCTGGTCCATGTGTGGAGCGGCTTTGCCTCGCTCGGCTATCTCGGCCGCGCCTGGCAACTCGTGCGCAGCCGCTGAGCCACGCACGCCGACCACAAGGAGAACGCAACGCCTGAATTGAAACCCGCTTCTGCCTGCATATCGTGCGCATCCTGGAGCGCTGCCCCGACACGCACCCACCCTTCGATGCGGTGCGCGGCGACATTGCGCGCTCAACTGCCTGCGCGGCGATGCAGCGGCCAGATGACCTTGGCCCCATCGCCGTCGATGCGATAGGCGTGGCAGGTGTCAAGGATCCAGGGCCTGGGTAACGGTGCCTCTCCGGCCAGCTTGGCATGCCACGGCGACTGGTCGCGCTGCACCGACATGACAGTCTGCATCGCCGTGGTCGCCAGGGGCCCCAGCAGTTCCGTCAGGTGGGTGCAGCCATTGGCCCCGCCCAGGCGCGCCCTGGCCTGCTGGCGGAAGCCGCCGCCGATGCGCAGGCCCCGTAGCTGGCGATAGGCGGCGTTGATCTCCGTGCAGAACGGCGTCGGCCCGGTCTCGGTGCGGGCCTCGAAGTCCTGGATCACCAGGTCCGTGTCGATCGTCATGCACAGGCGCATATGGTGGATAGCACCACCGGCTGCCACGCGGGCAAAGGGCATTTCCGTGGCATCGGCGGAAATGTCGCGCATTTCCGCCTCGATATCGTACAGGCCATCGTCGCGCAGATAGCCACGGCATTCGATCTGGCGGGTGTGACGCAGCGTGCGTCCGTGTTGGGGCGTGGGGGCTGTTTCCATGCGGGTTTCCATCGGGCTTCTGGTATTGACAGCCATGATGGACGCTAGTGGCGCCGGAATCGCCCCCCAATATCGGGTGGCGCGGCCCCGTACCGCGCCAGACTGGCTACCAGCACTTGTCCGCACTGCCCGCCCCGGAGGCACGGTGGCTGGCAAAGTGGTCCAGCAGGAAGTCCACCAGCGCCCGCACCTTGTCCGGACGATGGTTGCGCGCCGGGAACACCAGGTGGATATCCGCGGGCGTGAACTGCCATTGGGGCAGCACCCGGCGCAGGGCGCCGCTGCGCAGATGCTCCGCGACATCCCACTCAGAGCGCACGATCAGGCCCTGGCCATCCAGCGCCCAGGCCAGCGCCGATTCCCCGTCATTGGTACTCATGGTGCCGCGGACCTTGACGGTCTCCTGCTGCGCACCATGGCGCAGGTGCCAGGTGCCGAAGGTCTCATCGGCTTCGCGGATGAAGATGCAGTTGTGGCGCGCCAGCTCGCGCGGGCTTGACGGCTCGCCCCTCGCTTCCAGATAGGACGGCGCGGCGCAGAGCAGGCGGCGGTTGTTGGCCAGCAGGCGCGCCGTCAGCCGCACGTCCGGCATCTCGCCGAAATGGATCATGGCGTCCAGGCCCTGCTCGACCAGGTTCAGAGGGCGGTCGGTCAGGTACAGCTGGACCTCGATATTCGGAAAGCGGCGCGAGAACCCGGACAGCGCCGGCGCGATATGCCGGCGCCCGAACCCCAGCGTGGCGCCGATCTTCAGCAAGCCGTGCGGCGTGCTGCCGGTGCCCGCGATGGCGCGCTCCAGCGCCTCCATCTCCGCAAGGATCCGCGCCCCTTCCACCAGGTAGCTTTCGCCCTCCGGCGTCAGGCCGATGCGCCGCGTGGTCCGGTGCAGGAGGCGCACGCGCAGGCGGGCCTCCAGTCCGGCAAGCCGCTTGCTGACTGCGGGCGGCGTCACGCCAAGTTCCTGTGCGGCGCCCGCCAGGCTGCCGTGCTTGTTGATGCACGCGAAGAAGGCGACGTCCGAGAGGTTATCCATTCATGAATACCAGGAAACAAAGAAGTAACTGAGTTTGAATTATGTGCTTCTGGGTGAATGATACGATGGTTTGCATAACGATTCATAAACCAGGAGACACCCATGAACGTTGCCCGCCTCACCGCCCTCCTGCTCTGTGCCGCGTCGATCGGCACGGCCGCAGCCCAGTCCTATCCCCAGCGCCCGGTGCGCCTGATCGTGCCGTACGCCCCAGGCGGCAGCGCCGATATTGCCGCGCGCCTGGTCTCGGATGCCTGGTCGAAGAGCCTGGGCGGCACCATCGTGGTCGAGAACCGGGCCGGCGCCGGCGGCAATATCGGCGTCGATGCCGTGGCCAAGGCGGCCGCCGATGGGTACACGATTGGCCTGCAAACGGTGTCCCTGGCGATCAACCCGGGCCTGTTCCCGCGCATGCCCTATGACACGCTGAAGGACCTCGCCCCGATCGGCATGGTCGCCAGCTCGCAGCACGTGCTGGTGGTCAACAACAACGTACCCGCCAAAAACCTGCAGGAACTGATCGCGGCGGCCAAGGCCACGCCGGGCAAGCTGACCTACGGGTCCGCGGGCAACGGCAGCACCTTCCATATGTCGGCCGAACTGTTCAAGTCGGTGGCCAACGTCTCCATCGTCCACGTGCCGTACCGCGGCGGCGGCCCGGCCCTGGTCGACACCATCGCGGGCCAGGTCGACATGAGCTTCCCGGTGGTCTCGGCCGCGCAGCAGCATGTCCAGGGCGGCAAGCTCAGGGCGCTCGCCGTCACCGGCACCAGGCGCTCGCCGCAGTTGCCGAATGTGCCGACCGCCGCCGAGGCGGGGTTGCCCGGCTATGCCTTCGAGACCTGGTTCATGGTGTTTGCCCCGGCCGGCACGCCCAGGCCCGTGATCGACAAGCTGAACGCCGCCCTGAACACCACGCTGGCCGCGCAGGTAACCCGTGAGCGCATGCTCAAGGAAGGCTTCGAGCCCACCCCGACCACGCCCGAGGCCGCGCGCCAGCGCCTGGAAAAAGAGATGCCCATGTGGGCCAACCTGATCAAGCAGCGCGGCATCACCGCGGAATGACGACACACAAGGCAGTTGCCATGACCCCCAAGACGCTATACCAGAAGCTGGTCGACTCCCATACCGTGGCCAGGATCGACGACGACAACGTGCTGTTGTACTGCGACCTGCACCTGATGAACGAGTACACCAGCCCGCAGGCCTTCTCCGGGCTGCATGAACAGGATCGCGGCGTGCTGGCGCCCGGTCAGAACGTCTCGGTGGTCAGCCATATCATCCCGACGCACCCCACCGCGATCCGCGTGATCGCCGACCCGGCCTCGGCGCTGCAGGCCACCAACCTGCGCCGCAACTGCGAGCGGCACGCGATCCCGCTGTTCGACACCAACGATGCGCTGCAGGGCATCGAGCACGTGATCGCGCCCGAGCACGGCATGATCCGGCCGGGCATGGTGGTGATCTGCGGCGACAGCCATACCACCACCTACGGCGCGCTCGGCGCGCTGGGCTTCGGCATCGGCACGTCCGAAGTCGAGCATGTGCTGGCGACCCAGACGCTGGTCTACCGGATGGCCAGGACCATGCGCATCCGCGTCGACGGCAAGCTGCCCGCCGGCACGACCGCGAAGGACCTGATCCTCAGGATCATCGGTGCAATCGGCGCGCAAGGTGCGCGCGGCTATGTCGTGGAGTACTGCGGATCGGCGATCCGCGACCTGAGCGTCGAAGCCCGCTTCACGCTGTGCAATATGACCGTGGAAGCCGCCGCGCGCGGCGCGCTGATCGCGCCGGATGCGGTCGCCACCGACTATGTGCTGCGCCGCGCCGTGGATATCGAAGGCCCGCAGCGCGACGCCGCGCTCAGCTACTGGGCCACGCTGCAAAGCGATGCGGACGCCGTGTTCGACATGGACTTCGCCTTCGATGCCAGCGACATCGAGCCCTACGTCACCTGGGGCACCAGCCCGGACCAGGTGCTGCCGGTTTCCGGACAGATCCCGTTCCCGGAAGACCAGATCGACGAGGCCGAGCAGCGCTCGGTCGAGCGCGCGCTGGCGTACACGCACCTGCAGCCGGGCACCGCGCTGGCCGGCACGCCGATCCAGCACGTCTTCATCGGCTCGTGTACCAACGGCCGCATCGAAGACCTGCGCGCAGTGGCCAGCGTGGTGCATGGCCGCAAGGTGGCCGCGGGGGTCCGGGCCATGGTGGTGCCCGGGTCGGGCGCGGTCAAGGCGCAGGCCGAGCGCGAAGGCCTGGCCGACGTCCTCACAGCCGCCGGCTTCGAGTGGCGGCAACCGGGCTGCTCGATGTGCCTGGCCATGAACGACGACGTGCTCGCCGACGGCGTGCGCTGCGCTTCCACCACCAACCGCAATTTCGAGGGCCGGCAGGGACGCGGTGCCATCACCCACCTGATGAGCCCGGCCATGGCCGCCGCCGCGGCCGTCACCGGCGTCATCACCGACGTCCGCAAGCTGGAGATCACCCATGCCTGACCACACCTGCATCGCCGGCAAAGGCGCCGCCATCCGCTTCGAGAACCTCGATACCGACCAGATCATTCCCAAGCAGTTCCTGCGCGGGATCGACAAGGCCGGGCTGGCCGATGGCATTCTCTATGACCACCGCTTCGATGCGACGGGCGCGCCGCGCCCTGGCTTCGTGCTGAACCGGCCCGAGTACGCGAGCACCAGCATCCTGGTGGGCGGCGCCAACTTCGGCTGCGGCTCCAGCCGCGAGCACGCGGTCTGGGGCCTGCAGCAATTCGGCATCCGCGCCGTGATTGCACCGAGCTTCGGCGAGATCTTCTCTTCGAACGCGATGAACAACCGGCTGCTGCTGGTGATGCTGCCGCGCGAGGTGATCGAGCAGCTGATGAACGACGTGGATGCGGACAGCGGCAACACCATCAGCATTGATGTCGAGGCGATGCGCGTGCGCACCCCTTCGGGCGACCACAACTTCGAACTGTCGGCACGGCATCGCCGCATGTTTATCGAGGGGCTGGACATGATCGGCATGTCGTTGCAGCAGCGCGGCGAGATCGAACGGTTCATCGAACAGTACTGGACCGCGTTTCCGTGGACGGCGAATGTGGCAAGGCGCACGCGCGACCGGCTGGGCGCCACCTGAAGCCATGCACGCAAGGCGCGTCGCCGACAGGATCTGCACCCGGGCAGCTCGCATCAGATCGCGGCAGCACCCGTCAGCCACCCCTCCTCCGTACTGGCCGCGATGACCTGGGTGGCAATGGTGTTGCCCAGGCGGGTGGCATCGGCATAGACCGAGTCATGCTTGACTTCGGACACACCGTGCAGGCCCGCCCCGGTACCGGCAGCCATCGCCAGGTGGCCTGCCGCGGCGCCGACGCCGCCGGTTTCCGCCACGCCCGGCATATGCCCGCTGTCGGCATCCGCCACAAAGCTCTGCAGCGGCACCGGCGCGCCAGTTGCCGGCTGGTACGTGATCCGCACCGCAGCGCTTACCTCGCTCTTGCCGGCCCCCAGCCCGATCAGCAGGCGGCGGCGGGCGGTGCCTGCATCGATCTTGCTGAAGTCGCCGTCGACGACCAGCGCATTGGCACCCGCCGGCACCGGAGCGTCGGAACGCACGGCATGCAGGCCCTTGGCCTGCAGCGCGCGCACGATCTCGTTGGCAACCTGCTCGCGGGCTTCGGAGGCCAACTGCGCTGTCGCGCTGGCCGGGAAGCCGCCCGCCACCATCAGCTTCACCTTCCGCGCCAGGCCGCCGTCCTGCTTCACCTGCCCGGCGCTGGCGTCGAAGGCGCGCACGTAGATGACGTCGGCGTGCACCGGCTGCAGCAGTCCGGTCTGGTCGAGGCCGGTCACGCCGGCGCTGGCGCAGCCGGCGCTCAGCATCGCGGTGGCGGCAAGGGCAGCGAGGGCCAGGCGCCTGGTCTGGCCGGCGATGGCCTGGATGGTGTTGCGCATGTCGGGTCCTTCATTGGCACGTCAGTGCCGTCAGTCGTCGGGGGAAGCTGTCACCGACAATCGTTCGACCAGCAAGATCGCAAACCATCGGGGAGCCCGTCATTGCGTGCCGCGCTTCGCTGTTGCCGTGCGCTGCATCGCAGTGACCGAAGTATTGGAAATGCCGGGGGGCAATACCATGTGGGAAATATTTCGCGCGATGTCACGGCGCGGTGCCGTGCCGTCCGCTACGCGGCGGGTGCCTGCAGCGGCAGCGCCACCACCGCTTCCAGCCCGCCGCCATCGCGCGCGCGGAACTGCAGCGAGCCGCCATGCAGGCGTGCGATGCGCTCGACGATGGCCAGCCCCAGGCCAGTGCCGCCCGCATGGCCGCGCGCGTTGGCGCCGCGGCTGAAGGGGGCCTTGAGCTGCTCCAGTTCCTGCGCGGCGATGCCCGTGCCGCGGTCGCCCACGGCCACATAGGCGCACGCGGCGTCGCGCCAGGTGCGCACGCTGAAGCCGGACTTGCCGTAGACGACAGCGTTTTGCATCAGGTTCATCAGCAGCCGCATCAGGCTGACCGGGCGGAACGGCACCTGCGGCAATTCGCCCAATGACAGCACGAACTCATGGCCGAGGCCGGCGAAGTCGGACGCCAGTTGCCCGACCAGCGCATTGAGGTCGCCGGGCTGCGGCAGTTCTTTCTCGCCGCTGCCGGCATAATCCATGAACTGCTGCAGGATGGTCTCGATATGGTCGAGGTAGCCTTCGGCAGACGCCACGAAGGCGTCGTCGGCGCCGCGCGGGATCGCCATCGCCATGGCCAGGCGCAGCTTGGTCAGCGGCGTGCGGATATCGTGCGAGACGCCCGCCAGCATCAGCGCCCGGGTCTGCTCGGCCTGCTGCAGCGCCTGTGTCATCTGGTTGAAGGCGCTGCCGACCTGGGCAATCTCGGTGGGCCCGTCGGTGGGCAGCGGCGGCGGCGTCTCGCCGGCGCAGATCTGTCGCGCCGCCTGCGCCAGGTCCTGCAGCGGGCGGTTCAGGTGCAACTGGATCAGGTAGCCGGTCAGTGCCGCCAGCAGTGCCAGCGCCAGGGACAGCGCCAGTGCGGTGCCGATGCCGCCGGCGCGCGCGTCCTCGCTCATCGGCAAGGCGATCCAGTGCGGCGAGCCGGCCACGTGCAGGCGAATCCACAGCCGCTCGCCATTGCCGCTCTCCCATCGCACCGGCGTATCCGGCAGCCGGCGTTGCAGGGCCTCCAGGAAGACGTCGCGCTGCCAAGTGCGCATGAGGTGCAGCGCATCGGGTGCCGGCGCGGCCGCGGCGCGGGCCGGGTCTTGCCGTTGCGCACCGAGGCGCTGGGCCGCGGCGGCGCCGGCCGCTTCCGGCATGGCGGCGAGCACGCCGTCGAGCGTCTTCACATAATCCGAGAAAACGACGGCGGCACGCTCGATGCGCGGGCGCTGCACGAAATGCAGCAGCACGCTCAGCGAACACGCCTGGGTGACCGCCACCAGCGCTACCAGCAGCGCGATATTGCGCGCCAGCAGCGAGCGGGGCAGCAGCCGCATCACGATTCGACGCCGGCCACCAGCATGTAGCCGACGCCCCACACGGTCTTGATAAAGCGCGGCCTGGACGGATCCGCTTCCAGGATCTGGCGCAGGCGCAGGATCTGCACGTCGATGCTGCGGTCAAGCGCATCATGGTCGCGCCCGCGCGCGCGGGCCAGCAGGTTCTCGCGGCTGACGGCGCGGTTCGGCGACGATCCCAGCGCATGCAGCAGGAGCATCTGCGCGGAGTGGACTTCGACGGGCTCGCCGGCGCGCATCAGCGCCTGCTTGCCGACATCGAAGGTGAAGTCGCCAAAGCGCAGCGTCTGCGTGGTGACGGTCGGATCGCCCGCGGCCATCTTCTGGCGGCGCAGCAGCGCGCGGATGCGCGCCACCAGTTCGTCTGGCACGAAGGGCTTGGCCAGGTAGTCGTCGGCGCCGGTCTCCAGCCCCGCGACGCGGTCGACCGGATCGCCCCTGGCGGTCAGCATCAGGATCGGCAAGGTGTGGCCCTCGGCGCGCAGGCGCGCGCAGATGGTGAGGCCGTCCTCCGGCTCCATCATCAGGTCTAGCACCAGCAGGTCGTAGGGCTCGCGCTGCAGGTATTTGTCCAGCTGCTTGCCATCGGCCACCGCGCGCACGCGGAAGCCATGCCCGGTCAGGAACCGTTGCAGCATGTTGCGCAACTCGGCCTCGTCGTCGAGCACCACGATCCTGTTCAGCTGTTCCATGGCGGGTCTCCGGCGCCGGCGCTGGTTGCCGGCCCTCAGCGCGACATCATCTGCTGCCTCATGAATGCCTCGATCTGCGGCAGCGTCACGTAGCCCGCGCGCTGCGTATCGATCTGGTCGAAGTGGCTGGCAACCATCGGCATGCCTGCCGCGGCCTGCTCGCGGGTCAGCTTGCCGTCGCGCGTGGTGTTGGCGCTGGCAAAGCGCGTCTGCACCTGCTGCAACGCACGCTCCACGCGCGGGCCGGCGGCTGACGGCAGCCCGGCACTTTGTGCCGCGGCACCTGCTGAAACAATACACAAGATAAGCACTGCAATCATCTTCTTCATGATGGACTCCGTGGTAGCCGGCCTTGCCGGCGGGGGAAATGAAACCGGGCGGGCTCAGGCAACGTGGGCGGGAACCCAGACGGCACCGGCCCAGTGTCCCGGTACCAGCACCGCCGCCCTGACCGGGCGGGCGACGTAGACCGCGCGGGGTGCGACATAGACCGTGCGCGGCACCGGCGCGGCCCGCACCACCACGGCCGGCAGCGGCGCGGCGGCGACCACGACCTTGGCCGGCGGCGGAACGTAGACGGTGGCCGGCGGCGCGGGCGGGACGTAGATCGCCGCAGGCGGCGGGGGCGGCAGCGTCACCACCACCGGCGGCGTGCTGACTGCCACCGTCGCGCCGACTGCCGTCACGCTGCCACCGGTCGCCACCGTGGTGCCGTGGACCACGGTGGCACCGCCACCAGTGGTGACTACGCCAGGGGCGACCTGGGTCGCGCTGCCCGCATGGGTGACGGTACCGCCCTGCGTACCGGTCACCGTGCCGGAGCGGTAGCAGGTCGCACCCGCGCAGCTCGTCGACGCCGCATGGCCCACCGTATTGCCATTTGCGCCAGTAATGGTGCCTGAGGACGAATACTGGCCGGCGCCTTCACGCGTCACGCTGCCCGCCGTGGTGGCGCTCTGGCCGTTGGGGCCGGTCAGGTCGCCGGTATGCGAGCAGGTACCCCCGGCGCAGTTGGTGCTGCCATCGTGCTGTACGGAGCGGCCATTCGGTCCGGTGGCAGTGCCGGCGTTCGAGAACTGCCCTGGCGCATTGCGCGTCACGGTGCCGGTGTTGGTCGCCAGGCCGCCATATGGGCCCACCACGCCGCCGGCGTGCGAGCAACTGCCGCCTCCGCAGGCACCGGCGTGCGCACTGTTGTAGACGCCACGCGGCGTATAGGCCGTGCCGTGGCCGCCCCAGGCGGCAAAGGCCGGGGTGCTGACCAGGATCACCAGCGTGCCGGCGGCGAAGCCGAGCAGGCGTGGCAGGCGGGAGGTTTGTCCAAGGCGGTATGTCATCGCAGATCCTTCAGGTTCGGTTCGGGCCACGCACTGCGGCGCGGCGACGGGACGAACTATAGGCAAGGCGCCTGCGTTTTTCGCGCTCGGAAAAATGTCGCCGTGTTACATGGCACCACGCCGACAGCCATGACATCCGGCGACATATTTCTCGCATGGCGATCGCCGCGGCCGCCCACTACATTTGCCTCACCGACGCAGCGACGGACCGTTCCGCAAGGCAGGCGTCTCAACTCACCGCACTGGATGGATCATGCACAACCTTGGAAGATTCACGCTCTACATCACGGCCTTCGTCGTGACGGTCTCACTGGTCGAGGCATTCGTGCTGGCGCACAAGGCCCGCCAGCAAGGCAAGGCCTACCCCTGGCATGAAATCGGGATGTCGCTGGCGGACCTCGTCGGACGCAAGCTGTTCGCGCTGCTGCCGCTGTCGCTGGCCACGCCGGTGTTCTCGTTTGCCTGGCAGCACCGCATCTTCACGGTGGAGATCAACAGTGCGCTGGCCGTGCTGCTGCTCTTCGTGGGGCAGGAGTTCTGCTACTACTGGTACCACCGCGCGTCGCATCGCATCCGCTTCTTCTGGGCCACGCATGCTGTGCACCACTCACCCAATGAACTGACGCTGGGGACGGCGTATCGCCTGGGCTGGACCGGCAAGATCACCGGCACGGCGATCTTCTTCGCACCGCTGGTCTGGCTCGGGGTTCGTCCTGAAGTGGTGCTGGCCGCGCTGAGCCTGAACCTGCTGTATCAGTTCTGGCTGCACACCACATGGATTCCGAAGCTGGGATGGTTCGAATATGTGTTCAACACGCCGTCGGCGCATCGGGTGCACCATGCTTCGAACGTGGACTACCTGGATGCCAACTATGGCGGGGTGCTGATCATCTTTGATCGGCTGTTCGGGACTTATATTGAGGAACGCGCTGACGAGCCGTGCCGCTATGGGCTGGTCAAGCCGACGACTACGCATAACCCGCTGGTCAATCAGTTTGAGCACTGGGTCGGTCTGCTGCGCGACGTGGCAAACGCTGGCAGCGTTGCTAATGCGATCGGTTACCTGATCATGCCGCCGGGCTGGGCGCCGGATGGGGGCGGTGAGACTACGGAGAGTCTGCGGCGGCAGGCGCGGGGGGAGCGGGTGGGGGTGTAGTGGCGCGGTCGGGTTCCATGTTGTCGTAGGTTTAACCGCCTGGTTCCGCCCTGCTGGGCGGGTCACTTTTTGTCCGAGCGACAAAAAGTAACCAAAAAACGCGTCGCCTCTGGCGGCTGGCCATCAATTTGGTGGTGGGGG
>NZ_QKWJ01000043.1 GCF_003353055.1 Cupriavidus lacunae
GCCGCGTCAGTCCGCGAACGAAAAGTAATGGCTTGCAAGGAGAGAGTATCGCGCCAGACATTCCTATGCTGAAATCCAATACTGTAAGGGGGGTTGACACCCTCGCCCTCATAGAAGGGTCTGCTAAGAAGCGTTCATGCGGGGGAGATTGGCTGAAGCGTTGGCCGACCCGCCAATACAGTAGGGTTAGCGCCGCATTGACCGTGACGACCAATCCGGTACGCGCTTCGCTGAAGAGGCGCCGGTAAGGCTGAGAAGCCCGTGGAAGCAGTGAAAGCCGTAAAGGCCGCGAAGGCTGAAAAGGTCACGAAGACCGTGAAGGCCGCAAAGCCGGCAAAGGCTGAAAAGGCTGAAAAGGCTGAAAAGGCCAAGGCAGCAAAGCCCGAGTCGCGCTCGAACGCGAAGCCGGCGAAGCAGGCGCCTGCGCCCAAGCGCGAAAAGGTGGTACGCGACAGTTTCACGATGCCGAAGTCGGACTACCAGAAGATCGCAGAACTGAAGGGGCGCTGCCTGGAAGGCGGCGTTCGCATCAAGAAGATGCGAAATTCTTCGTGCTGGGTTGTTGCTGCTGACTGAGAGGTCGCCGAAGGAACTGCTGGCGACAATCAGGAAGCTCGAAGCCGTGAAGACGGGGCGTCCGCCGAAGGCTTAACGCCCCCCGCTGGCATTCTGCTTGGCCGAGATGTTCAATCAGCAGCTCTATCCAGCTACTGACAGGATCCTGGGTCTATCCCAAGAGGAAATAGGACGCCTGTCTGGACTATCGCGGCAGAACACAAATCGTGCACTTCGCGATTTGGCTGACGCCAAATTGATCGCGGTGGAATACGGAGCGATCCAGATTCTGGACCTTGGCGCGCTGCGGAGATTTGCGCACGTGGGGGATTGAGCGGGACCTCGCTTCCCCCACTGATGGCTATGTGAGATTCATTCGGCAAGCCCGGGACCACGGCAGCAGGCAAGTCACCTGAACGCCACTGGACTGACAGCGTCCATGACAAGACCGAGTAGAATGAACTTACTGTAGTCGAGCGCATGAGTTTCGGTCTTTAATCCGTGAGGGAACATGAATAATCCTTGGGTGGCTATCCCTCTGGCGGACTATGAGAGGCACATGGCATCGCCGGCCGTAGGTCAGGCCGAGATGCTCGCACTTGAGTTCGGGGCGCTATTGAAAAGTCATGCGCCGAAAACCGTTGCGCTCGTCGGCTGCGCCGGAGGAAATGGATTTGACAAGGCTGCAGAAGTCGGAGTTTCGCGCCTCGTCGGAATCGACATCAATGCACGTTACATCGCGGACGCAAAGGATCGCTACGCCGACACCATTCCAGGCTTGGAACTTCATTGTGCAGATATCCAGGGCGACATGCCGGATCTGCAAGCCGTCGAACTGGTCTATGCAGCCCTCGTGTTCGAGTACGTAGATGTCCCTGTGGCATTGAGAAACATAAGCAGGCTTTGCCGACCGAACGGACTTCTGGCCGCCCTTCTGCAATTGCCCAAGCAGGGAGCCGATGCTGTTACTCATTCGCCTTTTGCAAGCTTGAAGGAACTGAACTCCATCATGCGGCTGGTTCCACCCGGAGAATTGCTTGACAGCGCAGAAGCAGCAGGCTTTGCATGCCTGTCGCAGAAGACAATCACGCTTCAATCCGGCAAGCAGTTTTCCTTGCAACTCTTTAGGCTGACCTCAGGCCTGCCCACAGGATGCAGAAACCATTTCTGCCGCAACAGGACATGATCCAACGTAGTCTGACTCCGCTCCAACTTGGATCGCCAGCGTCAACTAGGCAAAGGTAATGTCGAGCAGACCTCTGTTCCGCGCCTTAACGACCGCTCAAGCGAGCCACGAGTGGTCGGGTTGGGAGTAATACTAGACGCCCACATCACCTGCCCTGTCCGACCTTCGCCGGCGATCCGCGACCATCTGGAAAGGCCGACGACCAGCCAACTGTCGGCACGGGCCGAACTACCGGAAACAGTCATTCGTTGTTGGCTGTCAACTGACCGCTCCTCGGTCTGGGTTCAACCGGTCTGTCGACAAACCACTATTGCTTCACCCCGGAGGACGCCGGTGTCCGATTGGCACGGGCGAGCACATCCACAAATGCCAGGATCACCGTGCCGACCTCTGCGCCTGCCGTGACCGAGACGGCGGGCAACAGGCTCAAGAGTCTGGCGGACGGTGGCGGAGATGTTCCCATTGTCAGCGGCGAATCCGCCTCGGGTGGCATGGGCGTCTTGCTGAATACGCTCGCGTATCCGGAACTCAAGACGAAGCTGGGATTGGATGCGAGCAGCCATGTCCTGCTGTTCGGCTGTGAGGGCGCTACCGACGTCGACATCTATCGCGACATCGTGGGCGAATCGGCATCGGCGGTGTTTGCACGCCAAGCCGCGATGATCGACTGACCTCTGAGGTTCGCCGCACCGGGACGCGCTACCTGGCTCACATGCGAGGCGCCGCCGGCGTTCGGACGTTTCAACAGTCCGCGGCGCGCCCTGCAACGCCTCACGTTTGATCGGCTGCCATTGATGGTAGCCCTCCATCGCCCGCTCTCTTTGCGACTCGCCCGACACATCGGGCCACATCGCCGTCGCCCGGTTGCATGCTTTGGAGAGGCGGCCGCGCCTGCCGTCTGATTCGCTGCTACGGTCGCACGCAGCCCACGATGAAGTCCTCTCCCGCCCGGCGCACCCGGTGCGCCCGGCGCCACGATTCTCGCTTCATCTGCATTAGCCACCCATGCGTTCTCACTATTTCCACCGTGAATGCGGCTAGACAAACCCTCAATTTGCCAGCGTTCAATCCGGACCGTCTAATGAAGCGCACCCACGACAACACCCTTTTAGGCCAATGACTGCAGACCTCGACCAGACCGTACGCCCGTGGCAGAAGGACATCTACGCTGCATTCCAAGAATGCAACGTCGGGCATGTTGCCTATGTTCCCGATGGCGGCCATCGTGGACTCATCAATCTTTGCGTGCAAGACCCATCGATCGGCACCACCGTACGGGCTTCGACTGCCAGCGCCGATGATCCAGATGTTGTCCACAACCGGTGCTGCAAGAATCACGGACGAGCAGAGACGCATCGCGCCGATCATTGGCCTGCGTTTCCCAGTTTCGGTGTCTTCGGGCCGAAGGACTTTGTCGCTGAACTATCCCAGGAGTTCCCTGCCTGGCGCGTGCCGGCAGGGAAACCCTGGATTTACGTGTTGTGTTCGGCAGCGATGGGACGGGTTTCGCCGGTCTCCACCAGGGTTCGGCTCGCGTTCATTGACCCGTAAATCCAGAGAATCTTCATCGGCGCCGTTGCCGAAGCATTGCGGAAGCGGTGCGGAACATTCGGGGGAATGAACGTGGCATCGCCTCGCTTGACGGGAATGGATTGCCCATCGATGTCAAAAATGGCGTCCCCCTCGATCAGCACGACACTCTCTTCGGTATTGTGATGATGGAAAGGGATCTCCGCGCCGCCGGCAAACTCGGTGTAGCCCGTGATGAAGGCCGTGGCCCCGACCATCTTGCCGACCAGGGGGGTCGTGCGGGCGCCGCCGCCCCGGTCATGGGTCTGGATGGTATCGGGCTTCAGCAGCACGGAGTTGGATGCGGTCTTGATCATGGCGTTGACTGGAAAATGAGAAGGAAGGATCAGTGGGTGGGGCCGACCCACACCGTCTTGATGTTGGTGAATTCGCGAATGCCAAACTCGCCGAGTTCGCGGCCGTAGCCGGATTGCTTCACACCGCCAAAAGGAAGGCGCGGATCGGAGGCGACCAGCCCGTTGACAAACACGGCGCCGGCTTCGATTTGCCTGCTAAGGATATGGGCGCGCGCGAGGTCGTTGGTCCAGAGTGCGGCGCCCAGGCCAAATTCCGTGGCGTTCGCAACTTCGATTGCCTGCTCGGCGCTGCTGACCCGGATCACCGCCGCGGCAGGCCCGAACGTCTCCTCCACAGCCGCAGCCATGCGCGGCGTGACCCTGTCCAGAATGGTCGGTGCGTAGTAGAAGCCCGGCCCGTCGAGCGGGTGCCCGCCCAGCGCAATCACGGCGCCGGCATCGACAGAGCGCTCTACCTGCGAGTGCAGATCGCTGCGCAAGTTGGCGCGCGCCAGTGGTCCTATGGTTGTGTGGCGATCCATGGGGTCACCAGCTTTCAGCATGCGTGTCCCGGCGCAGAACGCGGCAACGAACTGATCGGCGACCGCCTCTTCGACGATGAATCGCTTGGCGGAAATACAACTCTGCCCCGTGTTTGAGAACCGGGCTTTCACTGCCATCCTGGCCGCGGCTTCGACGTCCGCATCGGCCAGCACGATAAACGGGTCGGAGCCGCCAAGTTCCAGGACCTGCTTCTTCATGAGGCTTCCGGCCTGGGCAGCGATCAGTTTCCCGACGGCCGTGGAGCCGGTCAGCGTCACGGCGGCGACGCGCGCATCGTCCAGCACACCCGCGACGTCCGATGCTTCGATCATCAGGGTGGTGACCAGGCCCTCGGGCGCGCCTGCTTCGCGGAAGACGTCCGCCAGCGCGAGCGCGCATTGCGGCACGTTATTGGCGTGCTTGAGCAATGCTGCATTGCCCGCGGCCAGGGCGGGGGCCGCAAAGCGGATGAACTGCCAGAAGGGGTAGTTCCACGGCATCACCGCCAGGACGACGCCCAGCGGGTCGAACACCACCCGGCTGTCCGCCGCACTGCTGGGAACACGGAGGTCAGCCAGAAAGGCCGGCGCTGACTCGGCGTAGAACTCGCAGGTCCACGCCGATTTCTCGATCTCGGCTGCCGCCTCCGCGATCGGCTTGCCCATCTCGGCAGTGATCATGGCAGCAAACCGCGCCTGATGACGGCGAAGCACCGCGGCCACTGCCTTCAGGAGCGCGCAGCGTTCATGAACTGGTTGCATGCGCCATGCTTGCTGGGCAAGCGTGGCCGAACGCAGCTTTTGCTCGATGTCGTCGGGACGGTCGAGCGGATAGCGCCCGATCTCTGCACCGGTCGAGGGGTTGACTGAGACAATCATGGGTAAGTAGGTAGCAGGTTGTTTTTTCAGAGTTGTTCACTGACGAGGACCTTGCGTCGAATCAGGTCTTCCAGGATGCCGGAGTCCTTTGCCAGCCTTGCCTTGAATTCCTCAGGCGTGCTGCTCACGACGTCAAACCCGTTCTGGGCGAACCGCTTCGCGATCTCCGGGTTGCGCATCACCTCCGCAGTGGCCGAAACGATCTTTCGCCGGACGTCTGCCGGCAGGCCACTGGGGGCTGCCAGGCCAACCCAGGTGGGGTACTCCAGCCCGGGAATGGACTCACTCATGGTCGGAACACCCGGCAGCAGTGCTGACCGCTTCGATGATCCGACGGCAATGGCCCTGACCTTGCCGGCCTGGATATGCGGAAGCAGTACGGAGACCCCCGCGAACGCGAAATCGATGTGCCCGCCGAGCAGGTCCGTAATCATCGGCGCCGCTCCCTTGTAGGGAACGTGAGTCGTTTTCAGTTGGCGCGCCAAGGCCATCTGGGCACTGTTGACGTGCCCGGCCGACGCCACGCCCGACGTGCCATACGTGGTGCCTGGATGGGCTTTGAGGTAGGCGATCAGCTCTTCCAGGTTCTTGACGGGCAGATCGCCGCGGGTGACCAGAACTTGCGGCGTCGTCACCAGGAGGTTCAGGTAGTCGAACGACTTGAAGGTGTCGTAGCGCAACGCCTTCATGATCTGGTAGTTGGCCGCTTGCGTATCCAGCGCAAGCATCAGCGTGTAGCCGTCGGGCTTCGAACGGGCGACCTCTGCAGCGCCGATGGATCCGCCGGCGCCAGGCTTGTTTTCGATCACGACAGGTTGTCCCAGCTTCTCGCCGAGGGCCACGCTGATGATGCGAGCCGTCTGATCGACGGCGCCGCCGGCCGCGAACGGTACTATCAGGCGGATCGGTTGATGGGGATACCCCTCTGCCGAAACCAATGCGCTGGCACTGGCGCAGACAGCGAATACGGTGGCGTTGAAAAGGCGTCGATAGATGGATGCCATGGTTGTCTCCGATCTTTTTGTTTTATCCGGCCAGTTCCAGCGATCGCGTGAACCTGGCCGGGCACAGGTGCGGGGCGTTAAGGTGTTTGGGCGTTAAGGCGTGCTGGCGATCAGGCCTCCGTCGACGACGATCTCGGTGCCGGTGACGTAACGGCTCTCGTCGGCGGCCAGGAACAGGGCGGCATGGGCCGTGTCCCAGGCGTCACCCATGTATTTCATGGGAATCTGGTTGTTCCGTCGCGCCAGGAAGCCTTCCGGGTCACCCTGCGCATATTTCTGAACCAGGTTATCGAGAAGCGGCGTATGCATGAGGCCTGGCACCACGCAGTTCAGCCGGATACCTTCCGCGGCGTGGATCACGGCTGTCGTTTTCGTGAACTGGATCAGCGCCGCCTTGGCCGCTGCATATGCAACCTGGGGCTTGCCAACGTAGCGCAGTCCAGCGACCGAAGATACGTTGATGACAGAACCGGCGCCCTGCTTGCGCATGATCGGCAGCACATGCTTGCAGGCGAGATACGCGCCTTTCAGGTTCACCTGAATCTGAGCGTCCCAGACTTCTTCCGTCATATCAACGGGTCCGCCGGGCTGCGACAGGCCAACGTTGTTGACCAGGATGTCGATGCGCCCATACCGCTCGAAGCACTCGTTGACCACGCGCTCGACGTCATGGGCTTTGGTGGAGTCGCACTGCACCACATGGGCGTGGCTGCCTTCTTCCTGGATCAGCTTGCGCGTTTCTTCGGCATTCGCCAGATTGAGGTCGGTGCCGAAAATCCTGGCACCCTGCCGGGCCATCAGGACCGCCATGGTTCTTCCATTGCCCCATCCTTGGGCCACTGCGCCACATCCCATGATGAGGGCAACTTTGTCGGTCAGTTTCAGCATTCGATTGATCTCCTTTATGGCATCGCGACCTGTCATCCCGGTCAGCGTTGGGCGAAATCGTAAGCAGGGCCGATTGATAAGTGAAATTCTTTATACCTATTTAATGATAGAGTTTAGGAATAAATAGGCCGACGCATGGCAACCTGGATCTCCTCGATCCCGCCAGCTGGGTCGGATCTCTTGTGATGAGGAATACGCGTGAATGTGACGCCACGTCAACTCAGAATCTTCCTGGCTCTTGCCGAGTCGCTCAATTTCAGTCGTACGGCCGAGAAGTTCTTCGTGACACAGCCATCCCTCAGCAAGGCTGTGAAGGACCTGGAGGACGCGTTGGGCGTCGTGTTGTTCGAACGCTCCACGCGCTCGGTGCGGCTGACAGCGGCCGGTGAGCGCATGACCTCACTGGCGCGGCGCGTGGTCGGGGAATTCGATACCGGTCTGCAGCGTCTGCAGGGCCTGGCGGATCATGAAGCCCACCACGTCGCCATCGCGGCGATCCCGTCGCTGGCAAATGCAGTGCTCCCGGGGGTCTGCGCGAGCCTGGAAAATCACTTTCCCGAGGTGCGCTTCACGATCTACGACGGCACCAACGCGTCCACGATTCTGCGCCTGGTCAACTATCAGGTGGATTTCGCCCTGGCCTCCGCAGCGCCGTCGCACCCGGAGCTGGAGTACGAGGAGGTCATGCGCGACCGCTTTGCGCTGCTGGCGCCGGAGGGGTGGGAGACGTCGGTGCGACCGATCATGCGAATGGAAGAACTGCTCGACCTGCCGCTGATCAGCGGAACCGACGCGAGTACCGCCAAGGAGTACGTCAGCGCCGCGTTCCTGCAGCGGGGCATTGTCTTCCGTCCGAAGCTCTCATTTGACCAGGTGGCCACTGCGGCGGGATTTGTACGCCAGGGGTTGGGGATAGCGATACAGCCCTACCTGGGCATCATGCCGCTGCTGGATCTGCGGGGGATGCGTCTCTGCCAGATTGTGGATGGTCCGATCCGGTCAGTCGGAATCGTACGGCGCAAAGGCTCGCCCTTGTCGCCGATCGCCGAAAAAGCGCTGGAGGAGGTGCGTGCCGCCGCCGGGAAGCTGGTGCAGCATCTGCCGGCATGGATTCACCCGCCTGCGCCCTCGCCTTGATCCCCCGGAGATGCATTGGCGGGTGCTTGACGTGCGAAGGAGACGGGACGCCTCGATCGGGACGGCCGAGGTGGTCATTGGCTACGCCGTCGGCGGCTGAAGAGGCCGATGACGTGACAAGAGTGCGGGCGCACGCCGGCGACCGGTTGAATCCGCAGCCGGTCTCGGTCGGATGCCCGCCGCGAAAGCGAGGCCGTCTCTGACCGACCCGTCACGGTCATTCGCGCACCCATCTGCGAACAACCGAAGTTTGGTGTCGTTTCAGCCGTTCAACCGTGACGTGAGAACCGATCAGCGTCCGGCTGGGGTCCAGAAAGGTGTGGGTGGTCGCGACGCATAACGCCTATTTCACCCGAAAGTACCGAATCTTCCGCCGTCCCTCCTTGGAGAGGAATGGCTGGATCTTGTCGAAGGGTACGGTAACCTCCTCATTGCAATTGCTAGTCCCGTAAGAGCCAGATGCTACCGTGAAATTTGTTCCGCCTGTGGACGGATAAGCCCGCGCCACGTCGAAGTCCACGTGCTCGGAGCATTCCATTAAATCGTCTTCTACATTCCTTCTACCGGAAGATTGTTTGCAGCCTACGACAAACACCCCTCCTTCGTAGGAGGGATGGCTCTTATTTCAATTCCCAATTCGGGTTACATTACTCTGCCTCTCCGCGTTTTCCCACTTGCCATACCGATCAGGCGGGCAGAAGGCGTTCAAATGAACGGGAGGGAAAACTCAAATAATGAAACATCGCTGAAATATGGCAGCTCTAGTCCTCATCAGAAGAATAGCGTTCCGGGTCTCGCTGGCCGCTGTGCTGTTACTGCCAACGGTTTCCTGCTTTGCGATCGAGGCTGCCGACCTGTATGAGAAGCGCTCCCCAAGTATCTGGCTGGTCAGCGTCCACGATGCTCAAGGGCAGCGCATCAAAATGGGGAGCGCTGTCGTGACAGGCCACGAGGAACTGGTCACCAATTGCCACGTTCTGACCCAAGGACGGTCGATCACCATCAAGCACGAAAATACCGCGCATGCGGCTCAGCTCGCGCACGCTGACGTAGAGCGCGACCTGTGCATCATTCGTGCGAAAGGTCTTGCCGCACCTGCCGTGAAGATCGCTCCGGTGTCGACTCTGAAGGTGGGGCAGAAGGTCTACGCCATTGGGGCTCCGCGAGGGATGGAACTCACCTTGAGCGACGGGCTCCTATCCGCGCTGAATCACGACAAGGATGACAACCTTACCCGGATCCAGATCAGCGCCCCGATTTCTCCGGGTTCCAGTGGCGGCGGCGTGTTCGATACTGACGGCCGCCTGATTGGCATCGCCTACCTGACGCTCAAGGATGCGCAGAACCTGAACTTTGCCATTCCGGCTGACTGGATAGCGCAAGTTCCTGCGCGTGCAAAAGTGGCGCTGGAAAAATTTCGCGCCGAGAATCCGCCCCAGCCAGCCAAACTGGCAAAAGCACCGGAACCAACAGGTGGTCAACCCGGCTTGTCCGTACCCTACCTTGGGGAGAAAGGCCAGGAACGCTTTCGCGATTTTCTGACAAGGCCATTCCCGCGGGCTTTTGCGATTTCGGATACAGGCTATTCCGTCGCAACCTGGGGCAGTCGCCCCAAGGATCCGACCAGGCCGGTCGACACGAAGGAAAGAGCATTGCAGATATGCAAGGAAGCGGCAGGGAAGGACTGCATGCTCTATATGGTCGACAGTGACATTGTATTCTCCAGATAAGACCAATGCGTATTTGCTCGAAGCTCCTTCCGATGACGCCTGCTTGCCTGACTGCCGCTTTCCGTATAGCAAGACCTTCCATGTCGGCCGTGCTGGCACTCGCGCTGGGTGCCTGCGCGGCCCCGACTGCCGTGACCACCAATCGGGCGCTGGATTACGATGCACGGCCGACTCGGCTGTATGTCATATCGGGTGCGGGCATGGGATGGGGGCCAGATTTTTCTGGCGCATTTCGCGCAAAGTTCCGGGAGATCGCCGGGCGTTGCGGAGCTACCACCGGATTTGAAGAAATCTCTGGTCTCGAACTGGATCAAAACGGACCCGCGGCCAGGGCCGCTGCGTTCGGCGCGGACACTATCCTGACCATTACGCACGGCGGCGGGGTGATCAGCGGCAGCACCGGCAATCGTCTCTCGATCAGCTATGGTGTCACGCTGAGCGACGTCAGCCAGCACCGAGCCGTGTGGCGGGGCAACTTTGCGTTCAATCGTGGCGGCACCGTGATTCCCATTGAGGAACGGGGCTCGGTACTGGCGATCGATATCACAAACGGCCTGAAGAAGGACGGCATCCTGCAAGGGTGCAGCCAGATCGCACTGGGACAAGGCGGGCGGCTGGACCCTTCAGCGGTTGCCAAGCCGCGCCCGGAGGATGCAAAGCGGCCCACCCTATCGGCACGCCCATCCGCTGCGGCGCCTGGAACACCCAGCCTGAAGGATCTGCAGGGCCTGCTGCCTTCTCAGTGAAACGTAGGCCATGGCTGGGGCTGGCGCCCCGGCCAGGTTATGATGTCCGTGCGATGACAAGGACCCGTCCTGGCTGCCTTCGAGGGTACGGCGCGCGTCAAGGCAGTTGAAAATCATTAGCGGGCTCGCTTCTAGTCCGTGGATCATCATGCACTCGAAGTCATAGTTTGGGCGCTTTGCAAGCGCCCAACGTCGAGCACTTGTCACAAGGGAAGCAAACCGGGTTCGGTGTAGCGGCACTCAGATCGAGAGTAATCCGCGCTGGATCTACGGATATCGTCTGCAGACGAAGTAGTTCGCTACGACCGGAGACGTATTCGATCGCTCGCGGGACCACGCCATGCCTCAGCCGATACCTCTCCGCCGTTGGACGTATCAGGTCGAGTGTCGGCGTCGGCCGAACAGCGGTCATCCGTGCTGGCGGGCTCCAAGGACAGAAACTGGCCGGGAACGGCCCTCGACCATTCATGGGCGGATAACCGCGCTTCCGTGCCAACTCGGACATCGGTAGGGCATCGCTCCTCTCGACCACATTTCCGCGAATGCCTCTCAATAGGATGGCAGTCGGGTGACTCGACCGCGCGGCCCGCTCAGGCCTGCCTGAGCAGGTTCACGGACGCCGCCACGGTGGCGGAGCCCGCGGCGAGCTGCGCGCAGAGGTCAAGCAGCGACCCCAGCCGCGTCATGCCGTCCGAACCCGGACGTGGCCGGGGCACGATGTCGAGGTCGATCACCGGGCGGCCAAGGCTGTCGAGGTCTTCGTCCCGGTGACCACCTCCGCCACCGGAAAAGTCGAATCCGGGGATCGGCGCGCCCAGGCTGTCCAGTTCCTCTCCCGTGCTTCCGACCGTGCCGCCGGCCGCCACGACGGCCCTGAGTGCACCGAGCCAGCGTCCGTAGCGGGCATTCGTATCGCCCAGGCTGTCGACCTCTTCCTCGCCGCGCCACGCGCGTCCGACCAGGGCGAGCAGCGTGTCCCGGTCCATCCCCGCAAGGCGGCCGTCCGGATTGCCCTCCTGGTCACCGTCGTCCCCGTCGCCCGCTGGCAGGCCGGTCTGGGCATCCGCATCTGGGTCGGGATGGTCGTCGTCATCGGGGGGGCCGGAGTCGTTGGCGTTGTCCGCCACATTGCTATCAGCGTTGTCGTTGTCATCGCCGTCGCCGGAGTGATCCGAGCCTTCCGAGCCATCGGCATTGCCGGCGGTTGGGCCGGCCACGATCTTGCCGCCCTTGACGGTCTTAGGCTCGCCGTTCGTGATCTTGCCGTCCTTGTCCACCGAGTCCGTCTGCTCCGTGCCGTCGCCGTTCTTGTCGACGGTACNTTGACGGTGTAGCTCCCGTCCGAGTGCCTGGCCACTTCAGTCGTGGAAGTGTTTCCATTGACGTCGGTCGTACTAGCGGCGGAGCCGGTGTCGCCGTTGGATGACCAGTCGGTCCTGTCCATGGACGACGAACCGTCGGGCTTCTCATGCCTGCTGATGGTGTATTCCGTGCGTGTGCCGTCGGGATTGGACTCGGTGCCGAACTCCACCGAGCTGTGCCCGTCGTCGTGCTGCCCCATCGGATTGTCCTTGTCGTCGTTGACGTCGATTTTGATCCACGACCTCGCGGGACTGATCCCTTCGTCTGACACGCCCCTGGTGCTGCTTCCCGTTTCGTGGCCGCGCCCCGGCGTCGGCTCGTACGTGCGGACGATGTGGACGTGCGCGCCGTCGCGCTGGGTGTAGTCCTTGACCTCCACCACCGTATCGTCCGCGCCCTTGTAGGTCCGGGACGAGGTGCCTTGCGAGTCGGGCCCGGTCCATTGCATCGTCCGCTGGCCACCGCCTTTCACGCTGGCATCGCCCAGGGCACTTCCGTCGCTGCGGAAGAAGGTGCCGTGCAGCCGGCCCTGCTTGCTTTGCCAATCCGCCGTCCAGATTTCCGTGCCATCCGGCGCGGTCGCCACGGCGCGGAAGCTGCCGTCACTGTGTCGGATATAGCGCGTGGTGCGGCTCGGCCGGACGTCCTCGCGCGTCCACCTGCCCGGTCCCACAGCAGGCGCCGACCAGACATCGGTGCGGGTGATGTGGGGGCTGTCGAGTTGCTGCTCCCACTCGACATTGCCGCGTGAATCGCCACGCAGCCGGGACCTGCGCATGACCACGCCGCCGGCCTCCACGCGGCGCCGGATAACTGCTTCTTCGAAGCCGTCCGGGCCGATATCGATCGTGTGCAGGGCGCCTCGTCCGTCATGCTCGACGAGGCTGGCCGTGCCGTCCGCGCCGGCCGAGGCCAGCGCGTAGGCGCCGGAGGTCCACATCCTGAGTCGAACCGATTCGCGCTCCATGTTTCGCTCCCTCACCTGCCACTGACATCTGAATATACTGGCCCGCCAGCCTTATCCCAAGGCTGCGTTCGCCAATCGACGGTTCGCTAACCACAAGCCCGGCGGGATTCACGCTGTTCTCAGGGCGACGGCGGCTCTTTGCTGCCTAACCCGCCTTTTTAGGCATTTTTCGCCTTGTTCGCTTTTCGTCTCCTCTTATAGTTGATGAGCACGGAGATACAGGAATGCGACGAAAGAGCACGTCTGCTCACTCTCCGGGACAGGTACTGCCGAAATCGCGTTGCCCTTCCAGCCGTCAGGGGCTCGGAAGTGGCACCTCGAACGCCATATTACGGGCGAGAGCGCGGCCACTGAAGTCGTAGGACCGAGCCTAGGGCGGATGTTTGAACGCAATCGGAAGGCCGTCCAGGCAAGAGAGAGGCCACAAAACGCTGTGCGCATAAGCGCGAGGCCGCAAGCCGAGATTACTTCGCCAAGGCGCGCCGGCGCACGGCCGCCGGGGTGGCAAGAGCGGTGGAAAGTAGGCCTGCGCTCGCCGATGCTTTCTCGGGTTCAGTTCCACTTATTGGGCCACGCTGACATTTGGGTGGCCGAGCCGCGCGGTCGGAGAATGACTCATCGTGGCCGGTCTCCGACGGACGCCTGCGTGAAACGGCGACCGTCTCAGACCGACCCTTTATAGAGCCATACGACTGCGCAGCGCCGAAGGGCTGAGTCGGCCGAGATGCGGTCATCCGCTTCGGAAATGTCGATGGCCGTATCCTGGCGATAAAACTGGCCGACAGTGCAGACACTTCGCCCCAGGAAGGAAAAAAAATGCGCCACTTTGTCGCCGTCAAACCCAGTAGTTACTGCGCAGTCAAATCCCGACGTCAAACCCGGCACCACGGCGCTTGCTGGGGACACCATTGCGCTCTAAGTTGGAGACATCCGCCCCTGTGATGGCAGGGCCGGAGTGTGCAACCGGAGACAATAATGACAACCCCGATTTCTGTCGTGAAAACAGCCTATGAGGCGTATGGCCGCGGCGACGTCAATGCCATCCTCGATCTGGTGGCCGACCAGGTTGACTGGAAGATGGTAGGGCCACCCCAGATCCCCTACACCGGGCAGCGCAACAACAAAGCGGAAGTCGCCAGCTTCTTCGCACAGCTCGCACGGGCGGATGACACGGAAATCTTCGAACCACGCGAGTTTATCGAGTCAGGTGACCATGTGGTTGTACTCGGCTTCTTACGGGGGACCACGCGTCCTGAAGGTAAGCTGGTTGAAACCGAATGGCTGCACATCTTCACGGTCGTCGACGGTAAGATTCGGCGCTGGAAGGGCTTTGCCGATACGTCGATCCGCTTTCTATAAGGTTAGACTGGCAATCTTCCGCCAGTCGGTTGCCGACCTGAGATCGCATTTGGCTGCGCCATTTGCCTAGCCTCCGAGGACCCGCAGCGAGAATTTGTAGGCGGTTTTTCGTGTCTTTGAGTTCCCCGAAGACACCAGTCGGGTCGTTGCGATGTATCTCCGGGATCCTGCGGACATGCCTCCGCTATGTGGGGGGAGAGGTACACGCCGTGGCTGCGGCGCCCGCCAGCACAGACCCGGCGCGAAGGTCCGCTCCTGATTGAGTGCGCAGAGACACTGGACAATTAACGCTGTCGAAGAAAGCGGTGGTGAAGCGCGCACGCGCAACGCGGCAAGACCGTGCTGCCACGTCAGGGTGGCAGCCTACCGTGGCGTTTTTCCGGGTCGGACCTGGCGTCGAGGCGAGTCTGTGATCTTGGGCCGGTCTCCGACCGGCTCCGCTAACCCAGCCGGCAAACGCCTCATTCCGGCGGCAGACTGGCGGTCACAGCGTCCTTCAACGCCATCAGGAACTGATCTACCGAAGGCGGCAACCGGCGCTCTTTCATGGCCGTGATCTGCAGGCGCCGTTCGTTCAGGAGCGGCTCGTCGATCGGCTTTGCCAGCAATGAATATTCGTCTTGCATGCCCTGCAGGGCAATCGCGCTCCCTAACGTAATCGCCCCGCCAAGCGCCGCGAACTGATGCATCGCGCTCGAATTGTTGCTGGTCATCAGCGGCTCCAGGTGTCTGCCGCGAATGGAGCAGCACAAATCGATCAATTGACGCACCGTCGTTCCTCGCTCCAGAACCGCTACCGGGTATTCGAGAAGGTCGTCGAGCGTCAGTACGTCTTTCCGTGCCAGTGGATGCGAAGCCCGAAGCAGCGCGCAAACTGGTGCATTGACGCTGAATTCGACATGAACCGCCGTCGACGGCGCCGTGGTGAACGCAAGGCCCAAGTCGACCTCCCCGGTTGCCACCCAGTGCTCGACCTGAACGGGAGTTCCCGAGCGCAGGACAAAGCGCTTATGAGGATGCGCCGCATGGTAAGTGGCGAAAACGCTCGGCAGGAAATACCGGGTGAAGCCTTCGGTACACCCCACGCGCACGATGCCGCTGCCCAGCGCATGCGCCGTCGATATCTCGTTCAGTACCGCGTCAGCGTCCATGAGCGCGCGGCGCGCATGCTGCGCGAGCAGTTCTCCGGATTCGGTCAACACCATGCCCCTTGGCATTCGCTCGAACAGCGGCGTGCCAACCTCCTCTTCAAGCTTGGCGATTTGCCGGCTGATCGCCGAGACCGCAACGTGCAGGTTTTCGGACGACGCGCTCAGTGACCCGGTGCGCGCGACCTCGACAAAATACCGCAGGGCGATACCGTGAAGCATCTCTTCCACTCCGTTCTTGCTTTGCCATTTCGGCAATGCTATCCGCATTTTTTGAAATTGTAGAGAAATCTTGACTTCCCTAGACTTTGCATCAGATCGGAAATGGCAACCAGGAGGAGATGTGAACGACAGCCCGAACACCCGCGCCGCGGCGATTGCCAACGCGTTCGAAACGTTCGATTCCGGCGACCTGCTCGCCAACCTCGAGCGCCGTGTCGCGTTTCGTACCGAAAGCCAGAATCGGTCGCAGGCGGCAATGCTCCACGCGTACTTGTCGGACGAGATCGGTCCCGTGCTGGCGAAGCTTGGCTTTACGAGCCGACTGGTCGCCAATCCGGTGGTCGAAAGCGCGCCGTTCCTGATCGCCGAGCGCCATGAAGGCGACGACTTGCCCACCGTCCTGACCTATGGCCACGGCGACGTCGTGCGCGGCTATGACGACCAGTGGCATGACGGCTTGAAACCGTGGGAAATCGTCGTCGACGGCGACCGTTGGTACGGCCGCGGCACCGCCGATAACAAGGGGCAGCACTCGGTGAACTTCGCGGCCCTTGCAGCGGTTCTGAAAGCTCGCGGCGGCAAGCTTGGCTACAACGTCAAGGTCATCTTCGAAACCGGCGAAGAAATAGGCTCGCCGGGTTTGAACGAAGTGTGCGCCGCGCAGCGGGACGCGCTGGCCGCCGACTTGTTTCTCGCATCCGACGGTCCACGCGTGAGCGCGGAACGCCCGACGCTGTTTCTCGGTTCACGCGGTGGCGTACCCTTCGAGCTTTTGGTGGATCTGCGTGAAGGCGGCCATCACTCAGGCAATTGGGGCGGCGTATTGCGCAACCCCGCGGTCGTGCTATCTCATGCCATTGCAAGCCTGGTGGACCGCGACGGCCGCATCGCGGTCGATGGGCTCCGGCCGCCGCCGATCCCGGCCGCCGTGCGCCGCGCGCTCGCCGACATCGAACTGGGCCGCGACGAGACTTCTCCCGAGATCGACCCAACTTGGGGCGAACCCGGACTGAGTCCCACTGAACGCGTCATCGGATGGAATGCGCTCGAGGTGCTCGCAATCAAGTCCGGTAACGCGGACGCCCCCGTCAACGCCATTCCACCTTTCGCAAAGGCCGTTTGCCAATTGCGCTTCGTCGTCGGTACGGACTGGGAGCGTATCGGCGAACATCTCGAAAATCATTTCGCGCGCCTGGCATTCACGCAGGTGCAGGTCAAAGTCTCATCGGGCACCGCGGCAACCCGGCTCGACCTCGACGACCCGTGGGTCCATTGGGCGCTCGACTCGATGCGCGCGACGACCGACAAAAAACCGGCGCTACTGCCAAATCTCGGGGGCACCGTACCGAACGATGTTTTTGCCAAGACCCTTGGCCTGCCGACGCTCTGGGTTCCCCACTCGTACCCCGCCTGCAACCAGCATGCGCCGAACGAGCATCTGCTCGGCTCCGT
This sequence comes from Cupriavidus lacunae, assembly GCF_003353055.1. Lineage (GTDB taxonomy): Bacteria > Pseudomonadota > Gammaproteobacteria > Burkholderiales > Burkholderiaceae > Cupriavidus > Cupriavidus lacunae. The sequence continues at coordinate 17,043 of NZ_QKWJ01000043.1, forward strand.
GGCCCGCGAAGCGCTCGGGCTGATGGCCGGCCTGTGGTGGGACCTGGGCGACGCCGGCCGCGCCATCGTTGCAACACACTCAAACGGCGCCCGGAACATCGCGCCGCAATCCATCCTGTAGGCTGAAATCATGCAGAAAAAGCCCCTCAGCCTGACGCAGATCGTCGTCGCCACTTCGGCCGGCAATGCGCTTGAATGGTTTGATATCGCCATCTACGCCTTCTTCGCCGTCTACATCGCAAAGAACTTCTTCCCGACCGTCAATGAGACAGCTTCCATGCTGCTCACTTTCGGCTCATTCGGCGCATCCTACCTGGTGCGCCCGCTCGGCGGCATGGTGCTCGGCGCTTACGCGGACAAGCACGGACGCAAGGCTGCCCTGTTGCTGACGGTCGGGCTCATGATGATCGGCACCGCCATCATCGCGCTCATCCCGACCTACGAGACCATCGGTATTGCAGCGCCCATCGGCGTCTTTGTCGCGCGTTTGATTCAAGGCTTCTCGGCGGGCGGTGAATTCGGCGCCTCCACAGCCATGCTCATCGAGCACGCGCCCCATCGCAAAGGGCTTCTCGCCAGCTGGCAGTTCGCCACGCAGGGCCTGGCAACGTTGATGGCGGCCACCTTCGGTTTTGTGCTCGCGAAACTCATGACGCCGGCCGCGCTCGAGGCGTGGGGCTGGCGTGTGCCGTTCTTCTTTGGGCTGCTGATTGGCCCGGTCGGCTTGTATCTTCGCCGGTTCCTGGAAGACGCTCCCGACTTCACCGAGGCCAGGCACACCACGACGCCGATTCGCGACGTCTTCGCGACGCAAAAGCTCATGCTGCTGGTGTCCATCGGCGCGCTGACTGTCTCGACGGCGGTCAACTATCTCGTGCAATACGTGCCGACCTTTGCGATTCGCCAGTTGCATCTGGATGCTTCCACAGGGTTTGCCGCAACCATTCTGGGGGGCGTGATCCTGACCGTCGTCACGCCGTTCGCCGGATACCTGTCGGACCGCGTCGGCCGGCTAAAGCAGATGTCGCTGGCAGCGCTGCTTTTTCTGGTCACTGGCTACCCGGCGTTCTCGTATGTCGTCGCGCACGTCTCGGTGACGGCGTTGTTCGTGCTGGTGGGTTGGCTCGCACTTTTGAAGGCGATTTACTTCGGCGCCTTGCCCGCCCTGATGTCGGAAGTTTTTCCGACCTCGACGCGTGCCACGGGCATGTCGATCGGCTACAACATTGGCGTGACCATATTCGGCGGGTTCACGCCGGCTATCATCACTTGGCTACTGAGCGTGACCGGTGACAAGAGCGCGCCAAGCTACTATCTGATGCTGACCGCCGTGATCAGTCTTGCCGCCTTGGCTGCGGTTGGTAAGATCCAGCCCGCTCCTCGGAAAGCGGGGCTCGCGATCTGAGCAAGGAATGAAATGGGATCTTCACGGATCAGCGTGAAGAACCCTTTTTCTCAGTAATGAAACCGACATCGCTTCGTCAGATGCCCTGGGGAGCGCCGAGGTGTCCGCCGACAGCTTCAGTCAATGAGCGGGAATCCGGCCTTCTATGAGGGCAAGGATGTCAACCCCCTTCAGTATTCCCCAGTCCACGCCTGGCCCGGTTCTTCGCCGCGAAGCGTCCGGTTCCCGCGTGTTGTTCGTACTGACATGCCAGGGTCTCAGACCGCGCCGGGTCCCCACGGCGCTTGCGATAGCGCGCCGTGCGATGTGGCCTTCCGCATACAGTAGTACGTCGGCACCCGGGAATTTAAATAACATTTCGTGGCTCAATGGCTGGCCTGTCAGCACCCCTGAAAATCAACGCTTCGCGACACGCCTCGCGGCGGGCCACGCATGACTCGGGGACATTGCGAATCGCTAATTCTTACAACGTCGGGGACTTGCACCCCTTGAACAAGGTTTCCCGGCGCACACTGTATGGATATACAGTAAGCGAGCATGTTCCCCCCGACGCCTCGAAGGACCGTTTCGGGTCGTGTAGGAAACCGGAATTAGCTGGACTACGTACCGGTTCGCTGGACTGGGATTTCAGAATTGGCTGGACTGGCGTGCAGCGCCAGGGCGGAGCGGCGTTGGGCCGCTGCCGGCTAGCGCCGGTCGTCATTCCAAGCCCCCGGCGCATGCGCATTTCGGATGGCTGAAAGTCGCATTCCGGTTCGTAGCCCGCCCAACACCTTCGTAGACTCCATGCATTCCAACAAGCGGAGTGCACATGTCCATCCTGTCCATTTCAACGAGCAAGGCCCGCTGCGCCGTGCTGGCGGCCGCGGCCGCAGCAAGTTGCGTCGCCGCGTATGCGGAAACCTGGCCATCAAAGCCGATCACCGTGGTCGTGCCATTTCCGGCTGGCGGCGGTACCGATCTGGTGGTTCGCTCCATCCAGCCGCTGTTGCAGCGTGAGCTCGGCCGCCCCGTCGTGATCGACAATCGCAGCGGCGCAGGCGGCACGCTTGGGTCTGCCTATGTCGCGCGGGCTGCGGCCGATGGATATACGGCCGGCGTCGTCACGACGAGCACGCACGCGGTAAGCGTCGCCCTATATCCAAAGCTGACGTACAACCCGGCGAAGGACTTCGCCTATGCCGGATTCATTGGCACGTCGCCTTATGTGCTGGCCGTCAACAACACCTTGCAGGTGGCGGATGCCAAGGCGCTTGTCAGCAGACTGAAGGGCGACAAGGCGCAGCACAGCTTCGGTTCAGTTGGTGTCGGCACCGTGTCGCACCTGATGGGCGAGCAGTTTCAGAAGCTCGTCGCCGTGCCGATGGTTCACGTCCCGTATCGCGGTGCGGCGCCGGCGTACACTGATCTAATTGGTGGACAGGTGCAAATCATGTTCGACAATCCGGTGGGACTGGCGCCATACATCAAGGCACACAAGATTGCCGCCATTGCCCTGACCGCTCCGACACCACTGCTGCCCGATGTACCGACGTTCGCCAGCCAGGGCGTGCCAGGCTTCGAGCAGCAACTGTGGTATGGCATCGCCTTTCCCAAGGGAACGCCCGCTGCGATCGTCGATCGCTTCAATGCAGCACTGAACAAGGTGCTTTCTGACAACGCGGTCGTGGCCGATCTATCGAGCAAAGGTGTGACGGCGCGCCCCGGTACACCCGCCGCACTGCAGGCCGCGGTTCAAGCAGACATCCCGTACTGGGGCAAGATTGCCAGTTCCGTGGGAGCTACAGGTGAGTAATGTCAGTCTGATCCGGGTTTTTGTACGCGATGGGCGAGGCGGCAATCCGGTGCCGCTGGTCTCCGATGCCCGTGGCATGAGCGCGCCGGAAATGCGAAGGGTTGCTGCTGCATATGGGCACGAGTCCGCATTTGTATTGCCGAGTGATATCGGTTGCGACTGGCGTTTCCGATTCTTCGTTCCACAGCACGAGATGGAGATGTGCGGTCACGCCACCGTGGGCACGCTGTGGGCGTTGCGCCAATGGGGCCGCTGGACGACCCCGGCGGTGCGCATCGAGACGCTGAGCGGCATCGTGCTGGCGTATTGGGACGATGCGCTGCAATCCGTTTGGATCTCGCAGCCGGCGGTGCGTACCCAGACGCTGGACGCCGGGGCATCGGGCCGAGTGGCGGCGCAACTTGGTTTTCCAGCCGGTACGTATGTGGCCACCAATGCCGCGACGAGTCGCATCAAGACGCTCATCGCCTTGCCTTCCGTGGCGGTGCTCGACAGCTTGCAACCGGACTTCTCGACCATGGAGTCGCTTTGCGCATCGATCGGCTCGACCGGGCTTTATCCCTATGCATTTGGCGTATCGAAAGCGGACGGCCGACCCGTGATCCATGCGCGGCAATTTCCAAAGTCGTCCGGCTATCCCGAGGATGCCGCCACCGGCATAGCGGCGGCTGCCTTATGGGGCTTTCTGAACCAGACGGGTGAACTGGCTGGCCCTGATGGAAAGGTGTCTTCCATCGCGGTCTGGCAAGGCGATGCCATGGGCAGCCCCTCGGAAATTCTCGTGGCGCCGCGCCATACGGATTCGGGCGAGCCTGACGGATGCTGGCTCAGCGGCAGCGTGACTTGGAGCGATGCGTGACGGACAGCTCCCCCGAGGCGCGGCTTGCCGCAGCCGGATTCACGTTGCCCGAAGTGTCAAGTCCACGTGGCAGCTATGCGCCGTATTGCGCGATCCAGGTCGGCACATCGCAATGGGTGTCGATTGCCGGTCAGGTATGCCGGCGGGACGGCGTGGCCATGGCGGGCCAATGCCGGAGCGACGATGATCTAGAACTCGCCCGCCATGCCGCTGAAGTATCGGTGCTGAATGCACTGGCCATACTGCGGCTGGCTTGCGATGGCGAGTTGTCGCGCGTGATCCAGATCGTTCGCCTGCGTGGCTTCATCCGCGCGGCACCGGACTTTACACGACATGCGGCAGTGCTCGATGCGGCCTCGGCGGTTATGCGCGCAGCATTCCCCGGTCAGCCGCTGCCGGCACGCAGCGCGCTTGGCGTGGCCAGCTTACCGGACCGGGCTTGGACGGAGATTGAGGTCGACGCCATTGTGATGACGGCCTGAAGGCGTCGGCCGCCCGGCTACGACGGCGCCGGCACCTCGCGCAGCAACCGGTGCAGATGCCCGCCGGAGGCAAAGCCGAGACCCATGCTGACGCAGGCGGCGGACCGGCCTCCTGCAATCAGCTTGCGTGCGTGCTCGGCCAGAATACGACGCCGTACGGTCACGGGCGTCGCGCCGAACTCGATCTGACAGGCGCGCTGCAAATGTCGGATCGAGATGCCCAGTTCGCCGGCCACGGTATCGATCGATGGCAAGGGCATGTCGCGTTCGAGCGCCGCATGGAAGCGCTGGACCATGCGCAGTGCGACGGACGCCGGCTCTTCGGGCATCGCCAGCGGCCGGCTCGTCATGATCTGCGCCACGATGGCGCGCACGAGCCAGGACGCGCTGGTGAATGAGATCGTAGGCGCGAGCAGCGCCTCAAGCATCGCGATCGTCGCGGCGTCCAGGTGGATGGCGCCGAACCGTAGGCACACGGGCAGGCGATCGGGCGGCAGATAGAGTTCCCCGTGCTGCTGAAGGCCGTGCTCGGATGCCGTCAGGTGCGACGTCGACGCATGCAGCAATACAGCGGTACCGCGCACCAGCGAAGCCGCATGCAGTGCGTCTGGCTCGCCGGACGAATCGTTCCAAACCGTCCTGAGCCTGCCCATGCGCGGCCACAACAGCATGCCGCAGTCGTGGACGTGCCATGCTCGGCGAAAAGCGGGCTGTCGGCTTTCATGTAGGGCGAATCCATGCTCGGCGGTCAGGTGAAGCTTGGGAGACAGGTGAGGATCGTTGGTCATCGCAGGCGTTCCGGCAGTCACAGGCGGAATGCCACCGATAATACGCCGTTCCGTGAACTGGGGGCAGCGGAGCGCTAAATCGGCTGAGCCGCGCATGCCCAGTTATGGCAACAGTCTCGTTTCCAGTTCCGACGTAGTGCGTGACTCGGCCATCGACCATGTGCCGACCGTCGCTTTGCCCCTCTCGGTCACTCGAGCGCGCTGTACCGTGAGGACGGCTTCCAAAGTACAACGGCCATTCGTCCAGTTTCGGTGTTGCCGTCTCGATGCATCGGGTACCCAGCGACTCGGTGCCGGAGCAACTCGCTTGGGCCTTCATCGAGGCAGCCGGCATCGCTCTGCGTAGCTGCCCGCCGGCCAGACGCGTCTATGAACGCAAGAAAGCTCGGCGCATGCCTGTCGTCGCGATGAAGGCGCTCGCGCACAAGCTTGTGCGTGCAGCCTATTACATGCTTCGCGACGGGAAGCCCTTCGAGGCAACGAAATGCTTCGGTTAGCTGACGACTCAATACTTGAGAGTTCCCCCTGAAACACGTATTAGTGTGCTGGAAGCAGATGGTTCTCATACCGAAGGCAGCGGGGCAATGTTTGACAATTGCTGTCGGAACCAAACCTATCCGCGCGCGAACTCACGCCTTGGTATTCAAGGTGCAACGAAAGGACGCACCTTGAATACCAAATGTCATCACTTGCCACTCGATTGGACGGCGTCGAGAATGACTTTGGCAACATCATTCGGACGCGACTGCTGAGGGACGTGGCTCGTCGGCAAGGTTGTGACCTTGGCACCAATCGTCTTCGCCATGGCAAGCTCCAGCTCCGGCTGGATCATGCGATCTTTCTGGCTGACGATGTACCAGGATGGCTTGGTCATCCAGGCTGCTGTGCTGACTTTCTCGCCAAATGCCTTCGACTGAATCGGGCCCTGTGTGGCTGCCATGATGCGGGCTTGGGCTGTTGGCACGTCCTGGGCGAAATCTTCCGCGAGCGCGTTAGCCGGGAGTGTCAGATAACCCTCGGAGTCTGCGACAAGCTTCGTGATGCCGGGCGCTGGCGGGTAACCTTTACCAGCTTCCTCGGTCGACTGGCCGGCGCTGGGGGCGAACGCGGCGACGTACACCAACGATGCCACCTTATCGCTATTGCCGGCCTCGGTAATTACAGTGCCGCCCCACGAGTGTCCAACGAGCACAACTTTGCCTGGCTGGTTATTGATGGCGCGTCGCGTTGCGGCGACGTCCTCGCCAAGCGAGTTCAGTCCGTTCTGGACCGCCTGCACTTTGATACCTTTGGCCTGCAACAGGGGAATAACCTTCGCCCAGTCGGAGCCATCCGCGAATGCCCCATGCACGATAACGACGGAAGGCTTGGTTTCGACGTTGGTGGCGGACATGGCAACCCCGCTTGCCGCCACGCTCAAGACGCCCAGTGCAAGGGCGATTGCGTTAAGATTCAGCATCATTTTTCTCCAATTGGTTTCACGGCAACTGTGCGTGACAGCGTGAGTTTGCGAATTTCTGCTGCAGGTGGGCATCGGGCGAATAGCCGACCCCGAAAGCGGTGAGCGGGGGCCAGTTGCGAGCAGGCGCCGTTCTCGACACTATCTGTTTCCGTATGCAAGATTCCATCAATGTCCCAGTCAACGACGGCGTCCTGGCGTGTTAAACAGGGGTCATGGCCTCTGTTTTAAGTATCGATAGTCGATGGCGATTCGCTGCGAGCGCTGCACTGTATTCCATGATCCGTGCTGTCTCGTTGCAAACATGCGCCCCCAGGAATCGCTCCAGCAAGTAGAGAGTCGTATCGATGCCAAGTGTTACGCCACCGCCCGTCACGATATCGCCTTCATCCACGACGAGCGCCTCGACAGCGTCTGTCGTCGAGCAAAGACGTCCCATCGTAGTGATGGGACGCTCCTCCGGGCTCGCTACAGGCGCCTTGGTTGTCGCGCGTTTGCCATCGAGTAGCCCCGATGCTCCGAGAATCATCGCCCCAGTGCAGACGCTCGAGATGACCTCGCCCCGAGCATGGCGATGGTTGAGGAACGCGTGCATTTTCGTGTTCTCGAGTTCATTGCGCCAACCTGGTCCGCCCGTTACGACAATGACGTCAGCCACAGGGGCGTCAGCAAATGAGAAATCGGTCTGGACACGCAGTCCGTTTTGCAGCTCCACCTGGCCGCCATTCTCAGACACGGTGAAGTAGGACAGCTTGTCTGTCACACGCTTGGCCATCGAAAGGGTGCCGACAACGGCTAGATCGATGGGCTCAACATGGGGATATAAGACGACGGCAACGCGCATAGGTGTCTCCTGTTGGTAGGTTTCCTAATTTTAGGAGAAGTTTCCCAACAGTCAACATAAGTTGACTTACTCAGCTTTCGGTTCTGAGGGTTCCGTAACCACGACGATGGCCTGTGCGTCGCCTTCGAGGGCGCGGCCCCGATGAGGTGTGCCAGATTCGAAATACAGGCTGTCGCCGGCTTCCAGAACGTAGCGCTGGAGTTTGCCGTTTAGCTTGAACTCGAATTCCACCTTGCCAGAAAGCAAGAAGACGAACTCTTCTCCAGTGTGCTCGAAGAAAAAGTCCAGATCGGTTGCTGAGGGGAATGTGAACATGAACGGATCCATCAGCTTGTGCTGCCTCTTATGGGCGAGGCTCACGTAGTCATATCCATAGGCGCTTCCGCCACGAACAACGGGCTTCCGTTCCCAGTGATGGACTACCGAAACAGGGCGATCGACCTCTTCGATGGCCGTGGTCTCTGCCTGAGCAGGATCCGTGAAGAAATAGCTAAGCTCCATGCCCATGGCCCGCGCGATACGGGCGAGCGAGCCGATGGGAGGGGCCTTCTTGCCATTCTCAATCTTGGAAAGGTATCCCTTGGTGAAGCCGGATTTCTCGGCTAGTGCATCCAGGGTAAGGCCGTGCTCTATCCGTGCCATGCGCAATCGCTGGCACACGATTTCTTCGTCATCCAGTCCTGCGCTGGTGTTCTGCGGCGCCTGCGCGGAGACTCGGGGAACTGGGGCAGGGGGCGTGTTTCTCTGGAAGGCTTTTGCCGACATGGCTCGCAAATCCGGTCGTCCGTTCAAGGGGGGATTCAGGAAACGTATAGTTTCCTACGGAAGATTGTATGCGGATTTGCGAGCCGGCCCAAAATGGCGGCCCCTTATCTGGGGAGACCTCTTGCTCAGGAGTCGTAAAGATTGTCACGATGGGTTTCGGGGCTAGCCGCCGTGGCTATCAGCGTCACGATTCCAAGTACAGCAATCATGATGGCTACGCCGACAAAATGTCCCTGCCTGGCAAGCAGAGCCGTGGCCAACATGGGGGCTAGCCCGCCGCCGATGCCAGCGGCGACCTGGCATCCAAGTGACGAGCCGCTGTAGCGAATTTTGGTGCCAAAGAGCTCGGGCAGCAGTGCAGCCTGTGGTCCATACATCGATCCGTGGCCCAGGTTCATGCAGAGTGCCACAGCTAGGGCGATCATGACGGGATTGCCAGTCTGGATGCCTAGAAAGAGCGGATACGCTGCAGCGATGGTAAAGAGCGAGCCCAAGAAATAGAGCGGGCGGCGTCCCCACCGGTCAGATAGCCAGCCAAACAGTGGAATCGTGAAGAGCTCCAGACCCGCACCCAGCAATACGCCATCCAGGATGACCGCCTTGGGAAGGTGCAGAACCGTCGTGCCGTAGACCACTACGAACACGGTCAGAATGTAGACCCAGGCAACCTCACAGACCTTCAGTCCAATGCTGATGAGCAGGTTGCGCCGATGCTTGGTAAGAACCTCGAAGAGCGGAATCTTTGGATTTTCCTGCCCATCGCCGGATGCCGCAGCAAACACGGGCGATTCAGTTACCTTGAGTCGGATGTAGAAACCCAGCACCACGAGTACAGCACTGAGCAGGAATGGAATGCGCCATCCCCATGCCAGGAAATCTGCATCAGGCATGCGCGATAGATAGGCAAAGATTCCAGTAGACGCGAGCATCCCCAGCGGGAAACCCATCTGCACCAGGCTTCCGTAGAAGCCACGCTTGTCGCGCGGCGAGTGCTCGATGACCATCAGTGCGGCTCCGCCCCATTCACCGCCGATTCCGATGCCTTGGACAATGCGCAGCAGAATCAGCAGCGCGGGCGCCCAGATGCCCATTTGTGCGTACGTAGGCAGCAATCCAATGGAAAACGTGCCGCCACCCATGAGAAACATGGTGGTCATCAGCATTGTCTTCCGTCCAATCTTGTCGCCGAAATGACCGAAGATCACACCGCCCAGGGGCCGGGCGATGAACCCCACGGCAAACGATCCAAGTGCTGCAAGGGTGCCCATCAAAGGGTCTAGCGCGGGAAAGAAGAGCTTGTTGAATACGAGCGCCGCTGCCGTACCGTAAAGCAAAAAATCGTACCACTCGACCATGGTGCCGATGACACTTGCCGTCACCACCTTCCCCATGCTGTTGGTGCTGCTTGTCGGGTGGGCGGTGGGGGCTAGTCCGGCCGCATCGGAATTGTAGATGTCCATTCCTTGTCTCCTGTTCGTCGTAGCCTGAGGCCACTGGGTTTCCTTTGCCTGCGCGTTGATGTTAGACAAAAAGGAAACATATTCAACCAAACAAGGGTAAACGAGGGAAACATAAGGGTATAAAACGGTACATTCATGACAAATCGTGGTTCTGTGGTTGACCATTGGGAAACCTCGGGCTACATTGATCCACAGCGGCATCGCAGACTTCGTGTGCGCGCTCTTCCCATCTTCCATACCAAGGAGACAAGTCATGACAACTCAGACCGAGAACAAGCACTTTGCCGATCGCCTCAAAGGCAAACTGGAACCGACCGCCGGCGGATCCGTCTATATCGATCCGAACACGCTCGAATGGGAACCGTCCCAGTTCGAGAAGATCTCCATGAAGGTCTTGTATCGCAATGACGAAGCGGGCGAGATGACGGTGCTGCTGAAGTGGGAACCGGGTGCGGTCCTGCCTTTCCATAAGCATCCGGAGATCGAGCAGAGCTATGTCCTGGAAGGGTCCTTTTACGACCACGACGGCATCTGCCGCGCCGGCCAATTCGTTTGGCGGCAACCCGGTTCGCTGCATGAGACGCGATCGGATGAAGGCTGCCTCTTGCTTGCTGTCTATCGCAAGCCCAATGTGTTCTTCGGTACGGCGGGCTTCCGCAAAACGTCCTGAAGTCGGTTGAGGACAGGGCGATCCAGGTGGATAGCCCTCATAGCTTCATCGGAGGAAACCATGACGTATGTCGTCACCGAGCCCTGTATCAATTGCCGCCACGGAGACTGCATCGAAGTTTGTCCGGTTCAGGCTTTCCACCAGGGACCAAATTTCATGGTCATCGATGCCGAGGTGTGTATTAACTGCTCAATCTGCGAGGTCGTATGTCCGGTGTCTGCCATCAAGAGCCACTTTGATTTGGCACCTCACGAGGTAGAGTTTGTCGAAATCAATCGACGCATGGCAGAGCAATGGCCTGTAGTCACGATTGCATCGCAGCCCCTTCCCGACGCCGAGGTCTGGGCATCCAGGAGCGATAAGAGAAGCCTCTTGAAGCTATGAGATTCATGGCCGCGCGCCAACTGCCGAGGGCCACGAGCGGCCGGCTGATCCATTCGGCAACCTGGTTGGAAAGCAAGGTAAGGCCAAGCACGGCGAGCACGGCCAGGGCGACGATGCGGCCGTACTGGTTGGCGCGGACGGCCCAGCCGCCGCCAATGGCGGCCAGCGTGGCGACCACAGCGAAGGTGAGTGCCATGCCCATCAGCATGGGCAGTCCATTGCGCGCGAACGGGCGGTCTGCCCGCGCGAATACGAAAGGCAGCACCGGCAGGATGCACGGACTAAGGATGGTCAATACACCCCCGAGGTAGGCAAGGATCAGTAAAAGCATGAAGGCAACCTCCGCGGCAGGTTCGTGGTGCTGATCGCACGGCCCCGCGCTTGGGTTATGTCCCAGCGTGCGCGAGGCCATGGGGGCATGCCGACTGGCCAAGGTGTCAGCCTTCGGGCCAGAGCGGGCACCCTCACTGGGTTGATCAGCGGTCAATTCGCCTGATTCGCAGCCGTTTCGATCACTCGAGCAACCGTGGCTGGCTGAGAGATGAAGACAGCGTGGCTTGCGTTGACTTCGGTAACCTTGGCACCCGACCGTTGATACATCCAGCGCTGAAGCTGAGGGCTCACTACGTGGTCCTGGGTGGTCAGAATGGCGTAGCTAGGCTTGTTCCGCCATGCCGCGACGGACACAGGTGCCCCCAGGGCTTTCTCAGCGAGTTGCTGCTGCGAGTCCGCCAGGAATTGCGCGTCCGCCGGTGAGACATCCGATGCATAGGTCTCGCGGAATTTCGCTGGGGGGAGGAAGAAGAACTTGTCTGGAGTCGCTCGCATGGCATCGTTGGGCGGAGCGAACTTTGACAGCAGTTGACCGCTGGCTTCCCCTGCATCGGGTTGGAGTGCGGCGACATAGACGAGCATTTTGACCTTGGGGTCGACGCCTGCGCCCGTGATCACGGAGCCGCCATAGCTATGGCCGACCAGCACGACAGGCCCCTTCTGCTGATCAATAGCGCGCTTGGTGGCGTCGATGTCCTCGGTGAGGCCAGTGAGCGGCTCTTGCACCATGGTCACGTGGTAACCATCCTTGGACAGGATGTCGTAAACGGCCCGCCAGCCCGAGCCATCCACCAGTGCGCCGTGGACGATAACGATATCTTTCTCTTTCGCAGCCGGCTTTGACTCGGCGTGAGCCATCGCACCGCCCATGGCGATCATGATGGCAATCGCAAACTTCTTTTGCAGCGTAAACATTTGAATCTCCAGGTTCTATGGACAGGACGTCAGGCCAGCTTGTTCTTCATGGCTAGAACGTCGAACTGCTCGACCGAAGGCGGGCATGCCAGCATCTCGTCGACCCGCGCCATCAGGGTCTGGGCCATGTTGCCGACGAGGTGTGCCTGGCGATCCTCTTCACTCGCAAAGGCGTCGAACACGCCGAACGTGGCCGGCGATAGCCTGAGGGCGAACCAGATCGGCGTGGTCGTCTCCCGATTTGTCATTTCCAGGCCGGCGGCAAGAAAGTCCGCTACCGCCTGCTCTTTTCCCGGCTTGGCCTCAAGCCGGACAAATAGTGCTTTCCTGATCATCTTCGTTTCTCCAGTGTCCGCGTGCGGGAGGCTCACGTTGAGGGGGACTTTACAAACGGAGCGCGCTGGGAAACACTGACCGGATTGACAACTTTGATATCAATCCTGCCATGCGAGTTTCTGTTCTCGCGCTGGAAGGCGTGTTCGATACCGGCCTCACCTCCGTCCTCGATGCCTTGACGACAGCCAACAAACTTGCGCACGCAACAGGGATGGCCACGCCGGGCTTCGAAATCACCGTGGTGGGTGTGCGGCCACAAGTACGCACGGCGCTTGGGCTGCAGGTGCCCGTCCGCGATATCGCGGACGCCCCCCGCCCGGATTGGGTCGTCGTACCGGCGCTCGGCGCAATCACGGCCGATCAGCTCGTGCCTGCGCTTGGCCAGGACGACGTGTTCGATGCGTTGGGCGCTTTGCGTACGTGGCAGAATGCCGGCGCCCGCATTGCAGCCGCTTGTACGGGTACGTTTGTGCTGGCAGAAAGCGGCATGCTCAATGGATACGAAGCAACGACGACCTGGTGGCTTACACCGTTGTTCCGGCAGCGCTACCCGGACGTGCACCTGGATGCGAATCGAATCATCGTCCCCAGCGGCGCAACAGTCACGGCAGGGGCCGCGCTCAGCCATCTCGACCTTGCGCTCTGGTTGATCCGCAATAACAGCCCTGAGCTTGCAGCGCTCGTTGCCAGGTACCTCGTATTCGATACGCGACTGTCGCAGTCCGCCTATGCGATCACCGATCACCTCAGCCATTCGGACCCGCTGGTCGAGCGTTTCGACCGCTGGGTGCGCGACCACCTCGACACGGCGATCACGCTCGATTCGGCCGCCGAAGCGCTGGCAACCAGCAAGCGGACATTGACGCGACGCCTGAATGAAGTGCTCGGCAAGACGCCGATCGAATACATTCAAACGCTGCGGATCGAGCGTGCCGTTCATTTGCTGAAGACCAGCAAAGACAGCGTCGATCGAATCGCCGAACAGGTTGGCTACGCGGATGGGGTGACGCTGCGCACGCTGCTGCGCCGGAGACTGGGCAAGGGCGTACGTGAACTGCGCGCATCCTGACGATTGTTGGCAAAAGGTACGTACGGGAGTAGTGCGATCCTTTTCACTGTACGCAGCGAACAACTGGCTCAGGGATCGGACGCATCGCTAGCCACTGCCGGCGCTGCTTACTGCGTTGCAGCCTCGGCGCGGAATGCCACGGATATTGGCCGTCGAGCGTTGATCCCGCGTGGATGGATTCGAATTTGGCTTGATTGGTCATGCCGGAACCGCTAGTGCGGCCAGATGCCGCAGCGGCTCAGCGGGTTGAGGACGTCGGCTTGGCGGGGGGCTTCACGATCCCACAATGGGCTGGTGGCTGCCTTCACACTGGAGCACGCGAAAAAATATTACAAGTGACCGAATTTGGGTTGACCGGATCGGCTGGTGGGCCGTCCGACGCGATCCGGGCACGAATGTCCGTTCTTTGATGCGAGGCGGCCGCTTGAATGGCCAACCGAGCCCGAAAGCGAACGGCACAAGATGGCTCGAATGCGGAAGTCCATCGCGAACCGCGGACCCGCTGGCCCTTTTGATCTTCGGAGCTTCCGCAGTCGACCCTTCTCGGCCATAGCACACCTCATCCGGCGAACGGCGGGTTTCAGGGGTATCGGTCGTCCCCTTCCGAACTTTGTTCGGCAACTTCTCGGCCTTTCCAGGCGGTCGCAGCATCGCACCGAAGGTGATCAAGCACCGTGACATGGACGCCCGCGCGTCCGAAAACACTGATGAATTATCCGCCCCCTATGCGGCCACCGATACGGTTAACACGGGACAAGAGCAGCACCCGGAGACCCTGCTCGATGAAAGGGTTAGGATCACTGGTTTTGGGGGCGAAGAATGCACTGCCCCATTTAGACGCCGCACTAGGTATGGAGGCGTTCGCTTCACCAGAAGAGGCCTGGGTCGGAGTGGGCAGCTATGTTGATTTACATCTGTCTTGGTGATGATTCTGGAATTGTGGTTGAAGTTAATTCCGTGGACTCTTGCTTGGATTGAGGTCGTGACGGCACAGGGATGAAGTGCGGCATAAGTGTAGCGATTATTGCCGCGAATGCGAAGAATAGAACCCATCTGTTTTGAGCCTTGCTTCGAGCTTCAAACGCGTCAATCATTGTGCGTAGTAGATGAATCCTGACCAGTTCGCATGTTTGCTCGTACTCAGCAGCGTTGTTGAACGGATCATTGGCCCCGCCTCGGCAGAGCCACGTGCTGCATTCAGTAATGCGTGATACGGCTTGCTGTTTCAATGGAGCCAGAACGAATCGACTCCCGGATTCTCTCGGCTACTGCGGCGCGTTCATCGACTTGGTTCATGCAAGCTCCAGCAGTACGTTTTGATTCAATCGCTGACTCGACATACTTTTCGTACTTTGCCGAAAGCTTCTGAAATCTAATACCAAAGTGCGGCAAGTGCGGCGAAGACGAGTAATGCCAGAAAACGTGTTTGCCACCAAGGTAACGAGTCAATCGGTGAATAGAAGTGGTATTATTGCCACCATGGCGCCACGAGCCACTCGATCTCTAGTACTGCGTATATCCATTTCCTTCGCGAGATCTGGCTCATTGCAAATGGCAAATACGTGAAGTAGCTGAGAACTTCTACGTGCTCCATGCACCCGTTCAATCCGTTTCTTGAGCCAGTGCGTTGCGTGATACCCAAGCAGATCGCAGATCATGCCAACAACATAGAAGGAAGGAATCAGCGCCGCTATTGCGAAGCCAAGCAGGTCTTTGCTCGCAAACCTAGTGAAGAAAGATGACTGCAAAAACGCTGGAACGAGCCACAGCGCCGCAACAGCACCAATCACGAGATACTCGACGAGCACGGCAAGCGCCTTCATTGCCCACTCCTCCTATTGGCCAATTCAACCTACACTTGCGGCTGGTCGGCAACGCTTGCTTCCGTGCCTCTAGTACTACCGGACCAACCCTAGACTGTGAGTAGCGATTGAAAGCGATAGAGATTCTTCGGGCGGACCATTACCTTGCGAACACCGTGCACTAGCCGAAAGAAATCGTGAAAACAATAATAACCTTTAGATTTTGTCCAGCTAAAAGGCAAGTAAAAGTCGTTCACACCAGAGCTAATTTTTATTCAGGGTGTTTCTCTCCTGATACGACGTAGTCTGCTCGAACGTCAACGCGGTTTTGCACGAGGCGACAGTGGGGCATTGGGTCAACCATATGGAGGCTGCGGTCGGCAGCCATCCTAAGCCATGCTCGCTGCATCGCCATCGGCACTGCCGGACATGACCACACGCACGCAGAGCGGGATCATGCCGTCAAATCCATCGAACACGCGCCAATAAAAGACGTGCGGCATGACACCTATCATCGTCGAGCGCCCACGCGTGCACGGCTGCTGCTTTGGCCGATGCCCCGCCGGGGGCATTGGCCAACGGAAGACCGCTACCTAGGCGAAGCCGACGTCCTAATGTCCGTGCAACGGCGTGGATGAGCGGCCGGAGATGCCCGGAAGGCGACCGCAGGGCCTGCCTCGGTCGTCGCTTGCCGACCCCTTGATAGATAGTCCGTCGCGCTTGTGCGTCGCTCTAGTTGGCGGCGATGCCAATTGACGTCGACTCTGGCAAGCCTTGCCACCCCCCTGTCCGGCATCTAGTGCCACGCGCTCCCCAACTGCACATAGACTGCATTCTGATCCTTGCTGTGGGCGAAATCCAGGCCAACGGCAAATACTTCAGCGGCGAGGAAATCTTCGGCTGCGAGCAGGCCGGAGTCACGCCATTCGTCTCAACGTCGATGACGTCCGCGGCCAGGGTTCCCGCGAGGTTCTGGAAAGCACATCAAGAAGAGATCCTCCTCGCCCAAAACACTTGCGATGCCAGCCCATCTGCCGGGTCAATGCTGCGTTGTGGACTCGACCGACCCTTCAGCGGGCACTTCTGAGCAGCCCAATGCACCGACCGACGACACCATTCGGTGTCGACCACTACAGAATGACAACACCTTCTGTTTGATGGTCGAATCTCTATGGTCTAGAACAAGTTGAGAGCACGTTAGCCATGGGAAGGAATGCTGTCCTCAGGAGAATCGATATGAAGCTTGCACCCCTTCTGCTGGTGGCGTCCTTTGCGCTGACGTCCTGTGCAACCACCTTCTCTGGCACGCCAACCGATGGACCACAGGCGGGCCAGGTGGTCCGTTTCTTCCCGTCCATGGCAAGCAAGGTGAATGAAAGCCAGTGGCTTTTGCAAATTCAGGGCCGCATCTACGAACCTGCGGAAGCAAGCCAGTTCCGCCAGGGTCTGGTCAAGGCGTTCGCACTGCGCGTACATCCCAGCGGGGATCCGGAAATCTACAGACGGCGCGCGGGACTTTTTCTATCCGATAGTCAAGGTAATGCTGTAGTGACCGTCGAAATAGGGGGGAAATCAGTACGACTACCGCCTTCCGATGCTGCCGGCTACTTCAGTGGCAAGGTCCTGATGACGGACGCCGAGGCGAAGTCGTTTGCGAAGGAAGGAGTGATCACATTCGAATCCTTGCCCGCCGGTGGAAATCAAGAGCGATTTACGGGAACCGTCGTATTGGTTCCGGACAAGGGACTGACCGTTGTGACGGACATGGACGACACAATCAAGCAAACATGCGTGCTGGACAGGGACAAAATGCTTGCCAATACCTTCTCGAATGAGTTCAGAGATGTACCAGGCATGGCTGACCTTTATCGATCATGGGAGACGACATACGGTCCCGGGATCCACTTTCACGTCGTGTCAGCCGGTCCATGGCAACTCAATGAGCCGCTTGCGGAGTTTGTCATTGCGAAGAATTTTCCAGTTTTCACCTGGGACATGCGATCGATTGATATCCCGAATATCCAGGCTGGCTTGCAGGAACTCACGGATCAAAGCAAAGACCGGATAAGAGATTTCAAAATTGAAAAAATTCGTGCTCTGATGCAACGCTTTCCCGATCGCCATGTCATCTTGGTCGGAGATTCTGCGGAGAGGGATCCCGAGGCGTACCAACAGATTCGTTCCGAATTCGAAAACCGGGTCGATGCCATTTATATTCGGAAGGTTCCCGAGGAGTGTCAAAAGGAGGATAGGAGAGACTATGCTTCCTTACCGCTCCGCCTTTTCAGTGACCCGGCGGAACTCCCGCGCTCTGCACCAAATCGCGATGGAAGAGGGATCGCCGAGACCGGCCGGTGGTAGCCCGTTTGGGGATGACCGCCTCACCGAAGCAACCGCGCAACGCTGCATCGCCAGAGAAGCAATGTCGCCCATGACGAGGGGAGGTACATGATGCGAGCCTTGACGGCCCTGACGAGCGCCGTCGGAGTGTGAACGTCTCTTATGCGTATATCCGACATTCGAATGTCCGTGTCGAAGCGGGGCCAGCGGCTGCAGATGGCCGATCTCGGTCCGATAGCCGCCGCGAAACCGCGACCGTCTCTGACCGACCCCTCGCCGTCATTCGGATCGCCGCGACGGCAACGGCCGTTCTCAAAAGTCAGGCGGCCATTCGCTCGCGCTGGGTCGTCTGCAATTTGTCAGGCAACTTCCTTTTTCGACGTAACGCCGCCCGACGACTCAAATTACTGGGAGCGGTCATTGGCCGTTGTACACGCGGACCCGCTACTGGCCTGATTTGCCGAGACTCGTGCCGTGACACTTTTAATCTGCGCTACGACAAGCGCATCAAGCCCGACGCGAGTGAAGCGCTTCACCATCCGTGGGTATTTCGCTTCCCCCTCCGCATGCCCGCTTCGGTCCGGTTCTACGAACGTAATGGCCAGTGGATCTGATGTCGGTGTTTGGAAAGCCGTGCGGACGCCAGAAAACCGCTTGTCAATCAGAATTAACAATTCGTCAATTCTCCAGGGAGATGTAAATGTCCTAATCTGATCCCAGTCATCCGCATAGGGAGGAGACCATCATGCATCGCAATAACAAGGTATCCTTGCTCTTGGGCGGAGCGGCTCTCTGCACGGCGTTCTCGGGCCAGGCCGCCACCCTCGTTTCCGGCCCCAGCCCCTTTGCCACCTGCAGCAACATTGGCGCTGTCACCGGAACGAATTTTCTGAATGCCGAGGTGGAGCCCTATCTGGCCGTCAACCCCAATGAGCCGACCAACTTCATAGGGGTCTGGCAGCAGGACCGCTGGTCGGATGGCGGCGCGCGGGGCCTGGTTGCCGGGTTCTCATTCGACAGCGGTAAGACCTGGCGACAGACACCGCTGCCCTTCAGCGCATGCGCCAACGGCCTTGGGTACGAGAGAGCTTCCGACCCCTGGGTGTCGATCGGGCCTGACGGAACTGCCTATGCGGTCTCGATCTCGTTCAATCGCTCCAACAACAGCAATGCGGTCGGGGCTGCAGTATCCCGCGATGGCGGCCAGAGCTGGCAGAACTTGAGCGCCATCATTGCCGACAACGAGCCCACTTCGCAGTTCTTCAATGATAAGGAATCGGTGACGGCGAACCCTGTCACCCCTGGTGTCGCCTACGCGGTATGGGATCGCCTCGAATTGCCGAATGGCAACCCATACGCCAATCTACACACGGCAGCCTTCCGCGGACCGGCAATGTTCTCGAAAACTACAGATGGCGGCCGCACCTGGAGCCCGCCGAAGGTGATCGTGAAGACGCCTTCGCGACAGCAAACCATTGGCAACCAGATTGTCGTTAACGCACAGACGGGCACGCTGTACAACTTCTTCAACCTGATCAGCCCGCCATTCAACGTCACCGCGTCCAAGGTCGCCGTCATCATGTCGGCCGATGACGGCGCCACTTGGACCAAACCAAGGATCATTGCTGACATGCGCACGGTGGGCGTGACGGATCCCAATACCGGCGAGCCGGTGCGAACCGGGGACATCATCCCCGAGCCTGCCATCGACCCTGCGACGGGGCAACTCTACGTGGTTTGGCAGGACTCACGCTTTAATGGCGGACACTACGATGAGATCGCTATGTCGACTTCAAGCGATGGTGGCCAGATGTGGAGCGCTCCGATACGCGTAAATACCCCCTCCGGTCGTCCAGCTTTCAATCCGTCCGTGCGCGTCAATTCCGCGGGAACAGTCGCTGTTACCTACTACGACTTCCGCAACCTGGCCGCCAGCAATACGACCACATTGCCCACCGATTACTGGCTTACCACATCAGGCAACGGCGGCGCATCCTTTGGCGCCGAGGTGCACCTGTCCGGTTCCTTTGATATGAAGACTGCCCCGAACGCAGAGGGCTTCTTTGTCGGGGACTATGAAGGGCTGCCGGCGAGGGGCACGGCCTTCGTGCCCTTCTTTGTGCAGACGAACTCCGGGAATATGGCGAATCGGACGGATGTGTTCGTTGTGGCGCCGTGAGTTGCCTCGCCTGTGCCGCGACATGACTTCCGGTAATAGGGGAGCAGCCTTGCGCTTGAACATCGAGAGGTGCTACATAACCCGTGACTGACGGCTTTGGGAGGTGTGATGCAGCCGAACGAGATTGAGGGAGGTCCGCCCAAGCCCCCCAGCGGCGAGCAGAATCCTGCGAATCGCGGCTATACCGCACCACCATCAATCACTCTCCCCAAAGGCGGGGGCGCCATCCGCGGCATCGGCGAGAAGTTCGCCGCCAACCCGTTCACCGGCACCGGCTCGATGTCGGTGCCCATTGCCACCAGCCCAGGGCGTTCTGGCTTTGGGCCGCAACTCTCCCTGTCCTACGACTCCGGCGCCGGCAACGGGCCCTTTGGCTTCGGCTGGAGTCTTTCGCTGCCGTCGATCACGCGCAAGACCGACAAGGGCCTGCCGCAATATCTCGATGCAGTCGATTCCGACGTCTTCATCCTTTCCGGCGCCGAAGACCTGATGCCGGTCTATCGGCAAGACCCCGACGGTACCTGGGTCGCGGGTCGTCCGGGCTTTCAGCGAGACGCGGACGGGTTCTGGGTGCGGGATGCGTTCGGCCACCTCGTCGCTCACGAGGACGAACTCGACGGCTACCGCGTGCGGCGCTACCGGCCGCGCATCGAAGGGCTCTTCGCGCGCATTGAGCGCTGGAGCAAGACTGGATCGCCCGCTGATGTTCATTGGCGCTCGCTTTCCAAGGACAACACCCTCACCCTCTACGGCTATGACGCGAACTCGCGTATTGCCGACCCGCTCGATGCAAGCCGCATCTTCTCCTGGCTGATCTGCGAATCACGCGACGACAAGGGCAACGGTATTCGCTACCTCTATAAGAAGGAGGATGGCGCCTACCAACCCCGACCCGGTCAAGCAGATCCATTCCAGCAGGCTCATCAGCTCAACCGCGGGCTTGCGTCCGATCTGCGCCGTACTGCCCAGCGTTACCTGCAGCGGGTGTTGTACGGCAACCTCAAGCCCCTGCTGGACTCTCAGGGGCAGCGTCCGCGTTACCTGAGCGATCTGCTCGATCCGCCGACGGACACCGGCGCCGACTGGTTGTTCGAGGTGCGCTTCGACTATGGGGAACTGGATGATGGCGACCCCACGGGCAAGCCGGAGAAGCCCTGGTTCTACCGCGCCGATGCCTTTTCCAGCTACCGCGCCGGCTTTGAGGTGCGCTCCTGCCGCCGCTGTGAGCGGGTGCTGATGCTGCACCACATCCCCGATCAGCCCGCAGGCTCCGGTCGAGCGGCCCAACGCGGCTACCGGGGTGTGGTGGGCAACACCGAATTCACCTACGACGACGAACTCGATCCCAGTCTTGCAACCCGGCCCGTTTACAGCTTCCTCAAGCAGGTGGTGCAAACGGGATGGAAGCAGGAAAACGGCGTCTCCACACGCAGCAGTCTGCCGCCGGTGGAGTTCGAATACACCCAGCCGGTCGTGCAGGATACGGTCGATGAAGTGGATGCGCAGAGCTTACAGAATTTGCCCGTCGGTCTGGATGTTGCCGAATATCGCTGGGTTGACCTGCACGGCGAGGGGATTCCCGGCATCCTTGCCGAGCAGGCCGGTACGTGGTTTTACAAGCGCAACTGGAGCCCGATTCCCACCAAGCTGTTAGATGGCAGCGAGGTCGTGAAGGCAAAGCTTGCCTCGCTCGAAACTGTCGCTGTCAAGCCAAATGTTGCCTTGAGCGATGGGGCAGAGATTATGGACCTGGCCGGTGACGGTCAACCCGACGTTGTCGTCATGGAAGGACCGATGCCCGGCCTGTTCGAGCACGATGAGGCCGAAGGCTGGCAGCCCTTCCGCCCGTTCACCTCGCGGTTGTACCGCGATCTGAGCGACCCCAATATCAAATTCGTCGATCTGGACGGGGACGGCCATGCCGATGTGCTGATCACTAAAGACGACGCCTTCGTCTGGCACGCCTCGCTTGCGGAGGAGGGCTTCGGTCCGGCGCGCCGTGTGGCGCAGGCGCTCGACGAGGAGAAGGGTCCGCGCATCGTCTTCGCCGACGGCACCCAGTCTATCTACCTGGCCGATCTCTCCGGCGACGGCCTCACCGACATCGTCCGCATTCGCAACGGCGAAGTCTGCTACTGGCCCAACCTGGGCTATGGTCGTTTCGGCGCCAAGATCACGATGGACAACGCGCCCTGGTTCGACAACCCGGATCAGTTCGACCACAAGCGTATCCGCCTGGCCGACATCGACGGCAGCGGCACCACCGACATCATCTATCTTCACCGCGACGGCGTGCGCCTGTACTTCAATCAGTCGGGCAATGGCTGGAGCCAGCCGCACGCGCTGAAGGTGTTTCCGCGCATCGACGACCTCGCAAGCATCGTCCCGACCGACCTGCTCGGCAACGGCACCGCCTGCTTGGTCTGGTCCTCGCCCTTGCCGGGCGATGCACGGTCGCCAATGCGCTATGTCAACCTGATGGGCGGCCGCAAGCCGCATCTGCTGGTCAAGGCAGCCAATAATCTTGGGGCGGAGACGCAGGTCGACTACGCGCCCTCGACCAAGTTCTACCTGCTGGACAAGCGTGACGGAAAACCGTGGATCACCCGGCTGCCCTTCCCGGTTCACGTGGTCGAGCGCGTGGAAACCTACGACCACATCAGCCGCAACCGCTTCGTCTCCCGCTACGCCTACCACCATGGCTATTTCGACGGCGAGGAGCGCGAGTTCCGCGGCTTCGGCATGGTGGAGCAGTGGGACACGGAACAGCTCGCCGCCCTCGCCGACGGCAGCGCACCGGCGGCCAACGTCGCCGCTGCATCGCATGTGCCGCCTGTGCACACAAAGAGCTGGTTCCATACCGGCGTCTACCTCGGTCGGGACCGCGTCTCGCGCCATTTTGAGTACGAGTACTTCAACGAACCCGGACTGACTGTCGAAACCGCGCGGCCGCTTCTGCTCGACGACACCATTGTCCCGCCCGGTTTGACACTGGAAGAAGAGCGCGAAGCCTGCCGGGCCCTGAAGGGTTCCATGCTGCGTCAGGAAGTCTATGCCGACGATGCCAACCGCCCCGGCGCCACGCCCGAAGAGATCCAGCGTGCCGGCACGCCCTATACCGTCACGGAGCAGAACTTCTCCATCCGAACCCTGCAGCCCCGAGGCACCAACCGACATTCGGTGTTCTTCACCCACGCGGACGAGGCACTGAGTTACCACTACGAGCGCAACCCGGCCAACCCGCGCATCCAGCACGCGCTGACGCTGGAGGTTGACGACTACGGCAACGTGCTCAAGCAAGCGGTCATCGGCTACGGGCGCCGCGTTTCGCCGCTATCGGAGCAATGGGATCGCGACCGCCAGACTACGGCACTGCTCACCTACACGGAGAACCGGGTCACCAACGCCATCGGATCGTCGGACATCCAGCGCAATCCGCTGCCCTGCGAGGCGATTACTTTCGAGCTGACGGGCTACACCGCCACCGGTCCGGCCGGTCGCTACCGGCCCACCGATTTCGTCGAGCCCGATCCCGCCGCTCCCGGTCGCCTGCGCCACAAGTTCACCGCCCCGGAAGTCGCTTACGAGGCCGCCGCCGTCGGGAGCCAGCGCCGCCGCTTCATCGAATGGTTGCGTACCCTCTATCGGCACGATGACCTGAGCGGCCTCTTGCCGCTCGGTGAACTGCAGCCGCTCGCGCTGCCCGGTGAAAGCTACAAGCTCGCGTTCACTCCCGGGTTGCTCGACCAGGTCTTTCAGCGTCCGCGCCAAGGGCAAGCGAACGAGCCTCTGATGCCCGATCCAGCGGCCGTCCTCGGCGGCCAAGCGGGCAACCGGGGCGGTTACCTGCGAAGCCAGGCCCTCAAGGCGGATGGCCGCTTCCCCGTGAGCGACCCGGATGATCAATGGTGGATTCCCTCGGGGCAGTCCTTCTACAGCACGAATCCTGCCGATGACGCCGCCATCGAGATGGCGCAGGCACGGCAGCATTTCTTCCTGCCGCACCGCTACCGCGACCCCTTCGGTCAGTACGCCTTCGTCGATTTCGACGCCCACGACCTGTTGATGGCGGAGACCCGCGATGCCCTCGGCAACCGCGTGACCGTCGATGCCAACGACTACCGCATTCTGCAGCCGCGTCTGGTCAGCGACCCGAACCGCAACCAGACCGAAGTCGCCTTCGACCCGCTGGGCATGGTGGTGGGCACCGCGGTCATGGGCAAACCGTCGCCAGCGCCGGTGGAGGGCGACACGCTGGCCGGCTTTGTGGCAAACCTCACGCAAGCTCAGCTCGACGGCTTCTTCAATGCCGCCGATCCGCAAGCCAATGCGTCGGCGCTGCTGAAAGACGCGACCACGTGCATCGTCTACGACCTCGACCGCTTCCGCCGTACTCGCCAGGCCAACCCCGACAAGCCGGACAAATGGCAGCCGGCCTGCGCCGCCACGCTCGTCCGAGAAACGCATGTCAGCGCACCGCTGCCACCGCATGGGCTGAAGATCCAGCTCAGCTTTTCCTACTCCGACGGTTTCGGCCGCGAGATCCAGAAGAAGATCCAGGCCGAACCCGGTCCGGTGCCCCAGCGTAATGCCCACGGCGCGATCATCGTCGGTGCGGACGGTCAGCCGCTGACGACACCGAATGATGTTAGCCCGCGCTGGGTCGGCAGCGGCTGGACGGTGTTCAACAACAAGGACAAGCCGGTCCGTCAGTTCGAGCCCTTCTTTACCGATACCCACCACTTCGAGTTCGATGTCCGCATCGGCGTCAGCCCGGTGCTGTTCTACGACCCGGCCGAGCGCGTCATTGCCACACTGCACCCTAACCACAGCTACGAGAAGGTGGTGTTCGACCCGTGGCAACAGACCACCTACGACGTCAACGACACCTGCGCGCCCCGCCCAGCCCAGACCGGCGATCCGCGCACCGACCCCGACATCGCCGGCTCTGTCGCGGAATACTTCAAGACCCAGCCCGCAACCTGGCAGACCTGGCACGCCCAACGCATCGGCGGTGCATTGGGTGCGGACGAGCAAAAGGCCGCCCAACGTGCCGCAGCGCATGCCGACACGCCCACCACCGCGCATTTCGACGCCTTGGGCCGCCCCTTCCTGACCGTCGCGCGCAACCGCGTCGTCTGCGCCGGACACGACCTCGACGGCAGCGAAGACAGCTTCACCACCCGCGTCGAGCTGGACATCGAAGGCAACCAGCGCGCCGTGCGCGATGCCGTCCGGCAGGGCGGCGACCCGCTGGGCCGCGTCGTCATGCGCTACGCCTACGACATGCTCGGCGACCGCATCTACCAGCTCGGCATGGAAGCCGGCGCGCGCTGGATGCTCAATGACGTGGCCGGCGAGCTGATCCGCGCCTGGGACAGCCGCGGCCATAACTTCTCCACCCGCTACGACGCGCTGCGCCGCCCGACCGAACAAACTGCGCGCGGAACTAGCGCGGCGTCCGATCCGCGCACGCTCAACCGTGACGTCCTGGTCGACAAGATCGAATATGGCGAGACACTGGCGAACGCCGAAGTGCTCAACCTGCGCGGCCGCATCTACCGGCACTTCGATTCCGCGGGCGTCGCCACTCATGCACGGCTCGACGCCAGCGGCAACCCGACCAAGGCCTACGACTTCAAGGGCAACCTGCTGTGCAGCACGCGGCGGTTGGTCAGCGACTACACTACCGTCCCCGACTGGCTGCTGAATCCGAAGCTTGACGAGGAATTCTTCGAAGGCGGCACCCGCTACGACGCGCTCAATCGGCCCATTCAGTCCATCGCCCCTCGCAGCAGCCTGGGCAACGGCAAGTTCAATGTCATTCAGCCGGTGTTCAACGAAGCCAACCTGCTGGATCGAGTGGATGTGTGGTTGGAGCGCGCGGCAGAACCCGCGGTGCTTCTCGACCGGAACAACGAGGCGGCATCGCCCGTCGGCGTCTCCAGCATCGACTACGACGCCAAGGGCCAGCGCCTGCTCATCGATTACAAGAACGGTGCCAGCACCTTCTACGGTTACGACCCGCTCACTTTCCGCCTCACCCAACTGCTGACCAAGCGCAAGGCAGCGAACTTCCCCGACGACGACCCGCAGCCCCCCATCGCCGGCTGGCCGGGAAAACAAGTGCAGAACCTGCACTACACCTACGACTCGGCGGGCAACATCACCCACATCCAGGACGACGCGCAGCAGACCGTCTACTTCAAGAACAAGCGCGTTGAGCCGAGCAACGAGTATGTCTATGACGCGCTCTACCGGCTGATTCAGGCCACTGGCCGCGAACATCTGGGTCAGGGCGGCTCACCCATCGCCCATTCGCACAACGACGCTGGCCGCGTAGGTCTCGTCAGCGCCGACGCAGCCGGACGTTTCGCCCCCGACGACGGCAATGCCATGGCCGCGTACATCGAGCGCTACGTGTACGACGCCGTCGGCAACTTCCTGCAGATGCAACACCGCGGCAGCGATCCGGCAAATGCCGGCTGGACGCGCGCCTACGACTACCTTGATCCGAGCCTGATCGAAGACGGTAACGGCGGTGCGCTGCTCAAGACCAGCAACCTCCTCACCCGCACAACGCTGAACCCGGCAGGCAACACCCCGCAGCCGGAAAGTTATATGCACGATGCCCATGGCAACATGCTGCGCATGCCGCATTTGGGCGGCGGCCTGCCTGGACCGAATATGCACTGGGACTACAAGGACCAGTTGCGGCAGGCCGATCTGGGTGGCGGAGGCGCGGCCTACTACGTCTATGACGCCTCAGGCCAGCGCGTGCGCAAGGTGCGGGAGAAGGCGCCGGGTCTCACCGAAGAGCGCATCTACCTCGGCGGCTTCGAGATCTTCCGCAGGCACGGCGGCGCCATCGGTACCGACACCGCCACGCTGGAGCGCGAAACGCTGCACGTAATGGACGACAAGCGGCGCATTGCGCTGGTGGAGACGCGCACGCTCGACACGGCGGGCAACGATCAGGCGCCACGACAATCGATCCGCTACCAGTTCTGCAATCACCTTGGGTCGAGCTACGTGGAACTGGATGAGCAGGCGCAGATCATTTCTTACGAGGAATACGCGCCCTACGGCAGCTCGACTTATCAGGCGGTGCGCAGCCAGACGGAGACGGCGAAGCGGTATCGGTATACGGGGAAGGAGCGGGATGAGGAGAGCGGGTTGTACTACCACGGGGCGAGGTACTACGCGCCGTGGCTAGGGCGATGGACGGCCTGCGATCCGGCAGGCGAGGAGGAAAGTCCCAACCTCTACCAATACTGCTTCGGCAATCCGACAGGCTTCGTCGATCCTGACGGTCAGAGCGGCAAAAAGCTCGCCATTGTCATGCACAATGAATCCAAGCCGGCGGGAAAGGAACTCCCCAAACCCAAGGAGCCCGTGAAGCCCCAGAAGCCGACGATCAAGTCCCCCGGAAAGAATGCTTCAGACAAAGAGAAGGCGAAATACGAAAAAGACAAGAACAAAGCCGAGAAATCATTCGCAGAAAGCATGAAAAAGTACGAAGAAGCGGAAAAGAAATATTCTTCCGATTTGAAGAAGTACGAAGCAAATAAAAAATTGTGGAGTGCGTATCATGAGTCGCAAAACGAGTACAAGGCGTCCGAGGCCGCGCTGAAAGCCGAAGGCTATGATGTCGTGCAAGTCGATTCCGGCAAAGCGTTGCTCGATGCGCTCAAGAACGCCGGGGCGATCAAGGAACTCGTGGTCCTGTCGCATGGCACACCCTTTGGACTGGGCGGTGAAGGACCGGGTGCCGGCCTGTACACCGACAAGCCACCCGGCGGCGCCACGTTCGACGCGAAGCGTGCGGCCAAACTGTCAGACCTGAAAAAAATGATCGATGAGAAGAAGATCGCGTTCGAAAAGGACGCGACGATCGTCTTGGGAATGTGCAGAACCGCTGGCGGTAAAGAAGGTACGCATGTCGGTCAGTCCACATGGACCGGACCGATTGAGGATACCTTCGCTTATCGGCTAGCAAAAATTACGGGACTCGAAGTCTTCGGGAGCGAAGGTGTTTCATCATATGGAGAAGACAAGCGAGCATCGACGCCATTGCGCCATAGCGATATCGGCTGGCATCGATTCACGCAACAGAGCAACACAATAAAAACGGAAAATTTGAAAGGAAAATATTTGAATGTCGTGACGCGCAAAACGAGCGAGAAGCCAAAATGAAACGCTGACTATTTCTCGCATCCTGATTGATACAGATTTGTGAACGGAAATGTATGAAGCCAGTTCCTCACGAATTCTTTGTCGGCCTGACGGACTTCTTCTCCATCCTGCTGCCGGGTGCGCTGCTTACCTGGCTGATGATGGGCGACGTGGGCCCGGTCGTGCTGGGGCATCGCTATGCCAAACTCGATGGCGCGCAGGCCTGGGCCGCCTTCCTGTTCGCGAGCTACCTCTTCGGCCACCTGATCTTCCTTCTTGGCTCCTGGCTGGACGCGTTCTACGACTGGGCCCGGCACTACACGCTGAACACTCAGATCGCGCTTCTAGCCCGCCGCGGCCATGGGCTGTCTCGGCCCGCCCGCGCCCTGATCTGGCTGGTGTTCAAGCGTGAGCGTAACCTTGCCGTGGCGCGCGCCGGCAGGATCAAGCGGCAGGCCCTTGGCCCCCTGCAAGCCCAGGACGCGGTCGACACCTTCCAGTGGAGCAAGGCGCTGCTCAACGCCGAAAGCCCGGCCAGTCTGGCCGTTGTCCTGCGCTTCGAGGCCGACTCCAGGTTCTTGCGCTGCTTTACGGTCGTGCTGCTGCTCCTACTCGTCGCGTGGCCCTGGCAACACCAGTGGCCGGTCGCCGGCATTCCCGTGGTGTTGGCGCTGCTCCTCCTTGCGCTGTGGCGCTACATGGAACTGCGCTACAAGGCAACCAATCAGGCCTATTGGTCCGTCATCACGCTCACGGCTAAAGACGGCAATGTCGCGCTCGACAAGACTGCTTCCCAAGCCGCCAGCCCCACCCACGCCGGCGGCGTAGTGTTCCGACTGCGCGGCGACACGGCCGAGTACCTGCTCGTCGAGGCCACGAATGATCCGACGCAATGGGTGCCGCCCAAGGGCCACGTCGAAGAAGGCGAGCAGCACCGCGAAACCGCCGTGCGTGAGGTGTACGAGGAAACCGGCGTCTGGGCGCGCATCGTCACTGACCTGGGCGATGCGACCTGGTTGGTCGATGGTTCTACCGTCACGACTCGCTTCTTCCTGATGCGAGCGATTGGTAGCGGGCTGCGCCAGGACAAGGACCGCCGGCACGAATGGCTGAGCTTGCCGGAAGCTGTTGCAAAGGCCAGCCACATCGAGACGCGCGAACTCTTGCAGGCCGCCGAGCAACGCCACGCCAGGGCGGCCGGCAAGTCAACCACCGCGCGTTCGTCCCTATCCGCCTCGGCTTAGAGACCCTGTCTGCAGAGGAGATAAAGATGACCACCCGCGACGATCGGCCCCGCGTCCTCACCCTCCACACCCAAGGCAGCGATGTCAGCCAAGTGCAAGGCTGCTTGCTCGATATCGGCGCGAACATCGCGACCGAGGAACTGGGGGCAGCCCTGTTCGGGCTGGGCACGCGCAAGGCCGTGCTGGAGTTCCAGCAGAAGCTGCAGTTGCCAGTCACCGGGACCGTCGACGAAACGACCGCCGACGCGCTGCGGCGACACGGGTCGACCCACCTCGGCTACCGGGTATTGGGCACGGTGCGACACCCCAACGGACGACCTGCCGGCAAGCTGACGGTGCGGGCCTTCGATCGAGACCTGCGCCAGGAACAGGAACTTGGCGAGACAACCGTTGACGGAAGCGGCTTCTACCAGATCGTCTACACCGACGCGCTGTTCCGTCGGGCAGAAGGCCGCAAGGCAGACCTTCTGATGCGCGTTTTCGACGACCAGCGGATGTTGTACGACACGCCGATCGAAAAGATCGTGTTCAACGCGCCGGCCGTCACGGTGATCGATATTGACCTGGTCGACGGCGACACGCACCGGCAAAGCCAGTACGAGGCTATCGTCGCAGCCGTTACGCCATTACTCGACGGAGTCGCGCCCGATGCGCTGCAGGAGGACGCCAGGCATCGCGACATCACGTTCCTGGCGGGCGAGACGGCCCAGCCCAGCCACAACATCGCGCACTTCGCCGTGGCCCAGAAGCTCGCAAAGACGACCGGGATCACGGCCGAGTTCTTCTACGCGTTGTTCGCGCTGGACATCTTGCTGAAAGCCGGGCTCGACGGCGCAGCCGGAGTGCGGTTCGATATCGACCTGGCGACCGACCGCGAAGCGCTTTACTACGACATTGTGCTGTTGCCTGCGAAGACGGTGGGCGCCGCGCTAAAGCGGGCCGTAAAGAACCACGTTGTCAGTGCGAGCCTGCTCGACCAGCTCGATACCATCACCGAGCGGCTGGCCCGCAACTTGCCCGAGGCACAGGCCTGGGTCAGCCAGCAGAGGCCGAGGGTACTGCTGGGCCAGCTCGAACGGTTCTTCGCAGCCGGCAAGCAAACGCAGGTGCTCGACATCCTCCAGCAGGACAGCTTCGGCAACCTGCCCGAGCTGTTCCGGCGGCTCCAGGACGCTGCGGCATTCAAGGAACCTGCCGACGCGAACCGCGCGGCCGTCGGCGCGACCCTTGCCGACCTTCTCGGCTACGACGACCAGATCGTCGATGGCATCCGCCGCGCGCAGAACATCGAACGGCCCGAAGACGTTCGCCAACTGGCGCGCTTGAATCGCGCTGGCTGGAGTGCTTTGTTGCAACGCACCGTGGGTTCGTTGCAGGTCGGCGACCGGCCGCTGCGCAAGGAACTGGTCGACCTGCATGCATCGGCGCTCGTGCGCAAGATGGAGAAGCGCTACCCGACCACGGCCTTCGGCGCCCAACTGGAACGGGACCGGAGCGCGCTTCCCGCGCAGCGCGATGCGCTGCTCGGGCTGCTGGCGGAACACCCCGACTTCGATCTGGCCGCCGGCAACATCGACTTGCTGCTCAAGAAGAGCCCGACGCACGCGAAGGCCAAGCAGGCGCTCAAGGCCACGCAGCGCGTCTTCAAGGTAGCGCCTACGTTTCGCCAGGCGAAGGCCCTGCTCGACGGAGGTGTGCGTTCGGCCGCCGACATCCACGCGCTCGGCGCTATGCGCTTCGTCAAACGGTTCGCCAAGCCGGGCGTGTTCACGCGCGAGCAGGCCCGCGAGACTTTCGGCAAGGCGAGCGACATCCACACCGCGAGCGCATTGCTGGCCGGCGAGCTACAGGCCACGTCGGCCGCGATGCACGTGACTGCGTTGGCCAAGGCGCTGGCGCAGGCAAAGCTCGACGCAGTGACGCGCGACTTCCCGAACATGAAGAGTCTGTTCCAACTCGCCGACTACTGCGCGTGCGAGGAATGCCGCAGCGTGCACAGCGCGGCGGCCTATGTGGTCGACACGCTGCAGTTCCTCGGCAACCGCCTCGTGGTCGACACCACGGGCGGGCCGGCGAGCGTCAAGATCGCCCGCGACGTGCTGTTCGAGCGGCGCCCCGACCTCGGCGACACGGACCTCGATTGCGACAACACCAACACGCCGCTGCAGTACATCGACGTGGTCTGCGAGTTGCTCGAAGAAGCCGTCGCGCCCGACCCGGGCTTCGCCTTCAACGGCGCGCTGGCCAGCGGCGTCGTGCCCGCGGGCCTGCTGGCTGCGTTGCAGGCGAACGGCCTGCCGTTCACGACCAAGGCCGCGGTGTACGACGCCGACCTGACCGGCCACCGGATCGTGCGCGACGCCAATGTGGTCTGCAAGCTCACTCCCGACGGCGGCCCCAACGCCTGGCGTTTGCGACGCCTGCGCCAGACCCGCGGCACGGCGGAGGAATTGGCCGCGGCGCCGCAGTACCTGAACGCCGACACCTACACCGCACTGAACGCGGCGCGCTTCGCCTTCGCGCTGCCCTTCGACTTGGCGCACGAGGAAACGCGCAGCTACTTCGCGCAGTTCGACGTGTCGCGCGCCGACCTGATGGACGCATTGCGGATCACCGCCGGCCCGCAGGACAACGAGATCGCGGCCGAGGATCTCGGGCTCAGCGATGCGCATCGCCAGTTGATCGTTAGCGCCGATCCGGCGGACCAAGCGACCTACTGGAACACTGGCGCGACGCCGGCCGCGACCGCAATGAAGGTGGTAGACAGTCTCATCACCCAGGCGGGCATCGACTACACCACGCTACAGGAGTTGCTCGGCCGCACGTGGCTCAATCCCGGCGCCACTATGTTCATCCGGCAACTGGACAATAGCTGCAACCTCGCAAAGAAGGAAATCCAGAACCTCGACGACAACACGCTGGACCGCCTGCACCGCTTCATCCGCCTGACCCGCAAGACCGGCTGGGCCAGCGCCGACCTCGACCGGGCGATCCGCGCGCCGCGCCTAGGCAACGGCGTCCTCGACGATGCCTGCCTGGTGCGAATCCGCCAGATAGGCCAGTTGCGCGCCAAGCTCGACCTGCCGGTGAGCGAACTATGCAACCTCTACGCGACGCTCGAGGCCGACGGCGACGGCTCACGCTATGCGCAGCTGTTCCTGAACCTGTCCGCGAATGGCGCGCTGAACGAAGACTTCCGGCTCGCGAACGTGCGCCAGAACGTACAGGACGAAGCGAACGTGCCGGGCTCGGGGAAGAAGTTGTCGGCTTACATCGACTACCTGGCGCTGTGCCTCGGCGCGCCAGCCGACGAGACCGGCCGCCTCGTCGCCGCCCTGGCCGCTCCCGCGATCCTCAGCGAGGCGAACATCGCCGCAGTGTATGCGCGCAACATTCTCGCACGCACGCTGCACCTGAAGCCAACGGAGCTGCTGATCCTCGAGAGCCTGACCGGCATCGACACCTTGCTGTCGCCCGCGGACACCATGCGCTTTCTCGACAAGCTGGCGAAGGTCCGCGCCTCGGGCACCAGCCCGGCCGACCTGCAGTACCTGCTGGTCCACCAGGCCGACAACCTCAGCGACCGGGAGCTCGGCGATGCTGCCATCGGCACGCTTCTGAGCGCGCTGCAGGCAGGCTATCAATTGGCGTATGCGGATCATCGGTCGCCGTTCTCGGTCAGTTCCACCGCGGACGAGAACAAGGTCACGCTTGCCGACCTGCTGGCCACGCTGCCCGACTTCAGCACGGCCGACCTC
The DNA here is from genome assembly GCF_003353055.1 of Cupriavidus lacunae. Lineage (GTDB taxonomy): Bacteria > Pseudomonadota > Gammaproteobacteria > Burkholderiales > Burkholderiaceae > Cupriavidus > Cupriavidus lacunae. Next base: position 50,105 of record NZ_QKWJ01000043.1, read on the forward strand.
GCGCGCTTCCAGGCCCTGGTCGACGATGCGTGGGTCGACCCGATCGTCACGCCGGCACAGTTCATCGACCAGAAGCTCCAGAAGTTCGTCGACACCGCGCCGATCAAGGCCGCCCAGGCCGCACTGGCAGGGGCGGTGGCGCCGAAGGAAGCCGAGCGCAATGCGCTGATCCGCTCGGTGGCTGATGCGTTGTCGAGATCGTTCTACGTGAGCGCGAAGAACGAGCTGCTCGTCGCGGCGATGGTCAAGGCATTCAAGCTCGACGAAGACATCGCCACGGCGGTGCTGCAACATGCCCGCCTGAAGGAGCCGGCCGCCGCCGGCAAACGAACCGTCATCGACCTGTTGACCGACGAAGCGCTGGTCGACACCGTCAACGTGCCGGCCGTTCCACCGGCCATCACCCCGGCGGCGTTCGACAACCAGTACCGGGCATTGCGTCTGCTGCAGGCGATGACGGCCTTGCTCGGCGCGCTGAAGCTGGATGCCGAGCAAGTGGGGTGGATGCTGACGAACAACCCCGTCCTGGGATGGATGGAACCGGACAAGCTTACCTACCAGGCCGGCATCGCGCCCGTGACCTTCGACGCATGGGAAAGGCTGCAGGACGCGCTGCACCTGGTGCATGCCTATCCACCGGTTGCCAATCCCGCCGATGCGGCCAAGCCGCTGAGCGTCTACGGATTGTTCGAGCTGGTGCTGAAGCCGGGTGCGCTCATCGCCGACGTGCTGGCCTATGGCGCGCGGCTGACGGGCTGGGACCCGGCGGTGCTCGCGGCGCTCGATGCGCGCTTCGGCCTCTCGGCGGTCGACCTGACCGCTTACCGCCTCGCAGGGACCTGGCTGCGGCTCGAGCCGCCGGTGACGCTGCTGCGCACGCTGGGCCTCGACGTCGCATCGGGCTTGAACCTGATCAAACCGCAACTGCTCGCGGCCGATGCCGCGCGCATGCGCCAGGCGCTGAAGGCACGCTACGCGGACTCGGAATGGCTCGGGGTGCTGCGCAACGTGCAGGACCCGCTGCGCCAGCAGAAGCGCGACGCGCTGGTCGCCTTCCTGCTCGGCAAGAACGCCACCTTGAAGACCGCCGACGATCTCTACGACTATTTCCTGATCGACGTCGAGATGTGCTCGTGCATGCCGACGTCGCGGATCGTCCAGGCGCATGCGACGATCCAGCTCTTCGTGCAGCGCTGTCTGATGGGACTGGAGCCGCGCAGCGTCGCCAGCGTGAAGCAGGACGCGGGCTGGGCCCAGTGGAGGTGGATGGCCAACTTCCGCGTCTGGGAAGCCAACCGCAAGATCTTCCTGTACCCGGAGAACTGGATCGAACCGGAGCTGCGCGATGACAAGTCCGAACTGTTCGTTCAGGTCGAGGACACGCTGCAGCAGAACGAGCTCACCGACCAAGCAGTGGAGGACGCCGCCGTTTCATATCTGGAGAAGCTGGACGACATCGCGCAGATGGACGTGATGGCCTCCTACTATCAGACGGACATCGCCACGATGCACGTCTTTGCCCGCACCAAGGGGGGCGACCCGGCCGTCTACTACTACCGCCAGTTCCAGAAGGAGCGCTACTGGACGCCTTGGGAGAAGGTCGACCTCGATATCGTCGGCGATCATCTGCTGGCCTTCGATCGCAACAGCCGCCTCACGCTGGCCTGGCCGGTTTTCACCGAGGAAACCGATTCGAGCCAGGTGGGGCACATTCCCGGCCCGGGAGATATTCCCGCCGGCGGCAAGGACACCAACGTGCCGCAGAAGCGCTGGAAGATCCAGCTTGCCGTCAGCGAACGCTCGGGCGAAAAATGGATGCCGAAGAAGGTCTCGAAGGGCGCGATCTACAGCCCGCAGGGCGGCTACTTCTATTCTCTGCCGGCGGCGCAGACCTACAACTTCTTCGTCTGGGGACTGGGTGCGGCGGGGCAGGCCGTCTCATGTTCCAACACCGGCGGCACCGGTTGGGTCGGCTCGTTTGCGCTCACCGGCTGCAAGGGCTACCCGGAGCCCCAGCCCGGCGGCGCGGGCTTTCCGGCGACCTTCCTGCCGCAGTTCAAGGATAGCGCGCTGCAGGCCGAGCGCTTCACCGAACTGAACCAGGACGCCACGAACGACCTGGCGATCCGCAGCATATTCAACCTGGGCGCGTTCGACACCATCGTCAACGACACGCCCGGGATCTTCAAGGTCACGTACCCGATGCAGATGTCGGTCATCGACTGGATCCTGCTTGGGCTGGAGCTCTACCTGGGCGCGCAGAACAGCTTCGCCGCCTCCTACAGAGAGCGCGGGCTGGCGATCCCGCTCGGCACCTTCATGCCGTACTTCTACGGCGATGTGACGCGCACCTACGCCATCATTCCGGGCTTCTACGAGCGCGAAGCGAAGGATCCGCGGCACCGCATCGAGAAGACGTTCTCCGATATCGACCAGTTGGTTCTGGACGTGCTCGCGCTCGTGACGAAGTACCTGCAGATCTACCAGAACGATCCGGCGCACGACCTCGCCAAGCTGATCCAGACCCTGCTTGTCGATCCGGAGTACCTGCGCCTCAAGGCCGAGTGGGCGGTCTACAAGTCGCTGCAATTCGGCCTGAAGTTCAGCAACTTCTACCACCCGCTGATCTGCCTGCTCAGATCGACGCTCAATCGGGAGGGCATTCCCGCCTTAATGCAGCGCGACCTGCAGCTAACCACCACACCGTTCGACTTCGCCGCCGTCTACAAGCCGAGCGCGCTGGTGGTGAAGCCCTATCCGCGCGAGGACGTCGACTTCGAGCGCGACGGCGCCTATGCGGGCTACAACTGGGAGCTGTTCTTCCACATGCCGTTTGAGATCGCGATGCGGCTGAACCGCGACCAGCGCTTCGAGGAAGCCCGCGACTGGTTCCACTACATCTTCAACCCGGTCGGCGCAACCGACGCGCCGGCACCGCAGAGGTTCTGGGTCACCAAGCCGTTCTTTCAGACCACGTTGGCCGACTACCAGGAACAGGCGATCGACAGCATCATGAATGCGATCGCCGCCGATCCATCGGGCGCGAGCATCACGAACCTGAAGTTCGCCGTCTCCGAGTGGCGTGACAAGCCGTTCCGGCCGCACGTTGTTGCGCGCTCGCGTCCGGTCGCGTACCAGCTCGCCGTCGTCACGAAGTACATCCAGAACCTCATCGATTGGGGCGACAACCTCTTTCGCCAATTCACGCGCGAATCGGTTACGCAGGCCACGCAGCTATACATCCTGGCCGACAAGCTGCTCGGACCGAAGCCTCGCATCGTCGCGCCGCTGATCTCGCCACCGCCCGAAACCTACAACCAGCTCCAGGCAAAGATCGACCTCTTCGGCAACGCGTTGCTCGACCTGGAGAACATGATTCCGGACCTCGGCCTGCTGCCTCATGGCGGCGCGGAGCTGCCGCCCGCGCCGATGACGGTGTCGGCGCTGTACTTCTGCGTGCCGCCGAACGAGAAGATGCTCGAGTACTGGGACCTGGTCGCCGACCGGCTGTTCAAGATCCGCCACTGCCAGAACATCGACGGCGTGGAGAGCATCCTCGCGCTGTTCTCGCCACCGATCGATCCGGGCGCGCTGGTGCGGGCGGTGGCCGGGGGCCTCGATATCTCGTCCTTCGTCGCCGGTCTCGGTGCGCCCTTGCCCAACTACCGTTTCAGCGTGATGAGCCAGAAAGCGACTGAACTGGTGCAGCAGGTCAGCGCGCTCGGCAACGCGATGCTGGCCGCACTCGAGAAACGCGACGCCGAAAGCCTCGCTCGCCTGCGCTCGGAGCAGGAGATCGCGGTGTTGAAGGCGGTGCGCGCCGTGAAGGTCGCATCGATTGCAGAGGCACAGGGCGCGCTGGAAGGATTGAACAAGAGCCGTAAGGTCACTGAAGAGCGCAGGGCGTATTACGCCGGCCAGAGCTACATGAATGCCTGGGAGATCACCGCGGTGGCGCTGTCCGGCGGCTCGCTGATCGGCGAGGCGGCCATCGCGCTCGGCTACATCCTTTCCGGGGGCCTGAAGCTGATCCCGGATTTTATGACCGGTGGGGCGGGCTTCGGCGGATCACCGACCGTAACGCTCACCATCGGTGGCTCCAGTACGGGAGCGTCCGCCGATTCCGCCGTGCAGACGATTTCGTCGATTGCGCGCGCACTCGACAAGGCGGCCGCGATGGCCGCCACGCAAGGCAGCTACCAGAGGCGCCAGGACGAGTGGGACTTCCAGGTCCGGCTGGCCGACAAGGAACTCGTGCAGATCGACCAGCAGATCGCCACCGCCAACCTGCATCTCGACATGCTCGCCAAGGACGTCGCCGCGCACGACGTGCAGGTCGCGAACGCGCGGCAGACCGACGCGTACATGCACAGCAAATACACCCGCCAGGAACTCTACGACTGGATGATCGGCCGGATCAGCTCAGTGTACTTCAAGGCCTACCAGCTCGCGTTCGACGTTGCCAAGAAGGCCGAGCGCTGCTTCGGCCACGAGCTCGGCGGCAGCGCAAATTTCATCGCCTTCGGCTACTGGGACAGCCTGCAAAAAGGGCTGATGAGCGCCGACGCGCTGCTCCACGACATCAAGCGCATGGAAGCTGCCTATCTGGACCAGAACAAGCGCGAGTACGAGCTCACCAAGCACCTGTCGCTGCTGCAGCTCGATCCGGCCGCGCTGATCCAGTTGAAGACGACCGGCCGTTGCGTCGTGCAGGTGCCCGAGACGGCCTTCGATCTCGATCATCCCGGCCACTACATGCGCCGTCACAAGTCGGTGAGCCTCTCGATCCCTTGCGTAGCTGGGCCCTACACCTCGGTGAGCTGTAAGCTCTCCCTAATCAGCAACCGCTACCGCAAGAGCACGGCGCTGCGCCAGGGCGCCGCCACCGACAAGGCCAAGTACCAGGAGCAGGCAGGCAACGATGAGCGCTTCGTCTACAACGTCGGATCGATCCAGTCGATCGCCACCAGCAGCGGGCAGTCCGACAGCGGCATGTTCGAGCTGAATTTCCGCGACGATCGGTACCTGCCGTTCGAAGGCACCGGCACCATCGCGACCTGGCTCATCGAGATGCCCGACTCGTTCCGGCAGTTCGACTACGACACGATCAGCGACGTCATCCTGCACCTGAGGTATACGGCACGCGACGGGGGATCGAGCTTCCGAACGCTGGTGGACGGCGTGGAGCGCGAACTGCTCGACGAGATGACGCTGGCGGCCAGCCGCAGCGGCCTATACCAGGCCTACAACCTGCGCCAGCAGTTCCCGAATGAGTGGTACAGCCTGCAACAGACAATGAGCGCCACGCTGACGATCGGACCGCAGCACTTGCCGTACTTCGTACGAAGCCATGGCCCAGTGGTTGATTCGGTCACCTGGTTCGCGAGAGTGGACGGCGATCCAGCCGTATACGTCATGTCGCTGGATGCGGTTGACTTCAACTTGAAGCGCAACTTCGATCTCGGTCGATTGTGCGTCGGCACGTCAGCGACATTGACCCTCGAAACGGCCTTTACTCTGGCGGCCACTGACACAAGTAAGCTAAAGGACCTGACCTTGCTGGTGCATTACAGCATTGGGTCTTGAGATTTGCTCCGGCAATTCCCGAGGCCTTGGTGAAGATTTCACTCGACTTGAATTTGCAACCTGTAGTTCAGCTTCGGGTCGCCAGGGTCGGTCCGGGATTTGCAAGTTGCCCGTCGGACCCAATCGGTTGTATGACCTGCCACCAATCCTGACCGGCCATTGGGCTCGAGGCTGGGCTGCGGCGGCTCCGGCCGAGGAGTTCGCGTCGGCTGTTCGGCTGGTTTCAGAATGAAGCGGCCCCTTGGGTGTCAGCTCTCAAGCTCAGGTGACCGGCTGGTCGTGGCCGTGCTCGGCCTTCCCCGGAAATTGGCGATGAACCTCAAATGGACCACGGTTTGTCTGCAGTCAAGGATGAACCCTGTTTGGACTTATTTGCTGGCCTGCAGCCTTGCCAACAGCCGGTACAGCGCCTGCCGGGAGATCCCCAGCGCTTCCGCTGCCTTCGCCTTCACACCACCGGCAGCCTTCACCGCCTGAGCGGCCATCGCCGGGGTGACGACCGGCCGCGAGGCGGCGGCCTGCACCGAGTATGTCGACAGATATGCATTCGCCTTCGTCTGACGACTGTGGCCAGCCGCCTCGACAATCTTGCGCATCGCCTCCTCATGGCGCTGGCGATCAATCACCTCCCCACCGCCCTTGATCGCCGCTGCCTGGCCGGCCGTCCGCTCGTACATCTGGTGGAAACACCGGTGTCGCAGGCCGTGGGCCGTGACGCCACACCCATCCTTTGTGATCCGGTGCTTTTCCAGCACAGCATAGAATCGACGTCGCCACTGATCCTGGGTGAACGTCGCGGGTATTAGCGTACCCCGCTCCGGGTTCGTCCGCGCCGCAAGCTCTGCCGCCTCCACCAGTAAATCGTACTGCCAGGTGAACTCAATGTTCACCTGGCGCGGCCGTCCCCCCTTGGTTCCATCCTGAACGTGCAGATGTCCAGAAGGAAGCACGTCTCGAATGGGCCGCAGGCGCCAGCTTTCCCTCGCCCGCAAGCCGAACGCCGCATCCAGCTTGAGTTGCAGCGCCACATGCCGGTCCGTGCCGGCGATCTCCGCGATCTTTGCCAGCGCGTCCACCCCGTTGCCCTCCCACGACCGATCCTCTCGGGCAATATAGCTGCGCTTGTAGTCAGCGGGTCGCTCCACATAGTCATCGGTCGATCCGACCATGCTCGCCTTGCCCATCCATGATGCGAGCGCGCGCAGATGTGTCAGACGCAACTCTACCGTCCCGACGTTTAGCTTCTGCTCCATCACCCAGAAGTGCACCAGCCACTGAATGTGCTTCTGTCGAAGGCTGTATGGCGACGAGACTGCGAAGCCCCCCCTTGCGCAAGTCCACGAACGCCTTCAGCAACGCCTGAGCGCGTTGACGTTGCGACAGCTGCGATAGCGACCGACCGCTGACGCGGCTACCGCTGTGCGGCGCGTGCAGATGCTCCGCCGCCAGCACTGCGAACGCGGCTTTGAAACTCTCGGGGAGCTTGTACGGTGCCAGCACGGCGCGCAGGTCGGTGCCCTTGCTCATTCTCATCGTTGCTCCAACTGCAGGTTCTCGCTGCCATTGCGAATTGCCTGCCTTGCGCCCAGTGCGCGACTTGCTTTGCTCGGTGAATTGCCGCCCCTACGACACTCACCACCTGGTGCGCCGGACTACCACATCCAGCTAACCGGCCACCATGCCGGAGTCCACTTCTTCCTGTCCTTTAGCGATGGCAAACCGATCAGCCCTGAGCATGGAAGCAATGCGTCGTGACTGTCCGCTATGCGAACACGCCGGCTCTCGCCTTGCGTGCCGCTGCGCGGCCATCCACCCGGTGCATCGTTTCGATGCCGGCCCTCGCTCGCCAGGATTGTTGTCCTCGCGCCCGTGGCCGCTGCCGTGGTGAGTGATTCCTGTTGCGCCGTTCTGGTACCGGTAGCGCCCCCCGGATCGTCATGCTCTCAGAAGCTTGCGGCAGTCACGTTCGTGACCCGCAAACAGCTCCCCGCCCCAAAACCAGATCATCTCCGCCGCGGTGTGTCGGGCTTCGTGATCCGTGCCCAGCCTGTGGCTGTAAGGACGTGTCTCATCGGCGGCGATCCTCCAAACACTGTCCAGTGTCCGGCTTCGGAATCGTTCGCACTTCGGTCTATTCTCAGAAACAGACCGCCAATCGGCTTGGTATCGCGGTGTCCGGTGTCCTCACTATCCGACACTGTCCGTTTGATCTGATTGAAAAAAAACCGGATCAATATCCGGCTTGTACATAGAGGCGACCGACGACCCAATTCGGGCGGTGTCGGTGCTTGGGGAAGGCCGCCAGTGTGGCGACAGGTCGATGCGTCGGGGACGCGAGAAGTACGTCAAGGATAGCGACCCACGCCCGCCTGTGCAACCCCACGAAAACGCGAAACGCATCTGAAATTCGCGACCTTACGCAGCCTTGATATTGAGTATCTGCCTGTAGAGTTGACCCGTCGATGTGCCACGCGATGGGACTTGGCCAAGGCTGCACGTTGCATGTCCCATCAGGTCAGACGAATTGGAGCGTCCAACCATGATTGGTGCTCGGTCCGAGTGGCACTTGCTCGGCCCAGCCCCGTTCTGGTCGGTCTTGATCTGGCCCGCTCCGTCCTCGTGGCATCCACTCACAGCCGTTGCCTACAGTCATCAAGGAGTATCTGCTCATGAAAGTCTCGACCGTCGCAATCGATGTCGGCTATGGCAACACCAAGTCGGCGTTCCCGCTCGGCTCTGACATTGCCACCAACATGTTTCCATCGTTGGCGCCTATAGCTGCCACCACATCGCTGACGCCGCATAGCGGCGCCATCCTTCGCGCCCGCAACGTCGTCAATGTGGTGGTTGACGGTGCGCGTTATGAGGTAGGACCGGAGGTCTCCATCAGTGCGGCACATGGGAACACCGGACGGTCGTTGTCCGAGGACTTTGTCACGACCACGTGTGCTGGGCAACAATTATCGCTGCCACGCTGAAATCCTTGATGCGGCCGACAAGATCATCCGAAACAACCGAGACCGGATTCCGAAGACTCTCGTGGCACACAAAGGCCTCGGCGGCGAGGTGAAGTTCCAGCGATTCCCGGACGAGTACGCGGAGGCCATCGCCGCCATCGAGCACCTCGCACCGGCCGTCCGCAATGTCCAGTCTTCGGCAATCCTGGCGCGTACGAATCGCATCCTCGATCCGGTCGAGGCGGTTTGTCGCTCGCACGGCATCAAGTACTACCGGGCATCTGGCAAGTCGATCCTGAGCCGACCGGAAGGCGCCCTGATGTGCAATCTCCTCGAGCTGATCCAGAAAACGAAGGCAACCGGGATCGACGCCCTGCTTTCGTTCGTTGGAATCGGCACGCAGGAGCTTCGGCTACTTCACAGCAAAAGTCGGGCTACCACCGAGCAGCGCCAGAAGAAGGACCTGGTCACGCTGGGTCTGTCAGAACCATCAGCTGACAAGTACCGCGAGTTGATGAAGCGGTTGGCGGAATGGCGTGCCTTGTGCGACCGGCAGTTCTTCTCGCTGGTTCTGGAGGGCGTACGCGAGTGGATGCTGCTGCATGCTGAGGCTGACCAGGCACGACGTGCCATCACAACGACCTACGACGTGCTATCTCGCTTGAACGGCCCCTTCTCCGAGCGGCTCGAGTTCCTGCGACGGGACAACAACGAGCCTGCGCCTGACGCCTTGGTGCTAACGACGATGCACAGTTCGAAGGGCCTCGAGTGGGATCGGGTCTGGATCATCAGAGCGGAGGAAACAGTCGTTCCCGACGAGAAAGGCATTGAGTCGGAGGAGCGGCGCCTTTTCTATGTAGCGGTGACGAGGGCGCGGGACGACTTGCGTTTGTCCACGGCGAAGAAGAACCCCACATCCCGATTCGTGCTTGAAGCTGGACTTGGTTGACGTAGTTAGTCGCTAGCCTTCCGACAGTAGCGCAGGTCGCTCGCGAATCCATTCGACGAAGGTCTCGTCCTCAATTCCGTATTCACCAACGCCCATCCGCGTCACAATGTTGTCTTCTTGCATGCGTCGCAGGGCATGGCTGGCCATGTTGCGTGTGGCGGGCTTGCGGAGCATTGCACCGATTTTTCTTAAACCAGCGCTGGAGTGTAAATCCGACTGAGCTAAAGTCGAAACTGGTGTACGGGCGGGGAATTTGAGGCGCGGAGTAGAGGGCGGTGGAGCTTTTCGCTGAGAATCTGATTGTCGAGATCGGAAACCAGCACAAGAAAAGTCCACCACCA
>NZ_QKWJ01000044.1 GCF_003353055.1 Cupriavidus lacunae
GTTCCCGAACCTGGACTGGTTCAGCGCGGTGAGCTACCACATGATGGGCGTGCCGACGGCGATGTTCACGCCGCTGTTCGTGATCTCGCGCACCTCGGGCTGGGCCGCGCACATCATCGAGCAACGCATCGACAACAAGATCATCCGCCCGAGTGCCAACTACACCGGCCCGGAGGACCTGAAGTTCGTGCCGATCGGCAAGCGCAAGTGAAGCCGGGCCAACAGCGGCGCCGATAATGTAACCAAAGACCAGAGCACTACGCTGCCTTGGCCAAATCGTAGAGAATAGCGGCGGAAATTGTCCCGGTGCCGCCCCGATCCCACGGCGGCGAATGAAACATCAATCGATTTCAGTATCCGAAAGGCACTCACAAAATGAAACATCTTGTCCTGGCCGCCTGCATCGGCGCATTCAGCCTGACCACCGCCACCGCCGTGATGGCGCAGGAACCCGCCACGAAGACCACCGCCAAGAAGTCTTCGACCAAGAAGAAAGCGGCTGCCGGCACCGCCGCAGCGGCCGGCACTGCTGCCGCGGTCACCCCGAACGGCGAAAAGTGGCAGTGTGAACTGGGCAACAGCCTGTATATCGCCGGCGACATGCTGCGCGACGAAGTCCTGACCGTGCACTGGCAGGGCAAGGACTACAAGCTGCCGCGCCAGACCACGGTGACCGGCGCCGACCGCTACTTCGACGGCCGCACCGGGCTGGACCTAGTGGTGATCCCGAGCAAGGCCATGCTGTTCAACAAGAACCTGGGCCAGCGCCTGGCCGACGAATGCCAGACCGCCGCGATGCAGGCCGGCGCGGCCGCCCCGACCCAGGCCGGCGGCCTGCGCGCCCCGGTGACCGCCCCGCTGCTGGTCACGCCCCCGGGCGGCCCGACGCAGGTGCCGGGTGGCCAGCCGCTGCAGCCGGCAGGCACCCAGCAGTCCGCCGCACCCAAGCAGTAAGCCCGTACCGGGGCGCTGGCGGCCGGAATTCAACGGCCCCAGCGCCCTTTTTGCCTTGCCGGGGGGCAATCCCGGGCGGGCATGCTGTCGAGCCGGCGTCGTTGTGGCCGGCTGGATGCCGAACCGGGTGGCGGCAAAGCCGCGCCCCGGTTAGAGTATGGAGTTGCAGTGCGCTGCCGGCCTCGGACCGCGGTCAAACGCCGCGGCAGCGCACCGGGGTCTCGATTCAGGTCCGAGCCAAATGCCATCGCATCATCCTTCGATCGGAGTACGGCAATGCCCCACAACCTCAAGAACACGCTAAAAGAATTCAAGATCGGCTCTTCCGGCAAGGGCCAGTATTACTCCCTGCCCAAGCTGGGCGAGGCGCTGGACCTGGACATCGCGCGTCTGCCAGTGTCGATCCGCGTGGTGCTGGAATCGGTGCTGCGCAACTGCGACGGCAAGAAAGTCACCGAAGAACACGTCAGGCAGCTGGCCAGCTGGAAGCCGAACGCGGACCGCGTCGACGAGATTCCCTTCGTCGTGGCGCGCGTGGTCTTGCAGGACTTTACCGGCGTGCCGCTGCTGGCCGACCTGGCGGCGATGCGCAACGTCGCCGAGAAGATGGGCAAGAATCCCAAGAAGATCGAGCCGCTGGTGCCGGTGGACCTGGTGGTCGATCACTCGGTGCAGGTCGACCACTTCCGCGAGAAGAAGGCGCTGGACCTGAACATGCAGCTGGAATTCAAGCGCAACAACGAGCGCTACCAATTCATGAAGTGGGGCATGCAGGCTTTCGACACCTTTGGCGTGGTGCAGCCGGGCTTCGGCATCGTGCACCAGGTCAACCTGGAATACCTGGCCCGCGGCGTGCACAAGAAGGATGGTGTCTACTACCCTGACACCCTGGTCGGCACTGATTCGCACACCACCATGATCAACGGCATCGGCGTGGTCGGCTGGGGCGTCGGCGGCATCGAGGCCGAGGCCGGCATGCTGGGCCAGCCGGTCTACTTCCTGACGCCGGACGTGGTCGGCGTGGAACTGAAGGGCCGCCTGCGCGAAGGCGTCACCGCCACCGACCTGGTGCTGACCGTCACCGAGATGCTGCGCAAGGAAAAGGTGGTGGGCAAGTTCGTCGAGTTCTTCGGCGAAGGCACCGCCAGCCTGGCCCTGCCCGACCGCGCCACCATCGGCAACATGGCGCCCGAATACGGCGCCACCATGGGCTTCTTCCCGGTCGACGAGAAGACCATCGAGTACTTCAAGGGCACCGGCCGCACCGAAGAGGAAATCGCCGCGTTCGAGGGCTATTTCCGCGCGCAGAAGATGTTCGGCATCCCCAAGGCCGGCGAGATCGACTACAGCAAGGTGGTGACGCTGGACCTGGGCACCGTGGCGCCGTCGCTGGCGGGCCCGAAGCGCCCGCAGGACCGCATCGAGATCGGCAACGTCAAGAGCACCTTTGCCTCGCTGTTCAGCCAGCCGGTGGCCGAGAACGGCTTCAACAAGGATGCGGCCGACCTGGACCGCGCCTATACCACCACCGACGGCCTCGAGGTGAAGAACGGCGACGTGCTGATCGCCGCCATCACCTCCTGCACCAACACTTCCAACCCGAGCGTGCTGCTGGGCGCCGGCCTGCTGGCCAAGAAGGCGGTGGAAGCCGGCCTGACGGTGGCGCCGCACATCAAGACCTCGCTGGCACCGGGCAGCCGCGTGGTGACCGAATACCTGAAGGCCGCCGGCCTGCTGCCGTACTTGGAGAAGCTGGGTTTCGGCGTGACCGCCTATGGCTGCACCACCTGCATCGGCAATGCCGGCGACCTGACGCCCGAGCTGAACGAGGCCATCACCAAGAACGACCTGGTGGCCGCCGCCGTGCTCTCCGGCAACCGCAATTTCGAGGCCCGCATCCACCCGAACATCCGCGCAAACTTCCTGGCTTCGCCGCCGCTGGTGGTGGCCTACGCCATCGCCGGCAATGTCACGCGCGACCTGATGACCGAGCCCGTGGGCAAGGGCAAGAAGGGCCGCGACATCTACCTGGGCGACATCTGGCCGACCTCCGAAGAAATCCATGCGCTGATGAAGTACGCGATGGACGCCAAGACCTTCAAGGGCAACTACGAGCAGGTCAAGAAGCCGAGCAAGCTGTGGGCCGGCATCAAGGGCACCAAGGGCCAGGTCTACGACTGGCCCAAGTCGACGTACATCGCCGAGCCGCCCTTCTTCCAGGACTTCAGCATGCAGCCCGCCGCCACCAGCGGCAGCGTGCGCGGCGCGCGCGCGCTGGGCATCTTTGGCGATTCCGTGACGACCGACCATATCTCGCCGGCCGGCTCGATCAAGGACACCTCGCCCGCCGGCAAGTACCTGCTGGCGCACGGCGTGCTCAAGGCCGACTTCAACAGCTACGGCTCGCGCCGCGGCAACCATGAAGTCATGATGCGCGGCACCTTCGCCAACGTGCGCATCAAGAACCTGATGATCCCGCTGACGGCGGACGGCGCGCGCGTGGAAGGCGGCATCACCATCCACCAGCCCACCGGCGAACAGATGTCGATCTATGACGCGGCCATGAAGTACGTCGCCGAGGGCACGCCCACGGTGGTGTTCGGCGGCGAAGAGTACGGCACCGGCTCGTCGCGCGACTGGGCGGCCAAGGGCACGCAACTGCTGGGTGTGAAGGCCGTGGTGGCCCGCAGCTTCGAACGCATCCACCGTTCCAACCTGGTCGGCATGGGCGTGCTGCCGCTGCAGTTCAAGGGCAGCGACAGTGCGCAGACGCTGGGCATCACCGGCGATGAGACCTTCGACATCGAAGGCATCGAGGGCGAACTGAAGCCGCAGCAGGACGTGGTGCTGGTGATCCATCGCGCCAACGGCGACGTGCAGCGCGTGCCGGTGCTGCTGCGCATCGATACGCCGATCGAGGTCGACTACTACAACCACGGCGGCATCCTGCCGTTCGTGCTGCGCCAACTGCTGGCCGCCTGAGCGTCAGCTGCGCCATCGGCGCCGCCTGCCTGGCCCCTGCCCCGGGGCCGCGGCAGGCGGCGTTTTTCATTGGCGCCTGCGCCCCATGAATCACCCGGCACGAGGTCCGGCGCGTGTAAGTTCCACGCAAGCCAGCGCTGCCACACTGTGTCCCACAAGAACGGCGGTCGCACGACCGCAGGCCGGGATCCCCCCCCGGCATCATCCAGAATCAGGAGACACCGTGGTTAAGATCCTTATTGCATTCATCGTGATCGCCGGCGCGACCCTCTACCTGCTGACCAAGGGCGGCGCCGACGTTACCATTTCCGGCGAGTCGCACAGCGTCGAAAGCCACGCCCCCGCTGCCCCCGCCTCCGCTCCGGCCGAGAAATAAGCCACACGCCCCGACCAGCCTCCGCGCCGGCCGCACGCATATAGCGGCCTGCGTGTCAACGCAGCGAGTAGAATACCGTTTTACGCATAAACGGACGGTTTCTTTCTATGGCAGGTTTTCGCCCCAAGGCTTCCCCACGACTCTCCCCCGACGCCGAGCGTCTGGTGGCCGACGCGCTCGCCCTCGACGCATCGGGCAGCCGCATGGAGGACGGATACTGGGAACGGCGGCTCTCGCAGCGCCTGGGCCGCCTGCTGAAGAACGGGAGCCAGACCGCACTCGACGCGGCGCTGGAGCACCTGTTCAAGCACAATGCAGACGCCTCCGACGTGCTGGCCGAGCAGGCCGAGACACTGGCCGAATCCGCCACCATCGAAGTCGACGGCCAGCTCTATGACGCGCTGCTGATCGCCGCCCCGATCCTGGCGCACACGCGCTACGCCATTCCTTCCGGCGCGCTCAAGCCGGAGCTGGCGCAGACGCTGGCCGTGCACCTGCAGGCACACGTCCTGGCCACCGGCACCAAGGTGTCGCTGTCGCCCTACCTGTACAGCATCGACCAGCTGCCGCGCACGCACAGCGACACCTTCGCGCTGACGCACAAGCTGGCCGCGGCTGCGCTGGCCGGCGCGGTACCCAAGGTCGACCTGCGCGACCTGCCCGAGACCGCGCCGATCCTGGCCGATCCGCGCTACCTGCTGGCCGTGGTGGTGGCCCCGCACGAGCAGGCGCTGTTCCGCTGGCAGGAAGACGCCAAGGAGCACCACGCCGAGCGCTCGACCTGCCTCGATCAATGGCGCACCCAGGTGCAGCCGTCGGTGGCGCTGCTGCTGCCGGGCTGCGAGTTCGAGCTGCTGCTGCCGGACGCCTTCTTCCTGTCCTGCCGCGAGTCCGACAAGAGCATCCGCCCGCTGACCGTACGCGCCGCCGTCAACTACCTGTGCGGCACGCTGGATATCTCCGCCGGCCAGCTGGCCGCGGTGGTGGCCGCCTTCGGCGAGGAAGTGGTCGAGGAATACCGCGTTGGCTTCACCATGCGCGGCGAGAAGGATGTGATCTACGGCATCGTCTGGCCGGTCTACGGCCGCGAAGCCGGCGAGGTCGACGCCGATGAAAAGGGCAACCCGCTCGAGCAGATCTGCGAGGAACTGCGCAACGCCGGCGTGGAAGACATCTTCCGCCATGCCGCGCTGTTCGATCCGGAGTACTGCGAAGACTGCGGCACGCCGCTGTACGCGGACCGCAACGGCGAGATCGTGCACGCCGAACTGCCCGAGGACGCGCCGACGCAGCAGCCGCTGTTCCACTGACGCGCTGCGCCAGACCGGAGAACGGCCCGCATGCGCGGGCCGTTTTTCATTGGTGTGCTGGTCAGACGGGCGTGCGCTCGCTGACGCAGCGCCACAAGCCGTGGCCCGATGCCCCGTACTTGCGCTCGAACGGCGTCATCGGCTGCGCCGGCGCCCAGGCCTCGACCTGCGCCGGGCGCCCGACCAGTGTCAGCGCCTGCGCGAACTCATCGATATAGATGCGCCAGTTGCTGCGGCACTCCAGGTAATCGCCGCAGGCCGCCAGCGCCGGGAACACCGCATGGCCCTGCCAGCGCCGCCCCAGGTGGCCGATCTTCGGCCACGGATTCGGGTACAACACGTAGTGGCGCGCCACCGGCACCGCCTCGGCCTGCAGCAGGCGCCAGACGTCGACCAGGTCAGCCCGGGCCCAGCAGAAGTTGGCTGGCATGGGCGCCTCGCCCCACCAGTCCTTGCCGGCCGCCAGGCGCTTTTCGGACTGGTCGATGCCGATCACGAAATGGTCCGGGAACTGCGTCGCTAGGCGCAGCGTGCTTTCGCCCACGCCGCAGCCCGCATCCAGGATCAGCGGCGCGCCGCCGGACTGCTGCCAGCTCTGCAGCGCCGCGGCCAGTTCGCGCCTGCTGGGCTCGCCGATGGGCTTGCGGAACGGTTCGGCGAGGTGGCGCGCGACGCGCGCGGCCAGGTGCTCGTGGACATCGGCCTGTGCCGAGACAATGGTGCGGGAATTGGCAAACATGGCGGCATTTTACCGGTCGGGGACCGGCACTCCCGCGAACGGTGCAGCCATGCCACTTTAGCGGCACAATGCGGGACAAACCCGCCTGAGAACCTGTCCGCGCCCGCGCGGACCCGTACGAGGACCCAGCCAGATGACACCGACCCGCCCGCCCCGCCGCCTTGCTCACCTCACGCGCCGCGCGGTACTCCACGCCGCCGCGGCGCTGGTGCTGGGCAGCACCGCCTTCACGCTGCTGCCGGCCGGCGCCGCCCATGCCGAAGACCTGCGCATCGGCCTGTCGGCCGACGTCACGTCGATGGATCCGCACTGGAACAATGCCGGCCCCAACAACGCCATTGCCCTGCATATCTTCGAGTCGCTGGTGTTCCTGGACAAGAACGCCCGCTACATCCCGGGCCTGGCGCTGTCATGGAAACCCGTCAACGCCATCACCTGGGAAATCAAGCTGCGCCCCAACGTGAAGTGGCACGACGGCTCGCCCTTTACCAGCGAGGACGTCAAGGCCTCGCTGGAGCGGCCGGAGAAGCTCACCAACAGCCCGGGCTCGTTCACCAGCTACACCAAGCCGATCGCGCGCATCGACACGCCCGACCCGCTGACGGTACGCCTGACCATGAGCGTGCCCAACTACGCCAACCTGCCCAACGACCTGAACAGCGTGCCGATCATGCCGAAAAAGGTCGCCGCCACGCTGACGCAGGCGGACTTCGACTCGGGCAAGGCGATGATCGGCACCGGCCCGTTCAAGTTCGTGCGCTTTGCGCGCGGGCAAGAGATCGTGATGGAGCGCAATCCGAACTACTGGGGCCCCAAGCCCGAGTGGGACCGCGCCGTGTTCCGCATCATCACCGACAACGGCGCGCGCAGTGCCGCGCTGCTGGCGGGCGACGTCGACGTGATCGAGAGCGTGCCCTCGGCCGATGTGGCCAGGCTCAGGCAGAACCCCAAGTTCAGGATCGAGCAGCAGGTGTCGTGGCGCACCATCTTCTGGGAGATGGACCAGTCGCGCGACAACCCGCCCTTCGTCACTGACAAGGCCGGCAAGCCGCTGGGCAAGAACCCGTTCAAGGATGCGCGCGTGCGCGCCGCAATCAGCAAGTCGCTGAACCGCGACGCCATCGTCAGCCGCATCATGGAAGGCCTGGCGGTGCCGGCATCATCGATCGTGTCGCCGCAGATCTTCGGGCATCCCGGCACCAGGCCCGAGGCCTATGACCCCGAAGGCGCGAAGAAGCTGCTGGCCGCCGCGGGCTACCCCGACGGCTTCGGCCTGACGCTGCACGCCACCAACAACCGCTACCTGAACGACGCCGCGGTGGCACAGGCCACCGCCAGCATGCTGACGCGCATCGGCATCCAGACCAAGGTGGAAACCCTGCCGGTGGCGGCCTACTTCACGCGCGCGCGCCAGGGCGAGTTTGCCTTCCAGATGCTGGGCTGGGGCTCGGCCGCTGCCGACGTGGCGCTGCGCTCGATCACCGGCACCCCCAACCCCAAGACCGGCTACGGCACCTGGAACTGGGGCAAATACAGCAACCCTCAACTGGACCAGCTGATCGAGAAGTCGCTCACCACGGTCAGCAGCGACAAGACGCGCGAGGACAATGCCCGCGCCGCGGCAAAATTTGCGCTGGCCGACCACGCGATCATTCCGTCGCACAGCCAGCTGGCAATGTGGGCGATGAAGAAGGAACTGAGGTACGAGGCGCGCACGGACGAGTGGTCGCTGGCGCAGTTCTTCCACAAGCAGTAAGGGACCGCTGCTTCCCTCTCCCGCACAGCGGGAGAGGGACCGTTCCTCAGTACCTCAGATCTTCAACCGCTCTTCCTGCCGCGCATTCGCCGCGCGCAGCTTCTGCACCCAGTCGCGCGCCGGCAGTCCGGTGGTCTTCTCCACGACCTCGGCACGCCCCGCCAGCGCTTCCCACGACACATCGATATCCGGCCCGTTGAAGGCCATCGCGATGATGTTGCCGTCATGCACTTCCGGGAACACCAGCACGCGGTTGTCGAAGGCATCGCAGATGCGCTCGATGTTCTTCGGAAAGCTGTCGTGGTCGCCGAACAGGTTGATGGTCATCACGCCGGGCCCCTTCAGCGTGCGGCGGCAGGCGCGGTAGAACGCGGTGGTGTCCAGCACCGGGCCGCGCGCGGTGGCGTCATACAGGTCCACCTGCAGCACGTCGATGGCGCCGGTGTGGGCGCCGTCCATCACGTAGTCCCAGGCGTCCTGCTCGCGCACCGTCAGGCGCGCGTCATCCTCGCGCAGGCCGAACATGCTGCGCCCGGCGATGATCACGGCCGGGTTCAGCTCGACCGCGGTCACGCGCGCGCGGTTGAACTGCCGGTGGCAGAACTTGGTCAGCGCCGCGGCGCCCAGGCCCAGCTGGACCACGTGGAATTCTTCGACCGACGGCGACAGGAACAGCAGCCAGGCCATCATCTGCTGCGCGTATTCCAGCTCGATCGCATCGGGCTTGCGCAGGCGCATCGCGCCCTGCACCCACTCGGTGCCGAAGTGCAGGTAGCGCACCCCTTCCATTTCCGAGAAGGTCACCGGCGCGAAGCGCGGCGTCATGCGTTTCTCTTCACGTGCAGGCGCCTCGCCACGGGTGCGGTTGCCACGTGCCGGACGGCGCGAGGCCACGGCTTCAATCGATTTGCGTTTCAGTAGGGTCATATTGTCGAGAAAGGCGTTCAGCACCCGGCCCAGCATGGATGGGCGGACGCGGATTACTTGCCCAGCGCCGCCTGCGCGCGCTGCAGCCATTCGCGATTGTGTTCGCGGGCGTGGCGCGGCCAGTGGCGGGCGTCGTGGACGATATCGGCATAGAGCTGCTGCGCGCGTTCGCGGTCAGCGGCGTCGGGCTGCGCCGCCAGCCAGTCGGCAAACAGGCAGCGTGGCGCCGCATCGCTGGCACTGGTCAGCGCCTGCTCAAAGGCGGCCCGCGTGCCGGCCGCGCCAGTGGCTGCCAATACCCGCGCATACAGCAAGGCCGGATCGGGCTGCTGGCGCGACTGCGGATTGGCCGCGAACAGCTTCTCCAGCGTCGCCAGCGCGCCGGCGGCATCGTTGGTGGCGAACTGCGCCTGCGCCAGGCCCTGCAGCAGCGCGGGATCGGTCGCGAACGGGCCGTTGGCCGCGGCCTGGTAGTGCTGCAAGGCCTCTGCCGGCTCACCGGCCGCCAGCAAGGCCGCGCCCAGGCGCATGCGGTGCGCCACCGTAGGGGCCCGGTCAAAGTCGGAGCGGGCCTCGCGCACCGCGCGGTTCGGATCGACCAGCTGCGTGATGACACGCGTGGCCGCACGCGCGCCGCGCGACTGGCGCAACTCGGGCAGGTAGATCGCAAAGAAATACACCACGCTGCCCAGCCCCGGGAACAAAAACAAGATCAGCAGCCAATACATGTTCTGGTGCGTGCGCACCGCGTGCACCGCGAAGAACAGTGCAACGATGATATGGATGCTGATACCGAAGATACGCATAGGGAAGTCACCTTTGAATCAATGCCGGCGCGCCAGCCGCCGGCATTGTGACAGAAAGGTGCGGCGACAGGTTTCAGCCGCCCGCCGGAATGCCGGCGCCGGCCGATTGCACGCCGCCCACGGCCTGCGGCGTCAGCACGGCCTCGCCATTGACCGCGCGCGCCACCAGCGCATCGGCCGCCTCGATGGCGATGCCCTGCGCGGCGTACCAGGCATCATCGTAATAGGTGTTGCCGTAGCGCTCGCCGCTGTCGCACAGCAGGCTGACGATGGCGCCACCCTGCCCCGCCGCGTGCATCTGCTGGGCCAGGTACAGCACGCCGACGAAGTTGGTGCCGGTGGATCCACCCACGCGCCGCCCGAAGCGCCCGGCCAGGTAGCGCATCGCCGCGAACGAGAGCGCATCCGGCACCTTCAGCATGGCGTCGATGCAGGTCGGGATAAACGAGTGCTCCACGCGCGGCCGGCCGATCCCCTCGATGCGCGAGCCCACCGGCAGTGACAGGTCGGGCTGCGGCTTGCCGTCCAGGCAACTGCGGAAGTAGTCGAAGAACACCGAGTTCTCCGGGTCGGCACAGAGAACGCGGGTCTTGTGCCGGCGGTAGGCCACGTAGCGCCCGAGCGTGGCGATGGTGCCGCCAGTGCCGCCGCTCGATACCAGCCACGCCGGCACCGCATGCTCTTCGTGCGCCATCTGCTTGAAGATCGACTCGGCGATATTGTTGTTGGCGCGCCAGTCGGTGGCGCGCTCGGCATAGGTGAACTGGTCCATGAAGTGCCCGCCCGTCTCCTGCGCGATGCGGTGCGAGGCGGCATAGGTCTCGGACGGGCTGTCCACCAGGTGGCAGTGCCCGCCGTAGAACTCGATCGCCTCGATCTTGGCGCCAGATGTGCCCGCCGGGATCACCGCCACGAACGGCAGCCCGAGCAGCCGCGCAAAGTAAGCCTCGGAGATCGCTGTAGAGCCGCTGGATGCCTCAACCACCGTGCTGCCCTCATGCAGCCAGCCATTGCACAGCGCGTACAGGAACAGCGACCGCGCCAGCCGGTGCTTGAGGCTGCCGGTCGGGTGGCTGGACTCGTCCTTGAAATAGAAGCGGATATCGGGGTAACCCGGCAGGTCCAGCGGAATCAGGTGGGTGTCGGCGCAACGGTTGAAATCCGCTTCGATCTTGCGGATGGCCTCATGGGTCCAGTCGGAAAGTGGCATGGCAGTGTTCCGGGCAGGCCGGGCATCAGGACAGACCGTCAGGATGCCAGAAGCGCACGCCACAGATCCAGTTTCCGGGATGGGCAGGCGGCCTGGCACAGCCCGCAAAGTGCGGTTTCTCCACAATCGCGGGACCGGGCATGGCATTTCCCGGCCGGATGCAGCCACTGGCGCGGGTGCTGAGATATGATAATACGATTAACATCATATGTGACTGCAACAGATGTCCCCGATGTCCCCGATGTCCGCCATACCCGGGAGCGCCGCCCGCCACCTTGCCCGCCCCAGCCAGCCGACCGGTCCCGCCCCCCGGGTCCTGCATTGCGCAAGGCTGCCGTGATCGAGGCCACCCTCAACATCGCCGCCGGCAAGGGTTTCCAGGGACGTGGCTCGGCGCGCGTGAGCCTGGTGGCCAGCCGCTTTGCCAGCCGCATTGTGCTGGTCACGGACTCCGGCTCGGCCGATGCGCACGACGTGATGGCCGTCATGCGCCTGCGCACGCCGCCTGGCACGGTACTGCGCATCCAGGCCGACGGCCCGGACGAAGTCGCCGCGGTCAGGGCCATCGCACAACTGCTCGGACCAGGGGACGGCCAGCCATGAACAAACGCAAACCGGACGCCGGCACCGGCATCGCCGCGGATAGCGGCCGCACGTCTTTTGAGTCCTATATGCGGTTCCTGGCCGAGGCCCCACGCGACGGCACGCCCGTGGTGCTGGAGATCGAGACTGCCCTGTCGCTGCACTTCGACGTGCTGGCCACGCAGAGCTTCATGTCGCGGCGCGATTCCGACCGGCTGGTGCTGGGTTACACGCGAACCATGATGGGATTCCTGCTGCTGCATCCGTCGCCAGCACGGATTTCGGTGATCGGGCTCGGCGGAGGCTCGCTGGTCAAGTATTGTTACCGGCACCTGCCTGCCACGCGGGTGGTCGCTGTCGAGATCGACCCCGCGGTGATCGCGCTGCGCGAGCGCTTCCGGATTCCGCCCGACGATGCCCGCCTGCAGGTGGTCTGCGCCGATGGCGCCGAGTACGTCAGGGGCCGGGAAGCGCGCCCCGAGGTCATCCTCGTCGACGGCTTCCTGGCTAACGGCATGCCGCTGCAGCTAGGCTCCGCCGGCTTCTACGCGGCCTGCCACGCGCGGCTGGCCGACGACGGCGTGCTGGTGGCCAACTTCCTTGCAAGCGACCGCGGCATGCCGCACTACCTGGGCGCGGTGCGCGCCGTGTTCGGGGCCTCGATGTCGGTCGCGCGCGCCGAGGACAGTTGCAACTACACGTTGTTTGCCTGGAAAGGCCTGCCCCGGCTGCCGTCGCTGCAGACGCTGCCGTCGCTGCAGACGCTGCTGGCACGCGCACGGGTGCTGGAAGCCATGCATGCGCTGAAGCTGATACCGACTGCCCGCCGCATGAAGCGCGGCGAGCAGGTTGCCGCCGACCCCTACGCCTGGCACGCCCTTGCCCGGCCCCGGGACACCCTGTAGCGACAACGCAGGTCCTCCGCCTCCCGCCCCAATCCTCCAGACGCCGCCCCAACGCCATGCCGATCCTGTACCTGCGCAAGCTGACCGGGAAGCGGCGCAGCCCCCACGCCAACCGGCACCTGGCCGGCTACCTCTGCTTTGTCGCAGGCGCCATCAATGCCGGCGGCTTCCTGGCCGTGCAGCAATACACCTCGCATATGTCCGGCGTGGTCTCAGCCATGGCCGACAACCTGGCGCTGAGCAGCTTCGCGCTGGTGCTGGACGGGGTCGGGGCGCTGCTGTCGTTTCTCGGCGGCGCCGCGTGCTCGGCGGTGCTGGTCAACTGGGGGCGGCGCGAGCGGCGGCACAGTGAATACGCGCTGCCGCTGGCGCTGGAGGCGGGGCTGCTGCTGTGCTTTGGCCTGATCGGCGGCAACCTGGCGCAGCACCAGTGGCTGTTCGTGCCAGCCACAGTGATGCTGCTGTGCTTCATCATGGGGCTGCAGAATGCAATGATCACCAAGCTCTCGAACGCCGAGATCCGCACCACCCACCTCACTGGCATGGTCACCGATATCGGCATCGAACTGGGCAAGCTGTGCTACTGGAACGCAGCCGCGCCGGCGCGCACGCCATCACGCACACAAGCGCGCCCCCTGCCCCGCGTGCTCGCCAACCGGCGCAAGCTGCGCCTGCTGGTGGTGCTGGTCACGCTGTTCTTTGCCGGCGGCGTCGCCGGCGCGCTGGGGTTCAAGCATCTGGGTTTCAGCGCCACGCTGCCGCTGGCCGCTCTGCTGCTGGCGCTGATCGCAGTGCCGCTGACCGACGACCTGCGCAGCCGCTGGCGCACAGGCTCACTGCCGCGCCTGGCGGCGCGGATGCGGCAACGCGTGCAGGCGGGCGCGCTGCGCCGGCGGCGCTAGGCGCCGCCTACCGGTACACCAGCACCGGAATCTTGCTGTGGGTCAGCACCTTCAGGGTTTCGCTGCCGATCAGCATACCCTGGACCCCGCGCCGCCTGTGCGAAGCCATCACGATCAGGTCGCAGCCCGTGTCCTCGGCCGTCTTGATGGTGGCCTCGTAGGGATGGTCGTTGGCGACGTATGCCGTTTCACAGGGCACGCCCGTTGGCGCCGGCTTCGTCGGCCAGTCCGCGCAGGTAGCGGGTCGCTTCTTCCCAGGCTTGCTTCACGTAGGTTTCGCAGTGTCCTCCAGCATCTCGACCTGGTAGGTCAGCACGTGGTAGTTCGGGCAGACGCGCACCGCGGTGGTACGCGCCCCCATGTCCCGCGCCAGCGTGAGAGCCTTGCGGAATGCCGATTCAGACAGGTCCAATGTCCGCCCCCGGCGTGCACGTGTGCCCATTTCCTTACTTGACTTTCATTTAACCAATTGGTTAAATGAACCCATGCCTGCCACGCCCGACACCCTCTCCAGCATCTTCGCCGCCCTGGCCGATCCCACCCGGCGGGCGATCCTGGGCCGGCTGTCGGAGGGCGAGGCCCCTGTGAGCGAGCTGGCGCGCCCGTTCGAGATGTCGGCCCCGGCGATCTCAAAGCACCTGCGCGTGCTGGCCGAAGCCGGGCTAATCGAGCGGGAGATCAACGCGCGCTGGCGCATCTGCCATCTGCGCGCCAACGCCCTGCGCGATGCACACGACTGGCTGGATACCTATCGCCGCCACTGGGAAGGCAACCTCGACCGGCTCGTCGAATTCGTCGAACGAACCCACGCGGCCGCATCTGCCAAGGGCCCGGACGACTCAACCAAGGACTGAGGGACAACACCATGGACCAAGCTGCCACCTTCCACCTGGAAATGACCCGCCTGATCCGCGCGCCGCGCGAGCGGGTCTTCGATGCCTTTACCAACCAGGCCGCGCTGGCCGCGTGGCATTGCCCGCGCGGCATGAGCGTGCTGGAGGCAAGCGCCGATGCGCGGGTCGGCGGCAGCTACCGCATCGTGATGGGCGGACGCGACGGCTCGCAGCACATTGTCGGCGGCGAATACCAGGCCATCGACCGCGCCGATTTCCTTGCCTACACCTGGGCCTGGGAATCGGGCTCGCTGCCGCCCGATCTCAAGACGTTGATCGAGGTCACGCTGACCGAGCAGGAGGACGGCACTCACCTGCACATGCGCCACAGCGGTTTCCCGAACGCGCAGGCGCGCGATTCGCACATGGGCGGCTGGCAATCCGTGTTCAACCGCCTCAGCGATTACCTGGACCCGAAGGGCAGCGCGGGCACCGTGACCGTCTTCGGCGATCCGCGCAGCAGCTACTGCCGCACGGTGCGCATGGCACTGGAAGAAAAAGGCGTGGCCTACACGCTGGATCCCGTGCCCCCGCACTCGCCGGAGGTGCTCGCCCACAACCCGTTCGGCCGCGTGCCAGCGTTCACCGACGGCCCGATCTCGTTCTACGAAACCCGCGCCATCCTTGGCTACATCGAAGAGGCGTTCGAAGGGCCAAGCCTGCTGCCGCAATGGGGTGTCACCGCCCGCGCGCGCGGCGAACAATGGATCAGCCTGATCAACTGCCACGGCTACGATGCGATGGTCCGCCGCTACGTGCTGCAGTACGTCTTCCCCAAGGGTGAGAACGGACAGCCCGACCGTGCTGTCATCGACGCTGCGGTGCCGGATATCGACAAGCACCTCGCCGTATTCGACGAAGCCTATGGCGACCGCGATTACCTGGTCGGCAGCGTGTTGTCGATGGCCGACCTGTTCCTCGCGCCGATCCTGATGTACGTCGGCATGTTCCCCGAAGGAGCCGCATTGCTGGAGAAGTATCCCAATGTGCGGCGCGGGCAATCCGTCATGCGCGAGCGGCCGAGCTATGCGGCCACGCAGCCGCAGTTGGGCTGAGCACAGGACTGCAGGGTCTGTTCACATAGGTGAGCAGACCCTAGTGTCATGAGTTGGAAGTTCGTTGCGGAAATAAGTCTGTCGAGAAGGCGTATGAGACTAGGAGCGAAGCGCAGCAAGGCTGAAGCCTTGCGAGCATTCGCGACGACGGATCATGCGTCTTATCGGCAGACTTATGCAACGAACTTGCTACTCATGACACTAGCGTCCGGCGTCGTTCAGCCATGCCCCCAATGCTTGCCAGGCCCGCAGTTTTTCCGGGTAGGACAAGGTATGAGCCGGGCTGCTGGAAGGAAGCTTGAGGATTGTGTGATGGTCGCCATGCTGCGCGAGGGCCTTCAAACCAATGCGCGCGGCAGTGCCACCATTGAAGGCGATGACAGCCAGCCTGGGCAGTGATTCGACCAGGCTCGCCAGGTCATTGCCGGCGTGATCACGGATGTTGCTGTCCAGGCTGCCCTCACGCTTCGCTTGCGCCACCACGTCCCAGAGACCGACATGGTGTGCCAGCAGCGTTTGCAGGCGCACTGGATAGTCCATGGCAACAAGATCGATGCCCAGTATGTCCCCAAGCAGGTGCCAGAACCGGTTTTGCCGGTTCGCGTAGTACTGGCTCTGCGCCAGTGAGACTTCGCCCGGCAGGCTGCCGAGGATCAGAACCCGTGTGTCGGCATCGACCACGGGCGGGAAGCACCGCTTCAGCGTCATCGGCCACGCGCTCCGTTACGACACAATGGGATCGATCTCCCCGCTGCTTGCGCAGCGGGGGTACTCTTGCCCGGGGTCAGGCCAGCAGCTTGTTCACGCGCTGCACGTAGGCGGCCGGATCTTCCAGCATGCCGCCTTCAGCCAGCAGCGCCTGGTCGAACAGCACCTGAACGCGGTCGCTGAAGGCATCACCCTCGGGAAGATCGCGCAGCTTCTGCACCAGCGCGTGCTCCGGGTTCAGCTCCAGGATCGGCTGGGCGTCCGGCGCCTTCTGTCCGGCCTGCTTGAGCAGGCGCTGCAGGTAGCCGCTCATGTCGCCTTCGTCGGAGACCAGGCACGAAGCCGATGCGGTCAGGCGCAGCGTCACGCGCACGTCCTTGGCCTTGCCGTCGAGCACGGCCCTGGCGCGTTCGACCACGTCCTTCCAGTCGGCCTCGGCCTTTTCCTGCTCGGCCTTCTCGGCTTCGTCGGCGAGCTTGCCCAGGTCCAGGTCGCCGCGCGCCACCGAGACCAGTTCCTTGCCGTCGAACTCGCGCAGGAACGACAGCATCCATTCGTCGACGCGGTCGGTCAGCAGCAGCACTTCGATGCCCTTCTTGCGGAACACTTCCAGGTGCGGGCTGTTCTTGCCGGCGGACCAGGTATCGGCCGTCACGTAGTAGATCTTGTCCTGGCCTTCCTTCATGCGGCCGACGTACGCGGCCAGCGCCACGTTCTGCTCGGAAGTGTCGTTGTGCGTGGAGGCAAAGCGCAGCAGCTTTGCCACGCGCTCCTGGTTGGCCTGGTCCTCGCCGATGCCTTCCTTGAGCGCCTGGCCGAATTGCTGCCAGAAGGTGGTGTACTTGGCGCGTTCGGCTTCCTCTTCACTGTCGGCCAGCGATTCCAGCATCGACAGCACGCGCTTGGTGCAGCCCTCGCGGATGGCCTTGACGTCGCGGCTTTCCTGCAGCAGTTCGCGCGATACGTTCAGAGGCAGGTCGGCGGAATCGACCACGCCCTTGACCCAGCGCAGGTAGCCCGGTAGCAGCTGGTCAGCATCGTCCATGATGAAGACGCGCTTGACGTACAGCTTCAGGCCGGCCTTGTGGTTGCGGTCCCACAGGTCGAACGGCGCGCGCGCCGGGATATACAGCAGCTGGGTATATTCGCTGCGGCCTTCCACGCGGTTGTGGGTCCACGCCAGCGGCACTTCGTTGTCGTGCGCGATGTGCTGGTAGAAAGCGGTGTACTGCTCGTCGGTGATGTCGGACTTGGCGCGGGTCCACAGCGCGCTGGCCTGGTTCACGCTTTCCCACTCGTCGGTACGCTTGTAGGTGCTGGATTCAGCGTCCCACACCTCCTTGTGCATGCGGATCGGCAGCGAGATATGGTCCGAGTACTTCTGGATGATGCTCTTCAGGCGCCAGGCCGACAGGAAATCATCCTCGCCCTCGCGCAGGTGCAGCGTGATGGCGGTGCCGCGCTCGGTGCGGGCAATGGCATCGATGGTGAACTCGCCGTCGCCGGTGCTTTCCCAGCGCACTGCGTCTTCGGCGCCCAGGCCGGCGCGGCGCGTTTCCACCGTGACCTTGTCGGCGACGATAAAGGCCGAGTAGAAGCCGACGCCGAACTGGCCGATCAGCGCGGCGTCCTTCTGCTGGTCGCCGGACAGCTGCTGGAAGAATTCCTTGGTGCCGGAGCGGGCGATGGTGCCGAGGTTGCGGATGGCCTCGTCGCGACTCATGCCGATGCCGTTGTCGGTGATCTTCAGCGTGCGCGCCTGCGGGTCGGCCTCGATGCGGATGGCCAGGTCGGCGTCGTTTTCCAGCAGGGACGGGTTCGCGATCGCCTCGAAGCGCAGCTTGTCGGTGGCGTCCGAAGCATTCGAGACCAGCTCGCGCAGGAAAATTTCCTTGTTGCTGTACAGCGAGTGGATCATCAGGTGCAGCAGTTGCTTCACTTCCGCCTGGAAGCTCATCGTCTCGTGCGGTGCGGTCATGGTTCTCCTCTTGGAAACTGGCGAATCTGGAAAATGGGTGGGCCACGCCAACGTGGCCGGTGCCGCCAGAAATAGGGCCGCCCGGGCCATTTTTCAAGGCCCGGGGTGCAACGGCGGCGTGGCTTACATGCGTTCGAGCTGGCGTGCCAGGAAGGCCAGCATGTCCGGGTGGCCGCTGCTGGCCACGTTGAAGCGCATCCAGCCCGACGGCATCTGCGACGGCGAGAACAGGCTGCCCGGGGCGAACAGGTAGCCCTCTTCATGGCCGGCGGTGGCGATCGCGTTGGTATCGCGGCCGGTATCGGCCCACAGGTACATGCCGGCATGCTGGCCGGGAAAGAGGCGCAGGCCCAGGCGCTCCAGCTCGCGCCGGGTGTCGTCGCGGGCGCGGTCCAGCCGGGTGCGCACGCGTTCCACATGCTTGCGGTAGTGGCCCTCGGTCAGGACCTTGTACAGCACGCGCTCGTTGATCTCGGGCGTGGCCAGCCCCGCCAGCAGCTTGCTGTCGGTCAGCGCAGACGCCATCTCCGGGGGCGCGGCGATAAAGCCCACGCGCAGGTTGGCCGCCAGGGTCTTGGAAAAGCTGCCCAGGTAGATCACCCGGCGCAGCTGGTCCAGGCTGGCCAGCCGGGTGGCGGCATGGCCGGGCGGGCACAGGTCGCAGTAGATATCGTCCTCGACGATCAGGAAGTCGTACTGCTCGGCCAGGCGCAGCAGCTGGAAGGCCTTGGCCGCCGACAGCGAGGTGCCGGTGGGATTGTGCAGCACCGAGTTGATCACAAACAGCTTTGGCCGGCGCGCCTGCACGATGCGCTCCAGCGCCTCCAGGTCCGGCCCCTCGGCGGTGTACGGCACGCCGATCACCTGCGCGCCCTGCGCGGCAAAGCGGCCGAACATCACGAACCAGGCCGGGTCGCCCACCAGCACGGCGTCGCCGGGCTGCAGGTAGAGCCGCGCGATCAGGTCCAGCGCCTGGGTGATGCCCGAAGTCAGCACGATCTGCTCGGCGCTGGCGCCGATTTCCAGCTCTTCCAGCCGGGTACGCAGTTGCTGGCGCAGCGGCAGGAAGCCCTGCGGCGTGCCGCTGGCCAGGAAATGGTTGCCGGGCTGGCGGCCCAGCCCGCGCAGCGCGCTGGCGATCAGCTCGCCGTCGAGCCAGTCGTTGGGCAGGAAGCCCAGCCCGGGGGCCTTGTGCGCCTCGGCGGTATGGAACATGCTGCGCAGCAGCCAGGTCACGTCGATATTGCGTGCCACCGCCACGTTGCCGGACACCGGCGCGGCGGGCGCGGCCGCGGCGCGCTCGCGCACGTAGAAGCCCGAGCCGCGGCGCGATTCCAGGTAGCCCAGCGCCACCAGCCGCTCATAGGCCTCGACCACGGTAAAGCGCGAGATGCCCTTCTCGTGCGCCAGCTGCCGGATCGACGGCATGCGCATGCCGGCGCGGAACACGCGCTCGTCGATGCGCATGCGGGCCCATTCGGTCAGCTGCTCGACCAGCGTCATCTGCGCCGAGGGAATCGGGTCCGGCAGGCGCTCGGTGGGCGGCACCACCAGCCGCAGCGAACGGCCGGACGCTTGCCCTGATGTGCTTTGTGCGCCGCTTCCGTTATCCTTCTGATGCGCGACAGTGGCGGTATCGCTGCCAGTCCCGTCGTCCCTGCTGTTGGCGTCCATGTGCTGCTCCCGCAACTGTACTGAATACGATCCGCTGAACTGTACCGGTACTGTACCGACTACCTTGTCTACCATCAAGCCAGGATGGCGCTCGCCCTCGATCAAATCGAAATCACGCAGGGCATCCGTACCCTGCGCTAGCCACACCCAGAACAAGCCCACCAGGAGACCCCCGATGTCCGCCACCCGCAAGCGCTTCGACGAAGACCCCTACCTCGACCACTGCACCGCCACCGTGGTGGCGGCCAGCGCCGAAGGGATCGAACTCGACGAAACCGTGTGCTATGCGCGCAGCGGCGGCCAGGCCGGCGACACCGCCACGCTGGCGCTGGCCGACGGGCGCACGGTGGTCATCGCCGACACCGTCTACGCCGACGACCGTAGCCGCATCCTGCATGTGCCGGCCCCGGACGCGCCGCTGCCGCGCATAGGCGAGCGCGTCACCGTGACCATCGACTGGGCGCGCCGCCACAAACTGATGCGGCTGCATACCTGCCTGCACCTGCTGGGCTCGCTGATCCCGGTGCCGGTGACCGGCTGCGGCATCTCGCCGGAATCGGCGCGCATCGACTTCGACCTGCCGGAATCGACGCTGGACAAGGCCGACCTGACCGAGCGCCTGAACGCGCTGATCCACGCCAACACCGCGGTGCGCACCACGCTGATCTCGCCGCAGGAACTTGCCGCCCAGCCCGAGCTGGTGCGCACCATCGGCGCCGCGCCGCCGGCGGGCACGGCCAGCATCCGCATCATCGAGATCCCGGGCGTGGACCGCCAGCCCTGCGGCGGCACGCACGTGGCCAACACCAGCGAGATCGGCGCGGTCGTGGTGACCAAGATCGAGAAGAAGAGCCGCACCAACCGGCGCGTGGTGGTCGCGTTCGCGTGATGGCGTCCGGCCTGCTCACCGGCCTGACGGCCGCGCAATTCCTTGCCCTGCTGACCCTGCTGACGGTCGGCCTGTTCACGCCCGGACCCAACACCACCATTGCCGCGGTCACCGGCGCCAACTTCGGGCTGCGCGCGACGCTGCCGCACTGCGTGGGCGTGGCCTTCGGCTTTGCCAGCATCCTGGCGCTGTGCGCACTGGGCGTGGGCGCGCTGATCCTGGGCCAGCCCGCGCTGGCCGCCGTCGTGCACGTGGCCGGCGTGGCCTACCTGCTGTGGCTGGCATGGAAGATCGCGCGCAGCACGGCGCTGGCTGAGAAACAGGTGCTGCGCCCGCTGAGCGTGTGGCAGTCGGCAGTGCTGCAGTACGCCAATATCAAGGCGTGGATGCTGGCGCTGGCGGTGGCTGCTTCGTACATGGCCGGCGCGGCCTCGCCGGCGCAGCGCGCGCTGCTGGTGTGCGGTGTGTTCGGCGTGCTCGGCTTTGTCAGCAACAGCGTGTACGGCGTGCTGGGCGCATCGCTGCGGCAATGGCTGCAACAGGGCCAGCGCGTGCGCTGGTTCAACCGCGCCATGGGCGCGGCGCTGGCGCTGACCGCGCTGTGGATTGCCATCAGTGCCCGACCGGGCGTGCAGTAGGACCATCCAACCGGATTTCGGACCATGACAACCAAGAGGCCAACCCTGGCCACCAGCCGCCCCGCTTCACCGCTCCTGGCGCCTGCCGCGCCGGCCTCTGGCGGCATGCTGCTGGGCTTTGTCGGCGTAGCCATCTTCAGCCAGACGCTGCCGTTCACGCGCATGGCGGTGGCGGAGCTGGACCCGATCTTTGTCGCACTGGCGCGTGCCGTGCTGGCAGCGGTGCTGGCGCTGGTGCTGCTGGCCTGGCGCGGCGCGCTGTCCGCCGGCCGCCGCCCGCGCGGCGGCCAGTGGCCGCGGCTGGCCGTGACCGCGCTGGGCGTGGTGGCGGGCTTTCCGCTGTTTTCTTCGCTGGCCATGCGCGAGGTGCCGGCCAGCCATGGCGCCATCGTGATCGGCCTGCTGCCGCTGGCGACCGCGGTGTTCGCCGCCTGGCTCGGGCGCGAGCGGCCGTCGCCGGCGTTCTGGCTATCGGCCGTGGCCGGCAGCGCGCTGGTGGTGGGCTTTGCCGTGTGGCAGGGCGCGGGCGGCCTGCAGCATGCCGACTGGTACCTGTTTGCCGCCGTGGTGCTGGGCGCGCTGGGCTATGCCGAGGGTGGCAAGCTGTCGCGCGAGCTGGGCGGGCTGGAAACCATCAGCTGGGCGCTGGCGGTGTCGCTGCCGGTGCTGGCGCCGGTGGTGGCCTGGCTGGCGCTGCACGATCTGCCGGCGATCGCCGCGGCGTCGCCGCGCGCGTGGGGCGGCATGGCCTATGTTTCGGTGTTTTCGATGTTTGTCGGCTTCCTTTTCTGGTACGCCGGCCTCGCAAAAGGCGGCGTGGCCCGCGTCGGCCAGATACAATTGCTGCAGCCGTTCCTGACGCTGGCGGGCGGCGCGCTGATCCTGGCCGAGCCGCTTGACGCCCCCACCATCGCCTTCGCGGTGGCGGTGATCGCCGTCGTGGCCCTTGGCCGCCGCGCCGCCGTGCAGCAAAGCGCACCTGCCCGCGTCCCCGCCCCGGAAACGCCACCGATCCTCCCTGGACGCATTCACTGACTGGAGCCTACATGTCCCAAATCTCGGTCTACGACACCCTTGCCCGCCTCGGCATCGAACTGCCGGCCGTCAGCGCCCCCGCCGCCGCCTATGTCATGGCCGCGCAAACCGGCAACACCGTGTTCCTGTCGGGCCATATCGCCCGCAAGGACGGCAAGGTATGGGCCGGCAAGCTGGGCCAGGACATCGACACCGAGTCTGGCAAGGCCGCCGCGCGCGCCATCGCCATCGACCTGCTGG
The DNA here is from genome assembly GCF_003353055.1 of Cupriavidus lacunae. Classification (GTDB taxonomy): domain Bacteria; phylum Pseudomonadota; class Gammaproteobacteria; order Burkholderiales; family Burkholderiaceae; genus Cupriavidus; species Cupriavidus lacunae. The sequence goes on from NZ_QKWJ01000044.1 coordinate 22,560, forward strand.
CCACGCTGCATGCGCACGTGGGCGACCTGAACCGTGTCACCCGCATCGTCAAGGTGATGAGCCTGGTCAACTCGACCCCCGAATTCACCGAGCAGCACCTGGTCACCAACGGCGCCTCGGAGCTGCTGGCAGAAGTGTTCGGCGACAAGGGCAAGCATGCGCGCAGCGCTTTCGGCGTGGCGCAGATCCCGCTGGGCGCCTGCGTCGAGATCGAAATGATCGCTGAAGTGCAGGGCTAAGGACTGCATGCGCATCGACAACCTGCCCTTCGGCACCACCGACTGGTCGGCGATCGCGCCCACCCGCCACCCCGGCGAGCAGGGCGAGGCCACCTGGCGCACGCGCCAGTTCGGCGACATCCGCGTACGTATGGTCGAATACTCGCCCGGCTACCTGGCCGACCACTGGTGCAGCAAGGGCCATATCCTGTTCGTGCTGGACGGCGAGCTCCATACCGAGCTGGAAGACGGGCGGCAGTTCGTGCTCGGCGCGGGTACCAGCTACCAGGTTGCCGACCAGGCGGAGGCGCACCGTTCGTCCTCGCCGAAGGGCGCAAGACTATTTATCGTTGACTGAGCGGCACCAGCCGCTCGTTCCAGAATCCCCCCAAGACCACAAGAGACACATCATGAAATGGGCCATCTCCCGCCGGGCGCAGCAACTGACCAGCTCGGCCATCCGCGAAATCCTGAAGGTCACCGAGCGTCCGGAAGTCATTTCGTTCGCCGGCGGCCTGCCGTCGCCGGCTTCGTTCCCGGTAGCGGCGATGGAGGCGGCGACGGCCCGCGTATTCGCTGACAACCCGCAGGCGGCGCTGCAATACGCCGCGACCGAAGGCTACCTGCCGCTGCGCGAGTTCGTCGCCAAACGTCATGGCGCTCCGGTCGAGCGCGTGCTGATCACGACCGGCTCGCAGCAGGCACTGGACCTGATCGCCAAGGTGATGATCGACCCGGGCAGCAAGGTGCTGGTAGAAACCCCCAGCTACCTCGGCGCGCTGCAGGCGTTCTCGCTGTTCGAACCTGAATTCGTCTCGATCCCCAGCGACGACAAGGGCCTGTTGCCCGAGTCGCTGACGCCCGAACTGACCGCCGGCGCGCGCTTCCTGTACGCCCTGCCCAACTTCCAGAACCCGACCGGGCGCCGCCTGCCGCTGGAGCGCCGCGAGGCGCTGGTGGCCCGCGCAAAGGAACAGGGCGTGCTGCTGGTCGAGGACGATCCCTACGGCGCGCTCAGCTACACCGGCGACCAGTTGCCCAGCCTGCTGTCGATGAACCCCGACGGCGTGATCTACATGGGCTCGTTCTCGAAGATCCTGGCCCCCGGCATGCGCCTGGGCTACGTGATCGCCCCGCCCGAGCTGCATTTCAAGCTGTGCCAGGCCAAGCAGGCGTCGGACCTGCATACGCCGACCTTCACCCAGCGCGTGGCCTACGAGACCATCCGCGACGGCCTGCTCGACACGCACATCCCGACCATCCGCGAGCTCTACAGCAAGCAGTGCCAGACCATGCTGGACGCGCTCAAGCGCCATATGCCCGAGGGCGTGAGCTGGAACGCGCCTGAAGGCGGCATGTTCATCTGGATGGAGCTGCCCGAGGGCCTGGACAGCATGGTGATCCTGGAAGAAGCGGTGAAGCGCAACGTGGCCTACGTGCCGGGCGCGCCGTTCTACGCCAGCAACCCGAAGCGCAACGCGCTGCGCCTGGCCTTTGTCACGGTGTCGGCCGAGCGCATCGAGCAGGGCGTGGCGATCCTCGGCGAGCTGTTCCGCGAAGTCATCGCCGCGGCCGCCGCCAAGCAACCGCGCGCGGCCTGAAGCCCGGGCGCGCCTCACCACTGGAGCTGCCATGTTGCGTATCTGGGGCCGACTCTCCTCCATCAACGTGCAGAAGGTGGTCTGGTGCGCGCGCGAGCTGCACCTGGACCATGAGCGCGTCGATATCGGCGTGACCAAGGGCGACCTCGACACCGAGGCCTATGTGCGCCTGAACCCGAACCGCCAGATCCCCGTGATCGAAGATTTTCGCGGCACCGATGTCGGCGGCGAGCCGTTCGTGCTGTGGGAATCCAATGCGATCGTGCGTTACCTGTGCGCGCGCTACGGCGAAGGCACGCTGTGGCCCGAGGATGTCAAGGCGCGCGCTTCGGCCGACCGCTGGATGGACTGGCAGACCACCGCCTTCAGCCCGGCCATGGTGACGGCGTTCCTGAACCTGGCGCGCAAACCCGCGGCGGAGCGCGACGAGGCCGCCATCCAGGCGTCGTGCGAGCGCACCGAGCCGCTGGCCGCGTTGCTCGACAAGGCGCTGGCCGGACGCGAGTTCATCGGCGGCGACCGCTTCACCATGGCCGACATCTCGCTGGCCTGCGCCGCGCACCGCTGGATGGGGCTGCCGCTCAGGCACCAGCCACGCCCCGACCTGGAGCGCTGGCTGAGCGCGATGCGCGCCCGCCCCGCGGCGGGCGGCATCCTGGAACTGCCGCTGCGTTGAGCCGCGGCAGTTTTTTCTTCCCGCGGTCTTTACCGCGTTCTTCCCCGCTGCCCTGCCCTACTTCGGCGCGCGCGAGCCCGACGTCGCGGTAAATACCCCCAGTCCGATAAACGCCGCGCCTGTCAGGTAGCGGCCGAACGCGCGCGCCCGGCCGGCGCGGCGCAGCGCCGGCATCACCGCGGCGGCGGCCATCACGTAGCAGGCGTCCGTGGTCGCGGCGATCAGCACGAAGGCCACGCCCAGCGCCAGGCTCTGCGTCAGTGCCGAGCCCGCCGGGTTCATGAACTGCGGCAGGAAGGCCGCGAAGAAGATCGTGGTCTTGGGGTTGAGCAGCGCCACCACGAAGCCGTCGCGCACCACCTGGCGCAGGCTGCGCGGCGCCACTTCCGGCGTGTCGCCGCCGGCCGCCGCCCCGCCACCGCGCAACGCGCGGATGCCCAGCCAGATCAGGTAGGCCGCCCCCGCGTACTTGACCACCGTGAACGCCAGCGCCGACACCGAGAACAGCACCGCCAGCCCGAGCGAGGCGCCAAACGCATTGCCCAGGTTGCCCAGCGCCACCGCGCCGATCGACGCGAGCCCGGCCTGCCGGCCCTGCGCCAGCGTGCGCGTGACGATATAAACCACGGCTGGACCAGGCGTAATCGCCAGCGCCAGGCTGGCCAGCACGAACGCGGTCAGCAACGGCCACGGGGGAAGGAATTCGGTCATGGGATACCTCGCCTCGAAATGGTTGGCGCGGGCGTTCTGCCCCGCGCGCTGCCTGCCAGTATGGCTTGACAGCGGCGCTCGCGCCAGCCGGCACCAGATGGCCACATCGGCCGGTCATGCTGCATCGCAACCGGTGCGCATACTTTTGCAACAGGCGCCGTTTAGAGTACTCTGGACAGTGTGGCGGCAAGGCCCCACGTGCGCTGTCATGCCCCCCCCGGGGCAAACCCTGATCCCTGAATGTGGCTCATGGCAGGCATGACGCGATGTACGGCAGCCACGAAGGAACCCGTTCTTAAAATCCCTGTTCTTTGCCGATGCGCGGCGGCAGCCGCACGCCGGTGCAAAGCGCCTGCGGGATGTCCAGGGCACGCAGATCGCCCGGGCACCTGAGCCAAACCAGAGGAGGATTTCCATCGTGTGGAGTCAAGTCTATGACCCGCTAAGCAATATGGCGCTGTCCACTATTGCCGCGGGGATACCCGTCGCCGTGCTGCTGGTCGCACTGGCGTTCTTTCATATGCAGGCGCATCTTGCCGCCGGCCTGGCGCTGGTGGTAGGCATCGTGGTGGCTTCCACGGTGTTTGGCATGCCGTCGGCCATGGCCGGCAAGGCAGCCGGGCTGGGCATCATTTCCGGCCTGTTCCCGATCGGCTGGATCGTTCTCAACATCATCTTCCTGCACCGGCTCACAACCCTGAACGGATCCTTCAAGGTCCTGCAGACCTCCATTTCCGGCGTCACCGAAGACCGCCGCCTGCAACTGCTGCTGGTGGCCTTCAGCTTTGGCGCTTTCTTTGAAGGCGCCGCCGGCTTCGGTACCCCCGTGGCCGTGACCGGCGCCATCCTGATCGGCCTGGGCTTCTCGCCGCTGGCGGCTTCCGGCCTGGCCCTGATCGCCAACACCGCGCCGGTGGCATTCGGCGCGCTGGGCGCCCCGATCATCGGCCTGTCGTCGGTGACCGGCATCGACCAGGTCACGCTGTCCGCCATGATCGGCCGCCAGCTTCCGTTCTTCTCGGTGCTGGTGCCGTTCTGGCTGATCTGGGCCTTCGCGGGCTTGCGCGGCATGCTCGCGATCTGGCCGGCGATCCTGGTGGCCGGCGTGACGTTCGCCGTCCCGCAGTTCCTGGTATCGAACTTCCACGGCCCATGGCTAGTCGACGTGATCTCGTCGCTGGTCTCGATGGGCTGCCTGACCCTGTTCCTGAAGGTCTGGCATCCGAAGGAAATCTGGACCTCGACCAAGATCCTCGGCCGCCACGACGAGTCCAAGGTCGACCACCCCGAAGCGCTGGAAGCCGACGCCCGCGCCACCGCCGCTTCGGCCGGGATCTCGGTGGTGAAGGCCTGGATGCCGTGGGTCATCCTGACCGTGTTCGTCTTCGTGTGGGGCATCCCCGAGTTCAAGAAGATGATGGACGCCCTGTGGCAGTTCAAATTCCCGGTGCCGGGCCTGGACAAGGCGATCATCAAGCATCCGCCGGTCACGCCCAAGGAAATCGCCGAACCGGCCGTGTTCCTGTTCAACGTGCTGTCGATGGCCGGCACCGGCATCCTGGTGTCCGCCTTGGTGGGCGGACTGCTGATGGGCTACTCGATCCCGCGCATGCTCAGGGAATACTGGGAAACCATCAAGCTGACCAAGTTCTCGCTGCTGACCATCAGCGCCATGTTCGGCATCGGCTACCTGACGCGCTATTCGGGACTGGATGCGACGCTGGGCCTGGCCTTTGCCCAGACCGGCGTGCTCTACCCCCTGTTCGGCACCATGCTGGGCTGGCTGGGCGTGGCACTGACCGGCTCGGACACCGCCTCGAACGTGCTGTTCGGCGGCCTGCAGAAGACCACGGCCGAGCAGCTTGGGCTGTCGCCGGTGCTAATGTCGGCGGCCAACAGCTCGGGCGGCGTGATGGGCAAGATGATCGACGCCCAGTCGATCGTGGTGGCCTCCACGGCGACCAAGTGGTACGGCCACGAGGGCGACATCCTGCGCTATGTGTTCTTCCACTCGATCGCACTGGCGATCCTGGTCGGCATCTTCGTCACGCTGCAGGCCTACGTGCCGCCGTTCACGCATATGGTGATCCACTGAACCTGCCCCTTCGGCAATTTCCACACCGCGGTTCAGACAAAGCCCCGCCACTGGCGGGGCTTTTCCGTTCTGCAAGGCGCGTATCATGGTGCGTCTGATCCGCCGCACGCGCGCCCTGCCTCCCACAAAGACGCCAGGGCATGCCGGGCACAACGGGAACCTGCCATGTTGCGTCGCCTGGAAAGACTGATCGACCCCTTCCGGGGCATGCCCGACCATGAGCCGCCCGGCCAGGTCTGGCGCTTCTACATCTGGTACCTGCGCGAAGTCTGGGGCGTGTTCGCCCTGCTGTTGCTGGTGGGCCTGGTCGGCGCGCTGATCGAGGTGGCGCTGTTCAGCTTCCTCGGCCGGCTGGTCGACATGGCGCAGACCACGCCCGGCGCGGAATTCTTCAGCCGGCACCGCAATGAGCTGCTGTGGATGGTGGTGGTGGCGGTGCTGCTGCGACCCATCTTCTTCGGCCTGCACGATGTGCTGGTGCACCAGGTCATCAACCCCAGCCTGGCCAACCTGATCCGCTGGCAGAACCACCGCTACGTGCTCAAGCAGAGCCTGTCGTTCTTCCAGAACGACTTTGCCGGGCGCATCGCGCAGCGCATCATGCAGACCGGCTTCTCGTTGCGCGATTCCGCCGTGCAGGCGGTGGATGCGCTCTGGCATGTGGTGATCTACGCGGTCAGCTCGCTGGTGCTGTTCGCCCAGGCCGACTGGCGGCTGATGATCCCGCTGCTGCTGTGGATCGTCTGCTACGTGGCCGCCCTGCTCCATTTCGTGCCGCGCGTGAAGCAGCGTTCGGTGGTGGCCACGGAAGCGCGCTCGCGGCTGATGGGTCGCATCGTCGACGGCTACACCAATATCACCACGCTCAAGCTGTTCGCGCACACCCGGCACGAGGAAGACTATGCGCGCGACGCCATGGCCGAGCAGACCGAAAAGACGCGCATGGCCGGGCGCATGGTCAGCGGCATGGACATCACCATCACCGCCATGAACGGCGCGCTGATCGCCGGCACCACCGGGCTGGCGCTGTGGCTGTGGAGCGAGGGGCATGTCACCACCGGCGCGATCGCGCTCACCACCGGGCTGGTGATCCGCATCAACAATATGTCCGGCTGGATCATGTGGGTGGTCAACGGCATCTTCGAGAACGTCGGGCAGGTGCAGGACGGCATGAAGACCATTGCCGTGCCGCGCAAGGTGACCGACCGCCCCGGCGCGCAACCGCTGCGCGTCACGCAGGGCGAAGTCCGCTTCGAGCAGGTGGGCTTCCACTACGGCAAGGGCTCCGGCGTCATCGAAGGCGTGAACCTGACCGTGCGGCCCGGCGAGAAGATCGGGCTGGTGGGCCCGTCCGGCGCCGGCAAGTCGACGCTGGTCAACCTGCTGCTGCGCCTCTATGACGTTGAAAGCGGCCGCATCCTGATCGACGGCCAGGACATCGGCGCGGTCACGCAGGAGAGCCTGCGCGCGCAGATCGGCATGGTCACGCAAGACACTTCGCTGCTGCACCGCTCGATCCGCGAGAACCTGCTCTACGGCAAGCCCTCCAGCACCGAGGCCGAACTGGCGCAAGCGCTGCACGGCGCCCGCGCCGATGAATTCACCCCGCACCTGGTCGACGCCCACGGCAACACCGGGCTGGAGGCGCAGGTCGGCGAACGTGGCGTGAAGCTGTCAGGCGGACAGCGCCAGCGCATTGCCATCGCGCGCGTGCTGCTCAAGAACGCGCCGGTCCTGATCCTGGACGAAGCCACCTCGGCGCTGGATTCGGAAGTGGAAGCGGCAATCCAGGAAAGCCTGGAAACCCTGATGCAGGGCAAGACCGTGATCGCCATCGCGCACCGGCTGTCGACGATCGCGCGCATGGACCGGCTGGTGGTGCTGGACAACGGGCATATCGTGGAAAGCGGCACGCACGCGCAATTGCTGGCGCAGGGCGGACTGTACGCGCGGCTGTGGGCGCACCAGACCGGGGGATTCGTGGGGGTGGACTAATCCGCCTGCAGGGCTAGATGAATCCGAGCAGGCCGGCCGCGCCGCCGATCGCCACCAGCACCAGTGGATGCAACCGCGTCTTCAGCATCAGCAGCACCGTCAGCGCGGTCAGGGCCATGGCGGGCCAGTGATGATGATCCACGCTGCGGGCCAGCACCCAGCCCGAGGCAAACACCAGGCCAATCGTCAGTGCCGCCAGCCCGCGCCGGATCAGTCCGGGCCAGCGCGCGTGCGGCGCGCGTCCCGAGAAATACTCAAAGCCGAGCGCGATCAGGCTGGATGGGCCGCACATGCCCAGCATGGCCACGAGCGACCCGGCAAAGCCCGCCGCCTGCCAGCCGAACAGCGAGACAAAGAGGACGTTGGGACCCGGCGCGGCCTGCGAGATCGCGTACATGGCGGAGAATTGCGCATCGGTCAGCCAGCCGTTGGCTTCGACCAGGTAGCGATGCATGTCAGGCAGCGTCGAACTGGCACCGCCGATGGCCAGCAGTGACAGCGCGCTGAAATGGGCCAGCAGGCTGGCGAGGATTTCACCCGTGCTCATGGCTGCCTGTCCCGGTCCGTGCGCCATTCCCACAGCAACGCCAGTGGCACCAGCACCGCCATCACCGGCAACAGCGGCCAGCGCAGCAGCCCGATGGTGACGAAGGCAGCGCCGCCGGTCAGCAACGCGCGTGCCGACCATGACAGGCTGCGTGCCAGCCGGACGCCGGTTGCCAGCATCAGCCCGGCCGATACGGCGGTCATGCCCGTCAGCATGCGCTGCACGGCGGCAACGTCCTGGTAGTGCTGGTATAGCAGCAACAGGCCCAGCACCAGCGCCATCGGCACCATGACCAGCCCCGAGAACGCCGCCAGTGCGCCCCGGAACCCGGCAAAGCGCAGCCCCAACATTACCGCCAGGTTGATGACATTGGGGCCGGGCAGCACCTGCCCCAGGCTCAGCAGTTCGACAAAGTCGCGGTCGTCCAGCCAGCGGTTGCGCTCGACCACCGCGCGCCGCACGAAGGGCAGCACGCCGCCGAAGCCGGACAGGCCCATGCGGGCGAACTCGATGAAGAGCTGGCGGGGACCGGGCGCTGGGGCGAGATCGGAAAGTGGGAGGACGGACATGCAGGACGAGGCGAGCGCTACTTGGTTTTTGTTGATTCTGGCCGGCTACATTTCCCGTATGCGGGGAACCGCAGGCGTGGCACCTGCCAATTGCTTGCTCCCTCTCCCGCTTGCGGGAGAGGGTTGGGGAGAGGGCCGGTGTATCCACGAAGTACTGCCAGTGGTATGCCAGCGCCTGCCCTCTCCCCCGGCCCCTCTCCCGCAAGCGGGAGAGGGGAGCAAACCGGCAGCGAACTCAGTTGCCGGATCAGTTGCCAGCCGGCGGCTCCACGCGTACCGGATCGATGCGCGGTTCCTTGAGCTTAGCCTCGATCGCCTTGCCCTTGCGCGCGCGCTTGCCCACGTAGGCCTGCAAGGCCACGCCTGCCAGCTTCTGCGAGGTCGGCTTGCCACCGCGCCCTGCGCCCGACAGCATCAGTCCCGGCGCGCCGACGCCCACGGCCTGCAGCAGCTTCTCCTTGGGCTCCAGCTCCATCAGGATCACGCCGCGGCCACCGGCCGACAGCACCTTGACCTCATCCAGCGCCACCAGCAACAGGCGGCCGTTGCCGGAAAGGCAGGCCGCATGGGTAGCTTCGTCGCCCAGCGGCGCCGGCGCCAGCGAGGTGTCGCCGTCATCGAGCGTCAGGAACGACTTGCCGCCCTTCTGCCGGCTGATCATGTCGCCCACCCTGGTCTGGAAGCCATTGCCGCCCGCGGTGGCGATCAGCATGCGCTGCTCGGCGGCGCCGGCAAAGGTGTGCGCGACCTGGCTACCGGACTGCAGCTCGATCAGCGTGGTGATGGGCACCCCGTCGCCACGCCCGCCAGGCAGGCTGGCGACCGGCACGGAATAGACCCGGCCGTTGGTGCCGAAGGCCAGCAGCACATCGACCGTGCGGCATTCGAAGGTGCCATAGAGCGCGTCGCCGGCCTTGAAGGTGAACTGCTGCGCATCGTGGGCATGGCCCTGGCGCGTGCGCACCCAGCCCTTCTGCGACATCACCACCGTCACCGGCTCGTCGACCACGCGCACTTCGGCGGCGGCACGGCGTTCTTCCTGGATCAGCGTGCGGCGCGGGTCCTTGTCTTCCGGGCTGTACTGCTTGGCGTCGGTCTCGATCTCCTTGATGATGCGACGGCGCATCATGGTCTCGGACTTGAGCAGCACGTCCAATTCGGCCTGCTCGTCGCGCAGCGCCTTGAGCTCCTTCTCGATCCTGATCGATTCGAGGCGGGCCAGCTGGCGCAGGCGGATTTCCAGGATGTCCTCGGCCTGGCGGTCGCTCAGGCCGAAGGCCTCGATCAGTGCCGGCTTGGGCTCGTCGCTCTCGCGGATGATGCGAATCACCTCGTCGATATTGAGCAGCACCAGCATCCGGCCTTCGAGGATATGGATGCGGTCCTCGACCTTGGCCAGGCGGTGGCGCGTGCGGCGCGTGACGGTGTCGAAGCGGAACGCGATCCACTCGGACAGGATCTCGCGCAGGCCCTTCTGGCGCGGGCGCCCGTCGGTGCCGATCATCACCAGGTTGATCGGCGCACCCGACTCCAGGCTGGTATGCGCCAGCAGCGTCTGGACAAATTCCTGCTGGGCGATGTTCTTGCTCTTGGGCTCGAACACCAGGCGCACCGGCGCGTCCTTGCCGGATTCATCGCGCACCGCGTCCAGCACCGCCAGCATGCTGGCCTTCAGTTGCTGCTGGTCCTGCGTCAACGCCTTCTTGCCGGTCTTGATCTTGGGGTTGGTGATTTCCTCGATCTCTTCCAGCACCTTCTGCGCCGACGTGTTCGGCGGCAGCTCGGTCACCACCAGCTGCCACTGGCCGCGCGCCATCTCCTCGATGGTCCAGCGCGCGCGCACCTTCAGGCTGCCGCGGCCGCCCTCGTAGATCTGGGCGATATCGGACGCCGGCGAGATGATCTGGCCGCCGCCCGGATAGTCCGGCCCCGGCATCAACGCCAGCAACTCGGCCAGCGTGATGTTCGGGTTGCGGATCATCGCCACCGTGGCCGCAGCGACTTCACGCAGGTTATGCGGCGGGATCTCGGTCGCCATGCCCACCGCGATGCCCGAGGCGCCGTTGAGCAGCACGAACGGCAGCCGCGCCGGCAGCAGCCTGGGCTCCTGCATCGAGCCGTCGTAGTTGGGGGCGAAATCGACCGTGCCTTCGTCGATCTCGTCGAGCAGCAGCCGCGAGATCGGCGTCAGGCGCGCTTCGGTGTAGCGCATCGCCGCGGCGCCATCGCCGTCGCGCGAGCCGAAGTTGCCCTGGCCGTCGATCAGCGGATAGCGCAGCGAGAAGTCCTGCGCCAGGCGCACCAGCGCGTCATAGGCGGACTGGTCGCCGTGCGGGTGGAACTTGCCCAGCACGTCGCCGACCACGCGCGCGGACTTGACCGGCTTGGCGTCGGCGCGCAGGCCCATCTCGTGCATCGCGAACAGGATGCGCCGCTGCACCGGCTTCTGGCCGTCGGCCACCTCGGGCAGCGCGCGGCCCTTGACCACGCTGACGGCATAGTCCAGGTAGGCGCGCTCGGCGTAGCGCGCCAGCGTCAGCGAATCGGCCGGCTCTTCAGGTTGAAACGTGATGTCTTGTTGTTCCATGGATAGGCAAGAATTCGGCGCGCCACGATGAACTGCCGGCGCGCCGGGTTGCTTGTTGTTCGGTTGTGCCGGTCAGGGCATGGGACGGCGCCCGCTGATGACCATCTTCACGCGCGGGCCGTCAGCGCTGGCGCTGGCGCGCGTCAGCACCGCGCCCTGCTGCGGCTGGTACAGCCGGTAGAACTGCAGCACGGTGCTGACATACTGCTGCGTCTCCGGGTAAGGCGGAATGCGGTTGTTGTAGCGCTGCACCGCGCCCTCGCCGGCGTTATAGGCAGCCAGCACCAGCTCGAGGTTGTTCGGGAACAGCTGCATCAGCCAGCTCAGGTAGCGCACGCCCGCGGTGATATTGGTGCGCGGATCGGCCAGCTTCTGCTCGACGGTGCGGCGCGCATCGGCGCTCACGCCAAAGCGCGCGCCGGTGTCGGGGATCACCTGCATCAGGCCGATCGCGCCCTTGGGCGACACCGCCGCCGGGTTGAAGCCCGACTCCACCGCCATCACCGCCTTGACCAGCGCCGGGTCCACGTCCTGCTTGCCGGCGATCTGGTGGATCAGTGGCTCGACCGTCTTGATGTTGGGATGGTTGACGACGTAGCGGTACAGCTTGTGCTGTTCCAGGTCGATGTCAGCGCCGGCGGCGGCCTGCGCCTGCCGCGCGGCCAGGCGCGCGGTATCCAGCTTGCCGCCGTCCCGCATGAACAGCTTGTAGCGCGCGTCGAGCTTCTGGTCGGCAAAGTGCGCCACGCCGTCGGCATCGATATAGCCCCACAGCTCGGCATGCGCCGCCGGCACGAAGGCGAGCCCGGCCAGCGCCACGACGGCTGCCGCCGCCTTGCGCCATGGTTTGCCGGGGTTTCTCGTCGTCATCGTGCGTTCCAGATTGCTGTCCGTTGGCGGCCGTCGGGAATGGCGGCCAGGCAGACTGGGGATTATCTACCCAATCCCTGGCTGCCGCTTCCTCCCGTATCGCTCAGATATCGGCTTCGACCTCGTTGCCCTTCTCTTCCAGCCAGCTGCGGCGTTGCGCGGCCTCGCCCTTGCCCATCAGCATGTTCATCATCTCGACGGTCTGCGGCAGGTCGTATTCGCCCAGCGATACGGGCAGCAAGCGCCGCGTATCGGGGTTCATGGTGGTTTCCCAGAGCTGTTCGGCGCTCATTTCGCCCAGGCCCTTGAAACGCGAGATCTGCCACGAGCCATCCTTGACGCCATCCTTGAGCAGCTTGTCCTGGATGGCCACGAGTTCGCCCTCGTCCAGCGCGTACAGCTTCTGCGCCGGCTTCTTGCCGCGCGCGGGCGCGTCGACGCGGAACAGTGGCGGACGCGCCACACAGACGTTGCCGGTATCGATCAGCTTGGGGAAGTGGCGGAAGAACAGCGTCAGCAGCAGCACCTGGATATGCGCGCCGTCCACGTCCGCATCGGACAGGATGCAGATCTTGCCATAACGCAGGTTGGACAGGTCGGGCTCGTCGTTGGCGCCATGCGGGTCCACGCCGATGGCCACGGCGATATCGTGCACTTCGTTGTTGGCAAAGAGGCGGTCGCGCTCGGTTTCCCAGGTATTGAGCACCTTGCCGCGCAGCGGCAGGATGGCCTGGAATTCCTTGTCGCGGCCCATCTTGGCCGAACCGCCGGCCGAGTCGCCCTCGACCAGGAACAGTTCATTGCGGGTCACGTCGGTGGACTCGCAGTCGGTCAGCTTGCCGGGCAGCACGGCCACGCCGGAGCCCTTCTTCTTCTCGACCTTCTGCGCCGCGCGCGTGCGCGCCTGGGCCTGGCGGATCACCAGCTCGGCCAGCTTCTTGCCGTACTCGACATGGTGGTTCAGCCACAGCTCCAGCGCCGGGCGGCTGAAGGTGGACACCAGCCGCACCGCGTCGCGGCTGTTCAGGCGCTCCTTGATCTGCCCCTGGAACTGCGGGTCCAGCACCTTGGCCGACAGCACGAACGAGGCGCGCGCGAACACGTCTTCGCTCATCAGCTTGACGCCCTTGGGCTGCAGCGCGTGCATCTCGATAAAGCTCTTCACCGCCTGGAACAGCCCTTCGCGCAAGCCGGACTCATGCGTGCCGCCGGCCGGCGTGGGAATCAGGTTGACGTAGGACTCGCGCACCGGCGCGCCGTCTTCGGTCCAGGCCACCACCCAGGAGGCGCCTTCGCCCTCGGCAAAGCCTTCCTCGCCGGGATTGGCGTCGGGGTCGGCGAAGTGCTCGCCCTCGAACATCGGGATCACCAGTTCCGCGCCGCTGCCCTGGGCCAGGGCCTCGACCAGGTAGCCCTTCAGGCCCTGGTCGTACTGCCAGGTCTGGCGCTCGCCGGTTTTCTCGGTCACCAGCGTGACCTTGACGCCCGGCAGCAGCACCGCCTTGCTGCGCAGCAGGCGCTGCAGCTCGGCCAGCGGGATCGCGGCCGAATCGAAATACTTGGCATCCGGCCACACCTGCACGCGGGTGCCGCTCTTCTTCTCGCCACGCTCGATCTTGCGCGAGGCCAGCGGCACGGTCACGTCGCCGCCGGAGAAGGTCAGCGTCGAGCACATGGCGTCGCGCCATACGGTCACGTCCAGCTGCGTCGACAAGGCATTGGTCACCGACACGCCCACGCCGTGCAGGCCGCCCGAGAAGGCATAGGCGCCGCCCTTGCCCTTGTCGAACTTGCCGCCGGCATGCAGCCGGGTAAAGACGATCTCGACCACCGGCACGCCTTCTTCCGGATGGATGCCCACCGGGATGCCGCGGCCGTCGTCCTCCACGCTGAGGCTGCCGTCGCGATGCAGGGTCACCAGGATCTCGGAGCCATGGCCGCCGAGGGCCTCGTCCGAGGCGTTGTCGATCACCTCCTGCACGATATGCAGGGGGTTGTCGGTCCGGGTGTACATGCCGGGACGCTGCTTGACCGGCTCCAGGCCCTTCAGGACCCGGATGGAAGATTCGCTGTACTGACTGGTTTTGCTCGCCATGGAGTCGCTACGAAAGTGATGGTCCCGGCTGCCGCGAGGCGCACAACTGTGCACGCGCCGGGGCACCGGGCACTGCATTGTAATGGAAGCGGGCGACGGCAATCCCGCCAAAAAGGCGCCCGCCCCGCCAGCCCGCGCCGGCACCGGTTTGCCGGGCCGCCGCCACTTTTTGCCGGGGTGCCGGCAAGGTGGGCGCCGGCGTACGCGTTTTCCCGAGCCGGAGTAAACTCGCCACCACCCGGCCCCGGCAAGCCTGATTGCCGTCCCGGCACGGACAACAACAACAAGCACACACAATCCCTGTCGGCGCCGCCTTACCCGGCGGGCTGCCGCACACCGAGCCAAGACATGCAGAACCGACAACTCTCCCTGACCACCGTCCTCGTGTGCGGCGGACTGCTCGTGACGCTTTCGATGGGCATCCGGCACGGCTTCGGCCTGTTCAACCTGCCGATCACCCAGGCCCACGGCTGGAACCGCGAGACCTTCGCCTTCGCGCTGGCGCTGCAGAACCTGATGTGGGGCGCCAGCCAGCCCTTTGCCGGGGCGCTGGCCGACAAGTTCGGCGCGCTGCGCATCATGCTGATCGGCGTGGCCCTGTACGTGGCCGGGCTGGTGGTGATGGCGCTGGCCACCAGCGGCACCGCCTTCGCCACCGGCGCCGGCGTGATGATCGGCATTGCCCAGTCCGGCACCACCTACAGCATCGTCTACGGCGTGATCGGCCGCGTGGCCAGCCCCGAGAAGCGGGTCTGGGCCATGGGCATCGCCGCCGCGGCCGGGTCGTTCGGCCAGTTCCTGATGATCCCGGTGGAACAGGGCCTGATCTCCGGCCTGGGCTGGCAGAACGCGCTGTACGTGATGGCGCTGATGGCCTGCGTGATGCTGCCGCTGACGCTGACGCTGCGCGAGCCGCGCGAGGCGGCCCACACCGGCGGCCACCACCAGACCATCGGCCAGGCCATCCATGAAGCCTTCGGCAACCGCAACTTCCAGCTGCTGACGCTGGGCTACTTCGTGTGCGGCTTCCAGGTGGTCTTTATCGGCGTGCACCTGGCACCGTACCTGAAGGACCAGGGCCTGACCGACCCGAAGGTCGCCGTCGTGGCGCTGGCGCTGATCGGGCTGTTCAATGTGTTCGGCACCTATACCGCGGGAGCGCTGGGCCAGCGCCTGCCCAAGCGCTACCTGCTGTCCGCGATCTACCTGACGCGCTCGGTGGTGATCGCCGGCTACCTGCTGCTGCCGCTGACGGTGGCGAGCACCTGGGTGTTCGCCGCGCTGATGGGCTTCCTGTGGCTGTCGACCGTGCCGCTGACCAACGGCATCATCGCCCAGGTGTTCGGCGTGAAGTACCTGTCGATGCTGTCCGGCGTGGTGTTCTTCTCGCACCAGATCGGCAGCTTCCTGGGCGCCTGGCTGGGCGGCTACCTCTATGACCGCACCGGCGGCTACAACACGGTGTGGCTGATCTCGATCGCGCTGGGCGTGCTGGCCGCGCTGGTGAACCTGCCGATCCGCGAACAGGCGCTGGTGCGCGCGCAGCCGGCGGCGGCATGATGGCCGCAGCCCGCGTCCGCGTGGCGAAGGCAGCCGGGCTGGCAGTGCTGGCCGGGCTGCTGGCGCTTGGGTTCGTGGGTTACCTGCGGCCGGGATTCATCGTCGACCTGACCAATATGGTACTGGCGTGGTGCGGGTAAGACGCACCCCTGGCTGACCTTCAGGCGCCCTCGCCCTTCGACTTCGCTTCCAGCACTTCCCAGCGCTCCAGCGCCTCCAGCAGTTCCATCTCGATCTCGTCGTGCCGCGTGGCCAGCAGCGCGGCCTTGGCCGCATCGCTGACATAGAGCGACCCATCCTCGAGCTGCGCCGAGATCGTCTTCTGCTCGGTTTCCAGCGACGCAATGCGCTCCGGCAGGCCATCCAGCTCGCGCTGCTCCTTGTACGACAGCTTGACGGTCCGGTTGGCGCCGCGCGCCTCGCGCGAGTCCTTGCCGCGGGCCGGGTCCGCCGCCTTCTGTTCGGGCTTGCGCGCCGCCTGCAGCGCCGCGCTGCGGGCCGACTGCTCGACCCAGTCGGAATACCCGCCCACCGACTCGCGCCACACGCCATCGCCCTCGGCTGCCAGGGTCGAGGTCACCACGTTGTCCAGGAAGGCGCGGTCGTGCGACACCAGGAACACCGTGCCGCCGTAGTCCTGCAGCAGTTCTTCCAGCAGTTCCAGCGTGTCGATATCCAGATCGTTGGTCGGCTCGTCCAGCACCAGCACATTGGCCGGGCGCGCGAACAGGCGCGCCAGCAGCAGCCGGTTGCGCTCGCCGCCCGACAGCGACTTGACCGGCGAACGCGCGCGCTCCGGCGCGAACAGGAAGTCGCCCAGGTAGCTCATCACGTGCTTGCGCTGGCCGTTGACCTCGACCCAGTCGCTGCCCGGGCTGATGGTGTCGGCCAGCGACTTCTCCAGGTCCAGCGCGGTGCGCATCTGGTCGAAGTACGCCACCTGCAAGTTGCTGCCGTTGCGCACGGTGCCGCTGTCCGCGGCCAGTTCGCCCAGGATCAGCCGCAGCAGCGTGGTCTTGCCCGCGCCGTTGGGGCCGATCAACCCGACCTTGTCGCCGCGCATGATGGTGGCGGTGAAGTCGCGCACCACCACCTTGTCGCCATAGGCCTTGCTGACATCGACCAGCTCGGACACGAGCTTGCCGGAGCGGTCGGCCTGCGACACCTCCAGCTTGACGTTGCCCTGCACTTCGCGGCGCGCGGCGCGCTCGTTGCGCATCGCCACCAGGCGCTGGATGCGCGACACGCTGCGCGTGCGGCGCGCCTCCACGCCCTTGCGGATCCACACCTCTTCCTGCGCCAGCAGCTTGTCGAACTTGGCCTGCTCGACCTGCTCGGCGGCCAGCATCTCTTCCTTGCGCGCCTGGTAGGCGGCGAAGTTGCCGGGGAAGGACACCAGCCGGCCGCGGTCCAGTTCGATGATGCGCGTCGCCACCCGGTCCAGGAAGGCGCGGTCGTGGGTGATCAGCAACACGCTGCCGCGGAAGCCCAGCAGCAGGTCTTCCAGCCAGCGGATTGCTTCCACGTCGAGGTGGTTGGTCGGCTCGTCCAGCAACAGGATGTCGGGCTCGGCCACCAGCGCCTGCGCCAGCGCCACGCGTTTCTGCAGGCCGCCGGACAGTGCGTCGACGCGCGTGTGCGAATCCAGCCCCAGCCGCGCCAGCGTGGTTTCCACCCGAGTGCGCAGCTGCCAGGCGCCGGCGGCGTCGAGTTCGGACTGCAGCCAGTGCAGTTCGGCCAGCGCGGCTTCGTCGTCGTGGTTCTCGGCCACGCGCTCGGCGGCGGCCTCGTAGCGCACCAGCAGGTCATGCGCGTCGCCCATGCCCTGGGAAACGGCGTCGAACACGGTAATGCCCGGCTCGAACTGCGGCTCCTGCGGCACGTAGGCGCTGGTCACGCCGCTCTGGCGCGCGATCAGCCCGTCATCCGGCGCCGACAGCCCCGCCACGATCTTCAGCAGCGAGGACTTGCCCGAGCCGTTGCGCCCGATCAGCCCCACGCGCTCGCCGGCCTCCAGCGAAAAGTCGGTGTGATCGAGCAGGGCCACGTGCCCGAAGGCAAGCTGGGCGTCGGTAATGGAAAACAGGGCCATGGGAGAAAGACGAGACGACGAGAGAAAGGAGGGACGGCCCCGCTGCCAGGGCGGCAGGGCACGGCAGCCCGCATTGTAGACGACCGGGGCGGGGCCAAGGACGGCCCCAAAAAAGAAGGGCCCGCACACTGCGGGCCCAAGAGTCTCTCCTCGGTGCCCTGCTCGCAAGGCACGATGCCAGCATAACAACGCCCCCCCCACCCGCTCCAGTCGGACAAGTCCGTAAGGGAAAGTCCCGTCAACGGCGGTTGCCAGACAACGGTCCGGCGCCACCGGGGCAAATTGGTACGGCCAAGGCACTCATGCGAAGATGTCGACCGTGCCATTGCGCTTGCCGCCGGCCCCATGGCCACCGCCTCGCTGAAATTCTCCGACCTGTCCGTGTCCGCGCTCGTCGCCGGGCTGGTCGCCACGCTCACCGGCTACACCAGCTCGCTGGTGCTGATGATCCAGGCCGGCCACGCCGCCCACCTGACCGATGCGCAGATCTCGTCCTGGATCTGGGCGCTGTCGATGGGGATGGGGATCACCACCATCGGCCTGTCGCTGGCGCTGCGCGTGCCGATCGTGGTGGCGTGGTCCACGCCCGGCGCGGCGCTGCTGATCGCCAGCCTGCCCGGCGTGCCTTACGCCGAAGCCATCGGCGCCTTCCTGCTGGCCGCGCTGCTGATGACGGCCGCCGGCATGACCGGCTGGTTCGACAAGCTGATGCGCGCCCTGCCCGCCAGCATCGCCTCGGCGCTGCTCGCCGGCATCCTGTTCCGCATCAGCGTGGATGTGTTCGTGCAGGCGCAGCACCAGACCGTGCTGCTGCTGGCCATGTTCGCCGCCTACCTGCTCGGGCGGCGGCTGTGGCCGGCCTATGCGGTGCCCGGGGTGCTGCTGACCGGGGTGGTGGTGGCCGGTGTGCTCGGCCAGCTCGATTTCTCGGGCGTACGGCTGGAACTGGCGGCGCCGGTGTGGACCACGCCGGCATTCTCGATGTCGGCCTTCATCAGCATGGCGATCCCGCTGTTCATCGTGGCACTGGCCTCGCAGAACATTCCCGGGCTGGCCGTGCTGCAGGCCGACGGCTACCACGTGCCGGCTTAGCGCCTGATCTCGATCATCGGGCTGGCCTCGGCCGTGCTGGCGCCGTTCGGCTCGCACGGCATCAACCTGGCGGCAATCACCGCCGCCATCTGC
Source organism: Cupriavidus lacunae (assembly GCF_003353055.1). Lineage (GTDB taxonomy): Bacteria > Pseudomonadota > Gammaproteobacteria > Burkholderiales > Burkholderiaceae > Cupriavidus > Cupriavidus lacunae. The sequence continues at coordinate 41,361 of NZ_QKWJ01000044.1, forward strand.
ACTGGCCCGCAGGCCGATCCCGACCGCAACCGCCGCTATACCGCTGCCGTGGTCTGCGGCGCGGGCTACCTGGTCGCGGGCACGCTGGCCGCCAGCATCGCCGCGCTGTTCGCTGCCTTTCCGCAGGCGCTGGTGGTGGGCGTGACCGCGTTCGCGCTGATGGGCTCGATCGCCAACGGCCTGACCGTGGCCATGCAAACCGCGGCCGAGCGCGGAGCGGCGCTGCTGACCTTCATAATCACGGCCTCCGCCATGACGCTGGGCGGCGTGGGCTCGGCGGTCTGGGGCGTGGTGGGCGGCATGCTGGCCTTCCACGTGCTGCGCCCGCGCGCGGCCTGATTGCCGCCCGGGAGCAACGCGCTACAGCAACAGGAAAGCCAGGTCCGACAGGCTGATCTCCGCCGGCGGAACGCCCTTGCGGCGCTGGAACAGGATGTGCTGGAGCACGCGATCCCTGTGCTCCGCGAAGGTATCCGGGTCCAGCCGCAGCCCCACGCGCGCGTAGTGCTCGGCCATCAGCCGATAGACCCGATGCCGCACCACCAGCATCTCGTTCTCGGCCTGCAGCCGGCTCATGGCGCTGGCGTGCTCGTCTTCCAGCTGGCGCATGCCGACCACCACCCGGGCGTGCATGCCCCGATACCGGTCGGTCTCCGCGTGCGCCTTGCGCAGTTCCTCGCGCAGCGAGCGCACCTCCTGCATCAGCTTCAGGTTGTGCTGCACGCCGCGCTGGATGCGCGTGGCCTCTTCCAGCGCCTGGTCCGCCGCCGCAATGGTGTCCTGCCATGGATTCGCATCCGGCGCGAAGTCCGCGTCCCCGGACACGGATGACGTCGAGACGACAGTGTCGTCGATGCCAGTGTGATGCATACCGCTCCCCTTACCCCATGCCCGCCGCCGGCATCGTCAGATTCGTGCCGGCCTGGTCGGGCGAATTACCGCGACTGCCTTGTATGGCTGTCTTGTACCGCGGGCCTGCGTGCGCCCGCTTTTTGTCTTTATCGCCACATTCAATCCCCCATTGCCGCTTCACACAACCACCGCAAGGGAGGGACGCGGCTTTGGCGCAACATGCGGGGAGGCTAAGATGCCGGCTTCGGCTCGTTTCGGCCCGCCCCATTTCTGCACTCCCATGAACGGATACCTGCTCCTCGCCCTCGCCATCGTCGCCGAAGTCATCGCCACCAGCAGCCTGAAAGCCTCGCAGGGCTTTACCCGGCTGGTGCCCAGCGTGCTGGTGGTCACCGGCTATGTCGCCGCCTTCTACCTGCTGATGCTGGTGATGCGCACCGTGCCGGTCGGCATCGCCTACGCGATCTGGAGCGGAGCGGGGATCGTGCTGGTGTCGCTGATCGCCGTGGTGCTGTATCGGCAGGTGCCGGATCTGGCGGCGTGTGTTGGGATTGGTCTGATTATTGGCGGCGTGGCCGTCATCCAGCTGTTTTCGAAGATGAGCGCACACTGAGCATGGGTATGCTCGGCGGTGGATCCCACTCACCACCCTTGCCGTAGTCCCATTTTGGGACTACCATCGCACATGCGAATCATAGCGAAGAGGTCTTTGCTGGAATTCAGCAAATTCCACCCCGACTCCAGGCAATCGCTGCTTACCTGGCATGAAGAAGCCCGTTGCGCGGCCTGGATCGCACCCAGGGGCATCAAGGCACGCTACGCCAGTACCAGCTTTGTTGGCCGCAACCGCGTGGTCTTCAATATCGGCGGGAACAAGTACCGGCTTATCGTCGCTGTCGCATACCGGTTGGGCGTCGTCCATGTGAAGTTCATCGGCACCCATCTCGACTATGACCGCATCGATGCCGCCACCGTGGAAATGGAGTGATCACCATGGACATCCGCCCCCTTCACACCGAAGCCGACTACAAGGAAGCGCTGGCCGCGGTCTCCGCCCTGATCGACGCCGACCCTGCTCCCGATACGCCGGAGGGCGACAAGCTGGAAATCCTTGCCATGCTGGTGGAACGCTATGAAGCCGAGCACTTCCCGCTGGACTTGCCCGACCCCCTGGCCGCCATCCGGTTTCGCATGGAGCAGGAAGGCCTGACGCCGCGCGACATGCAGCCCTACCTGGGAAACCTGAACCGGGTCTATGAAGTGCTGAACGGCAAGCGCGCGCTGAGTCTCGCCATGATCCGGCGGCTCACTCGCGAACTGAAGATCCCGGCTGAAGTGCTGATTGCCGAGCGCACCGGCACTTGAGCTTGCGCAGCGGCAACCGGCGATAGCGCGGCAGGCGTGGGGTCTGTGGGCTATTTTTTGCCCGGTATCTAGCGCCCGATGACCACCTGGAAGACCACGCCGGTCGGAACGGCGACCAGGAAGTATTCCCCGCCAACCCCCACCCACTGGTATCCGCGCGGCGGAGGCGACAGCCGATAGGCGCGCCAGTCATCGATCACGTACTGACGGTGTCGGTATTCCGACGGGATCCTTTCACCCTTTTGCCAATGGCCGGGGCCCGGGCGATCAGCGCGACGGTCAGGGCCGTACCCTCCGTCCCTACTCCTGTCACCTTCCCAACCTCTGTCACCGTGCCGGCCGTGGTCACCGTCCCGGCCGCGGTCGTTGTAGCCGTGCTGGTCATCGTGATTTTGACCCTGATCATGCCCCATGGGGGGCCTTCCGCGATCATCGCCGCCAGGGCCCCTGTCCTGGGCATAGGCTGCAACCGAAGTGACCGTGCACGCCGCTAGCGCCAGGCTGGCAATCATCTTGATCTTCCGCATCTCGATCTCCAGAAGCCCATGTGATTAAGGGCCTTATTGTTCAGTCTATTCCGGGCTCCGGAGGCCACTAGTAACGAAATCGTAATGCGTTCGCATCACATGGCCCCGCACACTCGCTAGCGAAGCGCTAGTATCGTTGCCCGCCCTGCCACCGATCTCTGTCGCCACCGTAGTCCCGGTGATCGCCCCGGTCGCGATCGCCGTGGTCCCGGTCGTGGTCCCCTCTGCCATCTCCGCCATAGTACCCGCCACCGCCCCGGTACCCATCTCCATAGGGCGCCACAACGCAGCCGCTGAGCAATGCAATGGAAGTGGCAAGCAGCACAAGCTTGGGCTTCATCAGGCTCTCCTGTTCAACCTTCGTCTTTTTCAGGATATGTATTGGATTGACGGACGGATGTAGGACATGGGTTCTTCCACAACAGGGGATTTCTCCTACAACGCGAGGCCTCGGCGGATTACAAGTTATTACAGTGCTCAAGGTACAAAGCGCCCTAACCTCCAGCCTGGCAGGGCCAAGCGGGCGCGGGGCCCGCGAGCGCCTGACGATGCCAACACATACCGAATAAAGGAGGATCCCATGAGCAAGACCCGCTTACTTTCCCTGATCGCGATCGCCATCCTGGCGACAGGCTCGATGCCCGCTTTTGCTCAGCGTGGCAGTGGAGGCGGCGGTGCGGGCTGCGCAAGGCGGCCTGCTGGACGGGAAAAGCCCGACTCGCGAGACAAGGGGGTCGCCCGCCACAGGCGTAAATCCGGCGTAACGGCGGCGAGGAATATATCGAAAACAGTGGGATTTTTCGGGTGACCGAAAGCGCTGAAGTCCTCGGCAAGCCTTACGCTGCGGTACTTTGCGGTGAAATGAAGGGATGCAGGGAAAGTGGGGCTGGTCCCGCCGACAGGAATCGAACCTGTATCTAGCGCTTAGGAGGCGCTCGTTCTATCCATTGAACTACGGCGAGGGACAGGACTGCCAGGATCGGGAACCGCGGGCGCGGTAATCCTGGAGACGGGCCGGAGTATATCAAAATCCGCACCCGACCGGCCCGGCGGCGGTAGCGCATCAGTCCTGGCGCCCTCGCCCCGTGCTGCGCCCGGATGATGGCAGGCGCGCCGGCTGGCCGGCGTGGCGCAGGGCCCGGCGCGCCGGGCGGTGGTGGCCGCGGGCGCAACTGGCGGCGGTGGTACAACTGCGGTGGCAGGCTTTTCCGCGCAGGTTGCAGCGCAGTTCCCAGTCAATCAGTCCGGACATGGCAGTCTCCTTGATTCGGTTGCGGTCGTGCGCTCAGGCAAGGCGCAGGGTCAGGTTCAGGCCGCCCAGTTCCGCCTGCAGCACCGCGGCCAGCAGCAGCCAGGCGGTTTGCAGCGCGGCGCGCGGGCGGCGCAGGCAGGCTTCCACCTGTTCGCTGCGGCTTTCGCCGGACAGGCACCATGAGCAGAAGTGCTCGCAGTTGTTGGTCAGCAGGTGGTAGGCGTTTTCGCCCAGGCGGGAGCGGGCGCGTTCGACGGCCTGGCGGCCGGTAAAGCGCGCACAGGGTTCCGGCCTGACGGCGATGCCGAAGCCGGCAGCAAAGGCCTCAACCGTGGTTTCCTCGACCGGGGCGGCTTGCAGGGCGCGGGCGAAGCCGGCGTAGTGGATGACGCGGCCGGCGCCGATATAGATGCCGTGGTGGGCGTAGCCGTGGCGTTCGGTGACCAGGTGCGCGCCGAGCGGCAGCGGGTCGGCGAAACGATTGTCGCTGCCGGTTTCGCGTTCTTGTTGGTTCTGGATGTTCATGGCTGGTCTCGGTATGTCGGGTGGCTGCAGGCATTGCTGCTTCATGCCAGCCCAACCGCATCAACCATGCCAATGCCACCGAGCCACGGCGGCTCAAAGGTTCCGGGGAAATCCGAGGGTTTTGGCAGGGATCAACTGTCGGCTGCCAGCCAACCGTGCGGCGGCCGGTCTGTTGGCATGCGGCCACCATTCGCGGCTTGCCGCGAGGCCTCGGCACTTCGACGGGCGGGCTCACGCCGTGGAGACGCTGTGGTGGGTGTGGCCCGACACCCGCTCGCAAGGGTGTCGGGCGGCCGCCAACGCGGCTGACCCGCGAGCGGGCGGCGCATTGCCCCCGCCTCACCCGGAAAGCCGCGCCAACGCTTGGATTAGAGCCATCCCCATACCCGGCACGCCCTGGTGGCACGCGCCTTGCTCAATACCGGTACCGCCCCCGGGCGCCCCGCCGCTTCCACCGGAGACCGAACATGGCCACCCTTGCAATCAACGACCTCGCCAGCTGCCGCGAACTTGCTCCCGCCGCCATGGCTCGCGTGCGCGGCGCCGGCGGACAGTGGGTGTTCGGGTGGATCCGACCGTTCGTGCCGTCGTCCCCGCTGCCGCTCGGGTCGGTGATCAACTTTTACGAGATCACCAACAACTTCTATGCTGATCAGATGAACAACCAGTTCCAGAACATCGATATCCGCAACAACGCGCCAAACGCCAATATCAATGTGCGTGGCGACCAGGGCGCAAGGAACGACGGCCGGCTGATCTGATGCGGATCTGAATGCGCCAGTGCCGCCGTGGCAACGCCCCGGCTCGTCCGGGGCTTTACGCGGACCGGAGACAAGATTGGGTTTCGACTCGCATTTCCAGTGGACCTCGGCGGCGTGCACGGACGTCGGGCGGGTGCGCGAGCGCAATGAGGACGCTTGCCTGGACCTGCCCGGGCAGGACCTGTGGGCGGTGGCCGACGGCATGGGCGGCCATGCCGTGGGGGACTTCGCCAGCCAGGCTGTGGTGCAGGCGCTGGCCGCGCTGCCGCCACAGGCCCGGCTGGAAGACCGTGTCGACGCCACGCGCGCGGCGCTGCAGGGCGTGAACCTGGCGCTGGTCGACGAGGCCGCGCGCCTGGGCGTGCGCTGCATCGGCAGTACCGTGGTGGTACTGCTGGCCGGAGACCGCCGCTGCGCCTGCCTGTGGGCCGGGGACAGCCGCCTGTACCGGCTGCGCGGCGGCCAGCTGGTCCGCCTCACGCGCGACCACAACCAGGTCGAGCGCCTGCTGGCGCGCGGGCTGATCACCCCGGAGCAGGCGCGCCACCATCCCGCGCAGAACACCATCACGCGCGCCGTCGGCGCGGCCCCGACGCTGGCGCCGGAGCAGTTGCTCGCCGACGTCGCCGACGGCGACGTCTACCTGCTGTGCAGCGACGGCCTGAGCAACGAGGTCGACGACGACGATATCGCGGCGGTGCTGACGCAGCAAGACGTGGCGCAGGCCGCGACGACACTGGTGCAGATGGCGCTGGATGCCGGCGGGCGCGACAACGTGTCGGTCGTGGTGCTCCGCGCGGCCGATCCCTACGGCTCGGACAAGACCCTGGTCAATCCGGAGCTGGACGCCTGAGGCACCGTCGGCAGCGCCGGCGCCCTACCCCTTGCCGCCTTCAGCCTGCCGGTTGGCGCGGAAGTCCTTTGAGTGGATGCCGTGCTTCTTCAGCAGCATCTGCAGGTGCGAGCGGTTCATGTCGAAGCGCCGCGCCAGCTCGGCGACGGTGCCGCCGACTTCCTGCAAGCCCCGTTCGAGAAAAGCGCGCTCGGCCTCGTCGCTGGCGGCGCGCTTGGCCTCGCTCAGCGAGGTCGCCATGGTGATGTCCACCGCTGCCGTGCCCGCGCCCACCACCGCCAGCGCGGCGGGCTTCGGCCGGATGTCCTGTGGCAGGTGGGCCAGGTCGGCGGTGTCGCCGGCCAGGCAGCTCAGCCGGTAGAGCAGGTTGCGCAGCTCGCGGATATTGCCCGGGTAGTCGTAGTGCAGCAGGAAGTCGCGCAGCCGCGGCGTCAGCCTGACCGGCGCGCGCTTGAGCATGCCCGCGGCCTCGTCGCTGAAGTACGCCACCAGCAGTGGGATCTCGTCGCGCCGCTCGCGCAGTGACGGCAGGCTGACGTGGATCACGCTGAGGCGATAGAACAGGTCCTCGCGGAAGGTGCCGGCCTGGCTCATCTTGCGCAGGTCCTTGTTGGTCGCCGCGACGATGCGTGTATCGACCGAGATCGCCTCGTCCGAACCCACGCGCTGGATCTCGTGCGCTTCCAGCACGCGCAGCAGCTTGACCTGCCCGGGCAGCGGCAGCTCGCCGATCTCGTCCAGGAAGATGGTGCCGGTATGTGCGCTCTCGAACTTGCCGCGCCGGTCGTTGCTGGCGCCGGTGAAGGCGCCTTTCTTGTGGCCGAACAGCTCGGATTCGAGCAGGCTGTCGGGGATGGCGCCGCAGTTGACCGAGATAAATGGCTTGTCGGTGCGCGAGCCATTGGCATGGATCACCTTGGCCATCAGCTCCTTGCCGGTGCCGCTCTCGCCATCGATCAGCACCGGCAGGTCGGTCGGCGCCGCCTTCTCGGCGATCTCCAGGGCTTCCAACAGCTTGGGATTGTCGCCAAAGGTCCCTTCGAAGATAAAGCTGCGCTCCATCAGCGCCTGCCGGCGCTCGCGCGGCATGCGCTCGACTTCCGGCTGCGGCGGCGCGGCCTCGGCCGACGCCGCCTGCACGAAGCGCTCCTTGTGCGACAGCCCCATCACTTCGTCGCGCAGCGTGGTGGCCTGCTTGAGCAGCTTCTCGATCTCCGGCCGGTCAAGCCGCGACGACCAGCGCAGCGTGGAGCGCAGGATCTCGATTTTCTCGATCAGCCCGGCGAACGACACCGGCGAGGTGACCGAGGCGGGGGTGGCACCCTGGTTATATAGCTTCATGCCGCGCTCAGTTGCTTCTGCACCAGTTGGAAATACATGCCCTTGCGCTCGATCAGCTCCTCGTGCCGGCCCTGCTCGACGATGGCGCCTTCATACAGCACCAGAATCTTGTCGGCCTGCATGATGGTGCTGAGCCGGTGCGCGATGATGACCGCGGTGCGCCCGCGCAGGATCTCCTGCATATTGGCCAGGATGTTGCTCTCTGACTGCGTGTCGAGCGCCGAGGTGGCCTCGTCGAACACCAGCAGACGCGGGTCGTGGTATAGCGCGCGGGCGATGCACAGGCGCTGGATCTGACCGCCCGAGAGCCCGATGCCGCGCTCGCCCACGACCTGCTCGTAGCCCAGCGGCAGCTTGCTGATAAAGGGGTGGGCGTCGGCCATGCGCGCCACCTCCTCGATGCGGCGCCGGTCCGGGCTGTCGTCGCCGCAGGCGATGTTCTCGGCGATGGTGCCCGAGAACAGCAGGTTGGACTGCATCACGTAGCCCACCTGCGCGCGGTAGAAGGCCGCGTCGATCACGTTCAGGTCGTAGCCGTCCACCGTCATCGAGCCCTCGGTGGGCTTGTAGAAGCCCACCAGCAGCTTGGCCAGCGTGGTCTTGCCGGAGCCGCTGCGCCCGACGATGGCCACCATCTCGCCCGGCCGGATGGCGAAGCTGATGTTCTCCAGCACGTAGGGCGTGTCTTCGCCGCCGTAGCGGAAGTACAGGTCCTTCATCACGATCTCGCCCTGCAGGTCGGGCAGCATCACGCGCGACAGCACGTCCTGCGGCTTCTGCTCCGGCTCCAGGTCGAGCACGTCGCCCAGGCGCTCCATCGCCACGCCGGCGTCATTGAGCTGGCCCCACAGCGCCACCAGCCCCATCAGCGGCGCCAGCACGCTGCCCATGAAGGCGTTGAAGGCAATGAGCTGGCCGATGGTCAGCTCGCGCTCCAGCACCAGCGTCGCGCCCACCCACAGCACCGCGATGGTGGTGGCGGCATTGAGCAGCTGGCTTGCCAGCCCGACCAGGATATGGAAGGCCTGGGCCTTGTACTGCGCCTCCAGCGCTTTCGTGTACTTGCGCTCCCAGCGCAGCCGCACCGGGCGCTCGATGCCCATGCCCTTGACGGTCTCGGCCCCGCCCAGGGTCTCCATCAGGTAGGCCTTGGCATCGGTCGAGGCGGCGAATACCTCGCGCGCATAGGTCTTGACCCTGGGAGTCACCACCACCGTCAGTGCCGCGATCGGGATCACGAAGGCGATCAGCAGCAGTGTCAGCTTGACGTTGTAGAGAAACATGATGGTGAAGTAGATAAACACCATCAGCAGGTTCAGCGCCGTGGTCACCGTCGACTCGGTCAGGAAGGCGCGGATGGTCTGGTTCTCCTGGAAGCGCGCAAAGATGTCACCGGTCTTGCGCTTGGCAAAGAACGACAGCGGCAGCGACAGCGTGTGCTTGAAGAAGTGCGACATCATGGCGAAATCCATGTTGCGCACCATGAAATTGGCCAGGTACGCGCGGATCGTCGACATCAGCTGCGAGAACACGCTGGAGATGACCAGCCCCGCGATCAGCAGGTGCAGCAGCCCCACGTTCTGGTGGACCACCACGCCGTCCAGGATGTTCTGGATGATCAGCGGCGGCACCACCCCCAGCATCTGGATCACGAAGGTGGCCAGGAACAGGTGCGCCAGGATCTTCTTGTAAGGGGCGAGATAGCCGATAAAGCGCAGCCACGGCGAGCGCGACACCGACAGCTGGGTCATGCTCTCGCCCGGCGAGAACAGCAGGCAGGTGCCGCTCCAGCCGCGCTCGAACTCCTCTGCGCTCATCTTGCGGAAGCCGATGGCCGGGTCGGCCACCCACACCCAGCGCGACGAGATGCCGTACACCACTACGTAGTGGTAGCCCTCCCAGTGCACGATAAAGGGCATCTCGAAGCCCATCAGCGAATCCCGCGTGCACTGCACCCCTCGCGTGGTGAAGCCGAGCGATTCCCCCGCGCGCGCCAGGCTGTCGAGCGTGGCGCCCTGGGTGGTCACGTTGGCCAGCTCGCGCAGCTTGCCCAGCGTCATCGGGATGCCGTAGTGCCGGCAGATCATCGCCAGGCAGGCCGCGCCGCAATCCATTTCCTCGGCCTGCTCCACCAGCGCGAAGCGGCGGATCAGCTTCTCGCCCAGCTCCGGTCTGGAATGCAGGTCCAGCAGCACCGGGCGCTTGCGCCGTTCGGCCAGCTTCTTCTGCCGATGCAGTTCGCGGTCCAGCACGCGGATCCGCTCCTCCAGCACCTCGCGCAGGCGCGGGTTGCGTTCCAGGATCAGCTGCACGGTCTTCTCGGGAATCACCAGCAGGCGCACGTCGGTTTCGGCAATGGCTGAGGCCAGCTGCTCCTGGCGCATCACGCAGGCGCGCTCGCCGAAGATATCGCCCTGCCCCAGCGTGGCCAGCGGGAACTCGCTGTCCTCTTCGCTGCGCACGATCCGCACCGTGCCCTGGCGCACCACGTACAGGCGCCGGTCCTCGCGCCCGTCCTGCTTCAGGATCTCCTTACCGGCCGCCACGCGCTTGACGCCGACGCTGCGCACCGCGTCTTCCAACTCCTGCTTGTCGAGCTTGCCGCGCAGGTCGAAAAGCCGCGCGACAAAGCCGCCGGCCGAGCTGATCGCGACATAGCTGGTGATAAAGGCCAGCGCGGCGGGATTGCCCGCCACCACGGGCTCGCTCACGCTGCGCGGGATCATCAGCAGCTCGGTCTTGCCCGAGGCGCGCACCGACGACTCATGCCGGTAGTCGCGCAGCAGCGCGATATCGGCAAAGACCTCGCCGGTCTTGCGCACGCCCATGCTGATTTCCTTGCCGTGCTCCTCGTTGAACACGCGCACCGAGCCTGACTTGACGATAAACAGGCCCGGCGCCGCTTCGCCGGCATTGCAGACGGTGTCGCCAAAGCCGAAGGTCAGCACCTGCGCGGCGTCGGCCAGGCGCGCCAGTTCCTCCGGCGCCAGCACCGACAGGATCTCGACGGAAGCTAGGAAGGCGGCCAGGGTCGGGCCGCCTGCCTCCGGCTTCTGCGCGGCAGTCGCGGCGGCGCCGTCGCCGGGCACGCCGGACTCGCTAGCGGGCTTCGATGACATGTTCCTGCGCCCTGGCCATCAGCCAGTCCTCGCGCAGCAGGCGGCGCACTTCCACCGCCACGTCGCTGTCGAGCGTGGCCGGGTGCTTGTCGCGCACCAGGAAGACCTCGAAGAACGAGCGGTCAGCCGCCGGGAACGGCCCCAGCAGGTCGCCGGGCTCGGCGTTGAAGACCTTGGCCTCGATATCGGTCTTGAGCGAGCCGCGCAGCACCTTGCCGATCTCGCCGCCGCGCTCGCGCGTGTCGGCGATGGAATGCTCGCGCGCCATCTCGGCAAAGGCCTCGGGGTCGTCCTGCAGGTACGATATCAGCTCCTTGGCCTTGCCCTCGCTGTCGACCACGATATGGCTGACCTCGATGCTGTCGAAGCGCGGCGAGTTGAGCGCAAAGTACTCCTGCACCGCGGCCTCGCTGCACACCTGCTCCATCATCCGTTCCTGGTACAGGCTGTCGGTGATGAAAGCCTCGAACTCGTCCAGGCTGACGTTCAGCGCATCCAGGTAGTGATTCATGTCGGCGGCGCGGTGCAGGCCCTGCACGCGGCGGAACTGGTCGGCGCGCTCCTGGATCTCCTCCGGCGTGACCGCCAGGCCCTGCCGCCTGGCTGCGTGCACGGTCAGCTTGTCGCGCACCATCTGCTCGACCAGCCCTTCGAACTGCCCGGTCAGCTTGAGCATGCGCACGAACTCCTCGACGCCGAGCACCTCGTCGTCGATACGCACAATGCCAGTCATTTTCTCGGCTCCTTTGACGCCCGGCGCGGTTGCGCGGCCAGGCTGTCCAGACGTGCTGTTCTAGTCTTCCCCGCTACGCTAGCCAGCCACCTCGCGGAAGGGGTCCAGCCCCAGGTCGATCAGGCGGCGTTCGCGCACCACGATCTCCGCCGTGGCGGTCATGCCGTAGCGCAGCGGATACTTGTTGTCGGCCACGGCATAGTAGTCGCGTGCCAGCCGCACGCGGCCCTCGTAGACCGGCTGCTTGTCAGGCCCGCCCGGCTTGGTGGCGGGCGAGATGAACTCCAGCGTGCCGTCGATGATCCCGTAGCGCTGGTACGGGAAGGCATTGAACTTGAGCTTGACGGGCAGCCCCTCGCGCAGGAAGGCGCGGTCGCGCTCGGCAATCACGATCTTCACTACCGGGCGCGCATCCTTGGGGGCGATGCCGCCCAGCGGCGTATTGGCCTGCACCTTGTCGCCACGCTGGGTCGAGGTGACATCGGTGATCACGCCCGACACCGGCGCCAGGATCAGCAGGAAGTTGTCCTTGTCGATATTCTCGAAACGGATGCGCGCCGCCGCGTCCGCCACCAGCCGGGCGGTCTGCACCTGCAGGCGCAGCTTGTCTTCGGTGTTGGCGATCTCGCGCAGGGCCGCGTCGTACTGCACGCGCAGCCCGGCCAGGTCCTGGCCGCTGCTTTCAAGCTCGGAACTGGCCTGCGTGAGCTCGCGGCCCAGGCGTGCGTCCAGCTCGGTCAGCCGCGACTGCGCCACGCGCAGGTTGTTCTCCGCGTCCTGCGCCGCGGCGCGCTTGGCGTCCACCTGCGACTGCGAAACCCCACCGCCGCCCGGCAGCGCCAGCAGGCGCGCATAGCGGTCCTGCTCCTGGCGCGCGAACTCACGCGCGCGGCGGGCGTTCTCGAGGTTGCTGCGCGCTTCCTGCAACTGGGCGCGTTGCTGTTCGGCGAGCCGCGTGGTGCCTTCGGCGATGCGGGTCTCGTGCTGGCGCGTGGCCACGTCGATCTGCTGCTTGAGCGCCGCCGCGCGGCGTTCCATCAGCGCCTTCTTGTCGGGGAACTGCTTCCACTCGCGCTCGGAGTCTTCCAGCTTGAGCTGCGCCTCCAGCGCATTGGCCGCTGCCTCGATCGCGCCGCGCGCATTCAGGCGCGCCAGCACGTCGTCCTTGGACACGGGTTGCCCTTCGGCCACGTAGAGGTCGGCGAGCTCGCCGTCAACCGGGGCATAGAAGCGCCGCACCTCGGATTCCGGCGCCAGCGTGCCCGGCGCCGTGACAATGACATCGGCATGCCCGACGAAGGACCATACCAGTCCGCACAGCACTAGTGCGAAGGTTGTCACGATGGTCAGCATGCCCAGGCGCGATGGCTCGGCGCTCAGCAGGCCGATGCCTTCGGCGCCATGATCTTCCAGCGCCTCGGAAAGTGGCTTGAGACCGCCCTGGCGGGCATCGTCCTTCATGGCTTCCCCGCTTCCTTTGGCGCCGCGGCTGGTGCGGCTGCTGCAGCCGGCTCCGGCGCCTTGCCGGTGTCTTCACCGCCGATCAGCTCCAGCTTGGTCTTGAGCACGGCCGGATCGAGCACGGTGCGCAGTTCGCGCAGGGCGTGCCGCTGCTGGTCGGCCTCGGCGCGGATTTCTTCCTCGACCTTGGCCAGCTGCGCCAGGTCGGCGCTTTCCCCCGCGCGCAGCTGCGTGAAGATGCGCATGCCGTGGCGCGCGTCGTCCTGCGCCTGCGACAGCAGCCGTGCCTGCGCGCGGAACTTGGGCGAGATGCCGGCCTCGAGCCGCTGCTCGCCGCCGATCACGCCGTTGCTGCGGTATTGCTTCCACGCCGCGACGGCGCTCGTCATCAGTTCGCGCGCGCGCCGCAGGGCGCTGTCGCGCACGCCGTTGACGTCGGCCTCGACTGCCTTGGCGAAATAGCGGTCCTCATCGGCATCGAGCATGGCGTAGAAGCCCAGCAACCGGTCTTCGTAGCCCTTGGTGCCGCGCGCCGCCTGCAGCTCCGCGTACTGCGAAACCACCCTCTGCTTGTGCGCCAGGTCGCGCGCCAGGTCGTCGGCCCACCGGCCGCCGCCGATCTGCCTGAGCCCCGCGATCGCCGCAGTGCTGTCGCCCTGCTGCCACGCCCTGGCCACACTTGCATACTGGCTTGCCATCTCCGGCGGCGGCAGGCGCGCCGCCAGGCTGGCGAACTGTGCCTGGAACGGCGGCGTGGCAAAGCGGCTGTCGGCCAGCCGCGCCACCAGCGGCCCGGGCCGACGCGCGCGCAGCGCCTGCATCAGCGCGGTGTAGCGGTCCAGGTCCGACTGCACGCGGTCCAGCCCCGCCAGGCGCGGGTACTTCTCGCGGTACTCGGCGATGACCGGCTGCAAGGCCTCCGGGCGGTCGCGGCCGAGTTCGGCAGTGATGGTGGCATTGAGCCGGTCGATCGCCGCCAGGTAGACCGAGGCGTCGTTCTGCAGCCGGCGCACATCGCTGAGCGCATCGGCATAGAGATCGCGGAAGGCCGGCACATCGCCCGCGATGCGCCCGAGCGCGCGCTGGTGCGCGGTGGTGTCCTGGTTCCAGTACGCCAGCAGTTGCCGGATCGGCGCCTCGTCGGTGTAGAGGCGGACCGGCGCGTCGGCGCCGCGCTGCGCGGTGAAGCGTTCGAGCCTGCCGATCCAGTCGAGCTCTGCCACCAGCGGCCGCGCATCGGCATTGTGCGTGCTGAGCTTGCGCATCTGCGCCAGCGCGGCATCGGCACCGGTGAAATCGCCGGACTTCAGCCTGGCGGCGAAGTCGGGCACGTAAGCCCGCAGCAATGCCTCGGTGCCGATGCCCTGGATCTGGGTATCGTCGGGATGGCGCGCCAGGTAGCTGTCGGCGGCCTGCGCCGCACCCGCGTGGTCGCCGGCGGCGAACAATGCCTGCACCTCGCGCTCCGGCGCGCCACGCCAGTAGACCGCCGCGCCCGCCAGTACCGCGAGCAGCAGCAACGCCCCACCCCATCGCGCCGCGCGCCGCGTGCGCGCCGGATCGTCCAGGCCGAACAGCCTGGCTCCCTCCGCCAGCAGCAGCGCGGCACGACTGCGCTTGCCGCGTGCCTGCGCGCCTTCGTGTGCTGCCGTGGCCGCCGCGGCCAGGGCCTCGGCCTCGGCGTTGACCTCGTCATCCTGATGCGCCGCGTAGTCGACGCAGAAGATGTCGAGGAAGGAATCGGGTGCGCCGACAAAGGTGGTGCGGTCGTCCTCGTCGCGCGCGGATGGTGCCGGCGACGCGGGCGGCGTGTCCGGCGCGGCCATGGGCTGCAGCATCGAACGCGTCGCCGTGACATCGCCATCGCCGGTGCGCTGGACCTGCGCCTTGTAGACGAAGTGGTTGCCGCCAAAGGCGATCAGGTCGCCGTCGTCCAGCGGCACGCCGTGGTCCGCCAGGCGCTTGCCGTTGACGAAGGTGCCGTTGGTGCTGCCCAGGTCTTCCACGAAGGGCACGCCGCCCTTGAGGTACACATGCGCGTGGCGCCGCGACAGGTAATTGACCTGGTGCGGATAACTGTCGCGATAGCGCGCGAAGGCATCGTCGGCCTTGCTGATCAGGTATGGGAACTGATCCACGTGCAGCGGCTGCAGCCCGACGTCATCGCGTTCCGGCACCAGCGTCAGCGCCACCCGCGGCGGCTCGGGCTGCGGCGCGCGCGGCGACAGCCGGACCCGGAACGACAGCGCCGGCCCGAAGGCCACCTCGTCGCCATCGCTGAGCTGCGCCGGCAGGCGCGCCACCGCCGCGCCGTTCACGCGCGTGCCGTTCTTGCTGCCGAGGTCCGCGACGTAGACTGCGCCATGCTCGGCAAAGATGCGCGCATGGCGGCGCGAGAGCGGCGCGGCCAGGTCTTCCGGGTAGGCGGCGAACGGCAACTCGCTGCGGCCGACGGCGAACAGGTCTTCGTCGATGCGGATCTCACCCAGCTCGGGGCGCGCCACGGGCGTCAGGAACACATCGAATTCCTGCGCCAGATCCTGAGAGAACTCCCGAGCGAATCCCTGGGCCATTTTCACCGGCATTTCCATGATCAGTGCTTCGTCAGGAGCCATGATTCCAGCGAGCCAACAGCGCGGCTGCCGCGGCGGCAGGCCAGGGGGGGTGAAGCGACTAAGAACATAGTAGGCGACGGCTTAGGCTAGTCAATCGGCCGCGGGACGCGCGGTTGGCATGGTAGCGGCACATGCGGCAGGGCAAGTGGCCAGGGGGTGCAGACGCGTTGCGCAACGCGTTGCGTACGCCGGCATCACCTGCACACCGACGCAGCACCGTGGGCGGCACTTATTGCGGCGGATTCAAGGCCGTGTTGCGCACATCCGTATCGGGCCAGCCACCGCCAAGCGCCTTGTACAGCGTGACGGTATCGGCCAGGATCTGTTGGTGGACCGCCAACAATTGCAGTTGCGCGGCCAGCAGCGAGCGCTCGGTCTCGAACACTTCCAGCTGCGAGACCACCCCCTCCTTCAGTTGCGCCTCGATCTGCGCGGACACGACGCGCAGCTGCTCCACCTGCTGCTGCAGTTCGATGCGCTGCTTCTTGTGCGCGTCGACATTGACCAGTGCGCTTTCCACCTCTTCGAACGCGGTCATCACGGTGCGGCCATACTCGTTTTCCGCCACGCCCACCTGCGCCTCGGTGGTCTTCACGCGCGCGCGGATGTTCGGGTCGAGCATCGGCAAGTTGATGCTGGGCATGAAGCCGAAGGTGAAGGACTTGAGCAGGTCGCTCAGCGCAAAGCTGGCGGTGCCGCCACGCGCGGTCAGGCTGATGGAGGGCAGTTGCGCCAGGCGGGCCTGGCCGACGATGTGGTAGGCCGCCAGCACGCGGTACTCCGCCGCCACCACATCCGGGCGGCGCGCCAGCAGCTGCGAGGGCAGCCCGGCCGGCACCACGGGCGGCTGCACGCGGTCCTGCAGCCGGCCCGCCGGCACCTTGAGATTGCCGGCGGGCACGCCGACCAGCGTGGCCAGCGCGTTTTCCGCCACATCGCGCGAACGGCGCAGTTCCAGCAGGTCCTTGTTCAGGCGGTTGATTTCCGCCTGCTGCTGCATCACGCGGATCTTGGGCACCAGGCCGTTCTGGTACATGGCCTGGTAGGTGGACAGGATCTGCCCGTTCTTGGCCACGGTGCGCGTCTGCTGCTCGATCTGCTCGTCGAACTGCAGGATCTGGAAGTAAGTGGTCGATACATTGGACACCAGCGTCAGGTAGCCGGCGCGCCAGTCGGCCTCCGTCGCGCGGAACTCGGCAGTTTGCGCCTGCACGCCCTTCTCGACCTTGCCCCAGATATCGATATCCCAACTCAACTGGGCAGCGGCGTTATAGGTCCAGGTGGATTTTTGCCCGGTGCTCTTCTCGAAGCTTGCGCCGGCACCGATATCGATCACCGGCAATGCGCCGGCGCGGGCCTCGCCGATCTGCGCGTTGGCCACGCGGATGCGCGCCGCCAGCACCTTGATGTCGTAGTTGCCGGCAAGCGCCTGGTTGATCAGCTTGTTCAGGTAGGGGTCCTTGAAGCCGACCCACCAGTTTGGCTGCACCGTTTCCGCCGGCGATACCGTGATCGAATCCTGGCGCGACCATTCCGTCTTGGCCGGCGTTTCCGGGCGCTGATACACCGGCGGCCGGAAGTCGGCGCAGCCCGCCAACAGCGCCGCGCAGGCCGCCAGCGCGGTCAGCCAGGCAGCGCGGCGCGGCGCGGGGGTTGACGCAACCCCGGTCGAGGCAGTGATGGATTCAGGCACGATGTCTTCCTGCGTGCGACGGCGGCGGGCGGGATGCGCTGGAGATACCCCAAGGCATGCCGGGGCCGCGAAGTCTGTCTGTATTGTGGTGCGCGCTGGCGCGCGCTCCAACCCCGATATGCAAGGGGTCAACAAAAGCGCCGCGGGGACGCCCCCGCGGCGCAGCGCCATCTCAACAACCTTCTCAACGATAGATGTTGTTGCTGGCGTTCTGGTTGGTATCCACATGCGAATTGACATGGTCGAGGAAGGCCGAGCCATTGCCGTTCAGATTGGTCACGGACTGCATCTGCGCGATTTCCTGCTTGGCGGTGATGCTGCCGTCGAACGCAAGCTTGATCGGCGCATACACAGCGGCGAAGGGCAGATAGGCCAGGCCGCCGCGCACAGCGTGCATGCGCTTGCTGTCGAGGGTTTCGGTGGCGGACAGGTCTTTGATGGTCAGCGTGGTCATGATGGTCTCCGGTATCGGTAGTCAGTGCTTCGGTTCAGTCTGCTGGCGGAGCGAGGGCTCAGCCGAAGATGTTGTTGGTGCCGTTCTGGTTGGTGTGCACGTCGGACTTGACGTGGTCCAGGAAGGCCGAGCCATTGCCGTTCAGGTTGGTGACGCTCTGCATCTGCGCGATGTCCTGCACCGCGGTGATGCTCTTGTCGAACGACAGGTTCAGCGGCTGGAATACCGGCATAAACGGCAGCAGGGCGCGGCCGCCGCGTACGGCGAGCATGCCCTTGCGGTCCAGGGTGTCGATGGTGGTCAGGTCGGTAATGGTCAGCGTGGTCATGATGAGCTCCTGGTAGAGGAAGGTGTTGCCTTGGTTGGTTTCGAGCATCGGGTTGGTGTCGCGCTCAGGAGGTACTAACGCAGGGAGCGTGCCAGCAGCGGTGCCATGACCATCGGGGGCGCCGAAGTGCCTGTAAACACGGGGGTTTTTCGCTTTATGCCGTGCGGCCGGGGGCTGTGGGGTGGGATTGAGGAAGGTTGTGGTGACGGGGGGGTGCCAACAGATGGGGGGGCTGTGTTGGGTGGGGGGCGACACTGGGGGGCTCTCGATTGCGATGGCGTCGGTGATTGACGGCCCTGGTTTCGCCCCTAAAGGGGCGAGTCGGGCCTGTACGGGATTTTGTGTGTAGGGCATAACATGTCGACAAGGAGCATGTATGCCACGCAAACCAAAAGCCACACCCCGGGACCTTCCGAGCATCCCCAAGGAGCTAATTGATCAGCTC
>NZ_QKWJ01000045.1 GCF_003353055.1 Cupriavidus lacunae
ATTCTCAGTGGTTAAACCGGCTCCGGCGACGGGGCTTTGAAAGGCTTGAGCGAAATGCGGGGAAACTCGCACGTTTCGTTCTTAGGGGAGGGCCCGGTGGCAACATCGGGTCCTTACCCGACCACACTGCGCCCAGGCCGTCTGGCAGGCGTTTAACGCGCGGCACGATGAGCGGTTTCACTTCCACTTCACGCCGTTGCACGCGAGTTGGGTCAATCAGATCGAACTCTGGTTTGCCCGCTACACGCGCCGGGTACTGCGTCACGCGAGCCACACGAGCATCGCGCATCTGCGCGAACGCACCGAGCAGTTTATCCACGCGCACAATCAGGTGGCACGCCCGTTCAAATGGAGTTTCCGGGGCTACCCGTTGCAAACCGGCGCATTGTAATCAAGGNAGCGGGCGTTGGGAAACATTGCCAGGCAACGGCACACTCGACGAGATGGCTGAGGTGGTCGTCACGCTCCTGCACCCGTATCTGCAGCCCGATAATTATTAAAGCTAATTAAGGGATGTTGTACTAGCTTGGGGGTCAGGGGGCGCGCCAAGGTGCGCGTTTCGCGGTTTACGCAACCTGCATGCCAATATTCGATCTGCATCGATCAATTCGTAATAGATAAAAACCACTAGTTGCTTCGTGTGAATCGATATGCGATTCTAATGACCTCAATCCTGAGATCCCTAGTGATGCCAGACTCTCATCCCCCGGTCGAAGAAGCGGCCAGCCTGCTGTTCAACCAGTCGCTGGAAAAAGGGCTGGCCGTGCTGGCCGCCTTCAGCGCCGTTCGGCGCACCATGACCATCGGCGAGGTTGCCGAGGCGGCTGGCATCAACAAGAGTTCCGCGCAGCGCATGGTCTTCACGCTGGAGCACCTGGGCTACCTGCGCAAACATCCCAAGACACGGCGCTATCAGTTGACGCCGCGGGTGATGCGGATCGGATTCAATTACCTGGCCGCCGATCCGCTGATCGACGTGGCCAATCCATTCCTGTCGGAACTGACCAAGCTGACGACGGAAACCACCTGCCTGACGGAGCCGGACCAAGCGGACATGGTCTATGTCGCGCGCTTTGTCAGCGCCCAGTTCGTGCCGGTACACATGCCGATCGGCAGCCGCATCCCCATGTACTGCACCGGCTCCGGCCGCGCCTACCTGAGCGCTTTGCCGGAAGGCGAGGCGCTGACACTGCTCGAGCGCTCGGAACGCGTCGCGCACACGCCGCATACACGCACGGATGTCGCGGAAATCGTGGCGACGCTGCGTGAAGCGCGACAGCGCGGCTATGCGATCAATTGCGAGGAACTGTTTCACGGCGACATGACGCTTGCCGCGCCGGTGATCGCCGGCAACGGACGGCCGCTTGGCGCCATCCATGTGGTCGCGCCCACCAGCCGGTGGTCGTTGGAAGAGGCGCAGGCGCGGCTGGCGCCGCCGTTGCTGCAGAGCGCGCGTGCCATCAGCAGTTCGGTGCGTGCGCTGGGTTAAGCCGGGTACAGGGACAGGGGCGATGGAGGGAGAGGCCCAGCGCGAGGATACGCCTTAAGCCTTGCCTGAAGCCTTGTTGCTCCAGCCGATACGATGCCGCTCCTGCGTGGCCGCGTGCCGCGCATCCTCTTCGCTGTGCAGGTACGCGCTCGTGGTAGCGATCGAGGCATGGCCAAAGTTGTCGCGCACAAAACGCAGGTCGACCTGCTGGTCGGTCATGTGCGAGCCCGCGGTGTGGCGCAGCCAGTGCGCCGAGGCACTGGCCAACACCGCGGCCTGCGCCTCCCATTCGGGCCCGCGCGCCCGCAGGTGTTCGGCCGCCAGGCCGAACACCTCTTTCAGAATCAGGTGCAGCGCCCCGCGTGACAGGGCCTTGTCGCGCCCCTGATCACGGCCGATGACTGGCAGCACCAGCGGGCGTGTCTCCCCGGGCCGCGGCGTGGCCGGCAGTCCGTGCGCGCGGCGGTAGCGCGCCAGTTCGGCGATCAGCTCGTCGGTGGCCGGTACCAGTCGGGTCCTATTACCCTTGCCGGTCACCTCGAGCCACCAGCGTTCAGTGCCCTGGGCATCGCGCCGGCAGAAGAATGCCCCCATGGCCGTGCCGGTGACCTCAGATGCCCGAAGCCCGCCCAGATAAAGCACCGTACAGAGCCAACGGCAGCGCGCCGCATGCAGGCGCTCGCGCTCGGTCGCGGTCGGCATCGCCGCGACGGTGTCTTTCACGGTCGCCCACCAGTCATGGCTCAGGTAGCGCGTGATGCGCGGTTGGGTGGGCGCGCGCCGGCGGCGGGCCAGCGCGAGCGGGTTGCCGGCCAGGTAGCCGGCTTCGGTGAGCCAGGCAAACAGCGCATTCAGGATAACCATCGCCTGGCGCACGCTGCCGGGCGACAGCGGCCCGGCAAAGGGGCGCCAGTCCGGATGGCTGCGTGCGAGCTTCTTGCTGCCGGCCAGGACCCAGCGCGCGGCCGGCTGCGGATCGGCGAGGAAACGTTCGTACGTGAGCAGATCCTCGTGCGTCAGCGAGGACAGGGGCTTGCCCAACTGCAGCACGGCCCACAGCAGCAGCCGCTCGGCTTCGCGCCGGTAGGTGGCCAGCGTCGCGGCGCTGTCGGCATAGCGCGCCAGCCAGGCGGTCACGGCGGCCAGGTCGTCGGCCGCGGCGATGCGGGTGGCGTTGGCGGGGGCGCGGTTGCTGCCGGCCGCGCCGGACAGCGCCGGGGTCAGGCGCAAGCGCTCGAGCGGGGTGGGAAGCGGGGCGGCCAGGCTATCCAAAGGTTTGATCGGGAGCAGTTCCATGGTGTATCGGCCGAAGCACATGCTATTTGCGTCACTATAGCATATAGGTAGACATAAGCGCAGTTATGTCTAAACTATTGAAACAATCGTTAGCAATTAAACGTATTACGTAGTAATATATCGAGTCATTCCACTCCCTTTTTCCCGATGCCGGCAGCCGACCTGGATCTGACCGACGCTGCGCTGCAGGCCGCCATGGCCAATGACATTGCCGACCTGCGCAGCCGTTTTCCCGAAACCCGTGCGCTCTATCGCGAGGTCTGCGGGCTGCTGTTTTTTCGCTACGGCGTGACGCCCACCGCCAACAAGCTCTACAGCCTGGTGCGCAAGGGCAGCATGGGCACGCCCGCGGAGGTGCTGCAGCAGTTCTGGCGGGAGCTGCGCGGCCGGACGCGCGTGACCATCGACCATCCGGACCT
Source organism: Cupriavidus lacunae (assembly GCF_003353055.1). Taxonomy (GTDB): domain Bacteria; phylum Pseudomonadota; class Gammaproteobacteria; order Burkholderiales; family Burkholderiaceae; genus Cupriavidus; species Cupriavidus lacunae. The sequence continues at coordinate 3,205 of NZ_QKWJ01000045.1, forward strand.
GCCGGACCCCCTCAAGCAGATCGCCGCCGAGGCGGTCCAGACCATCTGGCAGTCGGCCAACGAAGCGGCGACCGCCGAACTGGCGACGCTGCGCGCGGAAGCCCGGCACGCCGCGAGCGAAGCGGAAGCCGAGCGCGATGCGGCGCGCGTGGAGACGGCCGCCGCGCGCGAGGATGCGGCGGCCATTGCCGCCCAGCTGGCGGAAGCGCGGCAGGCGCACGACACGGTGCAGGCAGACCTGGCCGCGGAGCGACAGGCGCACGCCGCCACGCAGGCCCGGCTCGAGGCGGGGAGGACGGAACTGGAGGCGGGCCGGCGCCAGCTGGACGCCTTGCGAACCCAATTCTCGGCGGAGCTGGAGCGCGCGCGCGAGGCGGTGACGCTCGCGCAGGAACGCGCCGAAGCCAGCGAGCGGCGCAGCTTGCGCGAACTCGACCAGGAGCGCACCGCGCGCCAGAAGAGCGAGCGCACGGCCGAAGACCTGCGCGCCGAACTGGCGGCGGCACGCAGCGAGGCGCGCGATGCGGCCGTGGCGCAGGCGGAGGGCCGCGCCAAGCTCGAAGCGCAGGCCGCGGCGCTGACCGAGCGGCTCGCGGTAGCCGAGCAGGCGCAACGCAAGGCGGCGGGCGACCTGGAGGCCGTGCAGGCGGAACTCGCCGCGGCACTGCGCCGGGCCGAGCGCGGCGAAGCCGAAGCGGCGCTCGCGCGCCAGTTGCTGGCCACCCTGCGCGTCGCGCCGCCCGAACGGGACGGCGGTGGTGGAAGGCGGCGCAAGGGCGGCAGTTCGGCGGCGACCGCGCCGGAAGAGCAGGGCGACGGTCAGGGGGAAGCTCAGCAGGATGAGTTGGCCGGAGAACAGGGCGACGAGCCGGGGGCGGCGCTACCCAACAATCAGGACGAAGGCAACGACGGCAGCGATGACAGCAAAGACTGAGCGGGGAACGCGATCCGCTGAAGCGAACGACACGCAAGAGACAAGGTCTCACCGTCCATGGAATAAGGAAGCGTCTGCACCTGCAGTGTCTTCAATGAAGGAGAGCGAATTGACCCCGAAGCAAGTGGTGGAACCCGTTGTCGCGAGCCAGGCGACGGACGGACTTGGTCAGATGGAGCTTCCCATCGCGGAGGCGATGCGCGACGCGGATCCCGTCATGGGTGAAGCCAGGGATGCAGGCGTCGGTCGTGGCAGCGCTGACACGCAGGCCCGACGCATGGACTTCTGGTCCACCAGCCGGGATAGCGGCCCGACGGCGACCGTGTCATATCGGCGCCGGCGGCCTTACGCAGCCCCGGACGCTTCAACGAACGACGTGGCACCGGAAGCATCGAGGGAAGCCGCCGCCTCGGAAGCGTTGAGGGAATCTGACGCGCCGGCAGCGCCCATGGAAGCCATGCCCTCGGAAGCGACCACGGAAGCCGTGGCCGAAGCTCCGGTTGAAGTCCTGGCCACGGACGAGCCGACGGAAGCTGCCGCCCAGGACGAACGGACCGAAACGGCCGCCCCGGTAGCACCGCTTGACGCCCCAGCTCCGGAAGCGGCGCCGGAAGCGAGGCAGGCCCCGAAGCGCGGTCGGAAGCCGAAAGCGCTCACCGAAACTGCCGCGGCGGAAGCTGCGCCGGAAGAGACGCGGGCCCCGAAGCGCGGTCGGAAGCCGAAAGCGCTCACCGAAACTGCCGCGGCGGAAGCTGCGCCGGAAGAGACGCTGGCCCCGAAGCGCGGTCGGAAGCCGAAAGTGCTCACCGAAACCGCCGCTCCGGAAGCTGCGCCGGAAGAGAGGCGGACCCCGAAGGGCGGTCGGAAGCCGAAAATCCTAGCTGAACTTGCCGCTCCGGAAGTCCCGACTCAAGAGACCCCAACCCGGAAGCGCGGGCCGAAGCAGATAGCACTGCCTGGAGTGGAGGCTGCCCCGGAAGCGCCGACTCAGAAGACGCGAACCCGGAAGCCGCGACAGGAGCAAAAAGCGCCTACCGCAACCCAAAGCCCGTCCAAATCCTCACTGCTCGCTCAACTGGCATCTGTCAATGCGCAACTTGAGCAGTTGCGAGCCACGGAAGTGCCAAAGGTCGTGGAGGAGATTCAGCAGTGGATGCAGGAGTACGACCTCAGCATTGAGGACATTGCGGGCAAGCCCAGTGTTGAGCCCGCTGCCCGCGCTGTTCCGACCAAGACGAAGGCCGCGCCGCGCCCGAGGTACCGCAATCCCAAGACGGGCCAGACCTGGTCGGGGCGCGGTCGGGCACCCGCGTGGATTGGCAAGAAGCCCGAGCGTTTCCTCATCGATCGCTTGTCCTGAACGACAGGTTGGCGGGCGCGGCCGGTCCGCCCCCCTTCTGACGAGCAAACTCGGCAGGCCGGAAGTTCGGCGGCCACTGCGTAGGAAGACCAAGGGGAAGAGCTGTGCAACGAGCCGGGGGCGGCGGCGCTGCCTGGCAATCAGGACGAAGGCAACGACAGCAGTGACGGCAGTGACGGCAGCGATGACAGCAAAGACTGAGCGGGCGGACGCGATCCGCTGGATTCAGGCGCAGATGGACGACTACGGGCTCACCTTGGAAGACCTCGACGCGGCGGGGTGCTTCGCGCCGCCGCCGCCGCCGCCGCCGCCTCCACCGCCCGCACCACCGGCGCCGGTGGTCTGCTACCGCAATGCGGAAGGGCTGACCTGGGACGGGCAGGGCGAGATGCCCTCGTGGCTCAAGCGGGCCGTCAATGCGGGGCAGAGCGTCGAGTTTTTCCGGGTGGGATAGGCCCGCCGATGCATTCGGCCCTCAGACCAACGGCAATCTGACGAGGGCTCACCGACACAACCCACGACGACCCATTTATGAAAGTACGCGTTTTTACCCTGTTGTAGCTCGCCGCCATGACGAGCGGCGGTATGCTGCCACCCACGCCGGCACACGCCGGCGTGTTCGACGATGAGCAGGCGCGCAAAACGGTCATCAACCTGCGCGACCAGTTCAACAGCTTCCAGGGCACGGCTACCCAGCGCATTGAGCAGAACAGCCGCACCACGCTCGACCTGCAGAACCAGTTCGAAGGTCTACGCCAGGAACTGGCGCGGCTACGCGGCCAGAACGAAGTGCTGCAGAACACGGTAGCGACGCTGCAGAAGCAGCAGAAGGACTATTACGCCGACCTGGATGCGCGCCTGAAGAAATTCGAGCCGCAGCACGCTTCGGTCGAAGACCGCCAAGGCACGTCGCAGCCGGGCGAGAAGCCCGAATACGACGCCGCGCTCAAGCATTTCCAGGCGGGCGACTTCAAGAGCGCCGGGAATGCGTTCTCGTCGTTTATCAAGAAGTATCCGCAGAGCCCGTACCTGCCGCTGGCCCAGTACTGGCTCGGCAACTCGCTCTACGCGCAGCGCGACTACAAGGGGTCCACCTGGGTGCTGCAGAAAATGATCCATGCCAACCCGACGCATCCCAAGGTGCCGGACGCCATGATCGCGGTGGCCAATAATCAGATCGAGTCCGGCCAGAAGGCTGCCGCGCGCAAAACGCTGGAACAGGTGGTGGCCAGGTATCCCGGTACCGAAGGCGCGCGTGCGGCGATCAACCGGTTGAAGACGCTGAAGTAAGTGCGGGCGGGTTCCAGCCAGCCCGCACAGTGCGCCAAAGGGCCGCCGTGGGGTCATCGATTAGAAGGGACTCCCCGTCCCGAGGTTTCGGCGGAAGCCGCCAGTTGGCACCAACGTGCCATGATGGCGCGTCGAGGCTGCATCACAACCCATGCTGCCGGCTGGCTAAACGGGTACTGACACAGCTGCAGGTGCAATGGCAGTTTTCACGCGAGCGGACCTGGTCCACTTCTTGTCGAGCACGGCGACAACGATCAGCCCAAGCGACGGGCTCAGGATCAACGAGAAGATAATCCATGTGGCGCCGGAGCGTCCCAGTGCGTTGGCAAAAAGGCCAACCGCGAAGGAGCAGGTGATCCAGGCAACAATTGCAAGCATGGCGGCAGATCCCATGAATCAAAGTGATCGCCACGCGAAACGGCGAGCCACCAGTATGGGCACAACTGCAATCAGTAGCACTTGGGGAAAGGCATTAAGGGAAAGCGCTAAATGGACCACTGGATCCGGTGCAGATTGCCGACTATGGGACTGGACGCTGGAAGGCCTCTGAAAGGGCGGGGCGCTTCGGCCAGTCGCCGCCTCCACCCGACCGCCGGTGGTCTGCTATCGCAACGCGGGAAGGCTAGCCCGCGACAGGAAGGACGAGATGCAGTCGAGCATGCGGCGTCAGTGCTCGTCAATGCTTCGCATGGCCAAGGGCGTTTGATTTTGCGCTGCGGCTGTCACTGAGTCGGTTCCTAATACACCGTTCAATGCCATTTTCGCGCCAGACTTCTTGAGGACCGGTCCCCAATCGACCAGCCGATAGACCGGTCCGTCCTTCTCGATACGAACCCCGGCCTGCGCCGCCGCTTGCTTAACTAGCATGGTCACAGTCTTCTTATCGATGCCAGTCCGCGCTACCACCTTGACCAAGGTCGCATCGGTGATGGCGTCGATCGCAGCCAGAACGGTAAGCATTCGCCGCAGGTCGCCCCTGGGGTATTTCGGCACGTCGTTGTCATCAACTGGCATCAATTACCCGCTCACGATGTTGGATCGGATTACCCGCTACAGTCTTTTAACGGCAGAGAAACGACGGGGTTGACATTTGCAGTGCGCGTGGCCATGGCGCAGCCCGGGGGCATGCGCTCTGACGGTCCAGATGATTCACACTAGTCCCGACTCGGCCAACCTAGATGCCGCGGCGCCAGCCCGACAGTCCCAGAACGACCCTTCTCCGTCATCGGCAGTTCAGAGTCGAACGGCCGAAATGGCCAGAGCCGCGGTCATTCCAACCGAGCCTTGGACGTCCGAGAAGGTCGGCAAGAGCTCCTCTTGGCCGGGAGCAAGCTGTAGTTGCCTTCAACCCTAAGTTCGCGGCATTCCGCCTGCCACCAAGGGGAACTGTCCGCAATATCGATCAACTCAGAGGTTCGCCCAGCAGGTGATCACCGAACTGTTCCCGCAAGCGGTTTTTCAGGATCTTGCCGGTCGCACCCAAGGAAATTGCATCGACGAAGACCACGTCATCCGGGGTCCGCCATCTTGCGACTTTTCCTTCATAGAAGGCGAGCAACTGCTCACCCGTGAGCTCTGCTCCCGGCTTCCTGGCGACGATCAGCAAGGGGCGCTCATCCCATTTGGCATGCTTCGCCGCGATGCAGGCCGCCTGCGACACCGCCGGATGAGCCATCGCAATGTTCTCCAGATCAATCGACCCTATCCATTCGCCTCCCGATTTGATCACGTCCTTGCTGCGGTCAGTAATCTGCATGAAGCCATCGGCATCGATGGTAGCAACGTCTCCAGTCGGGAACCAGCCGTGCGCTTCGCCATCGATCTGAAGCGGGCTGCCGCCTTCATTCCTGAAGTAGTTGCGCACCACCCATGGCCCGCGCACCAGCAGGTCGCCGGAGGTCACGCCGTCCCAAGGCAGTTCTTGACCGTCCGCACTGACGATCTTCACATCGACGCCAAATACTGCGCGACCTTGCTTGGACTGCACTTCATAGCGGTCTTCCGGGAGCATTTCCATATGCCTGGATTTCATTGCGCCGACCGTACCGAGCGGACTCAGCTCGGTCATTCCCCATGCATGCAATACCGCTACGCCGTAGTCCTCCTGGAATTTTCGCAGCATGGAAGGCGGGCAGGCCGCGCCGCCAATGATGGTGCGCTTCATGGTCGAAAACTCGAGGCCGCTCTGTTCGAGATAGCCCAACAGGCCCTGCCAGACCGTTGGCACGCCGGCGGAGAGCGTGACCTTCTCGGCTTCAAACAAGTCATAGAGCGATTTTCCGTCCAGTCCCTGGCCAGGGAATACGAGCTTGGCGCCAGTCATGCATGCGACGTACGGAATGCCCCAGGCATAACATGGAACATTGGCCCCACCGGCAGGATCACGTCGCGTGCCGAGCAGTTCAGCGCATCCGGCAGCGCCGCCGCATAGGTATGCAACAATGTGGAGCGATGGGTGTACAGGACGTCCTTCGGATTGCCGGTGGTGCCGGACGTATAGCACAGCGTACTGGCGGTATCCTCGTCGAAGATCGGCCACGTATAGGCCGTAGAACTTTGCTCGATCAGGTCTTCGTAGCACTGCAGGTTCGCGATGATGGAATCCCGCGGCATATGCGTGCGATCGGTCATCGCGATAAAGGCCTTGACGGTCTTGCAGCGGCCCGCAATGGCCTGGACCAGCGGCAGGAAGGTCAGGTCGAAGAAGATGTACTGGTCTTCCGCATGATTGGCGATATAGACGACCTGGTCCTCATGCCGTCGAGGATTGATAGTGTGCATCACCGCGCCCATGCCGGAGATGCCGTAGTACAGCTCCATATGACGATAGCCGTTCCATGCCAGCGTGCCGACGCGGTCGGACGCGTTCACACCCAGGCTGGTCAGCGCGTTGGCCATCTGGCGGGCGCGGCGGTGACAGTCGCGGAAGGTGTAGCGATGGAGGTCGCCCTCAACCCGGCGTGACACGATCTCCGTATCGCCGTGGTGTCGATCCGCATGCACGATCAGTGAGGAGATCAACAACTGCTTATGCATCATCAAACCGTTCATGGGTCAATTCACCTTCTGTAGTCTTGCGTAAGTCTTGGTGTCACGCCGCGAGGCCGGCCTTGGCCTGTGGCGGTATTCGGGCTGTGCCGCAAGCTTGATCCGTTCCTGCGTGGTCATCTGGTCCCGCTGCCCTGTCCGGGGTTGCGTTCTTATGCCACCGGGCAGAGCCTTCGCGGGAAGATCGTGCTGGGGCATGTGGTGCGCACGGTCAGATCACGACTCCGCCATTGGGGCTGATCACCTGTCCGACCAGGTAATGGTCGCCGGCCAGGTAGGTCACGGTCGACGCATATTCCTGCATCGTGCCCAGGCGTCCAGCCGGGACGACCTGCCAGAACTGGTTGCGCTTTTCCTTACCAGCGGCCGCGAAATATTCCGTAAATTCTGGAGTTGCCACACCGCCTGGAGCCATGGCATTGACAAAGATATTGGCGCCGGCTACTTCGGCAGCCACCGATTTGGTGAAGGCGATTACCGCGCCTTTGGTCGCGCAGTAATTCGGGCTATGCGCGCTCATCGCCGAGAAGCCGGCAATCGATGCGATGTTGATGATCTTGCCGTCGCGCTGGGGTTCCATCAGCTTGAGCGCTTCGCGTGTGCAATAGAACACGCCGTGCACATTAACGTCCCAGTAGCGATGCCAATCTTCGTCGCTCATATGGCTGGTAAAGCCCAGCGACTGGCGCGGCACCGGGGAGGTGATATAGGCATAGTGCTTGTTGCGGCGCTCGACGTCGATTGGCCGGTTCGGCACGAGCGCGGCATTATTGACCAGGATGTGCAACGTGCCGAAGCGTTCGGCGATAGCGGCGAACATGTTGTCAACTTCGATGCTCGAGGACACGTCGCAGCGCAGCGCGAGGCACTGTTCGCCGGCCGCTTCCACCGCTGCGCGCGTTTGCTCGAGTGCGGGCATGTCGATGTCACAGATCATGACGTGCGCACCCGCCATGGCGAGGTCGATCGCGATAGCGCCACCCATGCCGCGACCGGCGCCAGTGACCAGGGCGACTCGCCCTTGCAGATTTTTCCTTTGATTCTGCGTCATGATTCCTTACCTTGTGGTTTGCAGGGGATGAATGTCGATGGCCGGCTGCTGGCACGACGCGCGCGCGGCCAGCGCGAAGAACAGTGCCGAAGAAATTGCCAGCACATCCGTGGTCAGCAGCACGCGTGTCAGAGGCACAGTGGTGCCATTTGCGATGAGGTAGTCTGTCGCAGCGCCCACGGCCACGGTGCCAATGGCGATCGCGAAGACGTTGATGCATAGCATCGTGAAGCCAGAGATCGTCGACCGCATTTTTTGCGGTGCCATGCTAGTGATAGCCGCATTGGCCGGGCCGTAAAGTGCCAGCGGCAGGAAGAAGCCCACGCACATGCCGATGTAGAATAGTGCGGATCCGGCAGGGGCGAAACGATAGGCGATGATGAACGGTGCGCAGAACACGACGAGCAGCGTCATGAACGTGGCATGTCCGCCAGGTAGTTTGCGCGCCATGCGGTCGCTGAGGACGCCACCCACCACCGAGCCGAGCGTGCCGAACAGCAGTTGCAGCGCGCCGATGCGGGTGGCGATGCCGGCGGCATCCATGCCGCGCTCATTCACCATCCACAGTTGCGTAAAAGAGAGGCTAGCGAAGGCGATGTGCGTTAGCACGAAGCCAGCAATGGTGAAGCGAAGCGCGCGATGCCCCCTGATCAGCCGAAGTACGGTGAGCACTTGTTGCAGGGCGGGCGCGCCCCGATCCTCGGGCGCAAGCTGGCCGCGATATTCCTTCAGCAATGCCAGCGGCATGGCGATGGCGACGCCGATCACGCCCAAGGCATAGAAGGTCGTGCGCCAGCCGTGCGCGGCACCAATGGTGCCGGCCAGCAGGAAGCTGCAGCCGATGCCCAGCGGGATGCCCATGAAGAACAAGCCCATCGCCGTGCCGCGCCGCTTCTCGGAGAACAACTCGGCCAGCAAGCCCACCGCGGCTGGCACCAGGGCCGCCTCGCCGCTGGCGACAAAGAAGCGCGCGATCGCCATTTGCTCGAAGGTCTGTGCATGGCCAGAAGCCCAGGTGCAGACGCTCCAGATCAGCACGCCGGCCGCGATGATCCGCGTCCGGCTGAAACGATCCGCGAGCGTGCCCATGAACATCGCCATGACGCCGAAGCTCAGCACCCAGACCGCGCCGACCAGGAATCCGTATTGCGCATTGTTGATCGCCAGATCCTTGATGATTTGCGGCGAGAATCCCAGCAGCACGTTACGGTCGATGTGCGCAAGCAGGTGGATCGTCAACAACGTTGCCAGAACGGCAGAGGGGCATTTTTTCCAGAACATCAGATGTCTCCAGAGCGCAGGATCATTTGTCTGCCGGACGGAATACGGTACGCTGCCGCAGTCCGTCCGGGACTCGCCGGCTTACGCTACCTTGCGCAAAGGAACACCGCGCTGCGCCGGCGCACGGTTGGGCACCATGCCCAAGGCTTTCAGCGTCTCATCGGTGGATTGCCAATGGGTGCCAATCTGGTAGATCCGGCGGGCATCGTCGCCGGTGGCGATGTCGCGATTGAGCTCACGCGCAATGCGCACCATCTTCTCGATCTGCTGCACCGAGGTCGCCCGTTTGCCGTCCGGGCCGAACAGCGTGTCTTCGATGCCGACGCGCACATGCAGGCCCAACGCGATGGCCATGGTGTTCATTGGCACGACATTGCGATTCAGGGTTTCCAGCGTGAGCACAGCACCATCTGGCGTGCGTCGGGCGAACTCCAGCATGTCGGCCGGGTGCAGGCCTGAAGCACCACCGCCGATGGCGACGTAATTCAGGTTCAGCGGGCCTTGGTACAGACCCCTACGGATTAGGCGCTCGAGCGTCTCCAGTTGCGCCAGGTTGCCAAGCATGAATTGAGGCTGGATACCATTAGCCACCAGCCGCCTGATGTGTTCCTCATGCCACGACGGGTTGGACGGGGAGACCATGTCCCGGTACGCCGCCTGCACTGCGGGATTGGTGAACGACGTGTCGGCGATGTCCGCCTCGGTCATCAACTCCATGATGTTCATCTGGCCGGTGTTGATGGCAACGGTGACCTGATCCGGCCGGGGATTGAGCTCCGCAATCATATGGCGCGTGTCGTCACTGGGCCACTTGGCGGCTTTTCCTTCATCTTCCGGAGCGAACGAGATGGAACCGCCCACTTGCAATACCATCTTGGGCACGGCTTCGCGCAGGCGGGCCAGCATCTCATTGAACATGGACAGGCGCTTGCTGCCCTTGCCGTCGGCCTCGCGCACGTGGACGTGAAGCACCGTGGCGCCGGCGTTGTAGCAGTCGACCGCCTTCTGGACCTGCTCATCCATGGTGACTGGGATATCGTCGGAGTCGCCAGGAATCCATTGCGGCCCGTAGGGCGCAACCTGAATCACGAGTTTTTCCTGGTTTTCGGGCAGCAGGGAGTCGTCTAGGAAATGCATGGCTTGTCGTCCTCGATGATGTTCGTGGGTTAAGGGATCTGGTGGGGGGGATTGGGGGGGCGGCTTGGTACTCAGGCGGCAGCCCGGGTGGTGGTCGTCCTGGCCTGCTCGATGGCCGCCAGTTCCTCCAGAAGAATCGGTGCCCCCAGGCTGCTGGTATGGATGCCAAGCACACTTACCGCCTGCAGCACGGCAGCAATCTCTGCCCTGGTGGCGCCCAGCTCGAGCGCCTTGCGGATGTGACGGCGCGTGCCCGGTGCGTACATATGGGTGCAGGACGCGTCCACCGCGATGGCGATGAATTCGAGCACCTTCGGCTCCAGCACGCCCGACATCACCGTGTGCGCGCCCATTGCCATGAATTTCTCAGTCCAGGCGGGATCCAGTTCCGCAATGGGATCCCAGGCCGGATTCCAGGAACCGGTTGCGCGCAGGTGATCGCAAACCGGGGTAGCGGTGCCGCTCGTCTTATCGCTCATTACTCGTCTCCTTGACTGTCTTGACTGGCGCGCCGCATATGCGCGCCTCGTGTGTCTGGAGGCAAGTATCGGACACGGGCGGATTGCCAATTTGACATCCCGGGAGTTTGAATTTACATATTGGGTAGTACGGGAAAACCTTATGGCCTACTTAGTTCGCAGTGCCGCCCTGACCGACTACGTCAGGGTGGCGCGATCCGTTGGGATTGATCCCTATCGGCACTTGCGTGATGCCGGCATTGACCGGTCTGCGTTATTGGCCCCGGACATCATGATTCCAGCCGAGGCGGTGGGGCGCCTGCTGGAAGCATCGGCCGAGGCCGCCGGCATCGAGGATCTTGGCCTGCGTATGGCGGAGTCCCGCCAGCTCTCCAACCTCGGGCCGCTCGGTTTTGTGACACAGGAGCAGCCCACGCTACGCAAGGCGCTCGACTCGGTGTCGCACTACCTGCGGCTGCAGAACGAAGCGCTCCACATGCGCATCGAGGAAGCGGAGGGCATCGTCATCATCCGGGAGGACCTGCTCGCCGGCTACGCTGGCTCCATGCGGCAGGCAATGCAATTGGTGCTGGGCGTCTTGCACAGGACGCTGAGCACGCTTCTCGGCGCCGCGTGGCGGCCGCATACCATCTGCTTCACGCATGCCGCTCCCGCCAGCCTCGCCATGTACGCGCGGGTGTTTGGGGCCCCGGTTCTGTTCAGGCAGGATTTTGATGGTCTAGTGTGCCAGGCGGCCGATCTTGAAGTCGCGATCCCGGCCTACGATCCGGTCATGGCGCAGCAGGTGCGCCGTTACCTGGATGCGATGCTCGCTCAGTCCAGCGCGACGATGCCCGACAAGGTGAGGAAGCTCGTCATCACACTACTTCCGTCGGGCACCTGTTCGGTGGATCGCGTGGCGCAGCATCTGGGCGTCGGTCGCAGGACCGTATATAGTCGCCTCGCGCAGCACGGCGAAAGCTACCTGGCTATCGTCGACGGTGTGCGGGAGGACCTGGTGAAGCGGTATATCGATAGCGACGATCGGCCGCTGTCTGAAGTCGCGACGCTGGTGGGATTTTCATCATTGAGCGCATTTTCCCGCTGGTTTGGGCGCCGCTTCGGATGTAGCGTTTCGAGGTGGCGGAGCAGAAGGGGTAATGCTGCGGCACCCAAGGATTCAGGCACAAATGCGTCATATGACATTGGCAACGCTGCGGCAGCCGGACACTATGGCGGCGTGCCTGCCGTCCTGGCCCCTTCCGATCTTCCTGCCGATCCCGAGGCGGTACGCGCCATCGCGCTGGAGCAGAACCGGCTGGCGCGCGCACTGTGGGAGCAGCTCGAGAGCTTGAAGCACCAGGTCGCGCAGCCTGACCGTGCGCAGTCTGGCGCCAGTTCCGAGCGCCTGCTGGGGCAGGCCGAACCCCTTGCAGCGCCGCTGGATCTGCCGCCGCCACCGGTGGCAGCCAAGGCCAAGGGGGCAGGGGCAAGGCACACCCGCAAGATCCAACGATCCTGATCGCGAATAGGGAGGCTCTCAAAAGACGCTCGCGATCGATGACCAGAATCGCGATCCTCCCGCCGAGGCATACCCGCCGCAGGTATTGACTGAAGTTCATGCCGATCGCGTTGCCGACGAGAAAAGGCGGCAACAGATTCAGTACGAACTGACACACGGCCACGTAGCAAAGGGGGCAGCGGCTGAACTTTGGTCCACTATCGGCCCGGCGTTTTACGGTCTAGCCTGAAGCAATCTGCTTCCTTGAACCCCGCCCATGAATGCCGAAGCGATATCAAGAAAGCATCAGATCCCGGCATGGATGGTCCAGGGAGAGAAAGCGCGCCCGTCAAGGCGCGCATACCCCAGGCGCCTTGGGTGCGTACTGGCCGCCGCATTCATCACGCTCCTGTCACCGATTCGTGCGGCGGCGCAGTCTCCTGCCGCTCCCCTCGGCCGGCCCCGAATCTGCCTGGTGCTGTCCGGCGGCGGTGCCCGTGGCGCTGCCCATATCGGAGTGTTGAAGGTCCTGGAATCGCTGCGCGTGCCAGTTGACTGCATCACGGGCACCAGCATGGGTTCGCTGGTCGGTGCGGCTTATGCCACCGGCGTCACCCCGGACGAGATGGAGGCGTTGGTGTCCGGCTTGTCCAGCAAAGAGCTGTTCAGGGAGCGGCCCCCACGGCAGGATCTTGCCATCCGGCGCAAGCTGGAAGACCGCACCAATCTCTTCACCCCCGAAGTGGGCGTCAAGGACGGCAGCGTGGTGCTGCCCAAGGGCGCCATCACCGGCGTGCAGCTCGAGAAGGTGCTGCGCGGGCTGGCGCGGGCGCCGGGCTATCGCAATTTCGATGCCTTGCCGATTCCATACCGCGCGGTAGCGACCGACCTGGTGACGGGCACCGCCGTGGTATTCAGCAAGGGCGAGCTGGCCAGTGTCATGCGCGCCAGCATGTCGGTGCCCGGTGTCGTCGCGCCGATCGACTACGAGGGGCATCTGCTGGTCGACGGGGGGCTGACAAACAACCTGCCCGTGGATGTGGCGCGCGCCATGGGTGCCGACATCATCATTGCCGTCAACCTCGGTACGCCGCTCATGCGGCGCGAAGAACTGGGCTCCTTGCTCGGAGTGACCGGGCAAATGCTGAATATCCTCACCGAACAAAACGTGCGTGCCTCGCTGGCCCAGCTCAGGCCCGAAGACATCCTGATCTTGCCCGAACTGGGCGAATTCTCGGCAACCGACTTTGACCATCTGCCAAAGACCATCCCCATCGGCGAGGCCGCTGCACGCAAGTTGGAGGATCGGCTGGCGCCGCTTGGCCTGCCGCCACAGGCCTATGCCGCATTGCGCAAACGCCAGCAGGACGTTGCGCCACCCGACCTGCGCCCGGTCGACGAGATCCGCTTCGCACCGTTGGAGCGCGTCAATCCGGACTTCGCTGCCGCCACCATGGAGACCAGGCCTGGCCTCCCCATCCAGCAGGCTGAGCTGGATCAGGATATGAGCCGGCTGTTCGGCACCGGGGACTTTGAATACGTCAACTACCGCATTCTCGAGGAGCCCGGCAAGCGGATCCTGTCGGTTGACGCCATCGAAAAATCATACGGGCCAAACTACCTGCGCTTCGGACTGGGACTGAGCACCGACTTCCGCGGCGAGTCCTATTTCAACCTGCTGGCCAGTCATCGCCGCACCTGGATCAATTCGCTCGGCGCCGAATGGCGCACCGATGTCCAGGCAGGACAGACGAGCAGCCTGACCAGCGAGTTCTACCAGCCGCTGAATACCCGGCAGTCCCTCTTTGTGGCACCGCGTGTGGAACTGGAGCGCCGTCCCGTCTACGTGTTCCGCGACACAGACCGTATCGCAACATATGACCTGCGCCGGTATGACATTGCCCTGGATGTCGGCAGCCAGTTCACCAAGTACGGCGAAGCCAGGCTTGGCGTGCTGTTTGGTCGCGAGAACGTAAGCCTTAGTACCGGACCCGCTTTTCTTTCGCCGGGCCCCGACTATGCCAAGCGCGGCGCCGTTACGGGCCGGCTCCTGCTCGACCAACTGGACAGCACGAGCTTCCCGCGCTCGGGTTACGCCGCCACGGCACATGTCTTTGCCTCCGAGCCGGGCCTGGGCGCCAGCCAGGCGTACGTCAAGGCCGATGCCGACGGCAGTTATGCGTGGTCAGAAGGCCGGCACACGCTCAACTTCGGCTTCAAGGCTGGCAGCAATATTGGCGGCAATCCGCTGCCGCGCTATGACTTATTCCAGTGGGGAGGCTTCCTGCAGCAGTCGGGCTACAGCACCGGACAGTTGATAGGGGGCAACCTCGAATTCGTGCGGGCCGTCTACTACTACAAGCTGGCCAGGCAGTCCTTGCTGGAAGGCGTGTATGGAGGCTTCTCGCTGGAAGCGGGCCGTATGGGTGCGCCGCTGGTGCCGGGGAGCCCCACCGGCGTGCTCAAATCCGGGTCGTTGTTTGTAGCGCTCGATACTCCGGTCGGGCCACTATACGTCGCCTATGGGCGTGCTGCGGCGGGTCACTATAGCTTCTATCTGTACCTGGGCAAACCGTGACGCCGGACATTAAACCGGCATTGTCAAGGTATGCTTGTTTTGCACTGCAGCCGCAGATCGTCTCCGTTCGCCCCGTGCGGACATCCGCATCAAAAGCAAGAACGGAAGGAGAATGCAGAGATGACACTTACCTCCAGCAAATTGCCTGCATGGACGATCGTTGCGCCGTGTGTCGCCTTGGTCACGCTGGCTGCCGGCGCATTGCTGCCCGGCCAAGGCTGGCTGATCGCGCTGATGGGCATCGCACTGGCCGGCTCGGTCTTTGCGAGCGTTCATCACGCCGAAGTTGTCGCCCACAAGGTCGGCGAGCCGTTCGGTACGTTGGTGTTGGCCCTTGCCATCACGGTCATCGAAGTGGCACTGATTGTCTCGGTCATGCTCTCTTCCGGCCCGGAAAATGCGGGCCTTGCGCGCGACACCGTGTTTGCGGCAGTAATGATCATCTGCAACGGCATCGTCGGGCTGTGCCTGTTTGTAGGCGGCCTGCATCATCGCGAACAGGCCTTCCAGGCGCCGGGAGCCAATGCGGCCATGGCGGTGCTGGCCGCGCTGCTGGTGCTGACAATGGTGTTGCCGAGCTACACGAGTTCCACGCCAGGGCCGATGCTGACGCCCGCACAACTGGGCTTTTCAGGCGTGATGTCGCTGGTGCTGTACGGATGCTTCGTCTTCGTGCAGACCGTCCGCCATCGCGACTATTTCCTGGTGGAAGGCAGCTCGGATGAAAACGAGCACCTCCCGCCGCCGCCTGCGCGCGTGGCGATGGCAAGTGGCTTGTTGCTGATTGTCTGCCTGGTGGCGGTTGTGGGACTCGCCAAGTTGCTGTCACCGTCGGTGGAGAACGCCATTCTGTCAGCAGGCGCTCCGCCGGCTGTCGTGGGTATTGTGATTGCCGCGCTCGTGCTGCTGCCAGAATGCCTGGCGGCATTGCGAGCGGCGCGCGGCGATCGCCTCCAGACAAGCCTGAACCTGGCACTGGGCTCAGCGCTGGCCAGCATCGGCCTGACGATTCCGACGGTCGCCGCTGTCTTCATCTGGACCGGCCAGCCGCTTGCACTGGGGCTCGGTGGCAAGGATATTGTGTTGCTGTTCCTGACGCTGATCGTGCTGACGCTGACCCTCGGCATGGGCCGTTCTACCATCCTGCAAGGCGTGGTTCATCTCGTGATATTTGCGGCCTACCTGTTCTTGTCAGTAGTTCCATGAGGATAACCAATCGCGGCGCGCGTCAATCTACCATCATGAAATCTATCCGGTGCTCAATTGCGGCGATGACAGCTTTCGCTCTTATGCTTGCAATGGGCAATGCATCGGCGTACGTGGATCATTTCTTACATGGAACGATTCTTGGCACGTTGAGCAGAAGCCAGGCAGATACCTTTACATGAACCTTTAAGGAAGTGCTATCGGACACGCCTGACGGCGGCAAGGTCTCACTCCAGATCCCAGCAGACGGAAGGCGTGCTGCCATTGAAGGCAGTCTCACGCTGCAACGTACCAAGGTGGAGAACGGGGAACGCTGTCGCCAGATGCGAACCGAAGTAAAGCGTGGCAGCCAGAAGGAAAGCTGGGTGGGCTGGTTCTGCAAGCAAGCGAACGGCGAATGGAAGGCAAAACGCGGGAGGTGAGTAGTCGCCCTGAGGAGTTCCTCATGGTGGCATTGATGGGATGGATGCCTCTACCCGTACCCCTATCGCGCGCGACGAACCGCCATCCGAGGGATGGGGTTTATGGTATTTGTGGCTCGCCAGGGGAACTCGGTCGCGAATGGCTGCGATCAGCGAGATAGCGGTCGTCCAAAATTTGGAGTCCATCGACGCTTAGTGGCCGGCTACTGCCGCTGCGCTCCCAGAGCGCTGCGCGCGTGGCCAGGATTCACGTGACGCCGGAGTTGCCAGGGCGCGGCAATAAGGTTCGATAACGCCAGTATCGGCAGGGTGCGCGCCCCGCGGAATACAGTGGACCCCAGCTTTAGGCAAGGGCACCGGGTTCCTTTAAATCCACTTTCATGGATAGCATTTGATAACTATTATCAAGGGGCGATACACTTATGGCACCGGCCGGCGCGATGCGCCGCCCCCCTCTGAAAAGGAGCAAACATGATCAGTGCCGACCTTGGTCAACAACTCGAGCGCTACGTGACCGAACTTGTCGCCTCGGGCCGCTATGGCTCCAAGAGCGAAGTGCTGCGCGAAGGCGTGCGCCTGATTCAGGACCGCGAAGCGCAGCTGATAGCGCTGGACGCGGCGCTCGCGCAAAGCCTGGCCGAGGCAGACGCGGGCCGCGGCACCAACGCGGCCACCGTGTTCGACCGCCTCGAGGCTAAATACCGCGCTGCGGCGGGCGGCACACCCGGGCGCGGCGCATGATCGTCGTTCGCCTGACGCCACTGGCGGAGGCCGAACTCGAAGCCATCGCCGACTACATTGCCCGCGACAACCCGCGCCGCGCGCTCTCCTTTGTGCAAGAGCTGCGCGACCGGTGCCTGTCGCTCGCCGACATGCCGCTCGCCTTCCCGCTGGTGCCCCGCTACGAGGCCCGCGGCATCCGGCACCGCGTACACGGCAATTACCAGATCTTCTACCGCGTGGTGGGCGATCCGCCCTCGCGAATCGACGTGCTACACGTGCTGCACAGCGCCCGCAACTATGCCGCGCTGCTGTTCAACTGAGCTCCGGCCGACGCCGTCCCCGCCATGCCATGGTCAACTACGCCCAGAGTCCCGGAACGCTTACTGCGCGCGACGTGCGACGACCTGCTGCGCCCTGCGATCCTACGTGCTATTCCAACAAATCAATACCTTACTGTCCACTGCTAACTAGCTTATCGTGAACTACGGCGACCGCTATCGCCATGGGGACCCCCATTGCAATCGGGATTCGTCGAATCAGCCGTCAACCAGGTAGTCAGCAAGCGGTTTGTCAAGCGGCAACAAATGGCCTGGCGGCCGCGGCAGGCCCACGCACTTCTACAAGTCCGCACTGCCGTGCTCAATGACCAGCTCCGATCGCACATGGAGTCGCTTGTATTTCCGTTGTGCCCAGTGCACCAGGGCGATATCAACCGTCCGCAGTGCATAGATAAGGGCTGACCGATGGAACCGCCCATAGTACTGAAGCCAGCCGCGTAGAGTCGGACGGATCCGCTCTGCCAACTCATTCAGGTGGCGACCACCACGCGGAAGTCCGCGCGCGTGCGCTCGGAACCCCCGGTCAACAGACGAATCTATAATGACGGCCCGGCCATGCGAGATGGCGTCGCCACAAACGACTGGTGCAAATGATAATTACACGGCACGTGCAGCGGCATCGTCCCGACCGCGCCTCACGGCGCGTCACACGGCCGAGCGCTTTTGATTGACGCCATGCTCCACCGATTCCGCCAGTTGTCCGTTTTGTGCGCGATTGCCGCCGTCTTGTCGGCATGCAGTTTAAGTTCGGCGCCGGCGCCGACGCCGCTCTATCAGCAGGAGCAGTTCGACACGGCGACGAGCCCATACGCGCGCACGTTCAAGGCGAATTCCGACGCGACTTGTGAAGCCGCGCGCCGGGCGCTGCTGAGCCAGGGTTACGTGTCGAGTTCGGCCCATCCCGATACGATCGATGGCAGCAAGAATTTCCAGCCGAGCGACGACACGCACGTCGTGATCGCCTTTCACGTCGTCTGCGCGGACGCGAACGCAGATGGCACGTCGAGCACCGCCTATGTGAACGCGGTACAGGACCGCTACGCGCTGAAGAAGACCAGCACGTCGGCCAGCGTCGGCCTGAGCGTGCTCGGCTCGCTGTCGTTGCCGATCGGCTCGGGCAGCGACTCGATGGTCAAAATTGCGAGCGAGACAATTCCGGCCGGCGTGTTCTACGAGCGCTTCTTCAATCCGGTCGACCATTTTCTGAAGGTCGATCCGGTGCGGCGCGACCGTGCGACGGTGAAGGCCGCGGAGAAGGCGCACGTTGCGCCGCTGCCCGAGCCCGCGCCGACGCATCCGGGCGAGCCGATGAAGATGACGACGCCCGCCGTGCCGACGCCGCCCGCCCCGCCCGTTCCAGTGCAGCCGCCCGCTGCAGCACCTGCACCTGCACTGGAACCGGCACCGGTTCCAGCGACACCGTCGCCTTCGCCGACGTCGAAGGCGCGTAATGGATCACCGGCCGCTGCAGCACCCGCCGCGAAGCTCGACGCTACAGCGCCGACGGCCGGGGCCGCACCAGCCGCACCAGCCGCACCAGCCACACCGTTTGCACCGTCCGCGCCACCCGCCGCGGGCGCGAGCGGCACGAACTGAGCTCAGGCCGTGAAGCGCAGCTCGATAACCCTTTTTCCTGTAGCCGAGGTGCCGTGGCTGGAAGCGCACCTGTGACTCGGGTCAATGTTGATGGACGGACGGACTCCTACGCCCGGCGCCTTGCTGGCCACAGGCGTGGCCGGCGGTAGTACCGGAGGCGGCATCGCTGCGAGCGCTGGGAACATCACTCTGCCTGATGGAATATGCGTGTGGAAGCCCGGGTCTTTGCCGCTATGTGAGGCGTTCGGCAATCGAACCAATGTCACACTGGTCCGGGCGTTGTCAGTCCCGAGGCATGTCGAATGAGCCGAAGGCAAGGAGGGCAGGGACGGGATTTGCCAGCAAACCGCGCACGACTCACATATCACGTCGTGAGACAAAGTGGACAAGACAGGAGATGACCCTGTGGTACGGGACGTGCATACGGAGCATCGCGGTCAGCGCCAGCGGCGAGGTTACGCGGGAGGACTACGAGAAGGTGCTGATGCCCGCCGGCTATCGCACGGCACGACAAGGTACGCATTTACTACGAACTCGGACCCGGCTTCGCCAGGATGGCGGTCGGCGCCATGTGGGATGACTTCAGGCTGGGCGTGACGCGCTACCCGCACTGGGAGGGCATCGCGGTGGTAACGGACCTCGACTGGATCCGTCACGCCGCCGATATCTTTCGATTCCTGGTGCCGGGCCATGTCAGGAGCTTCCAGATGGCCCAGTCCCGCGAGGCACGGGACTGGATCTCCGGTTCGCTCAATACGGCAGGCACGCGCGCTCGCTGAGCGGGGGCGCATTTCACCTCTAGGATGCTGTTGAACTCGTCCGTCTGGGTCAGGAGGCCGGTGTCTGGGGGCACGAGAACGGGCCCCCGCCGCCTGCGTTTGCCAGGCGGATGCCGTGCGTTAACCGCTGGAGCTCATCGCGCTGAACTGCTGCGTCAGGTAAGTGTTGGTGTTTTTCATCTGCGCCATGACTACGTCCAGCTGTGTGAACTGCGCGCGATAGTTGGCGTCGTATCGTTGACACGGTCCTGGCGTTGCCGTGAAGTCATACGTTGCTCTAATTGCCGGCCTTAGAGGCGACCGGAGGTGTCTTTCCGGCAACGCAATCTCTACTGCCAGTTCGCATTGACCGGTTTGCGAGCTGAAGAAATGGCAGCCTTGGAGGCGCAATGAAGCTTGCCAGCACATCCCGCACGGAGCGAAAGTTGGGGCCATCAATGGCGCCCGCGAGTCGCACGCCCATGGACCAACCCGCCACGCTCAACGCCGATTCGCTGGGCCTCGTCGAATCGGTGATCATGGGCATCGCCGGCACCGCGCCCGCCTACAGCATCGAGATCACGACTTCCACAATCATCGGGACGGCTGGCACGTTGTCACCGGCGAGTATCCTGGTGTGCGGGCTCATCATGTTCGGCAAGCAAAAACTCAGCCGGGGGCGGGCGATCCGCTGGATCCAGGCGGAGATGGCCGACTACGGGCTGACCATGGAGGAGCTGGAAGCGGCCGGGTGCTTCGATCCACCGCCCCCTCCGCCACCACCGCCACCGCCAGTGGTCTGCTACCGCAACGCCGAGGGACTCAGCTGGGACGGGACAGGGCGAGATGCCGTCGTGGCTGAAGCGCGCGGTCAATGCGGGGCAGAGTAAGGAATTTTTTCGGATAGGATAAGAGCCTTCAAAAACGAGGATGTGTAGTGGCGTGTTGAAGATTCTCGCCAAACCGGAGGCTTGCCCTTGGCTCCGGATGCCTCCTGCAAGCTTTTTGGCCGTACGTGAGTTGTGATCCTATAGGCACCATAAGTACGCCAACTTGCAATGGCAGCGTTCTGTAGCTACAATGTTCCTACAGCGTCGGATGTAAGTTCTTCGTGTCTTAAAAGTCATATCCAAGTCATCTTTCAATTATCTTTCTCATTTGTCTCGGCGCTGGTTGGAGGTTCCTATGTTTGCCACTGAAGTTAAAACTACCGACGTGCGCGCTCGTATTGAACCCGATCTGAAGGAAAGCGCCCAACGCGTACTTGCCGCCAACGGCTTGACGATCTCCGACGCTGTTCGTCTTTTCCTTCGTCAGGTTGTGCTGTCGCAAGGAATTCCGTTTGAAGTCAGGATTCCGAACGCTGCTACGTTGAGCGCACTGAGGGAATCGGAAGCATTGGCCGCTAAGGCACGCTTCCGCTCTGCTCAGGAAATGTTTGATGAACTCGAAAACAAAGAAGGCAGCGCTGCCTCGTCTGTACGACACGACTAAGGAATTCAAGAAAGACTGGCAACGGCTTAGCCATTCGGGCCGGTACAATATGGGTGAGTTGAAGCGGACAATGCTTCTGCTCATCGCAAATGACGGCCCGCTGCCCGAGGAATACTTGGACCATCCGCTCAAAGGCGATTGGGCCAACCACAGGGAATGCCACGTCGGCGGTGATTTTCTACTGATCTACCGTCTCGACGATGAGAGCCTTATCTTTGTTCGGGCCGGGACGCACGCAGAACTCTTTGAATAATCATTACTCTGTCAAGGATAAGGACCGCTCAGGCGGTCTTTTTTTTAAAATGGCCGCTCTTTCCGCAAACCGACTGGTCAGGCCCGACAATGAAGATCCTCGAATACATCGGCCTTGATATTTCCCGCGTCAGGAGCACTTACCGCAAGGTTGCGGATGCGATCGGCCGCGACGATTTCCGGGCGGCCCAGGTCAAGAAGCTTGCCAGCCTCTCGCATGGCAAGTTCTACCGCGCCCGCTTGGACGACGCTAACCGCCTGCTGTTTTCGCTCGTGCGCCACGATGGGCAGGTCTGCGCGCTGCTACTGGAAGTGATCGAGAACCACGATTACCGCGGTAGCCGTTTCCTGCGCGGCGCGGATATCGATGAAGACAAGATTCCCGAGATCGACGCGGCCGAGGCGGCGCTGGAAGCGGATCCGGTGCGCTACCTGCATCCGGATCGCACCGATATCCACGTGCTGGACAAGCCAATCTCCTTTGACGACGCACAGGAGGCGGTCTACCGTGAGCCGGCTCCGCTGGTGCTGGTCGGCTCCGCGGGTAGCGGCAAGACCGCGCTGACGCTGGAGAAGCTCAAGCATGCGGAAGGGGCGGTGCTGTATGTCACGCATTCAGCCTACCTGGCGCGCAATGCACGCGATCTCTACTACGCCAACGGCTTTGAGCATTCGGCGCAGGAAGCTGAATTCCTGTCTTACCGGGAGTTCGTCGAGTCGATCCGCGTGCCGCAGGGCCGCGAGGCTGGCTGGCGGGACTTTGCGCAGTGGTTTGAGCGCCAGCGCCAGCAGTTCCGCGATGTCGACGGTCACCAGGCCTTCGAGGAAATCCGTGGCGTGATCACGGCATCGGCGCACGGCGTGCTGGATCGCGATGCCTACCTGGCCCTGGGCGTGCGCCAGTCCATCTTTGGCGCTGACATGCGGAGCCGGGTCTATGACCTCTTCGAGCGGTATCGGGCCTGGCTTGCTGACAGCCGTCTCTATGACCTCAATCTTGTCGCCCTGGAGTGGTTGCCGCTGGCGGCGGCCCGCTATGATTTCGTGGTTATCGATGAGGTCCAGGACCTGACCATGGCGCAGCTGGCGCTGGTGCTCAAGACCCTCAGCAAGCCCGGCCGGTTCCTGCTCTGCGGCGACTCCAACCAGATCGTCCACCCGAATTTTTTCAGCTGGAGCCAGGTCAAGAGCCTGTTCTGGCACGACGCACAGCTTGCCGAACAGCAGGCGCTGCGCGTCCTGACTGCCAACTTCCGCAACGGTACCGAGGCGACACGTGTGGCCAACACGTTGCTGAAGATCAAGCATCGCCGCTTTGGCTCGATCGATCGCGAGAGCAATTTCCTGGTCGATGCGCTGGGTGGGGATGCTGGCCAGGTGACGCTGCTGCCGGACAAGGACAACGTCAAGCGGGAACTGGACCAGAGTATCCGCCGGTCGACCCAGTGCGCGGTGCTGGTGCTGCGCGACGAGGACAAGGCGGAGGCGAGAAAGCACTTCTCCACGCCACTGCTGTTTTCCATTCATGAAGCGAAGGGGCTGGAGTACGAGAATATCGTGCTCTATCGCTTTGTTTCCGACCAGCGTGCCGAGTTCGCCGAGATTGCCGATGGCGTGGGCAGACAGGACCTGGCAGCCGACACGCTGACCTACCGGCGCGCCAGGGACAAGCACGACAAGTCGCTGGAAGTCTACAAGTTCTTTGTCAATGCGCTCTACGTGGCGCTCACGCGCGCCACCAAAAATCTTTACCTAATCGAGTCAGATGCGGAGCATCCGTTGTTCGGGCTCCTCGATCTTGCGCACGGCAGCCAGGCCAGGGTCGAGGCACGCCAGGCTACGCTGGAAGACTGGCAGAAAGAGGCGAGGAAGCTAGAGCTGCAGGGCAAGCAGGAGCAGGCCGACGCCATCCGCAGCAGCATCCTGAAGGAGGTGCCGCCGCCGTGGCCGGTGTTCGACCAGGCGAAACTGCAGGAGTTGCTGCTCAAAGTATTCCGCGTGCAGGTGCCGGGGAGCAAGCCCAAGCAGCAACTCTATGAGATCGCCGCCAGTTATGACGAGCCGGGCCTGGCGGCATGGCTCGCACAGGAGGCCGGCTTTGTCGCGGCTCGGCAGTTTTCCGGTGAACGCAGCGGCCTAGCCCGCAAGAGCTTTGCGGCGTACTTTGCAGGCAATTTCAAGGACATCTTGCGGCAGTGCGAACGCCACGGCGTAGAACACCGCCTGCCGATGAACCAGACGCCGCTTATGGCGGCCGCTGCCGCCGGCAATGTGGCGCTGGTCGAGGCACTGCTGGAGCGCGGTGCCGATCGCGACAATTTCGACCACTATGGCCACAACGCCTTGCATTGGGCGATGCTGGAGGCGTTCCGCTCGCCCCGGTTCGCCAGCGGGCCTTTTGGGGCGCTCTATGAATTGCTGGCGCCGGCTGCTATCGATGTTAACAATGGAACACGGCTGGTGCGCATCGACCGGCATCAGTCTGAATACTTCCTGTTCCAGACCATGTGGGCGCTGTTCAAGTCGCGCTTCACGCATCACCAACGCCGGCCCTACGCCGCCTTTGAAACGCAGGCCATTCTGGAGGCTTGGGAGTTTCTGCCTGCCAGTGTGGTGCGACCAGAGCGCAACAAGCGGCAGCACCTGTCCGGCGTGCTGGCAAGAAACGAAGCGGAGCGCGACTACGCGTACAACCGCATGCTCTTCAGGCGCTTTGGGCAAGGTTGGTACCAGCTCAATCCTGAATTGTCGGTGCGGCGCCGGGCGGAAGGCGAAGACGTCTGGGTGCCGGTTTACGCGGCGCTCAACCTGGCGTTGATCAACGAGCTTTCATGGCCACCCGTCTGGCCGCAAATTGATATTTACCTGGCGCTGGCCGGGTTACCTGAACGCACGACGCCGATTGCCGCGGAGCGTGCCATGGCCAGGGAGCTACGGTAAACGCTGCTTGTGTGGCGTCGATATTTGCAGTCAGCATGCAGCCCCTGACGCGGTATGACGGGGACAGCGCTAAGCTGGGGAGAAGGCGTCCAGGGGAATTCCCGATACCTGTCGCGCGCTGCGCTGCGCTCGAAGTCCGGTCAGCCATGACGCGGCGTTAGGGTCCGATAACGGGGCCTTGTCGTCCGTGATCAGCACGCAGAGGTCTTACGCCCCCTTGCGTTGCTCCGGAAGCTATTGCGACCGACGGAAGAGCGGTGGAATCCGTAGCTCGTTGCCTTTCGGCCCATTGCCAGTGGCTTCGTCGAATCGGTCGACAATGCTTGATAAGCCCAGCTATCAAGAAACGAAGGCAGATCCCCTAGCCCGCATTTTAGAATGAGGATCCCACCTGTCGGCAGCGCCCGAAGTCACCGAGTCGGGCCGCGGCCAGTTTCACATGCTGCGACGAACTGCCGAGAGGTCGGAACGGACCTTGTGATGTTTACGTCTCAGATCCGTGAGAAAGTGCGCGCTCGCCCGAGCGGACGAAAGGCCATTGTCCGAAGTTTGACTACACTTTTCGGAGGCGCTAAAGTGGCTGTCCGAAAAATGTATGTAAATTGCGGACCCAGACAGCCATGCCTGACCTCCGAGCGAACATCTCTGCACTTATCGAACAGGCCAGCCCAGGTAAGGTCTGGGTACCGACCGATTTCGCTCACCTTGGCAGCCGAGACGCTATCGACAAGGCGTTGCAGCGGTTTGTACGGGCCGGCCTGCTCCGTCGAATTGACCGAGGCCTCTATGATCTGCCCAAACTCAATCGGCTGACCGGACGCCCCACCATGCCCGACTATCGGGCTGTGGTTGAAGCGATTGCAAGGCGCGACAATCTGCGCCTGCTGGTGGACGGCATGACCGCGGCCAACGACTTGGGGCTGACCGACGCGGTACCGGCACGCGTCACCATTCATACGGACAGCCGCCGGCGTTCGCTGAAGTTCGACAACCTCACGATCGTCTTCAAACAGACCGCACCAAGCCGGCTGTATTGGGCAGGACGTCCTGCAATGCGCGTCGTTCAAGCATTGCATTGGCTTAAAGACACCATTGCCTCTGACAGCGAGCGGATAGCAACTGCGCTTCGCACCGTGCTCGAACACCCCGACCATGGTCAGTCAATCCGCGAGGACCTGATGGCAGGCCTCGGTGCCATGCCAGCATGGATGCGGACCTTTGTTCGCGATCTCCTGGATTGCAATGGCACAGGGGCCGCCACCGGCGAATGCGATGCGAAGAACGGGAAGGTGTCCCATGAAGCCTGACTATCGTCAAATCATCGAGGCAACCGACACGGACCGGCGAGACCTGTTTGTAACTACGGCGGCAAGACTCGGGACGGCAGTCCAGCATATCGAGAAGGATTTTTGGGTGTGTTGGGCCCTAGATGCGCTGTTCAATGGAGTAGCTCAGCCGCCCCGCATCCTGTTCAAGGGAGGAACTTCGCTGTCGAAAGCGTTCTCGTTGATTACAAGATTTTCCGAGGACATAGACATAACGGTGTTCCGGGAAGATCTTGGGCAGCCAGTTCAGGTAGCGGAACTCGCCGCGCTAAGCGGGAAGAAGCGGCGCGTGCGGCTAGAAGAAGTTCGGCAAGCCGCGCAAGCCCACATCGCAGGCCCGATGCGTGAACAATTCGAAGCGCTGGTGCAAGACCAGATGCCAGCAGGACGTTACCGGATCGAGCTTGACCCCGCCGACAGGGACAACCAGACGATCCTTTTTTGGTATCCCGCGGTCACCGCCAACGACAATGCGTACATCCGTTCTGCAGTGAAGATCGAAGCGGGAGCTAAGTCGGCCCTGGACCCGCATGTAACGGCCTCCATCACGCCATATGTCGCGAATGAGCTCGCTTATCTTGATCTCGCCGTTCCCAACGTGACGACTGTGGCGCCCGAACGGACGTTCTGGGACAAAGTGATCATTGCGCACGGCCTTCGGCAATGGCACGGGCACAGAGGGGAAATCCGGCATGGTGGTCAGCGAGTGACACGACATTACTATGATCTACATAGCATGCTCGAATTGGCCAAGCGCAGCGGATGGCATTTGCGTGATGACTTGGCCAATGACTGTGCCACCCACGCGGACATGTTCTTCGGCAGCCCCGATCTGGGCTTGGACCAAGCAAGGCGGGGATGTTTTACGCTAGCGCCAACGGAGGATATGCGAGCAGCTTTGGAAAAGGACTTTCAGGCGATGAGCGGGATGATTTTCGGTGAAGTCCCAGCCTTTTCAAAGGTGATCACTGCCGTCGAAGAGCTTGAGCACCTCGTAAATTCGGAGAGTCAATGATGAAGGCAAGGTTGGTTCGGTGCGACGGTCAAGCGAGACACTTTCACCCGGAATTCCTGAGTGAAACGTAAATCCATATCACAGCAAACCGTCCGCGTTTGCTGTGACCGCAAATTCAGGTCATACGCTAGGTGGGGTTGGTGGACCCAACGAATGGGGTATCGATGCGATGCAAGTGGATATATTTGACATAACGCTCGTAGAGCGAAATATTGCCGGGTTGCTGTGAGGTTATGTTGAAGGGGTGAGGGTGGACGTCTGTCCGCGGAGCTCGCACTTCAGTCGGCCGTTGACGCGCCGGCGCGCGAAACGGCAGCAAAGTCGAAGTGGGCTGCGGCATAGGTGGCATTGCACGCCCAGACTTCTTCACCGTCTTTGTAGAAGGTGACCCATTTGCCGTCGCTGATGCAGTGGGCGCCAGGGAACACTTCGTCATGGCCGTTCGGACCGTCCAGCGGAAAGGGCGCGCGTGGCGTGGCCCAGTAGTGGCCTCTCGGTAGGGGCGCGATCGTCTTTGGCATTCTCATCCGGCCCAGTGCGGTGTTACAGAAGGGCTCCGGCCCCATTACGGGGAAACAAAGGCGGTGTCAATCCTGCAACGGCGTAGCACCGTCTTGTGGCAGCTTCGTGTAGTCTCGTCACCCAACCACCCTCTTGCTATCCGGTGCGATTTCCATGGCGCGATACCTTCAGTTTGTGGTCCGGGCCTTCAGTGTCGGCGCCATCATTGTGATCGTCGCCATCGTCTCCCGGCAAGTATATCTGCTCAATGTCGCGGAAGCCGGCACAGTCGGCGCTGAGCAGGAGCCTGCGACGAAGATGTTAATCCGCTGCGAGACGATGCATAGCCGCCTTCACAACCGGCACAGTTCCGCGGACACTGCGGATGCTGACGAGCAGCCACGTGCTCGTTGTAGGGAATCTTGAAGCCGGCGGCGGCTGCGGGGGGGGGCATGGTCACTGAGCTGTGTCGCCTCGCTTCTTGAGCGCCGCCACTACCCGTTCGTTCAGGCCCAACCGGTAGAGTGTTGCACCTACTTGGGTCAACAAGGCCCGTTCTTTCCCCGCGACCGCTGGATCGGCCAACAGCACCGCCAAGCCGGCAATCGCGTCGTCGACCTCCAATTCCGTTGTGTCATCCAGCGCAAGGCGCCCGAAATCTCGTATCACGTCATCTGGGTCCATCGTGGCTCCATGTGGCTCCATGTGGCTCCATGTGGCTTCCTGCGCCAGTCTAGCCGAGGAGGCGGTCGTCAGTGAGCGCGGAGCGATCCGCTGAATCCAGGCCCAGATGGCGGACTATGGGCTGGCCATGGAGGAGTTGGAAGCGGCGGGCTGCCCGCCTCGCCACCACCGCCTTCTGCAGTCTGCTGCCGCATCGCCGAGGGGCTGAGTTGGGACGGACAGGGCGAGATCTGACTGGCCGCGGCGGGCGGTCATTGCGGGGCAGAACGTGTAGTTTTTCCGGGGCGAGTAGCGGGAGGAAAGAGGGCCCGGGTGTTGCGAGGTCAGGGCGCATCTTTATCTTTCTGGAGCAGGGGCTGGCGGATATCACAATCCGACTGACACAGCTCGTGACGGGCGCCGAGTGTGGACCTGGATGCGGCGGTGCGAATGGGGGATGAATGCGAGCAAATATCCGCTGTAGTAGCCCGATTCCTGATTGTCCGGACTATCATCACGTTTGCTGGTCCCCGGCCGACTTTGCCCCGAGGCCGTACGCGGCCTGAAAAATTGCCATCATTACGTATGCTCATGATTTCCCTCACTGAAGCGCTGAACAATTTGACCGTAGACGATCTGAAATCGCTGATGCGCTGGCTTCCGGATGCGTCACGCATCGGAAAGAAGAGTGGGCTGGTCGAAGAGATCCTGCGGAGCCTTGCCGGCGACAGGCTGTGCGCGCTGTGGGAAGGGCTGGACGAGACCCAACGTTTGGCGGTGGCAGAGGCCACGTATGCCGGGGATGGCTGCTTTAACGCCATGCGGTTCCGAGCGAAGTACGGGCGTTTGCCGCACTTTTTTGTCCGGGACGAGCGGCGCCTACGCCAACACTCTGGGCCGCCCACGGCGTTGTGCCTGTTTCTGTACTATCAGAACGGATGGCACTGCGTGCCTGCCGATCTGAAGGAGCGGCTCATGGCATTCGTGCCGCCGCCCGAGCCTGTC
Source organism: Cupriavidus lacunae (assembly GCF_003353055.1). Classification (GTDB taxonomy): domain Bacteria; phylum Pseudomonadota; class Gammaproteobacteria; order Burkholderiales; family Burkholderiaceae; genus Cupriavidus; species Cupriavidus lacunae. Next base: position 32,081 of record NZ_QKWJ01000045.1, read on the forward strand.
CGGCTGGACACGACCGATACGCTTCCCGAAATGAACGGTGAAAGCCCGTTGACGGTGCGGCTGTGCGAGCGCGATGCCCTGGCGGATCTTCCGGTGCTGCTGCGCCTGGTGGATCAGGGAAAGGTTCAGGTCAGCGAGAAGACATCGCTGCCGGGCACGGCGACGCTGCGTTTGTTGTGCGGGCAACTGTCCGGTAGCGACTACTACGCCGACCACGCGCCGAATCCCACCGATCAGGAGATTGGTCCGATCAAGGCATTCTCTTGGCCGATACTGCTTCAGGCAGCCGGACTTGTACAACGCAACGGCAGCAAGCTGGCGCTGAGCAAGGCAGGACTGAAAGCCCTGACGGCGCCCACGGCTGACGTGCTTGGCACAATTTGGCGGAAATGGCTGAAGGCGACGCTGCTGGATGAATTCAGCCGCATAGATGTCATCAAGGGGCAAAAGGCCAGGGGCGGTGCGATGGCTGCAGTGGCGCCGCGCCGCGCGGCGATCACCGAATTGCTGCAGCGTTGTCCGGCCGGGGAGTGGATCAGCATCGACGCGTTTTCCGGCTTCATGGTGGCAACCGGGCGTACCTTCGACGTGGCCCGCGACCCTTGGAGTCTTTACATCTGCGAGCCGGATTACGGCAGCCTGGGGCACAGCGGCTACCATGACTGGGACATCCTGCAGTTGCGCTACATGCTCTGCTTCCTGTTCGAGTATGCGGCGCCACTTGGCATCATTGACGTCGCATACACCGAACCGGCGGGGGCTCGGCCTAATTTTCGCGATATGTGGGGAACGGATGAACTCCAGTTCCTCAGCCGCTACGATGGGCTGGCCTATTTTCGCGTGACCTCGTTGGGCGCCTATTGCCTTGGCGCCAGCGCCCACTACACGCCGGCGCAGGTCCGGGTCAGCTTGAGGCTGTCTGTCATGCCCGGCATGCAGGTCAAGGTCATCGGGGACAGTCTGTCGGCGGAAGAATCCCTGATTCTGGACATGTGGGCGACGGAAGAGGCGGACAAACTCTGGCGGCTCGACCTTCAGAAGGCCATCGTTGCGGTCGAGAGGGGGCATGACATCGCTGAACTCCGCGAATTCCTGCAGGCCCGGGACGACCAGCCGCTGCCAGACACGGTGGAATCGTTCATCAAGAGCGCCGGCAAGCAGGGCAAGGCGCTGAAAGTCGCAGGGACCACGCTGCTGATTGATTGCCATGACGCGCAAATGGCAGCCATGCTGGCCACTCGCAAGGAGACCGCCCGTCTGTGCCTGCGCGCCGGTGATAGGCATGTGGTAGTGCGGCTCGAGGATGAAGAAAAATTCCGGACACATATTCGCGCGTTGGGCTATGGGATGACGGCCTGAGGTTTGCACGGGTCGGTTGTGCCATGCGAGGGGATGGCGCCGGGGCGAGGGCTAATGGAATAGTTCAAGTGTCGTCATCCCTCGGACGAGACTGGGTTCGACTACCGACCGCGGGCATACCTGCATATGCCTTATTTTTAACATCATGCGTTCCGCGGCTTTCGGTTGTCGTTATTTCCCGTCGCATTTGGGCCAGATCCAAATGCCGTGCCCATACCGCCTCGTAGGGGCTTGACCGGTTCGGCAAGGCGCAACCGGGGGGGCGCGCCGGTGGCAGACCGCAATGGTTGGAATCCCTGAAGCAGGTCGCGCCTGGCGGCGCAGCGAGGGGGTGGTATCTTACGCTTTTGGTCGCTGCGTCGATGGTATGCAGGTGCAACGCCAGAGTATTGAGAGGGGACATCAGCCGCCATGGTGGATTCGGCTTATCCGCAGTTCTTTCGTCCGCTGACGTTGAAGAGGCGCCGGCTGATCGCTGCCTGCATCCGCGCATTCTATGCGCGGCTTTATGGTTCCCATGCCGACTACCGTTCCATCCTCGGGCGCGAGGACTTGCGTGACTTGTTTGTTCAGACCATGCAGTCTGCTACGCTGCCGGCCGACCCTGCCGGGGAAGATGGCGAAGATGGATTCACCGCCGGTGACCTTGCCGACGACCAGAAGCTGGCAAGCGCCATCGTGCGCCTCCTCGTCGCGGACGGCTGGCTCGAAACCGCGGAGGATCGCGTCCGACTGGTTACAGCTTATCGCTTTACCCGCGCCGGCAAGATCTTCGCTCAGGCGTTGACGCTGGCCGACCGCCCACGGGAACGGACCCGTCAGCGCAACATGCGCTCCTGCAAGAATGCACTGAGCGCCTTCATCGAGCGCCGCGACGTGGAAGACCTGCTCGACGCCTACGAGTATGCTGATCGGGTCATTGCCGACCTCTCCGAGGACATCGAACTCTTCTACGACCTGGCCCGCAAGATATTGCTCGATGCGCATGTGCAGGGCAATTGGGATGGGTTCATTGAGTTCGTAGAGCGACGTTTTCGTGATGAGTTCTCGCCCCGGCTGGTCTATGACAATGCCGAGCGCCACCGGCTGGACATCGGGGCGCTGATTGAACGTCTTAACGAGTTGAGCGCGGCCGAGATGCAGGCCATTGACGATGACCTGGCCAACCACGCGGCGTGGGCCGCACAGTCCGCGCCGGACGGGGCTATCTTGAGATGGATGCTTGATCGGATCGACGAGATGGTGACCGCGGCCTGCCGGACGAAGCAGCCGGAATTGTTCCGGGCCATGGAAAGCTATGTCCGCCGCCATGTGGTCTTGTTGTCGCAGAGCCTGTTCATGGGGGCATCGGGCGGCGGGGCGGCATTGTCCACCTTGATCCGCCGCCTGGGGGAGATGCCAGAGCGGGAGCAGGGCGCGTGGCTGGAGCGGCAGGGGGCCGCGCTCGCACCGGTAAGCGTGGCGTTGTATGATCCCGCCGCGGTGCAGCCGAGAAAGGCCGGCGAGCGTAATCGGGCACAGGCCGTGAGCATTGTTCCGGAGATCACGCGGGAAGAGCGTTTACGTCAGTTCGTACGGCAAGCGGAGGAGCGGGCCTTCTCTCTGTCGCATCACGATGTCGTGGATTACCTGCTCGGTTCCATGCGTGGCACGGGTGCGCTGCGCCTGTCCGAGTTGCCGGTCGACGATGCCATCCAGGCGTTGTCGTTGTTGCGGGCCGTCGAGGCGGCACGGGACCATGAGGGACTGGACGTGGAGCGGCTAGACGCCGAGCCGCTGGACAATGCCATCATGTCGGGCACCAACTATGCAATCAGGAGGCGACACATCGGCCATGGATGAAATTACGATTGGCCAACTGGTGGAAGCGGAACTCAAGGCCGGGGGCGTTAGGCCGGAGGCGTTCCGGCAGATTATCGGCCGCCTGTTCGGGCTGTCCATCCTGCACCGGGAGGACAGCTCCATCGAGCGTCAGCTCTACGACGACGCCGTGCGTATCGAGGGCCTGCTCAATGCGTACTTCGACGTGGGCGGGTTCCGGCTGCTGCACGAGCGGCATCAGAGTTATTTTCGGCTTTACCCGCCGGGGGCGCGCGTGCCTGGACTGCCCGCCGAGGACGATGCTATCGCGGTGGACGCCGTGCGGGCGAAGCTCTCCGCCGATTTCGTGGCATGCTGCCTGGTGCTGCGCTTGCTGTACAACGAAAGCCTGCGGCAAGGCTCGATCAACGAGCGCAACGAGGCGCTCGTCACCGTCGAATACCTGAATGCCACGCTGACTGCGCAGGCGCGCCGCTCACTGCCGGCCAAGACTGCGCGGGAGAAGCTCTTCGCCGACCTGAAGCGTGCCCGCCTGATCGACTACCGGGCGGATTCCGAGGTGGAAGATGCTGACGCTCTGATCGCCATTCGTGGAACGATCCTGCAGTTCGTGGCGGATTCCGCCATCGATGCCCTGCTGATCGAAACACGGACACCCGTGTCGGTCGTCACGTCGCCGGAGTCTGACGATGAAGCTTGAGAAGCTCATCCTGGTCAACTGGGGTTTCGTGGTGTCCCGGGAATACCCCTTTGGTCACACCACCTTGCTGTCGGGTTCGACCGGCGTTGGGAAGTCCTCTTTCCAGGACGCGATCCAGCTGGTCATGACCGGAGGCAAGCAGCACATTAACGTTTTCAACTCCGCGCAGGACGAGAGCGGCGCCTCGCGCGCGGGCGGCAAAGTGAGGCGAACGCTGGCGTCCTATGCGGTAGGCATGCGCGACAATCTCTGCGTCCGGCCGTATGGGTCGCACACCTATGTCGTCGCAGTCTTCGCGCCCGATGACGGGGAGTCCGCCGAACCATTCACCGCCGTGGTGGCAGTGGAAGCCGCCGTGTCCGGTACGCGCGAGCAAGGTCGAAGCGTCGACGTGGCGCGCAAGCTCTACTTTGTGCTACCGGGCAGCCGCGCAATGGAGGCGGATTTCATCGAGTCGCGCAAGGGCAATTCGATTACGGCGGTGAAGGTCGAGGATATCTACCATCGGCTGCGCCAGCGCTATCCGCGCGTCCTGCCGTTCGAGAACAGCATCGAAGACTATCTGTGCAAGCTCTATGCCGAGTTTCGCGGTGGCGGCAAGACACTGGTCGGGCCGCGTGAGGCCGAAGCGGCGGCACGGGCCTTCGTCCAGTCCATTGCCCGCAAGACCGTCGGCTCGGTGGACGAGCTGATCCGGGAGCAAGTACTAGCCGAGCCTGATTTCTCCGATCAGATCGGGCATATCGCTTCGCTCATGCAAAACGTGCAGCGTCTGCGCAAGATCGCCACCGAATTACTGGCATGCCGGGAGCGGCTGGGCGTGCTGAAGGCACACGCGGATGCGTTCCTTGCTGCGTTCGAGGAGGCCATGGAGGCCGAACTGGGCGAAGCGCTGCGCCGGCGGCAGGATGTCGAGGAGGAAATCCAAAGACTGGAGGCCTGCCGGCACCGCGCCTTGGCCGATGTCGAAAAGCAGCAGGCGCTTGCCGACCGGCATGCACAGGCGCTAAAGCGCGCCACGGAGTTGCACGGCACGGCCAAGGCGCGGCTCATTGGCAATCCGGTGGCGCAGGAGCGTGAGCGGCTCAGCCGCGAGATGGCCGCGGCCACTGAAACTCGATCCCGAATCGCGCTGGACGTCCTTGGCGCCCTGACGGGCTTGCAAGGCGTGCTGGACGAACTGGCTGCCCTGGCTAGACAGCCAGCAGCTCCAGCCTGCGCCTATGCAGCCCATGTGGAGCGTCTGGTCGTCCAGGCCGTGGCGATCGATGCCGCCGAGGGCCGGGCTGCCGCGCGTGAGCTGGCGGCGATGCTGACAGGCGCGCAGATCGACCCGGCGAGCCTGCGGCGCGACCGGTTTGCCAGGCTGGATGCCGCTCTGGCCCCTATTGCGCAGCAGCTGCACGGCGCGGAAGGCCTGTATGGGGCAGTAGTACAGGAGCAGACGCGAGAGTCGGATCGCGCTGCCGCCCTGCAAGGGGAAATCGATGACCTGAAGCGGCGCCGGCAAGGGCTGGAAGATGGCCACTTTGACTTGCCGGCGCATGTGGAGGTCGCGGTCCGATATCTCGAAGCTCAGATGCCGGGAGCCCGTCCCAGGGTGCTTTGCAACCTCGTCCAGCCGCGGGAGGGCTCACGCTGGCAGAACGCCATCGAAGGGCTTTTGGGCGGCAACCGCTTCGTGATCCTGGTGGACGCGCAGTACGAGGGGAGCGCCATCCGGGCGCTGCGGCATGAGATGCCGGCGACTAGGCAAGGGCGAGAGGCTTCTGTGGTGCAGGGCGAACTGGCCAAGCGGCGGGCGGAAAATCAGGCGCTGTCGCCCGATGCCGTGCTGCAGGAACTGGTGATTGCCGATGAAACCGCGCGCGCTTATCTGATTGCAAGCTACGGGCGTTATGTCAAGGTGGCGGATGCGCAGGCGCTGCGGGGCGCGCCACAGGCACTGACCGTGGACGGCATGGCCAGCGGTGGGTTCAAGATGTTTTCGTCATGGGTGGAGGACGGCGAACTTGCCTTCGGTGCCGAGGCACGGCGCAAGCGTGTGGTGAGGCTTGGCCGGGAGATCGACGAAAAGACGCGGGAAAGGGACGCACATCGCGCAAGCGCCGCGGGGTTGGCTGCATGGGGCGCCCGTCTGCTCGGCCTGAAGCTCGTTCCTGTCGCGCCAATGCTGGACAAGCTGGGTGAGACGCAGCGTGAATTGAGCAGTCTCGCGGCGCAGCTCGCCAGCCTGGATGACTCCGATCTTATCGTGCTGGAGCGCCGCGTGGCGCGTGCAGCGCAGCTATTGGACGGCCACCACCGCTTATCCAATACCGCATCGCGCTTAGCGGGCGAAGCGGAGGGGCAGGCGCGTGGCTTCGAAGCGAACATCGCTGACGCGGAGGCTAAGCTTGCTGGGTGCCAGGACGGCGTGAGACAGGTCAACGCCCGCGTGGCTGAACTGATCCGGCTCAATCCACACTTCGATCCGGTCCGGCTGGACCAGCGCGCCCGGGATGCGGCCAGGGAGCAGACCTCCGCGTCCTTCGATGGACGGCGGCGCCAGCAGGCCGGCCTCTACCGCCAGGAGCGCGAGGCATTCGAGCGGAAGCTGGAGGCACACAACCTCTTGTCTTCCTCGTTCGATGAGCGGGTCGATTTTCAGCCTTGCCAGTCGACCCAGGAGGAGTACGAGTGGCAAGCCTATGGCGGCGTACCCGCCGCCCGGCGGCAGATCTCGGCCATGCTCGAACGGCTCGACCAAGTGCGCATTCTCAATAACACCAGCGAGCTGCGCGGCGCCGAGAAGAGCTTCAACAATACCTTCAGTACGCATTTCGCGCTGGCCGTACGCACCGCGGTGGAACAGGGCATCGATCCGCTCAAGCGGCTTAATGAGAAGCTCAAGCGCTTGGCATTCGGCGAAGACCGTTTCGAGATCGAATATGGGCAGATGGTCAAGGAGTACAAGAAGTACTTCGACCTGTTCCAGGATCTGAACCGGCTGGCCGAGACGCAAACGCCGGTGGATCTGTTCTCCGCGGCCGAAGGCGTGCTGTCCGCCGACAGCGTCGTGGCGCTGGACGACATCAAGCTGCTATTGCTCGACACCAACCGCGACCACGCGTTACGGCGACTGAAGGACATAGCGGATTACCGCAACTATCGGCAGTATGACATCCGCAAGTATTCGGAAGATGGACGCGAGGCGTCCTTGGCGAGAATGGCGACGTTCTCGGGAGGCGAGCTGATGACGCCGGCCTATCTCGTACGGGCCGCAGTGCTGGCCCAGGCGTTTCGCCAGTTCGAGAAGACGCCGAGCCTGAAACTCATGATGATCGACGAGGCCTTCGACAAGATGGATGAGGGCCGCACCGCTGCCGTGATGCGCTATCTCAATGAGAACCTTGGCCTGCAATTGGTGGTTGCCATGCCGTCCCGCGCGTCCGGCCCCCTGCTCGAGTTGTTCAGTTTCGAGCATCGTTTTTCCCTGATGAAGGTGGAGGGTCTGGCAGGGGAACTTGATAAAATTACAGAGGTGGACAGCTCCCTGTTGAAGGCCGACCGGCTGCATGCCCTATGGACTGAACGCCGGGAGGCGGTGCGGCGTGAAGCGGCATTGCAGTTCGACTTGCAGGAGGCACGTAAGCAGTTGGTCTCGGACATGGGGACATGAGCGCCGACGGCATTCCGGGGCGCCGGCCGGCCGCCCTCACCGCGTTGCTGAATGCGCTGGTGGACCGCATCGAGGCGAAGCCGTTTGCCGAGAGGCGCCGCGATATCAGCTTCCCGTTGAGTGCCGGGACGTGGCCAGAGTTTTTCGCGATCGCCCTCCACGGCGAACGTATGTTCGTGTGGCGCGCCCTCGAAGCGCTGCAGACGCAGCCCGGGTTGGCGCTGGTGCTAGACCAGCGTCGCGGCCAGCGGGATCTTGATATCTGGGAGCGCTCACCGAAGCTCGTCATTGCCGCGCAAGCGGAAGCGTTTCTTCGCGATGAGACGGGGCGCCAGCCCAGTGCCTTGGTCGCCTGGATGGCTCAGTGGCGGCAGGCTGTGCCGGCGCGCTTCAGCAACGCGGCGCTGTGCGAGCGGCTGCTGTCCCGTCCGATCCTCATCCTGCCACGTTCACCGGAGCAGGTACTGGAGCGTCTCGCGGGCATCCCGGCGCTTGCGGGCGAAAACCTCATGCTCCATGAGGTGGCAAGCCGGCAGTTCTGGGGCTTGTCTAAAATTCTCAACGGCCAGCAGGAAGCCATTGCCCTGTTGCTGGACACGGATGTCTGCCCGTTTCCGGACAAGCCGGTGCAACTGCTGGTAGCCGCCCGTACAGCCGATTCTGCCGCCCCGATTCTGTTTGTGGAAAACGCCGCAACGTTCGAAGCGATGGCGGCGGGGAGGCTGAGCGCCGCCGAAGGTTTTGTCCTGATATACGCATCAGGATACAAGGCGAGTGCGAGGCGCCTGCGCCAGCCGGTTGGCAGCTCGGTTTATTTTGCTCCGGGCGTGTTTGAGCGGAATGCGGCATTGGGGCTTAGCGTTCTTGCATGGCTACATGGCACCGACGTCACGCGCCCTGTTCATTTCTGGGGCGACTTGGATTTTTCCGGGATGGATATTCTCAAGGAGTTGCGCGTGGTATTCCCAGGCGCGCAAGCGTGGAAGGCTGGCTATGAGGCGCTGCTTGCACGCCTTCTCGCGGAGGAGTCCCACGCGCCGGATGAAGCGAGGAAGTCGGGCCAGACCGATCCGGGCCTTACCGGCTGCCCTTATGCGGATGAAGTGCTGCTGCCAGCACTACGTAGGCTGGGCCGATTTGTCGACCAGGAAAGCCTGTAGCATCTCGACTGTGAATAGGGAGCCCCGCGCCAGACAAATACGCGAAAATCTGCCCGGTTGAGTGCATGCCTTTTAAGACAAGGCTTCGTATTGAGCACCGCATTTCCATGCTCTGGCACACTGCGCGTCGCACAAAAACTTGTCCATTCGCTTGCAATCGAGTCAAGGCAAAGATACTTCCGGCCCGATTCATTCTGGATTGTTACTGCGCTATGGGCTGTTCGTGCTTTCGCTGCAAAATGATACGCCGGCGCGCGAAATCCACTTTGATATCAACAATTTGTACACAACGACTTTTCCACGAAAAGCCCTTTGCACGAGTAGGTTTTCTTGCTGAAACCGTGTCAATCCGCAACGAAAGTACGACCACCCCTGCTACCGCAACGCCGAGGGGCTGAGCTGGGACGGGCCGGGCGAGATGCCGTCGTGACTAAATCGGGCGGTCAATGCGGGGCAGTCGGTGGAGTTTTACCGGGTGGGATAGTCTCGCAGACTATTCCGGTCCTCTGTCCAACGGCGACGTGACGAGGCTGCCCCTTCGCGACGGCCATGGCCGCCTGCAGCAGGTGGATTGGGCGCTCGCGGACGCGGGGCGTTGCGATGCGGTGCTGATTCCCGGCATCGTGCCGGGCGAAGACAGCCTGCCTCCTTGCTCGCAGGGATGCGCGAGGCTGGCGCATGGCTGCGGGACCAGCACGCGCATGGCGCGCTGATCGGCGGCTCGTGCGCGGGTGTATTTGTATTGGGCGAAGCAGGCTTGCTGAACGACCGGCGCTGCACCACGACATGGTGGTTGCATGAGGAACTGAAGCACCGTTTTCCCGGGGCGGATGTCGTATGGGGCTCGGCCTTGCTGGAAGATGACCGGGTGATCAGCGCTGGAGGCCGCCCGTTGTCCTGGATCGACCTGGCGCTACATATGATCAGCAGGCTTGCGGGGCCGCAAGCCGCCCGCATTGCAGCGGACTTCGCCGTCGTCGACAACACACCGCTCCAGCAATCCTTGTATGCCCCCAAGGGCTAGTGAACTCGCGCGACCCGTTCCTGCTGAAGGCCGAACAGGCCGTGCGCGGCATGCCGGGAGGAATCACGAACAGGCAGCCTCGCCGCGACCCTGGCAACCAGCGAGCGGACGCTGCACCGCCGCCTGACGGCGCTCGTCGACGAGTCGCCGAAAGCGTTCATCACGCGCATCCGGCTGGAGACGGCATGCGTGTTGCTCGAAGGCAGGGCCACCAGCATCAAGCGCGTTGCCCTGCGGAGTGGCTACGAGGACGAAAGCAGCTTTCGGCGTGCCTTTTTCCAGTTCGAGGGCATGAGCCCGAGCTCCTATCGCAACTGGGCAAAACAGCGCCTGGACGCAGTGGCGCCGTCGAGGCCCATGCCAGCGCACGAAGGGATGCCTGACCGTCCAGTCCTGCGACAGTCCTGAACGGCCGGTTTTCCCAAACTGCGCAGTCACCCTCACTTTTCCCCAAGGCGGCCGGCGGTCTCCGGAACGATCGCCGCACCGGCCAGGTAAATGGCAGTGACCACCGCGACGAAGATCCCCAGCACTTTTGGCAGGTCGGCAGGGGTGCTCGCGCACAGCGACGCAATCGTCGGCATCATGCCGCCGATGGCAAAGCCGATATTCCATGACAGGCCAGTCCCCGTGGCACGGATGCTGGTGGGGAACCGTTCGTTCAGGAAAATGAGGATCGGAGCAAAGCCCATGCTGCCCAGCATCGCCAGCGCCACGGCATACATGCCAAGCGTGGTGACATCCGGCACCGCGGGCATCCGTTGGTAGATCAACGGCAGCAGCACGACGTTCAAGGCGCCGATCAGCAGGAAGGATCGCTTGCGACCAATCAGCGTGCTGAGGTGACCGGCAAATATCGATGCCACGATAACGCCGACACTGCTGGCCATCAGGATGGCCGCGGATGCGCCCGCCGGTGCCTTCACCACGACCTTGAGGAAGGTCGGCAGATAGCCTGAGGTCAGGTAGTAGGCGCTGCCACCGCCGATCGTGAGCAGGATGTTGACAACAAGGACGCCGCGGTACTTGCTGGAGAACAGGACACGTAACGGGTTCTCAACCGGAGCGGCATGTCCCTTGGCCGCCTGCAACTGCTTCCACAGCGGCGACTCCTCCAGCGAATTGAAGATGAATAGGCCGAGCACCGAGCTGATGATGCCGGAGAAGAACATGCAGCGCCAACCCCAGGTGTCGAACGCATCCCCGGGAAACAGCGCGGTCATTGCCATGTAGGTGATGGAAGCCAGCAGTGCCCCGATACCGGCGCCACCGCCGCCAACCAGCCCCGAGACGGCGCCGCGCCAGGACGGCGGCACCGATTCAGTGCCGATGGTGTGGGTGGATGCCACCACGCCGCCGACAAAGATCCCCTGTACCAGCCGCAGCAGGATGAACAAGGCTGGCGCAAGCAGGCCCACCTGTCCCACCGTGGGCAGCAGCCCGAACGCCGCCGTGGACAAGCCAACGCCGGTAACCGCAACCACCATCGCGCCCTTGCGGCCGTGGCGGTCGGCATAGGAGCCGAAAATCGCGGAGCCGAGCGGACGCATCAGCAGCGTCACGGCAAAAGACGCATACACTGCCGCCAGCGACAGCATGGCGTGCTCCGACGGGAAAAACAGCCTGCCGATCACCGGCGCCACGAACAGTAGGATGAACAGGTCGAACAGGTCCAGCGCCCATCCCATGCATGACGCCGTCACGGCACCAAACACCTGGCGATTGCCCGCCGCTGGCAGCGGCTCGCTGATCGTCTCTGTACTCTTCTTTGCTACGGCTTCCATTGTTGTCTCCTTTGATTTGGATCTCTGCTTGGATCATTACGGCAGCGATGGCGCGCGGGCGGTGCCTTGCCGGCAGGCGAGCGCTCCCCCGCGATGCTTGCGCCGTGGCAGCGGGCATCGTTATCCGGTCAATTCGTCCGGGATGCGGGCGGCCTTGCCGGCGCGCCCGCGATTTGCATCAGCTGCCGCGGAACGCCGGCTTGCGCTTGCCGTGGAACGCTTCCACGCCTTCGCGGAAATCGTCCGAGCTGCGCAGGCGGCTGTAGCAATGCCCTTCCAGCTCGATGGCGATCGACAGCGGCGCATCCTCGGTGTCGTTGAGCAGCTTCTTGGCGGTGCGCTGCGCCAGCGGCGAGAAGCCGCGCAGCTCGTCGACCAGCGCATCGGTGGCGGCTTCCAGCTCGGCGTCGGCCACGCATTCCACCGCGATGCCCCACTCGTAGGCTTCTTTGCCCGAGATACGGCGCGAGCGCATCACAATGTCCTTGGTGCGGCCGATGCCTACCATCTTCTGCAGGCGCGCCGAGCCGCCCGAGCCAGGGATCTGCCCGAGCTTCTGCTCCGGCAGCGCGTACTGCGTGGTCTCGGTGGCGATGCGGAAGTCGCAGGCCAGCGATAGCTCAAAGCCCACGCCGAAGCAATAGCCGCGGTTGGCGGCAATCACCGGCTTGCTGCAGCGCGCCGGCGCCGCCACGTTCCAGGCCAACTGCGAGACGTGCTCGGGCGAGGCCTCCAGGAAGCCCTTGATATCGCCGCCGCTGGAAAAATGCTCGCCCTGCGAGCGCAGCACGATCACGCGCACGCGCTCGTCGGCATCCAGTGCTTCGATGGCAGCGCGCAGCTGGTCGCGCGCCGCCATGGCGATCACGTTGTACGGCGGACGGTGCAGGATGATGTCCGCGCGCTCGCGCGCGGCATTGATCTCCACGGAGAAGCCGTCGAGCTGTTGCAGGCGTTGCTGGTCGGGATGGATCAGTTCGGTTACCTGGGTCATGTCTTACTCCTTGATCGTGTCGACAGGCGTGGCGTCCGCTGCCTGGTTGGGGTTGGGGTTGGGGTTGAGATTGAGGTCAGGATTGCGGGAATGCGAGGCCGGCTCGTACTCGCCGGCGGAGAGCTTGCGGCGCAGGATCTTGCCGACCGGCGACTTGGGGATCTCCTCCACGAAGACGTAATCGCGCGGGCGCTTGAAGTTCACCAGGTCCGAGCCGCGGCAGTAGGTATCCAGTGCCTGCGCATCGACGTTGCCGCGCGACTTGACGAAGGCCACCACCTTCTGGCCCCAGCGCGGGTCTGGCACGCCGGCCACCGCCACTTCTTCCACCGCCGGATGCAGCGACAGCACCGACTCGATATCGACCGGCGAGATGTTCTCGCCGCCGCTGATGATCATGTCGTCGACCCGGCCGCTGACGAAGAGGTCGCCCTCGGCGTCGAAGTAGCCGGTGTCGCCGGTGAAGTACCAGCCGTCGCGCAGCGACTTGGCGTTGGCGTCGTCGCGGTTCCAGTAGCCTTCGAAGGCCTCATCGCCGCGCAGGTCGGCGATGACCTGGCCTTCCTCACCAGTGGCCGCCAGATCGTCGGGCGAGCGGGCGTCCAGGCGCACCACGCGCAGGCGCGTGTTGATGCCGGCGCGCCCCGCGCTGCCGGGCTTGCGGGTGGCGCGCTGGTCGATGCTGAAGGTGTACACCTCGGATGAGCCGTAGTGGTTCACAAACAGCTCCGGCTCGAAGGCCAGCGCAAGGCGGCGCAGCAGGCCGTCGCTCATCGACGCGCCGGCAAAACCGAGCTTGGTCGCGGTGCGGATCGCCGAGGGATCGAATCCCGGATCGGCCAGCAGGTCGTGGTACAGCGTCGGAACCAGGTACAGGCAGGTGATCCGGTGGGTGGCGATCTCCTTGAGCGCCTGCCCGGCGTTCCAGCGCCGCACGCAGACGAACAGGCCGTCCACCAGCGCCATCGCCAGCAGCGAGCGCACGCCCATGGTGTGGTAAAGCGGCATCACGCCAAGGGTGCGCTCGCCATGGCGATACAGGTTCTGCGCGACGTGGGCGAGCGCGGCGGCGCGCTCCTGCCGGTGCCGGCGCGGCACGCCCTTGGGCTTGCCGGTGGTGCCCGAGGTGTAGAGCATCAGCGAGACAGCGCTCGCTTCGGCCACCGGGGCGTCATGCAACGCAACGCTGTCCAGCAGCGAGGCGAACGACATCGAGCCGCCCGCCGCGCAGTCCAGCGCAATGCAGGGCACGGCCTGCGCCGCAGGGCTGGCCAGCACGGCATCGGCGCTGACCGGCTCGAACACCAGCGCCTTGACGGCGGCATCCTGCACGCAATAATCAAGCTCCTCCGGCTTGGCGCGCCAGTTCAGGGGCACCATCACGATGCCGGCGAACTGGCAGGCCCAGTGCAGCGTGGCCATTTCCCAGCGGTTTTGCAATACGACCAGCAGGCGGTCGCCTGGTTCCAGGCCAATCTCGCGCAGGCCGGACGCGACGCAACGGATACGCTCGTACCACTGCGCATAGGTGAGCATCAGGTCGCCATCGACGATGGCGGGCGCATGCGGGCTGCGCTCCACGCTCTGCAGGAAGGTGCGGCCGAGATCAAGCATCGCAGGCCTCCTCGATAACTACGCCGGCAGCAGCATGGCGAGCCCGTGCACGGATCGCGGCTACGTCGAGCACGGCGGCCACGATGGGGGTGTAGCCCGTACAGCGGCACAGGTGCCCGGACAGCATGTCGCGCACATGCGCTTCGCTGGGTTCCGGCACGCGTTCCAGGTAGTCCGCGCACGACATCAGAATGCCGGCCGTGCAGAATCCGCACTGCAGCGCGTGGTGGCGGCGGAAGGCCTCCTGCAGGTCGCTTAGCCCCTCGGCCGGCGCCAGGCCTTCGACGGTATCGATGGCGCGGTCCTCGGCCTGCACGGCCAGCATCAGGCACGAGCGCGCGGCTACGCCGTCGACCCGCACCGTGCAGGCGCCGCAGACGCCGTGCTCGCAGCCAACGTGGGTGCCGGTGGCGCCGAGCTCGTGGCGCAGGAAATCCGACAGCAGCTCGCGCGGCTCGCAATAGCCGCTGCGTTCGCGGCCGTTCAGGGTCAGGGTAATGCGGCGCCGCTCCTGGCGCTGCATCACCTCGGCGGGCTTGCCGGATTCGGCGCCCTTGGTGGTCTTGCTCATTTTGCCTCCTCGATCACACGCATGCCCAGTTTCCGCACCAGGTGCCGACGGTACTGCGCGCTGATATGGGCGTCGTCCTGCGCGCCCAGTTTCCAACTGAAATCGTTGATGGCCTCCTCCAGGTCCTTGCCCTGCAGGCGCGGCCAGGTTTCCAGCACCGGCCGGTCCGCCACGCCACCAACCGCCAGCGCGATGGCGTCATCGGTCACGGTGGCCGCGCAGGCCACCAGCGCAAAATCGCCGTGGCGCGCGGAGAATTCGGCAAAGCCGTAGCGCGCCCCGGGGCGCCGCAGCGGAAAGCGCACCGCCTCCACCAGCTCGTCGGGCTCGCGTGCCGTCATCAACATGCCCTGGAAGAAGCTGGCCGCCGGCAATACGCGGCGGCGCCGCGCGGCGCGCAGCACAACCTCGCCGCCCAGCGCGGTCAGCACCAGGGGCAATTCGGCGCTCGGATCGGCATGAGCCACCGAGCCGCACACGGTGCCACGGTTGCGAATCTGGAAATGCGAAATATGCGGAAAGGCCATGGCCAGCAGCGGCACCTCGTCGGCCAGCGTGGCGCGCCATTCGACGCTGCCCTGCGTGGCCGCGGCACCCACCACCAGGTGAGCGTCTTCCACCCGCACCGTGTTCAGCTCGGCGGTGCGCGAGATATCGATCAGCAGTTGCGGCTGCGCCAGGCGCATGTTGAGCACCGCCATCAGCGACTGGCCGCCGGCCAGCACGCGCGTGCCCTCGCCGCCACGGGCCAGCGCATCGAGCGCGTGCTGCGTGGTTTCGGCGCGCAGGTAATCGAAAGCGGATGGTTTCATCGACGGACTCCCAAACGGGCCAGCAGGCGGGCAAGCCAGCCTTGCGGCCGTACCGGCTTGCCGGCGGCCTGGCGGCCGAGCGATTCGAACAACTGGCGCAGCACCACCTTGGCGGCGCCTTCCAGCATGCGTCCGCCCACGGCGGCGACCTTGCCGGATACCTCGGCCTCGTAGTCGTAACTCAGGCGCGTGCCGCTGCCATGCGGGACCAGCTCCACCAGGCCGGCGCCGCGCGCGCTGCCCAGCGAGGACATGCCGGCGCCCGCCAGCCGCAGCCGGCACGGGGGATCGAGGTCCGACAGGGCGATCTCCGCCTCGAAGCGCGCCTTGATCATCCCGACCCCTACCGTCACGTCGGCGCGGTAGTGGTTCTCGGCGGTGCGCTCCAGCGCGTGGCAGCCGGGCACCACCTTGGCCAGCGCCTGCGGGTCCAGCAGCACGGCGAAGATGGCTTCGGGCGTGGCGTCGAGATCCACCGAGCCGCGCGCGGTGAGCGCCTTGCCACTGCCCTTGCGGGCCGCGGGCACGGCGGCCTCGCGTATGGCTTCCAGCAATTCGGGGCGCGACGGTGGCGGATCGTCGAAGCCCACCATGGCCATCACCTTGGCCGGGGTCAGCGGCAGGCGGATGTCCTGCACGCCGAGCGCGTCCGCCACCGCGTTGGCGATGCAGGGGGGCGTGCTCATGTTGTTGCCCTCGCCCAGGCCCTTGGCGCCGAGCGGCGTGAAGGGGCTTGGCGTTTCCAGGTGCACGATCACCGGATCGGGCACCTCGCAGGTGGTCGGCATCAGGTAGTCGGCCAGCGTGCCGGACTGGAAGCTGCCGTCGGCGCCATAGCGGAACTCCTCCATCAGCGCCGCGCCCAGCCCCTGGGCGAAGGCGCCGCGGATCTGGCCATCGGCCAGCGCCGGGTTGAGCAGCGTGCCGGCGTCGTGCGCGGTCACGTAGCGATCGATACGCACGCGCCCCGTGGCGCGGTCGATCTCCACGCCGCACATATCGAAGGCAAAGCCGTAGGCGGCCGAGGTGTTGATGCGGTCGTTCTCATCCGGCGCTTCCAGGTTGGGCGGCGACCAGAACACCGTCTCGCGCAGGCCAGGCTCTTCTCCCGCCGGCAGCTGCTGCGGTGACCAGTGCGGCGCATTGCTGGCTACACGCGTGAACGGCAGGCCGGATTTGGGCGCGCCTTTGCGGGCAATGCGGCCGTCTTCGAACACCACCTCCGCAGGCGTGCAGCCGAACTGCGGCGCCACGATGCGCGCCAGCTTGTCGCGCACCCGCTCGGCGGCCAGATGCACGGTGCCGGCCACCGCGCCGGCAAAGCGGCTAGAGTAATTGCCGGCGGCAACCGACCACGCATCCTTGTGGGTATCGAACTCGACGTTCACCACCACGTCGGCCGGGTCCACGCCAAGCACGTCGGCCACGACCTGCGCGCACACGGTCATATGGCCCTGCCCGGCCGGCGTCGAGGCAATGGTGACCACCACGCCGCCGAGCAGGTCGACGCTGACCGTGGCGCTGGCGATGGCGCCGTTCTTCGGCCCCACCTTCTTGCGCGCCTCGGCCGGCATGGCGGTGGTGATATAGCCCATGTTGGACACGGACGGCTCGACGATGGCGGCAAAGCCTATGCCATACAGCCGGCCCTCGGCGCGCGCGGCTTCGCGGCGGCACTTCAGCTCGGAGTAGCCGCCTTCTTCCAGCGCGCGCGCCAGCGCCAGCTGGTAGTTGCCGGAGTCCAGCAACGCGCCCGCGGCGGCGCGATAGGGAAAGGCATCGGCGGCAACAAAGTTGCGGCGATACACATCGAGCGGATCGAGGCCGAGCTGCGTCGCGATGCGCTGCACCAGCCGCTCCAGGGCGAAATAAACTTGCGGGCCGCCAAAGCCACGCACCAGGCCGGTGGGCGTCTTGTTGGTCATCACCACCCGGTTGCGCACCAGCAGGTTGGGGATGTCGTAGGCGCCGGTCAGGCAGCCGTGCATGCGGTAGAAGGTGGCGGGCTCCGGCGCGCGCAAGTAGCCGCCGCAGTCTTCGACCTGGTCATAGGACAGCGCCACGATGCGGCCATCAGCCTGCACCGCGGCTTCCAGCGTGGACAGCCGCGCGGTGGCGGAGGTGGCGGCGCTGAGATGCTCGAGCCGGTCTTCCACCCACTTCACCGGTGCGCCGGCCTTGCGGGACGCCAGGCACATCAGCACCGCATAGGGAAACACGGCCTGCTTCACGCCGAAGCTGCCGCCGGAATCGCGCGAGGCTTTGTGGCGCAGCCGGTTGGCCGGCACCTTGAGCGCCATCGCCATCACCGCATGCAGCGAGAACGGCCCCATGAAATTGGAGGTGACGTCGTAGCCCTCGTCACCGGGCAGGAACTCGGCAATCACCACGCCGCATTCGATCGGCGTGCAGGTGTTGCGCGGATAGTGCGCGGTCAGCGTGACCCGGTGCGGCGCCGCGGCAAAGCCGGCTTCAGGCTCGCCGTAGCGGAAGTGGCGGTCGCTCACCACATTTGCGCCTACGCCGGGATGCAGGATGGGCGCCTCGTCGGCCAGCGCGGCTTCGATCGATACCACCGGCTGCAGCACGCGGTAAGTGACGCGCACCAGGTCGAGCGCGTCTTCGGCCAGGGCACGGCTCTCGGCCATTACCACGGCCACCGGCTCGCCCACATAGCGCACGCGGTCCATGGCCAGCGCCCATTGCTCCATTGGCGACTTCACGGCGACCACGAAGGGACGCGACCAGGCCGCCAGGTCGGCGCCGGTAAGCACGGCGTGCACGCCCGGCGCGGCAAGCGCGGCGGTGGCATCGATGGTGCCAAGTTCGGCATGCGCATGCGGGGAACGCACGATGGCCGCGTGCAGGGTGCCGGGCTTCACGCCCAGGTCGTCGCCATAGCGGCCACGGCCGGTGAGGATCGCGGCGTCCTCGAGCCGCTCCATCGCGCGGCCCACGTGACGCTGGCGCCCGGCCGCAGCGCATTCAAGGTGGAGGGCCGCTGCTGCTGCCGGCAGGCTGCGCTTGTCGCTCATGACCGGTCCTCCCGCGTGGCGGGACCCGGGCGGTCCATCTGGTTAGCGGGGATTGTGGGCCGGCACGGGAAAGCGTGTCGCGGCGCGGGGCAAACGCCCGCTGCCACTGTCTCCTGTGTCGTGCCGGTCATGCCGCCAGCATCGTTTGTTCTCATTCCTGACTCCGTTCTGCAGCCGGATCCGGTGGGCGAATCCGCCGGTTCATGCAACGTTGAACAGGAGCTTAGTGAGAATATTGTATCAGTTCTAATATTGTTTTTTGATTGTGTTCATCAATTCTGATGATGCAAGACAGGGCGGTCCTTAGTGGGTGCGTGCGGCCTCACAGCATCACAGACAAAGGGTTTTCCCTAGATATCGGCCAGGTTTTCCGAGACCTGTCGCAACAAAAAAGCTGATACGCTCAGCCCCGTTATACAAATTCGTTGATACCGAATCGACCCACTTAGCATGGACCTCAGACAGATCCAGTACTTCATCGCGCTGTTCGAAGATGGCTCCGTCACACGCGCGGCCAAGCGGCTGAATATCGTGCAGCCGGCGCTGAGCATGCAGATCGCCAAGCTGGAGGAAGAGTTCGGGCAGAAGCTGTTCGATCGCATCCCGCACGGCATGGTGCCGACCGCCGCCGGCCGCATGATGTACCGGCTGTTCCTGCCGATCACGCGGGACCTCGCCAATGCGCGGCAGCAACTGATGCAACGCGAAGAGCAGGTGGCCGGCAGCATCTCCATCGGCATGGTGGCGTCGGAAACGGAAAGCGTGCTGGTGGGGTCGCTGGCGCGCTTCAACGCGCGCTACCCGAATGTGGAGGTATCGGTCGCGGACGGGTTCAGCGCCACGCTGATCGACCTGGTCTCCGCCGGCCAGCTCGACGCGGCGGTGGTGCATAAGCCCCGTGGCAAGCTCTCGCTCCATGTGCAATCCCTGCACGACGAGGAAATGGTGCTGGTCACCAGCGCCGAGCATGGCCCGGAACTGCCGGCGGCGGTGGAACTCACCAAGCTGCCCGGGCTGGAACTGGTGCTGCCCACCAAACGCCATGGCTTGCGCGGCGTGCTGGACGCCGCGACGCAGAAAGAAGACGTCACGCTGCAGCCAAAATTCGAGATCGACATCCTCGGCACCATCGTGCAGTTCGTCGAGGCCACGCGCTTTGCCACGGTGCTGCCACGCATCGTGGTGCAGCGCGCGGTGGATGAGGGCCGGCTGCGCATGTACCCGATCCTGGCGCCGCGCATCGTGCGCCACTTGGTGTGCGTGAGCCATCCGCAGCGCCCGCTCAGCACGGCCGCCGACGCGCTGATCGCGATCGTGGCCGAGGAGATCCGCAGGGTATCCGGAACGCCAGCCTGATCCTGGCGCAGTGGCCCTGGCTACCGCCGGCCTTCCACCGGTCTGCGCACCTCGCGCGGCGCATCGCTGCGCGTGCCGAACAGCGTGTCGCAGATCGGGAAGGTCAGGTTGAAGTTCTGCGTGGCCATCAGGGGGGCGTGCCGGGATAAAGCCGGAAATGACACATATGCCAAAAAGTAATAAAAAACCCGGCCTTTATGCCTTTGGCCTGACCTAGAGACGTCGGCTGGACCGGTTTTCTGCCAGCCGACAGCGTCGTGCAGTAGCTTGCGGACCCCTGCCGAGAGGCTGTCGGGTAACACACCGCCACGGCGGCTTGCAGCCATGGAGCAATGGCATCGCGACCAGAGCTTCCCCGCCCCGACCAAGGCGCTGCTCGTGCGCAACGTGTTCCGCGGCATCGGTTCCAGAGAAAGCGCGTCAAAACCGCTGCGACTCGTCCCGTGGGATCAGGTCGTGTACTGGCTCGATGCGACCAGCGAGACGGCGCGCGCGGAGCGTTTCGCCATCGCGCTCGTAGAGGGCATCACCTGCTGTTTCCTACAGACGATGAGCGACCGCCACTACCTGATTGTGCGGCTTCGAATCGAATCGGCGCGCCGACCGGTTCTCTGACTCCAACCCAGCGTGGTGGCAGGCAGCGCCGCAGGCTTGGCGTTCCGGCATCGACTGCCTATTCTGGTCAGTTCGAGCGGGTTCCGCGCAACCTCGCGAAGCGCCTTACCGAACAAGTCCACCGATCCCGGATGGGGAGTCCCTTGCCATGGCCAGCATCGAACGAACTGCCTATCCTCGGTTTCCGCGTACCCTCACGCTGAAAGATCTGCAGGCCTCGTTCACGCCGCGCCCAGAGGAAATCGAGTGGGCGCAAGGCTTCGCGCGCACCGCTGAACGGCGTCTTGCGCTTCTGGTCAACCTGAAGTGTTTCCAATACCTGCGCCACTTTCCGGCAGTGGAGGCGGTGCCCTCCGAAGTCGTCGAGCACGTGTCGGCCTGCCTGGGCATGGCACCGGTTCAGCGCATCACCTATCCCGCTGCGCATACCGCGCTCTATCGCCATCACAAGGTGATCCGTACCTCGCTGGGCATCAAGCCGTATACCGATGCCCAGACGCGCCTCGTCGCGAACCGACTTGCCGAGGAAGCCGCTAGCGTGGTGGACACACGCGTGGACATCATCAACATCACGATCGAAGAACTGGTTCGGCTGGGCTACGAACTGCCGGCCTTCCGGACGCTCGATGAGATCGCGGAACAGGCCCATGCCGTGGCCGAAGCCACGCTCCATCGCCACATCGAGCAGCGCCTGTCCGCCGACCAGCGCCAATGGCTCGATCAACTGCTGGAAACCGAGTTGCCGGCGCGGCGCTCGCACTATCAGCAGATCAAGCGATCCGCAAAAAAGGCGACGCGCAAACACCTTGATCTCGTGCTGGACCAGTTGAAGTGGCTCGAATCGCTGCCTGACAACGACACGCTACTCGACTGCGTTCCGGCCACCAAACTGAAACACTTGGCCAATATGGCATCCGCCCTCGACGCGGGTGACATGAAGGACTTCCGGCCCTCCAGGCGACACGCATTGATCCTGGCCTTGATCCGCCAGATGCGCATCGGTGCGCGCGACGACATCGCGGAAATGTTCATCCGCCGCATGGGGGCGATCCACAAGAGTGCCAAGGAAGAACTCGCTCTCATCCAGGCGCGACAGCGCGAATTGAGTGAAGAACTGGTTGCCGCGCTCGAGCTAGTCATCGGCATTTTGGCCGAGTCCCTGGACGACGCCCGGACCGGCCAGCGCGTGCGCGCGCTGCTGGCACCGCACGGCGATCTGGACAAGCTGCAGGCCGATTGCGAAGCAATCCGCGTCTGGAGCGACGGCAATCACTTGCCGTTGCTGTGGAAGCCTTTCAAGTCCTGGCGTGCGGCGATGTTCCAGATGGCGAAAGGGCTGCGTTTTGTCGCGGCGACCGAAGACCGCCGACTGCTCAAGGCGTTGGATGTCGTGCTGCAGAACGAACAGCGCAAGACCGAATGGCTCGCCGACGAAGTGGATTTGTCGTTCGCCTCCGAGCGCTGGCGAAAGCTGGTGCGTCGTTCGGTCACCTTGGGCAACCCGACGAATCGGCGTTACTTGGAGGTGTGCGTGTTTTCCCATCTCGCCGGCGACCTACGCTGCGGCGACGTCTGCATCGAAGGATCGGGCAATTTTTCCGACCTTCGTCAGCAATTGATGCCTTGGGGGGAATGTCAGGCGTTGCTCCAGGACTATTGCGATCGGATCGGTCTAGCGTCCGATGCGCAAGGTTTCGTCGACAATCTCAAGAAGCTGCTGACGGAGACGGCCGAACAGGTCGACAGTGAATTCCCCCAGCACGCCGGCGACGTGACGATCAGCCCGAGCGGCGAGCCCACGCTCACACGCGTCGTGGCGCGCGAAATACCTCCCTCGGCCATTGCCTTGCAAGCCGCCATCGACAGCCGTCTCGTGCCGCGCAACCTACTGGACATCCTCGCCAACATCGAGCACTGGACTGGGTTCACCCGCCATTTCGGGCCGCAGTCGGGCGATGATCCGAAACTGCGCAACGCGCGCGAACGCTATCTGCTTACTGTCTTTGCCATGGGTTGCAACCTGGGCCCTAGCCAGGCGGCGCGACACTTGTCGAACGGCGTGACGCCACATCAACTGTCGTACGTGAATCAGCGCCACATGGGCCTGGAGCAGCTGGACGGTGCTTGCCGTGACCTGACCGAGCTGTATCTGCGGCTTGATTTGCCAAAGTTGTGGGGCGAAGGCAAGAAGGTGGCCGCCGATGGCACTCAGTACGACGTCTACGAGCAGAACCTGCTGGTCGGCATGCATTTCCGTTACCGCCGCATGGGTGCCGTGGCCTACCGGCATGTGGCCGACAACTACATCGCGGTGTTCCGCCACTTCATACCGCCAGGCGTGCTGGAGGCCATCTATGTCATCGAGGGCTTACTGAAAGCCGGCTTGAGTGTCCAGGCCGACACCGTCTATTCGGATACACACGGCCAATCCGAAGCCGTCTTTGCATTTACCTACCTGAACGGCATCCAGCTGATGCCGCGCATCCGCAATTGGAAGGATCTGCGCTTCTACAAGGCAGAGAAGGGCAGCCGCTACAAGCACATCGACCGTCTGTTCAGCGATGTCATCGATTGGCAGCTGATCCGCAGCCACTGGAAGGATCTGATGCAGGTGGCGATTTCAATCCAGGCCGGCCGCGTCATGTCGCCAATGTTGCTTCGCAAGCTGAGCCACGAGGGCCGGCACAACCGGCTGTTTGCGGCGGCGCGTGAGCTCGGTCGCGTGCTGCGCACGGTCTACCTGCTGCGCTGGATCTCGCAGAAGGAAATGCGACAGGAAGTTACGGCGACGACCAACAAGATCGAGTCGTATCACGCCTTCACCAAGTGGCTCGACTTCGGCGGCGACGTCATTACCGAAAACGATCTGAACGAGCAGCAGAAGCGCGTGCGCTATATCGATCTGGTGGCCTCGGCCGTGATCCTACAGAACACGGTCGACATGATGCGGATCATGCAAGAACTCCATGCTGCCGGCAAACCGGTGTCCGCGGCCGATGTCACCTTCATGAGCCCGTATGGCACGACCGGTGTCAAGCGGTTCGGCAACTATCACCTCGATTTGAAGCGGCCGCCGGAGCCATGGCTCAAGGAATCCTTGTTCCGCCAAGCCGTGAAACGAGCGCGCACCGACGCTGGCAATGGTTGAGCAGCAACAACAACCCAGGAGGATTGATATGAGCAATTCCGACGATACGGTCGAGACGGCCTACGGTCGCCTGGACCGGGCAGCATTGCTGCAAGCACAGCAAACATATGACACCACGAGCCTACTGCGCATGGTGGACGGTCTCGATGCCATGTTGGGGGAAGCCCAAGGTGAGGATGGGCTGCGCGATATGCTGCTGCGCCTGCATGGGATGGCGCATACCGTCATCAACGGCGCGGGGATGACAGTCGCGACCGGCGAAGAAAGTTTGCCGGAACTCGCGTTCGACACGCTATCCGAAGTGCTGCGAATCGTCACGATGCTGCAAGGCTGGCTCCGTCAGATCGAGCCGCTTGAGCAATTGGCACCACGCAATTAGTGCATAAAGGCCGCGATCTTTATTACTTTTGGGATTATGTGTCATTTTCGGCCTTATCCCGGCATGACCCCATCAGCTCAGGATCGTGATGCGTGACGTGCAGGGAGACCGCGCCAAAACGGGGGCAAACCACCAGACCACTGCCGAGAGGCCAATGAGGCACCTACAATGCGCGCATGGCTTCCGATCCTGGGCCGGCGACCCCCGTCCTTCAACTTCGAATTGCTCTGCGCGGCCTGAGCCCGCCGGTTTGGCGGCGCGTCCTCGTTCCAGAGCACTTGACGCTCGGACAATTGCACCATGTCATCCAGGTAGTCATGGGTTGGGACGACGAACATCTGCTCGCGTTCAGCATTCGTGGCAGGCGCTACGGCGAAGGCCATGGAGGAGGTGGGGGACAGTCTAGGCAACTAGTGCTGCGTGTGACCCGGAGGCCTCTCCAACTGCGCCGTGGTGGTGCCGATACAAGGTGAGAGAGAATGCGCTTGCCCTTCCTGATTCCTTACATTAAAGTAAGGAATGCAAATATCAGGAGGTGCTATGGCTTCTGCAACTATGACATCAAAAGGGCAGGTCACGATTCCTGTGGATGTGCGGACCCATCTGGGGCTGTCTACCGGGGACCGGATCGAATTCGTGCTCAATGAACAAACGGGACGCTATGAAGTGGTCCCTGCCACCCGCTCGGTAACCGCTCTCAAGGGCATTATTCGCAAGCCCGCGAAGCCGGTCTCGATCGACGACATGAACGCAGCGATAGCGGAACAGGGGGCTTCCGCCCGATGATTGGCCTCGACACGAATGTGCTCGTCCGGTACTTCGCGCAAGATGATCCTGTGCAGGCTAAGCAGGCAACCGAACTGATCGAGTCGCTGACTGCGGACTCCCCGGGTTATGTCACCCAGGTGGCCCTCGTCGAAGTCGTGTGGGTATTGGGACGGGCTTATGGTGCGGACCGCGATGAAATCACGAAGGTGGTCGAGACGCTGCTACGGACGAAAGAATTGGTAGTCGAATCGGCGGAAACAGTCTGGAAGGCATTGCGCCTTTATGGCGGATCATCGGCCGATTTCGCCGACTGCCTTATCGAACGGATGTGTCACGACGCCCAGTGTGAATACACAATGACGTTTGACACGAAAGCGGCCAAGGGCGCCGGAATGCGGCTCATAAAATAAGGGAAAAGCAATTATGAAACGTCAGCCGGTCGCCGAAGCCGTTTCGGTGGAAGTGGATGGGAAGGTTATCGACGGAACCTACACTGTTCATTCAAAAGTTGTCACGGTTGATTCCAGCAGTGGATCGGGATCGACGCAGTTAGGCGGATCACCGGCACCCGTTGTGGCTCGAATCCTTCTGCGCGAGATCGCGGATGGGGCAAAGGCCCGAGGCGATTTGTAAAGGAAAAGCTCATGACAGTTAAACAGTACGGATCGAGCATTGAAGGCACAGCGAATGATGTGGCATTTGCGTTGAACAGGCTCAGAGGTGCTGGTATCCAGATTATCTGTCCGACCGACACCGACCTCAGAAAGGTCGCCTGCCAGATTTTGGGCGTCAGCGACGATGTCGGAATCGAAAGCCATGTAGATGGCCTGGCTCAATCCATTGTTGAAGCGAGCCAGACGGAAGTAGGGATCGAACAGCGGTAAAGCGAACGCGCAGCAGCGTTGGAGCTGCGAATGAAGAAGATGGAAGAGGCACACAGCCGCTCTGTACAGGCCCTTGCGGCTCGCCTGACCAAACTCGGCGGCTGACCAACCGGAAAAGCATGAAATTTATTGCGCAAAGACATTCGTCTATCGCCAGGTAGCCGGCGCCGTGGTACGCGGCGCGACCAACCATACGGTCGGCGCTCTGATGCGTGGTCACGGTTTGGTAGGAGTCATCGCCATCGTGCTCATCTTGGGCGTTTGGGCCGTCAAGCGGCTCTTTTGAAGCGGAATAGCAATGTCAGAGGGATTTCACGTACACGGTGCCCACGACCACGCGCTTGAGCACGCGGCGGAAGTTGGTCATACCGACAGCTTTTCGGGTCGCATTGCAGTGATGACAGCGATCTTGTCGACCGCTGGGGCTGTCTTCGGGTATCAGGGCGGAGCGACACAGAACGAAGCTCTGCTACTGAAGAACGAAGCCGCCATTCACAAGACCGAAGCGGCCAACCAATGGGCCTACTACCAGGCGAAGGGACAGAAACAGGCGATTGCTGAACTGACGGCACAGCTGCCCGGAGTGGACCAAGCCACCGCCAGACGGGAAGCGCTGCGCTACGGGACAGAGAAAGAGCAGATCCGGCAGAAGGCAGAGGCGCAGGAGCGGGCGGCGAAGGACGCGGACGAGGCCAGTGAGATGGCCGTGCATCATCATCACCGCTGGGCACAGGCCGTGGTTGCAGTTCAGGTTTCAATTGCCTTGGCGGCGATCACGCTGCTCACTCGGCGCCGGTGGCTCCAGATGGCTTCGTATGGGGTCGGCGCGCTTGGAGGCATGCTAGCCGTGCTTTCAATGCTCCACATCTAGTGCAGTGTTCCATTCTGTTTGGAACTTAAGCGGCGGTTGGCGCGAATGACTTTCTGCAAGATGTCGCGAGCGCTCTTGGTCCAGATGAACGGCTTGGGGTTGGTGTTGTGGTGAGCGAT
>NZ_QKWJ01000046.1 GCF_003353055.1 Cupriavidus lacunae
CGCTACGCTGCGCAGGGGATTCTCCCCGCGCAAAATCAGGGCAGCGCTGTTCCGCTGCATGTGAAGAAATGGATGCAGCTTAAACTCGGTTGAAATCTGTCTTGACCGAGGGGTCCACTTTAGCCCGCCGAACGGCATGACAGACCCCCAAGGCGCACGCAGCGCTGTGTAGCCCCCGGCAAGTTCGAACAGCCCACCGCTCAGGCCACTGCTTGCATCGGTCACCACGTCGCGCGGGACGACAACTCTGGTGCCGCCCTCCGCCCCCACGGCCTTGAGGTTGGTTTGCTGACTACTAAAGTCAAGGTAGATCGCGTCGGCAAGGACAGTCCAATCTCCCTTGCTGGCTTCGACCTGCAGCATCAGAACAAACTGCAAATTCTGGAGATAGCTGTCCGGCCCCGCTCCAACATCGAGGTTGCCACCCCCGGTAGACGAGGATCCGGAAAAACGCAACGCGCCGCTCACGTTTGGCAACCAAAGGTACGGGCCAACGGCAATTTGCCAGCCATCGGCATTCGTCGGGGCGGCATGCGCCGACCCGGCGGCGACAGCAAGGACGATAGTGCTCCCCAGACAGTGGCGGCCCAGATTGGCACATAGGCCTTTACTGTTTGGTGCACCGAACCGACCAGCGAGTCGCACCTTTCTCATGGCTTCGCCCCCATTTCACAACATGTTGCGCCCGTGCGCACAAGGGGAATGGATTGCTGGGGTCGTCGGAGCACCCGGTGCCGGCCGCCATCACCAATGCAATGCCACGGGAAATGTTTGCTGATCCAAATCCAAGATAGCAGACGCCCAAGGCAGCGAGCGCCGGCCCGTATCCGTCGTGCCATGGCGTCTTGGTCACAACTGACTGTCTCGGCAACAGCAAAGTGCGCGGTCGACCGCTTTTTTTTGCGCTCCTTGAGACGACCGAAGCTGGTAGCCGGAAGTGGTGCCATCACCCATCCAAATGAAAGCGGACGGGATTGCAAGGTGCCCTGAGCCACTTCTATTTCACGGATTTGACGAACTACAGCGCGTCGCCCTTTATGACCTCAAATTGAAGGAGTTGCCTTTCCGCTTGACACAGCACGCTTGACGTCTACGCTTGATGCATCCCACACGGCACACCGCCCATGCGCCCCACATGGAAGTTCCCGCCGCTCGCGACTCTACTAGTCCTCCCCTTAGTCGGGATCGCGCAACCTGAGGCTGTTCCGGCGTTCAGGCAAGTGGACTCCCTCGAAGCCAGGGTGCAAGGCTGCGTTACCTGTCACGGCCAGAGTGGCCAAGGGACAAACAACGGCTACTTTCCCCGCATTGCGGGCAAGCCGGCGGGGTACCTCTATAACCAGTTGGCCGCCTTTCGCGACGGCACGCGGCGCTATCCGCCGATGAACTACCTGGTGGCCTACCTGCCGGACCCCTATCTGAAGGAAATTGCCGAGTACTTCGCCAAGCTGCGGCCGCCGTTCGCGCCCACAGAGAGCACCAACGACGCCCCGCCCACGCTGGCGCGCGGTCAGGCACTGGTGACGAAGGGCGACGCCGGCCAGGGCATTCCAGCCTGCGCCGCCTGCCACGGCAACGGGCTGACCGGCATGGAACCGGGCATTCCGGGGCTGGTCGGGCTGCGCCGCGCGTATATCGTCGGCCAACTCACGCGCTGGAAGGTAGGCGAGCGCCATGCAGCCGAGCCCGACTGCATGAAGCGCATTGCCGGCCGGTTGAGCGACGCCGACGTCTCGGCGGTGGCGGCATGGCTATCGCAGCAGCCGGCCCCGCGCGACCCGTCGCCGGAATCCTCCAACCTCGTTCGCATGCCGCTGGCGTGCGGCAGCCAGCGGTGATGCGGTGAAGCGCTGGCCCTACCTCATCCTCGGCATCGCGGTCATACTCGCCATCGTGGTGCTGGCGATGCGCTTCATGCAGCGGCCCGTTTCCGCACCGCAGCAGGCGGGCTCGCCGTCGGCCAAGCCCGTCGCGGCCGGACCGGCCGGCGCTGCCACGCAGATCATCACCAAGGGCGAGTACCTGGACCGCGCAGGCGATTGCGTGGCCTGCCACACCGAGCCAAACGAAAAGCCTTTTTCCGGCGGACGGCCAATGGCCACCCCCTTCGGCAACCTCTACGTGCCCAACATCACGCCCGACGATGAGACCGGTATCGGGCGGTGGAGCGCTGACGACTTCTACAAGATGATGCACACCGGCGTCTCGCGAGATGGCACCCTGCTCTACCCAGCCATGCCGTTCGCCTCGTATACGAAGGTGACCCGCGAGGATTCGGATGCCATTTATGCCTACCTGATGTCTGTGCCGCCGGTGAAGCGCCCCAACCGGCCACACGAGCTGCGCTTTCCGTTCAATAAGCGCGAGTTGCTGATCGGCTGGCGCACCCTGTATTTCAAGGAAGGCGAGTACCAGCCCGATCCGAAACAGACGGTGCAATGGAACCGTGGTGCCTACCTGGTGGAGGGGCTGGGCCATTGCGCGATGTGTCACACGGCCATCAACGCGCTGGGCGGCTCCAGCGAATCGAAGGAATTCGAGGGCGGCATGATCCCGAACCAGAACTGGTACGCGCCATCGCTGACGTCCAATCGCGAGGCGGGACTCGGCAACTGGCCGATCAAGGACATCACCGACCTGCTGCAGGTGGGCATCTCTCACCGGGGCACGGTGTACGGACCGATGGCCGAAGTGGTCTACAACAGCCTGCAATACTTGACGGATGCGGACGTGGAAGCAATGGCCGTCTACTTGAAGTCGCTGGCCCCGCGCGACACCGAGCCGCTGCCCACCAGCCAGGCGAGGCTGGTCCAGCCGGCGGTGATGGAACAGGGCCGGCAGATCTACACCCAGCAGTGCGCGATGTGCCATGCCGACGACGGCAAGGGCCATCCGCCCTCCTTTCCGCCGCTGGCCGGCAACCAGTCGATCACGATGGCCTCGCCGGTGAATTCCATCCGCATGGTCCTCAACGGCGGCTATGCGCCCGGCACCGCCAAGAACCCCCGTCCATACGGCATGCCGCCGTTTTCGCAGATCCTTGACGACCAAAAGGCTGCTGCGGTCGTCACCTATATCCGCGTAGCGTGGGGTAATGCCGGAACGCCGGTCGCCCCCAATCAGGTGAATGAGTTGCGCAAGCTGCTGCCGGAGTGAAGCCGATGACCATACCCAGTTCGATACCCAGCGCGACACCGGGCGCCCCCGATCCTGACGATTCTGAGCCCACCGAGGCCGACGTGCACCGCGTGGTCAGCGCGGGGCCGACCGGCGCCTTCGCCGTAGCGGGGGTGGCGACGGCCATCGTCGTGCTGATCTACCTCGCCTTCTGGTTCTTCATCCACGTGCCGAGGGGAATGGTCCAGTGAACGCAGCGACGCCGCCTTCTAGTCCGTCCGCCGCCCCGGACGGCCATCACGCCGAGGTGGTCGCGGTCGCGGCCGAGCGGCGCTGGGCCGTGGTGGTCGGACTCATCATCGCCGTGATCATTCTGTTGATGATCTTCGCCGGGCTGCACTGGGCGTCGATGCCGCCATCGCGGGTGGAGACGGTGGATGTGAAAACATTGCACCTGCGCGGCGAGTTCGCCGAGGGCAATCTGGGCACCGCCGTGGACGCCGATGGCAAGGTCACGGTGCGGCTGATCGCTCAGCAGTACTCCTTCGAGCCACAGTGCATCGTGGTGCCTGCAGGCGTGCCGGTAACCTTCCGCGGCACTTCAGCCGACGCCATCCACGGCTTCATCGTCGGCACGACCAACGCCAACACCATGCTCATTCCCGGCTTCGTGGCCACTTTCACCACAACCTTCCCCAAGGCCGGCGAGCACCTGATGCCCTGCCACGAGTACTGTGGCACGGGCCACGAGGCGATGTGGGCGCGGGTGGAGGTCCTGCCCCAAGAAGAGTTTATGGCCCGCGCGCGTGGCGCGGAAAGGATGAACTGTGTTTCTCGCTAGAAAGCTCGTCCTCGCGCATTTCTGGGTGGCGTTCGTCGCCTTCCTCGGCGCCATCCTGCTCGGCGAATGGCAGATGTTCATCCGCAGCCCGCTGGCGCAGTGGGTCAACAATCCCGAGCACTATTACCGCTCCGTCACCGCCCACGGCACGGTTATGGCCTATGTGCTGCCCACGCTGGTGGCAATGGGATTTGGCTACGCCATCACCGAGCTGTCGCTGAAGCGGCCTCTGCTGGGGCTGCGCTGGGCATGGCTCGGCTTCTGGGTGGTGATTGCGGGCACGGTACTGGCGGCCATCGCCATGGGGCTGGGCAAGGCATCGGTGCTCTACACCTTCTACCCGCCTTTGATCGGTAGCCCGTTCTACTACCTCGGCGTAGTGCTGGTGGTGGTGGGTTCGTGGGTGTGGGTGGCGCTGATGTCGGTGAATCTGCACGCCTGGCGGCGAGACAACCCCGGCGCAACCGTCCCCCTGGCGATGTATGGCACGGTGGCCGGCGCCTACCTGTGGGCGTGGACGTCGGTGGGTGCGGCGGTCGAGGTGCTGGTGCTGATTCTGCCCGCGTCGCTGGGGCTGACCGACACCATCAACGCCGGACTATCGCGTGTGTTCTTCTCGTGGACACTGCATGCCATCGTCTACTTCTGGCTGATCCCGGCCTACGTGGCCTTCTACAGCATCGTGCCGCGCGCCATCGGCGGGCGGCTCTACAGCGACACGATGGGGAGGGTAGCCTTCGCGCTGTTCCTGGTTTTCTCCATGCCCATCGGTATCCATCACCTGTTTGCCGATCCGCAGGTCGGCGCGGGCTTCAAGTTCGTGCATGCGGCCATGACAGCGCTGGTGTCAGTGCCCACGCTGCTCACGGTGTTTACCATCGTCGCCTCGGTGGAGATCGCGGCGCGGCTGCGCGGCGGCAAGGGCGTGTTCGGCTGGCTGACGGCGCTCCCGTGGCGCAACCCGATGATGCTGGCGGTAACGTTCTCCTTCATCATGCTCGGCCTGGGCGGCGCCGGCGGCATTATCAACATGAGCTACCAGCTCAACGAGACGGTACACAACACGCAGTGGGTCACCGGACATTTTCACCTGATCTTCGCCGGCGCCATTGTCATTATGTACATGGTGGTCGCCTATGACATGTGGCCGCAGCTCACTGGCTGCGCGCCGCTGCAATCGGGACTGGTGCGCCTGCAACTGTGGCTGTGGTTCCTCGGCATGCTGGTGCTGTCGCTGCCGTGGCACTGGGTGGGCCTGCTTGGCATGCCGCGCCGCATGGCCTACTACGACTACAGCCACCCGGCGCTCCATCCGCAGGCATGGACGGTAACGGCCTCCACGTTCGGGGGGCTGGCGATGGTCGTCTCGGCCATCCTGTTTGTGCTGATCCTCGCCCGCGCCCAGCGACGCCCCGGGCCGGCGCCCGCCACCTATACCTTTAGCCAGCCGCTGCATCCCGGCGCACGGCCGCCAGCCGCGCTGAACGGCTACGCACTGTGGGTGGGCATGATGATCGCGCTGACGCTGGTCAACTATGGCTATCCCATCGTGCAACTGGCCATGCTGGACAACGCCCGCGTGCCGGTGGTCCCCATCGGGAGCCGCTGATGCAAGACAACCGTACGCCCCCGGACCGCAGCCCGCTCGGCAGGCAGAGTGTGGTGGCTCTGGCCGTACTCACCGCCCTGCTGATGCTGGTCGGCTTCCTGTGGCTGCCCATGGCGCAAGGCGACTTTACCGTGCGCGGACTGTGGGACACCATCTGCCGCGCTGCGGGCGTACCTTCCCAATGGGCCGGCAACAGTGCTGCCCGTACCGGCCACGTCGCCACCAACGTCGTGCTAGACCGCGCCATGGCCCACGCCGCGCCGGCCGCCGCCGTAGGCCGGGGTGCCACGCTCGCGTTGAACTGCACCATGTGCCATGGCGCGCAGGGCATGAGCGCGTCCAATGCGCCCAACCTCGCCGGACAGTATCCGGAAGTCGTCATCAAGCAGTTGCAAGACTACAAGACAGGCAAGCGTGGCAGTCCGATCATGGAGACGCTTTCCCGCAATCTCTCCGAACGCGATATCGCCGACCTCGCGGCCTACTACGCTTCGCTTCCCAAGGCGCGCACGGCTCCGACGACCTACGACGAGAACCTGCCCGCGCTGGTGCGCGTGGGAGACCCGCTGCGCAATGTGGCGCCCTGCATTTCTTGCCACGGAGGCGTGGATCAGAAATTCGGCGCGCCGTGGCTCGAAGGCATGCCGCACGCCTATTTGACAAGCCAGTTGCGTGCGTTCCGCGAGGGTACCCGCCGTAATGACAGCGAGGCGCAGATGCGCAATATGGCGCGAGCGATGACCGATCAAGAGATCGAGGAAGTTTCGAATTTTTACGCAAGAAAGAACAGTGCGGCAGAGGGGCGCTAGCCATCGCATTTAGGGAGCGTTAAAAACCTTGGGGTTCGGCTTCAGCAATTCGTCCTAACCGGCCCGCCTGGCTAGGCCGTCAACCCTCGCGGCGCCGCATGTCCGCTTTGCTTGCGGGCCGGTTAAATTCCCGCAGCCCGTCCGCCAGCATCCCGAGGGCGACCGACGCGACACCATCTCCCCACGCATTGGGACCATGCAATACCCCATACTCAGCCGGGAACGCAATCGGCGGCGGATACCAAAACGCCAACACGGGCTAACAGGAGGACCGATCGGTCTCAAGAACCGGTGAACCGACGACCGAAGCGTGCCCGTGAATATTGGGCGCGGACGGCTATCCCGACCTGTCCCAGCCCTCGACGCTTTCCGACCGAAGTGATCCCACGAATGACCGTTCGACCTCGGAAGCGGCCGTATAGGTTATCGCGGATTGAAGGGCTGTCCAGGGTCGGTAGTCGACTCTTGCGCCAGCAAGCCCGTGCGCGAATACGCCGACGACAGAGACCGGCCACTTTCGGACGTCTACGTGTGCCTCGATGCTGCCGTTCGAACGTCTTCAGCGCCTCCAGTAACGGTCGTTCGCCAAGCAGCGTCGAGTGGCTCGTTTGCGTGGGCTACCGCGAACTGGCGCGCCATGCAGGAGGTGGCTGGGCGCTGGGAGGAAATTGTGCTCTGGCCAGCGCCGAAGAGGAAGGTGCGGTTGTAGTTGTGGTGGCCTAAAGCATAAAGGTCGCACGGCCCGGCCGCGCAAACGGCACGAAGTGTTGACTTCGCTGGCTTGGCTGACCGCTGGCGAAGTCTACCCGGCAGGCCAGAAGTTCGGTAGGTGACGTAAGGGTGGGCCGGTTAGCGGTGTTTTTGCGCCCTGCACTGGCATGTAACGCTAAGAGGTCCCCGGGAGCGTCATCTTGGCGAGCTCGGTCCGTGCAATCTTCAGAACCTCCCGTACACGAGGTGACGACGGACTTGACGGCGGAAACACGGCAAGGGTCGAAAACCGAATTTCAACCTCCAGCGGGAGTACGGCGACCTGGCGACGGGCTTCGTGTGACAGGCTGATCGCGTTCACAATCCCAATACCAATGCCTTCGCGAACCATGGCCAACACTCCCATGCTATAGGGTGTCTCCACTGCGAATTGGAGTTGAAGGCCTCGGTCCGTGCAAGCTTTCTCCAATGCTTTTCGAGTCACATCCTCGGAATTCAAAGCCACAAGCGGGAACGAAGCAAGTTCTTCCAGTGTAACGGTTCCTCGTTTCCTAGCGAGTGTATGTTTTAAGGGGGTGATAACAACGGCCGCCGACTTCGAGAATATTGAATGGACGACCCCCGACGTATCGATTTCACTCGCGGCAAAGCCAATATCCCAATCTCCGTTCGAAACCCGATCCTTGATCTCCCCGGAGTTCGCTATCTGCAGGGACACGCGGACTGAGGGGTGTGATTGCCGGAAGATACGGATGACAGATGGAAGCAGCGTGTATCCCAGTGCATGCTGACAGCCCACGTAAATTTGGTCTTCCTGTGCGCCACGGAGGCTCATCGCACGGCGCTCCAAGGCCTCCATGCTCACGTAGTGACGGTCAACCTCGTGGAAGAACGCTCTCCCCTGCCGGGTTGGCACGAGCCGTCCCCGCTCCCGCTCGAATAGCTTGAAATCGACCGCCGTCTCGAGTGCTGCGATCTGTTGACTCACCAGCGACTGCGAAATGTTCAGCGTACGGGCGGCCGCTGAAGCACCTCCTGCCAGTATCACCGCGCGGAAGACCTCCAATTGCTTGGATTTGAGCTTCGTCAGCATGTCGCCCTTCATTAGGTTTTCAGATGGACCAATCGCATTTTAGTAATAGATGTCGATGGCGCGAGTAAAGATACTACGCGTATCCCTCGTGGAGCAACACCATGTAAAGCATTGTTCAAAGCACGTTTCCTCGCACGCGTGTCCACTTCGGTCATGGCACAAGCGTACCCCCACGAACCGATCAATATGGTGTTGCCCAAGCCTTCGGGCAAGTGAACGCATCGGGGAGGTAGGGCCTGAGCTCGTGCGGCCCGTTGTCACATCCGGTCAGGCGACGTGGTGGGTGTGTGTGTCACAACTGGAAGAGTCTAAGCATGTACCGGGGCCGGCGCACGTGGCCACACTTCACACATCCACGACGACGCGGACGTAGGCGCCCCATCCGCCAATGCATCTTTATATATAGAGAGCTTTGAGTTTTGAAGATCAGAAATGGATGAAATCAGCATGAATCAAGCTACTGTCGAGGATACCAAGGTCGCGGGCTTCAAAAGCCTGTCGCCCGCCGTGTGGAGGGCGTCAACCGTACTCTTCAATACCGTAGACGAATTCACTAGTCGTAAGGACCGCTTGTACGACGGCTACACGTACGGCGTTACAGGTACCCCCACGAACAGGGCGCTCGAGGAGCGAATTGCAGAATTCGAAGGCGGCGCGCATTGTGTGCTCGCTCCTTCAG
This sequence comes from Cupriavidus lacunae, assembly GCF_003353055.1. Lineage (GTDB taxonomy): Bacteria > Pseudomonadota > Gammaproteobacteria > Burkholderiales > Burkholderiaceae > Cupriavidus > Cupriavidus lacunae. The sequence goes on from NZ_QKWJ01000046.1 coordinate 8,860, forward strand.
GGCAGGCCGCTCTCTGCATGGTTGGCCTCGCGTTGGTTCGCGCGGGCGACCATGTCCTTGTGTCCGACTCTGCGTATGGCCCGCTTAAGACCTTCTTGAACGACTGGCTCAGTGGCTATGGCGTGGCAGTAGACGTCTACCCACCGACGGCGGGTTCTGATTTAGAGAGCCATATCCAGGACAACACCAAGCTGATCTTTTTGGAGTCTCCAGGGTCGCTGACCATGGAGATGCAGGACATTCCGGCGATCGTTGCCATTGCCAAGCGCCGAGGCATCCTGACCGTGATAGACAACACCTGGGCAACCCCTTTGGGATTCAAGCCGCTTGATCAGGGTGTTGACATCTGCGTCGAAGCGGGATCAAAGCTCTTTGGTGGCCATTCGGATGTGCTGCTCGGTTCTATTGCGACGAACCATCGGTGGGTCTACGAGAAGATGCGCCATGCGCAAAGCGTACTGGGCCAGGCGGTCAGCGCGGAGGACTGCTTCCTAGTCCTCAGGGGCTTGGACACACTGGCGGTCCGCTACGCACACCAGTGCAACTCTGCGATAGAGATCGCCAGTTGGCTGGCGAAACACGAGCAAGTGGAGTTGGTCATGTTCCCGCCACTGCAAACGTCGCCAGGGCACGAAGTTTGGGCGCGATCCTTTCAAGGCGGGGGTTGCGTTCTCTCTTTCATTCCGACGTTCCAGCAACGCGACGAGGTACACGCATTCTTCGCTGCACTGACGACGTTCTCCATTGGAGCTAGCTGGGGTGGCGTTCACAGCCTCGCCGCGTTCTATCCCGCCACCGAGTTCGCTCGAAGAAAGCACTGCGAATACCAAAGAGGGATCGTTCGCCTGTCTGTGGGATTGGAACCGGTTAGCTCGCTGGTCACCGACCTCGAAAAATCGCTTGCATCTGCACGCGCTCGGAATTCGTAATTAACAGGAGTTATTGAAGTGACAACTATCTCGCAATTCTTGTTTGGCACTGGTGCCGAGAAAAAGGTCGGTACGATCGCCGTTGGGGTAATGGCATCTGGCGTTCCGCTTGAACTTCCATACATCGGCGGCGGCGCTGCAGCCGTCGTCGGCGCCGACGCACCTGCCCATGGCGGCCCGGCACAAGCATGATTTCAACACAGAGTACCCCCATGAAACTGAGCCATCTTCTTGCCACACTGTCAATCTGCCTTACCGCTCATGCGCCAGCGGCACTCGCCGCCTATCCCGACAAACCAATTCGCCTCATCGTACCGTGGGCGGCCGGTGGTAGTACCGATGCCCTGGCACGAGCCGTGGCTCAGCGAATGAGCGAATCGATGGGCCAGCCTGTGGTAGTGGATAACCGCGCCGGAGCTGCGGGCCGGATCGGAGCGGAGGCGGTGGCGAAGGCAACGCCTGACGGCTACACGCTGGGCGTCATCGAGTTGGCTCACACTGTCGCGCCCTCGGTATTCCGCCAGATGCCATACGATCTGCTGAGGGACTTTGCGCCGGTGTCCCTGCTTGGAGAATCTCCGTTGGTACTATTCGCCAATAGCACCCGGTATCGTACTGGTGAGATCCAGCGGTTCCTTACGGACGCGCGCAAAAACGGCATGGCACTGCAACTTGCCACCAGTGGCAATGGCACGATCAGCCATCTGGCGGCTAAGATGCTCGAGGCGCAAGCCGGCATTCCAGTCGATGCGGTTCCGTACCGCGGTTCCGCACCTGCGCTGACCGACGTGTCTGCTCAATTGGTCGCAGGCCACTTCGCCACGCTTGCCAGCGGCAGCAGCTTGCTTGGTGGAGGCAAGATCACGGCGCTAATGGTGACGGGACCGGCACGGATTCCCGCACTGCCACAGGTTCCCACAGCCGCCGAGGCGAAGCTTTCCGGCCTGCAAGTTAGTCAGTGGTGGGCTCTTGTGGCCCCGGCTCGCACGCCGTCCGCTGTGGTCACCAGGCTGGGGGACGAAGTGCGCGATGCTCTGGCCAATCCGAAGACACGGGCGCGGTTGGATACGCAAGGCATCGAGCTCAAATCATCGTCCTCCGCACAACTCGCCCAACGGCTGCGCGAAGAAGCTGGTCGATGGTCGACCCTCGTTAAGCAGGCTGGCATCCAACCCGAATAAGGTTATATGAACGCGCCCCGGTTTGCTAGGTAAAGCGAAGGGTCCGGCTCAACAAAGGGTTGGTTGCAGACTTGTATCCTGCCTCATGGTGCAGGCCATGCCTGCGGGCCCTGATGGAATTCGCCAAGAACGCTCTCATCTTGGCCACGTGCTCGAAGCACCAGAACCTAAGCAGGATTGCGTTCTTGCGGTCCAACCTGTCACGCCATCATCTTTATGCTTACCATCGCAACTTGCTGACGAGGATTCGTCGCTCCAAACCAACGGCCACGTGTCTGTGAAGCGGGCGTACGAGCTACGCAGGCTTCACTGGCACGTGGTTCTTTTTCAATGCAGTTTTGTGCACCAGCAGCGCCCAGGCTGTGCGAACCATTTTGTTGGCCAGGGCCACAGTGACCACATTGGCCGGTCGCCTCTGACGCAGACGGTCGCACCAGATTCCCTTCTCTTTCGATCGGAATAGCACCGTACGCGCGCCGTGGATCAATAAGGTGCGCAGGTAGACATCGCCACGGGGACCAGCTTGAGCGCATCGGTCGGCTTGATGACCGTCTGTAGGTAAGCCCCATAAACGTCGAAGTCGAAATCCTGGTCGCGCGTCTGCTTGACGCGTACCTGTTCGACGGTGTTGTAGCGCAGGCTGCGGTTAGCCTCCCGAAGTGGTGCCCTGATTGAAGTCGGTCAGCAACACCCCCGGCATCTGCCCAAACAACTGCCAGACATTCCTGACGTTTTGGTCTTCGATTCGATCCGCGCCCAGCACGTCGACGGAGGTCAGTATGTTCTTCGTTGACAGTATTCCAGTCTGCCGGGCTTGCACGACGACTGATCCGAGCACAAAGGTGGAATCATCTGCGAGAGTTGCGTTTGCCGTCGACTTAACCGACGCCGCGGCCGGCTTGTCGGCGGACACGTCTGCCAAGGCGTGTGCGACTGCCAACTTACGTTCCAGGGCGTCTGGCTACGGTCGCAATAAGGCGGGATACCAGCAATCGGGGCGCGCATTGTCACACAGGACGAAAACGGGATGGAATTCGACAAATCGTCACCGTGTCCCGGCCACATCGCCGTCGTCGGCAGATTGGTATTTGGCTTGCGTGATGTTACGGGTTGCCTACACTTTCAATCAGGCTGGCATTCTGCTTGCAGTGCAGTGCCGAGCCTGACGCAACGCCATGATTTATTGCTTGGAGGTACATCATGAAGAAGGCACTTCTGCTCGTTGTATCGACGATGCTAATGACGATTTCTGCGACGTCGGCGATTGCTCATAAAGACACGCCCGGGATCATGGGTGAACACGATATGACTGGGACCGTCAGCCAGCTTGATCACAAGAAGGGAACGTTTGCCCTGCAAACCAAGGGCGGACCCACCCTCAATCTGCATTTCCCGGCCGATCAAATCAAGGACGTCAAGAACGGCGACACCATCACCGTTCATCTGGGATTTACTAAGGAAGGCGGCACCGAGAAGAAGTAAGCCTTCTTGGCTTTCGGCCGGCATTCACTTGGGAAACTCTGGCATGCGCACTTTTGTAGTGCATGCGGGTGGCACCTTTGCCGGCCGAGTACAAGAGAACGCCAGCCCGAAGGCACGGCTGGGCCATCTCCGTTGTGTGTGCAACCTGAATCTGCCTCCAGCCAAGCTCGACCCGTCATGAAAAAGACCAGTGATAACCTGATCGGTGCCTTGCTGGCTGCGGCCGGCGCCCTGGGATTGTGCAACTCGCCTGCTCACGCCCATGGCGTGGTCGGCAAGCGCTTTCTGCCGGCCACCATCACGATTGACGACCCGTTCGTTGCGGACGAAGCGAGCTTTGTGGTCGGTCACCGCAAGCTCCCGCAGGAGGCAGAGGCGGGCGGCACGGGCGGCAGTGACGAAGCGGGGCCATCCAGTGGCACGCCAGGCGCCCATACGACGACATTTTCCACCGAGCTCAGCAAGCGCATCACGCCCGACCTCGGCATCTCGCTGGGCGCCACCTATCAGCGCGTCAGGCCGGACGATACAACCGTCCCCCAGTATGGATTCGACAACCTGTCGCTGGGGGTCAAGTACCAGGTGATCAAGAATGCCGAGCATGAAGCGATCGTGTCACTAGGGTTGGATGCCGACCTCGGCGGAACCGGGAGCCACCGGGTCGGTGCGGAGTCCTTCTCAACCCTTTCGCCAGGCATCTTCTATGGCAAGGGCTTCGGTGACCTGCCCGAGGGGGTGAAGTACCTGCGTCCCTTGGCAATCACCGGTATCCTCGCGCCCGAGCTGCCCACGCGCCGGTCGGAACCTGATAGGCTGAACTGGGGCTTTACCGTCCAGTACAGCCTGCAGTACCTTCAAACTTATGTCAAAGATGTCGGCCTGGGCGCCCCATTCAATCGCATGATCGCCCTGATCGAAGTCCCGGTGAAAACCTGCCTGAGCGGGGATTGCTCCAGCCAGACCACGGGGACCGTAAACCCTGGCTTGATGTGGTTCGGAAAGTACATGCAGGTCGCCCTGGAAGCTGCCATCCCGGTCAATCGTCGGTCCGGGCGTGACGTCGGGGTATTCCTTCAATTTCACTTGTTCCTGGACGACATGTTTCCCGGAAGCATCGGGAAACCGCTCTTCCACTGACCGGGATGAAGCTTCGCCCATTGAGGATCTGCCTGGCGATCGCCGCGCTCTGGGGACTGTTAGCGCCTCAAGCGATCTTGGCGCACGCATTTCCCGAACAAATGGAGCCGCGTGTCGGTGCGGTCATCGACAATCTTCCAGGCCAGGTTCGAATCTGGTTTGACGCGGATCTGGAGCCCGCTTTCAGCACCCTGCGCGTGCTGGACGACCAGGGGAGGCAAGTCAATCGAGACCCGGGCCAAGTCAATACCGGGCAGGCCCGCCTCCTCGAGGCACGGCTGCCGCCGCTGGCACGAGGGGTCTACCACGTCTTCTGGCGGGTGGTCGCCCGCGACGGGCACGCCACAGAAGGGGATTATTCATTCACGGTGGGGCGATAGGCAACCATGGCTCATGCAATGATGGCAGCAAGCCCGGGCAGCATGATCGTTACCGCGGCTGATCTGCTGGCACTCGCTACATGTATCGGGGTCCTGGGCTTCCGCATCTGGGTTGTCCGGTTCAAGGACGAAATGCCGCGGCCATCCATCGCCACCGTGATGCCACTCTGGTGGCTGGTTGGCATCTGCCTCGCCGTGCTCACGCTGAGTAGCGTGGGCGAACTGATCCGGCGCACCATGGAGATGAGCGCACGGCCGCTGGCGGAGGTTGGCCTGGTGCTGCCGCAGGTCCTGTCCCAGACCCATTTTGGGCGAGTCTGGCTGCTTCGTCCTGTGGCGCTACTGGTGCTATGGTCAGGCTGGTGTACCCGACCTCGCCTCGGCTCGCCAGCGATCACGGCGGTGATGCTGGCTGCGGCCTGCCTGTTCGCCGCAAGCAGAAGTTTGTCCGGCCATGCGGCCGACTGGGGCGATATCACGCTGCCCGAAATAATAGACTGGTCGCACTTACTCGCCGCATCCCTCTGGGGAGGCAGCCTGATCGGGCTCACGCTTACCGGATTTCATAGCCTGACCGAGGCGGCGGATGAGCGGCGCCAGTTCGTTGCCGCCATGGCCCGCCGCTGGTCGGCACTCGCGGGCGTAGCACTGGCGGTGGTAGCCCTGACCGGCATCTACAACGCGTGGCTGGAGATGCAGCACTTCGAGGCGCTTTGGCAGACTGCCTACGGCAGGATCCTGTTGCTCAAGTTGTCACTGGTGCTGATCATTGTTGCGCTGGGCGCAAGCAACCGCTATCTCGGCATCCCTTCGCTGCGGGCCTGGGCAGACGGGTCGTCCGGCAGCGCGAAGCCTTCAGGGATATTGGCGACCACACTGTACTTCCTGACGCTGAAGCGTCGTAGAGCGGGAAAGCATGGCCCACTTGAGCGATTTGTGCGCAGGGCAAAAGTGGAAGGTGTTCTGATGATAGGGGCACTGCTCTGTGTCACGATTCTGCTCGGCCAGATGCCCGCCCGCCATCAAAGCCGCATGCCAACCAGCCACCACACGCATGCTAACGGTATGGCTCGCTGAGCCCCAGAACGGTCATTCAAGTGGAGTTTGTGACCACTCTACATGGGCCTATTCAAGCGCCGCAATCAGAACGGTAGCAGCAGCGGACGGCAAACGGACTGCAGCGGCCTCAATCTGTGTCGGACATCTGGCTGGGTGTGGCAGGATGCCCGCTCATCGGCCAAACCGGCCATTCAACTAAAAGGTGGGGAATGTCTATAAAGGGTTGGGAAGCGCCGACCGAGGAGCGACCGGCGGAGGTCTCTTGCCGGCCATCAAGCGACATCCCCGCAGAAGACCGCGCGGACGCTCAAACGTCAGGTATGGCCAAACAGCGGACACCTGACGCGCGCCGCAACTGACGTGGGATCGTCGGCCACTCACGAACCATTGCCACCCTTTGAGGAATGGCTTGCGCATGGGAATTTGTTCTCGGCGACACTCATTCGTGCCATCATCGGCTGCGGGCAAGGGATGCTTTCTTTTGTCGGAGGAGGCTTCTTCAGTCTGGCTCTCTACGAGCATGCGAAGGCGGCGTTGTGCGAAAACTGACCGCCGTTTCTACCCAGCACGGAGGAGGTGAAAATGGTCGAATCAAGAAATGGACTTTGGAGGCGGACGGGCGCAATGCTGGCCGCAGCCGGACTCCTGGCGCTATCGGGGGCTGCCCTGGCCACCAACCAGTCGCAACAGCGCCAACAAGGCAGGGACGCAAACCAGGCTGCCAAACAGGAAGCGCGCGCGGGCAAGGTCGACTGCCGGGCTGCAAACCAAAAAAGCAACTCCCAGTGCCGGCAAGACAAGCGCGACACGAAGCAGGAGGGCCGGCAGGAAAAACGGGACATCAAATACTAGCGCGGCCGATGCTGGCCGACGAAACGATGCTACGTATTCGTGCGGCCGCTTTCTGGCGCGGCCCTGTTCATGCGCAACCGGCCAACTGCGGCCACTCGACTGCGCTCTCAAGCCGACATTCGAATGTCGGCTTCTTTCTGAAAATGCTGCTTGAAAGCGGCCATTGCGACTGCCCCGGTCTGAACGGCAGCAGTGGGTCAGGGAAGATCGCAGGTTCCCAGCGTGCATCCGACGGGGACCGGCCAGGACCGGTCGGTCGTCGAGCCCGTCAATTTTGGGCTCTGGACCTCGCAACATTACTTCACTTCTCGTCGGGCTCTTGTATGGCTGACGTTTCCCAAGCACTTGCGCGACCAACGGCACTGTGGTGATGACCCCTACAGCGAGCAGCGTCCAGCCGATAGCGCGGCGTTGTTCCGGATTCATTCGGTCGCTGAGCAACAGTGCGAGGCCCGCAGCGCCTGCCGCCCGTGTTCCGGCAATCAATCCAATTTCTGGAATGGTCAGTGATACCTGTTGCATCTGTGCCTCCTGGCGGGTTGGACAGATTCGAAGTGGTTTGCGGCGCGTACGGCACGCATTCAATGCGACGCACCAAGGTTTCGCTACTCTACCGGCGCACAAAGAATCTGCGTGCCTTACAGTTGCTAGAGGCAATGGCCTTGCAGGTGAAAGAGCAACCCAATGTAAGGAGGGCGAGATCATGAGCCGGTTATTCGCTGCGATGGTGTCACTTGCGGGCGTCGCCGACGCCCAACCGAACCTCAAGTCCACCGTCCTCAGCCTAATTGCGGCTTTCATGCTTGTCTTGCAAGGGTGCGCGACCGCGCCGGCACGCCTGCCCGCAGTTCCCCCCGACCTAACAACAAAGGCTGAAATACCCGGCATGCCCGGGGTACGTTACGTCGCAGGGATCGATTCTCCACAACTCACTCAAGCGGCTTTTGAATCACTTCGGCGAGAACAGGATTACCGCGCACGGGAGGGGCACAAAGGGCCCATGCCTGCGGCGGTGTACGCCGCGATTTCGGGTGGCGGTGACAACGGTGCGTTTGCTGCCGGCCTTCTGAATGCATGGACGGAGACTGGGACACGACCGGTGTTCAAACTCGTCACCGGCATAAGCACTGGTGCGCTGATCGCGCCCTTCGCCTTTCTCGGGCCGAAGTATGATGCGACGCTGAAGGAGGTCTATACGACCATTTCCCCAAAGGACGTTATGAAACCGCGCAGCTTTCTTGGGGGCGTGTTAAGCGACGGGATGGCCGACAACGCGCCACTGCTAAGGCTGACGCGAAAATCGGTGACCGAGGATCTGCTCAAGGAGATTGCCGCCGAGTACGCTAAAGGCCGCATGCTTTTGGTGGCCACTGCTGACCTCGATGCGCGCCGCGGGATTATCTGGGACATGGGCAAGATCGCGAGCTATGGCGGGCCCAACGCATTGGACCTGTTTGTGAGAGTTATGGTCGCCTCCGCCTCGATTCCAGGCGGCTTTCCGCCGATGATGATTGACGTGGAAGTCGACGGCAAGCACTACCAGGAGATGCACGTTGATGGCGGTATCGTCGCGCAGGTATTTGCCTACCCGGCGGTGATCCGCGTCAAGGAGGACGCGGCTTCTGTCGGCGTTAGCCGCGAGCGCAAGCTCTTTGTGATTCGCAACGCCCGACTCGACACGGAATGGGCGCAAGTCGAGCGCTCCACGATGAGCATTGCCGCTCGCGCGGTCTCCTCGCTGATTCATAGCCAGGGCATTGGTGACCTTTATCGTATCTATGCCACGGCGCAGCGCGATGGCGTTGATTTCAACCTTGGCTTCATCCCAGCGAGTTTCAACGCACCACACAAGGAAGAGTTCGACAACGAATACATGCGTGCCCTCTATGACACCGGTTATCAAATGGCCTTGAAGGGCTACCCGTGGGTTAAGGCACCACCTGGATTCACATTGCCGAGCGCCGCGGCAGCGGCAAAATAGCGCGCGCAGCAAGCGCTGAACTTTCTTCTTGTAATCCTAAAGGACCTAATCGATGGGACATCCACCCCGCCTGAAGCTACTTTGATTGGCGGACAGGAGGCGACGAGCATCACGCGCCTTGCCGTGGAAGATGGCCGAGGCCACACGAATGTCCGTGAATCGGTGCCGTAACGGTCGCTCGCCGCGATCCTGCCGAATGGCAGAGACGGCTACAGCCTTCCAAGCGAGGACGGCGATCGTCTCTTCATCGCCCACGCGGTCAGACGCCCCGGCAACATTCCGTGCGCCACGATGAAGCCAACCGGGAATGAGGAGTCGAAGGTACTGGCCCAAGGGCAGGAGGGCAGCTCAGGTGAAGGCGGTCTTGGCGCGCGATGGATTCGATGAGGTTGCTTCCCCGCTTGATCAGCCCGGATTGTCCCTGCCTTCAGGGTCACGGTACGGATTCGGAAAAAACAATGCGTCGCGTGCTCGGTCGCGCTCCTGGCGCTGGGCTGGGGTCACCCGGGGCCTCAGGACGTAGGTCAATCCGAACGCCCATAGGGCAGCTAGTTTTATATCTATTGATAGGCCAATCGCCTTTACTTCCTTCAGAAGGACGGGTGCGATGGCGTCCGAAGGGCGCCCGGCTTGGCACCGGTCTCGTGGCACGCAAGGGCATCGCAAAAGGAGGGGCGCCATGGGCAGAAACGCTTCTCAGGCCAATGGCCTGGAATCCGGTGTCGGCATCCGGGACGACACCACTGGCGTCCGCGGATGGCGTGGTGTGTTTCCCCCTGGCCGCTGGCTGCCCGCCTACCAGGCGCAGTGGTTGCGGCACGACATGATCGCGGGCGTGACGCTGGCCGCCTACGGCATTCCTGTATCCCTCGCCTATGCGTCGCTCGCCGGCCTGCCGCCGCAGTACGGGATCTATTGCTACCTGGCCGGCGGTCTCGCCTACGCGCTCCTGGGCTCGTCGCGCCAGCTCGCCATCGGACCGACTTCGGCGATCTCGATGCTGGTGGGCGTTACGGTAGCGGGCATGGCGGGGGGCGATCCGGGGCGCTGGGCTTCCATCGCGGCGCTGACGGCGCTGCTGATCGCGGTCATGTGCGCGGTGGCATGGCTGTTACNGTTCGGGGTCAAGGGCGGCGGGGAGTCCTTCTTCGACCGCGTCGCCATTCTCGCCGGACAGATTCCTGACACCAACCTGGCCGTGCTGGCCTTCGGACTGGCCGCGCTGGCCGTTCTGCTGCTGGGCGAGAAGTACCTGCCGGGGCGCCCCGTGGCGTTGTTCGTGGTTGTGCTTTCCATCATCGTCCTGTCGGTGACGCCGCTGGGCGCATTGGGCTTCAAGGTCGTTGGTGCACTGCCGCAAGGGCTGCCGGCGTTCCATCTCCCGGGACTTCGGCCGAGCGATGTGGACGGGGTGATTCCGCTGGCGTTTGCCTGCCTGCTGCTGTCCTATGTGGAGAGCGTGTCGGCGGCGCGTGCGCTCGCGCAGGCGCACGGCTACGAGATCGACCCGCGCCAGGAACTGCTTGGGCTCGGCGCGGCGAACCTGGCGGCCGGGCTGTTCCAGGCCTATCCGGTCGCGGGGGGCCTGTCGCAATCGTCCGTCAACGACAAGGCCGGCGCCCGCACGCCGCTCGCACTGGTATTCGCTTCCGTGACGATCGGACTGTGCCTGATGTTCCTGACCGGCATGCTTGCCAACCTGCCCAACGTGGTGCTTGCTGCCATCGTGCTGGTGGCGGTCAAGGGGCTGATCAACATTGCCGAGCTGCGCCACGTCTGGCGCGTGAGCCGTTTCGAGTTTGCGGTGTCGATGGTGGCTTTCGCCGCCGTACTGCTACTGGGCATTCTGAAAGGGGTGATCGTGGCGGTGCTGGTGTCGATGCTGCTGTTGATCCGCCGCACCGCGCACCCGCATGTAGCCTTGCTCGGCCGTATTTCCGGCACGCGGATCTTCTCCGACATGGAACGCCACCCGGACAACCAGCCGGTTGCGGGCGTGCTGGTCTTGCGCCCCGAGGCGTCGCTGGTTTATTTCAACGTGGAGCATGTGCGCACAGCCATCCGGTGGCGCGTGCGGACTGGCGCTGGCCCGGTGCGGCTGGTGATCTGCGACCTCTCCCTCAGCCCCGTCGTCGACTTGGCCGGCGCGCGGATGCTTTCGACCCTCGTCGACGAGCTGGGGGCGGCCGGCATCGCGCTGCGCCTCGTCGGCGCGCACGCGGCCGCACGCGACATGCTGCGCGCCGAGGGGCTGGAAGCGCGGATCGGGCATATCGGCCGCCGTCCCACCGTGGCCGATGCAGTCGACGAATTCCAGCACGGGTCCGGCAATGCCGCCAGGCCGATGCCGGAACAACGGCAATAACGAAGGATGCACCATGACCAAGGCAGACAAGACCCTTCGCAACGGCGAGAGCGCCCCCGCGTCCGCCTACCTGACCGCCGACGAGCGTGCCGCCAGGGGCCGGGCCCTGCGCGACACGGTGCCGCGCTCTTCTCAATCTGGCTGGACGCCAGCCCCCGACCGTCGCGACCCGGTGACTCTGCTGGAAGAATCGAACGCCGGCCGGATGATGGAACTGGTCCCCATCCGCTTCGGCCGCATGTCGGCCTCGCCCTTCGCCTTCTACCGGGGCGCGGCGGCGGTCATGGCAGCCGACCTGGCGGGCGCGCCCACGAGTGACATCCGCGTGCAGGCCTGCGGCGACGCGCACCTGATGAACTTCGGCGGCTTCGCCACGCCGGAGCGCAACATCATCTTCGACATCAACGATCTCGACGAGACGCTCCCGGCACCCTTCGAATGGGACCTGAAGCGGCTGGCGGCCAGCATCGTCATCGCGGCGGAGCACCTCGCACTGCCGAAGAGCGACGCGGCCCGCGTGGTGACGAACGCAGTGCGCGAATACCGCGAACGGATGCACAACTACGGCTGGATGCGCGCGCTCGACGTCTGGTACGACCGCATCGACCTGCAGAAGTATGAGGACCGCTCTGGCGACCCCGACATCGTCGCGGCGGTGCGCAAGCGGCTGGCGGAGCGCATCGAGGTGGAGCGGCGCAAATCCGTGCCCGAGCACCTGTATCCCAAGCTTGTCTCGGCGGAAGGGGAAACGCCGCGCATCAAGGATGAGCCGCCGCTGATCTTCCATCCGCCGGAAGACCTCGCCCCAGGGTTGGCTTCGGGCTACGAGGAAGCCATTGCGGCGTATCGCGAGAGTCTGGCCGACCATACGCGGGTGCTGTTCGACCGCTTCCATTTCTTCGACATGGCCATCAAGGTGGTCGGCGTCGGCAGCGTCGGCACGATGTGCGGGGTGGGCCTGTTCATGGCGGCCGACAACGATCCGCTATTCCTGCAGGTGAAGGAGGCACGGGCGTCGGTACTGGAGCCGTACGCCGGCAGAAGCGTATATCCTAACCACGGCCAGCGCGTCATCGTCGGCCAGCGGCTGATGCAGTCCGCGAGCGACGTCTTCCTGGGCTGGACCCGCGGCAAGAGCGGGCGCGATTTCTATATCCGCCAGATGCGCGACATGAAGATGTCCGCCGTGATCGAGGACTGGGATGCCGGCCTGCTGAGGCAGTATGGCCGGATGTGCGCCCACGCGCTGGCCCGCGCACATGCGCGGTCTGGCGACGCGGCGATGATCGCGGGGTACATGGGTTCCGGGCAAACTTTCGACGATGCGATCTGCGAGTTCGCCACTGAGTACTGCTCGCAGAACCGGAGCGACTACCGTGCCTTCATTGCCGCGATCCGTGAAGGGCGCATCGACGCGAAAATCGAGGAGAGCTAAGCGTGCGGCGGCGGCTTCAACCGTCCAGCCACTGGTATTGAAGCGCCAGCGTGATTGCCTTGTAATCGCCCCCTGCGCGGGTTATCAATCCCCTGGACGCGCCCAGCTTGGCAGACCAGCCTCGGACGATCGGTACCGATAGCGTGATGCCGTAGCGTGAGTTTTCCTGCCGATCGGCATTAGTCACGCCGTTCACCGAGGTGTTGCCGCCGGTATAGAAGCCAGCATCGGCGGCAATCCACAAGGCAGGCCGGAACTGGTAGCCGCCATGCAACTGTAGTACGCCGAGGGGCGATTGTGCTCGCCGGTTGCTGCCGAGGAAAGCCGTGTTGTCTCCGAACACCCACACACCCGCGGAGACTTCTGCAAACCAATTGCCGATCGGCCGCGACAACCCGATTTCCGATTTCACAGCCCAGCGATGGGCACCAATATTGATCAAGCGGTTCGCATTGTATTGCCCCGTTGGGGCAATGACTGTAACACTCCCGCCAAGCATGCCAGTCGACGCCCGCCTTGCAAAATCAGCGGGACTCAGTGCTGGACCGCCCACAAAATTGACGGCCAGCCGCATTCGGACATCGCCAATTCCCGCGCGGTGAATGAAGTTCGGTGCGTCGAACACGTTTCCACTGACATCGCCGCTCGCGAAAGGTATGGCCAGGCCGATCGAAGCCGTTCGCCCGGCGAGGTCGAACGCGCGCACATAGCCGGCCCCATAGATGTTTATCCTGGCGTGCACATCCGTGATGGGCAGTGACGGGTCGGTCAGGACGTCGCCGGTCAGCAACGTATAGGTCGCAGCGAGAAAGTTCGCGCCGACAGGCAAGGCGGAATAAGCACGAGGTTCCAGTTCCTGTGCGTGGGCAACCGTCAGACCCCAGAGAGCAAGCCATACCCACCAGGTGACAATGGTCCGTCCAAAAGCTGGCATGACGACGCCTTCGATCAATTTACCTATGTATGCGGGCATTATGGACGACGGCGGGCGGCATAATTCCCCGGCGTGCAGGAAAAGCCAAGCTTCGGCGGATGGGCCGGCCGGCGCCTTCCCCTCAGTCGGCGGATGCCGAACCCGCCCGCTGTTCAGGATGGGCGTCCTGGGGCCGGTCACCACCAGTTCGCGCACCGGCTTCTGGTCGCGTGGCGCGGCAAAGTCGACCAGCTTCAGCCGCTCCTCCGCCTCTGTCAGGTTGCCCGCCCTGGGGATGATAATGACAGTCAGCGGCCGCTTGCCAAGCCGGCTGGCATATTTCCTGTTCAGGTATCGCTCGAACTCGCGCACCAGATCCGCAGTCAATCCGCGTTTGTGGCCCCGCTCACTGAAGTACAAGGTGCGGCTGTAGGGCACCAGCACGCGGACAACCCGGTGCTCGAGCGTCGCGTCGAAGTCGCCCTTCCACTGCTTGGTGGCGAGGTTGAGCCTGCGCACCGGCGCAGCGCCGGTCTTGTTGGTCGGCTGGGCAGAGCGAGCCCCCGGTGCGACATCTGGCGCCAGGGAATGCTGCGCCGAAGCAAGCGACCCGCAGAAGCACAAGACCCCCACCAAGCCTTTCAAGAACCGGCTTGCCGGACGCGTGCACACGTTCTCCATGTGTCCAGCTCAGGTTGATACTTTTTCGGCAAATTCCTCGAAGGTCAGCGGCTGGACCAAGTTCTTGCGCGCAGCGCATGCTTCGACGCACTCTGGATGCGGTCCGACTTCGGCCTGAAGCGGCGGCAGGTGGACGCATCAGCAAGATGAGGTCGTGGCGGCGGTCCGATCTAGACCCCAGCCGGCGACCCTTTCAGTTCATCCGCGGGCGTTAGGAAGATATTTCCCTTGATCCTTATGCGCAGTATGCTGGGACTGCCACCCGGCAAGCAATTCCTGGGAGTCCCATCATGGCCAAGGGTCAGTTACGCGGCAACCGCGAAGCCAAGAAGCCCACCATCCGCTGGATCAAAAACCCGGCGTGGGACCTCGTTTGGGTGCTGAATGCACTGTGGTTAGCCCCCCTGGTCCTTCTGCTGGCGCGGGGTCATGACGACGTGCGCGCCAGCCCGGTGGACGGGCTGTTCTTCGCCTTCGCGGTACCTCTATGGTTCGGCCACCGCGTCTCATCGGCCTGGTTGGCCTACGCAACCCCGGCCTACCGTCACCTGCTCGCCACGCAGCGGCTGCGCTTCGTAGTGGCCCCGTTGGCCATCGCCGTGGCCTGCTTCGCCCTGTTTCTGACTCCCGAGAGCGTGCTGCCGATGCCGCTGACTGAGCGCGTGGTCTGGTTGGCCGTCCTCGACTACCTGCTGGTGAGTCACCATTTCGCCGCGCAGCACTTTGGGCTGCTTAGCCTCTACCGCGCGCGCGCGGGACGATCGTCTGACGCAGTCACGCGACGGCTTGACCGGTGGTTCGCGCTTGTCGTGGGCGGCGGTTTCGTCGTACTGGCAGACGCCCTGGCAGGATCGATTGCCTTCCAGGATCGCTGGATCGACCCGCTGCTGGGCGAGGGCTGGTCGGACATGTTCGCGCGCACGCTGCACGATGGCGGCGTTTCCTTCGTCGTGATCCTGACCGCCCTGATGCTATGCGTCGAACTGCGCTCGCAGCGCGCATCGCTGCCGCGCGTGGCCTACGTCCTCAGCGTCTCGTCCATGGTGCTCTTCGCCTTCCTCGCGCGCGACCCCTTCCTGTTCATCGTGCTGTGGAGCGTGCAGCATTGGAGCGCGGCAATGGGACTCGCCTCGCTCGCGGCTTCCGGGGGGGACCAGGCGCCTGGCACGCACTGGCAGCGGTTGCTGGCGCCCATCAATCGACGCGGCTGGGCCGTTCTGCTCGTGCTCGCCGTCGCCTCCACCCTGCTGCTACCGGTACTGGAGGTAGAGGCCGTGACCGACGAATACGCCTACGCCGATCGCATCTTCGGCGAGGCGGCGCGCTGGCTGCGCTCTTCACCTTTCGTGCCGGCGCTGCTGGCGCTGGGCTTCGCGACCGGCTTCATCCACTACCTGCTCGATCGCGCAGTCTTCCGCTTCTCCTCGCCTGAGGTCAGGCAAGCGGCCCGCGGGCTGTTGCGGTTCTGATTTTTTTCACTAATGGCGACCGTCGCCAAGCCAGGAGCGCCAAGTGCGCGCTGTCGCGACTGGACTGATCGCGCAGGGGCTACTGCGTCGCGCTGGCCGAGTGATCGAATGATGATGCCCGCTACCGACCGCTCATGGCTGCCGATTCAACCGGTCGATGCAGCATCGCATCACGCACCGGGGGGCTTGTTTCACAGGGCGCTTGCGTATCTATCCGCTTCAAGGACAACCGAATATGGCTATCGCCAATTTTGCAAGCCCGCGCCGTGCTGGCGCCCGCATCAAGCGCGCCCGTACCGTGCGCCCTCTTTGTCCGTTCCGAGTGCTCGATACGGAAGAATGGTCCGGCCGGGCTGCGGTCACGGTTGGGAAAAATCTAAGAACATCCCTTCGGCCAATGCCTCCCAGAGATGGCCTGTATTGCACTGAAGTCGTCAGAGAACTCAAGCTTCGTGGCGAGAACATAGCTCCCGCCGCAGGGAAACGTCAGCGTTACCTTAGTGCACGCACTCTCGAGTTTCGGATGCTCATGCCTATGCCTGACGCTGGCCAGCATCAGAGGTCGGATCCTGCGACTGCAATGCAACGCTGATTTCGTTTGCCGCGGCCGCAAGCAGATGTGTCAGGCGCGTGATGCCGCGCGCGTCGATTGCGGATTCCGAAACCACGTAGCTCAGGCTGCCGATGGCGCGGCCATCTTCGCTGAGCACGGGTGCGGCAAGTCCAACGCGTCCGCGGTCAATCTGTCCGTGAGAGACCGCGTGCCCCGCGCGGCGCAACTGGCTTAACGCCTGGCGGAACGTGGCCCAGTCGTCGCCAAGGCCCGCCGAGCGGATTTCATCGGCGTGCTTGTGATAGATCGCCTGCAGCGTCCGGGTCTGCTGATAAGCCAGGATGATCCTTGACGTAGCACCGCGAAACATGGGCATGGGACGCCCGCGTTCGTAGCTGACCACGGATTGCGGGCCGGGCCCGAGCACCTGGTGCACGCAAAGCACCGAGTCGGCGAACGCGCGGCACAGCAGCATCACCGAGCCGGCCGGCGCAAAGCCGATCAGCTCTTCCATGACCGGACGCGCCAGTTGCAGCATGGGGTCGGTCAGCTGGATCTGCCGGTCCAGCTGAATGATCGCGGGGCCAAGCACATAGCGCCCTGCGCCAGCCGGCGCTACCAAGCCAATCTCCATCAGGTTCGACAGGTAGCGGTAGGCGCTGCTGATCGACACCTCTAGCCGCGCCGCCACCTCCTCCGCTGTCCAGATCGGCTTCTCCAGGGAAAAAAG
Organism: Cupriavidus lacunae; assembly: GCF_003353055.1. Classification (GTDB taxonomy): domain Bacteria; phylum Pseudomonadota; class Gammaproteobacteria; order Burkholderiales; family Burkholderiaceae; genus Cupriavidus; species Cupriavidus lacunae. The sequence continues at coordinate 26,007 of NZ_QKWJ01000046.1, forward strand.
CCCCAGCACCCCCAAGGCACGATCGGTTGCCATTGCCCGTCTCTCGCCAGAAATTCGTCTGCCTGAAGCATAGCATCAAATTCCGTCGCCTTGAAGCCAACAAATTATCCTTATATGAGTATTCTGGTAAACGTTACGTGTGTTTTTATCAAAATATGACAATACTGCATTCATCGAACGGCCAACACAAGGCGCTTGTGATGGCACCATCACCTTCAGGGGACGACAGTGAAGCTACTAAGTTTTGAGTACCGTAACCAGCACTCCTTCGGCGTGGTTGCCGGTGACCGTGTGATTGACCTGGGCCCTCATCGGGCAGCGCTCGGCACGAGCCTCCGGGATGCGCTCGAGCGCGGCGCGCTGCCGGCCATCGCGGAAATCGCCAAGCAGAGTGAAGCGACCATTTCGCTGTCCGAAGTCCGCTTTCTGCCGGTTATCCCGAACCCCGCGAAGATCCTCTGCGTAGGTATCAACTACGCATCGCACGTGAAGGAAACGGGGCGAGAGATGCCCAGGTATCCAATGTTCTTCACGCGCTTTGCCGATTCTCAAACCGCCCACGAGCAGCCGATCCTTCGTCCCAGGGCTTCGGAAAAGCTGGATTTCGAAGGCGAATTGGCGGTGGTCATCGGCAAGACCGCGCGGCACGTTAGTGCCGCAGATGCCCTCAGCCACGTGGCGGGCTACGCCTGCTACAACGACGGCAGTGTGCGCGACTGGCAGAAGCACACCATCCAGTTCACACCCGGCAAGAACTTCCCGCAGACCGGCGCCTTCGGGCCCTGGCTCGTGACCGCCGACGAGATTCCCGATCCGTCGCGGCTCTCGCTGACCACCCGGCTGAATGGCGAGGTCGTGCAACAGGCCACCACCGACGACCTGATATTCAGCGTGGGCGAGGTCATTGCCTACTGCGCCACCTTTACCGAGCTGCGCCCGGGCGACGTCATCATCACCGGCACCACCGGAGGCGTTGGCGCCTTCCGCGAGCCGCCGCTGTGGATGCGAGCCGGTGATGTCGTCGAGGTTGAGATTTCCGCGATCGGCGTGCTGCGCAACACCATCCGCGATGAGTAAGGACCTCGCGGAGGCACGGCACACAGGAGACAAATCATGCAAAGCACGGAAACCCTGCGCACCGCGGTATTGGTGGTAGGCGCCGGCCCGACCGGGCTCACGCTGGCCAATATCCTCGGCCAGCACGGCATCGACACGGTGCTGATCGACCGCAAGCCGTCCACCGTGGCAGAGCCGCGGGCCGTTTCGATCGATGACGAGTCGCTTCGCACCATGCAGGCGATCGGGCTGATCGAGCCGGTGATGAAGGACGTGGTGCCGGGCTATGGCGTCCATTACTACACGCGTCCTCACGGCCGCTGCTTTGGCAAGGTGGAGCCGACGGCGAGCGACTATGGCTTTCCGAAGCGCAACGCCTTCCGGCAACCGCTGTTCGAAGCCACCTTGTGCGAGGGGCTGCAGCGCTTTGGTTCGGTCCAGGTCTTGTTCAGCCATACGCTGGATGGATTCACGCAGGACGACGCGGGCGTCAGTGCGGTCGTGAATGGGCCGCAGGGTTCCATCACTGTGCGGGCGGCGTACCTGGTAGGCACCGACGGCGGCCGCAGCTCGGTTCGCCAGGCAATCGGCTCGACCCTGGTGGGGTCCTCCTTTAACGCGCGCTGGCTGGTGGTGGACACCGAGGATGACGACGATCCATTCTGGCAGACGCGCGCCTATTGCGATGCGCGGCGTCCGGTAGTGGAAGTGCCGGGGCCGAATCGCACCCGCCGCTTCGAGTTTCTGCTCAGGCCCCAGGAAACCGACGAGGCAACGTTGCGGCCCGAGCGCGTCAGCGAGCTGCTTCGACCATTCCGCGGCGAGCGCAAGACCAACGTGGTGCGCAAGACCGTCTACACCTTCCATGCCCGAGTTGCGGACCACTGGCGCAAGGGTCGGGTCTTCCTGGCCGGGGATGCAGCGCATCTCACCCCCCCTATGCGGGACAGGGCATGAACAGCGGTGTACGCGATGCGCACAACCTCGGATGGAAGCTGGCGGCAGTGCTGCGCGGCACGATGCGACCATCGACGCTGGACAGCTACGAAGCCGAACGGCGCGACCACGCGTGGGCACTGATCCGGCTGGCGTTGAACCTTGGGGTCGTGATGGCGCCGTCCAGCCGTCTGCGCGCCTGGGCTGTGGCGTCGTTCTTTACCGCTACGGCGTTGGTGCCGCCGGTACGCGACTACTTCCTCAAGATGAAGTTCAAGCCCAAGCCGCGTCTGAACGCCGGCCGCGCGGGCGTGCTCGAGGTCATGCAGCCCGACACCGCCAGGCTGGTCGGGACGATGCTGTCCCAGCCGTCCGTGGCAATTGCTGACGGTCTGCAGGTGCCGCTCGACGACGTGATCGGACATCGCTTTGCGCTGCTCGCGCTTGGCATTGACGCCGCCGGGCTGACGCAGATCGCAGCGCACCCGCTGTGGCGCCGCCTTGGCGCTGCACGTGTGCTTCTGCTGCCGGGGCCGGATGCCGCGCTGGCAGGCATGGCACGGTCGTCTGGCTTTGAGGTGGTGTGCCTGCCCGGCCCCCAATGGCCCGCGAGCTTCCACGCGATGCAAGGTCGCCTGATCCTGGTTCGGCCCGACCGCTATATCGCCGCGATTTGCGAACCGTCGCATGCCGACGCTCTCGCGGCCCGCTTCGCTCGCCATATCGATCCCGGGCAAGGCGCGGGGCAGGACGCCATGACATCTCAGGCACACGCCGCGTCCCCCGCTGGCCACTGATCACCTAAAACCGGAGGAAAACCATGAGCAGCCTGCAAACTGACACGCCGCTGTCCCTTCATCACCTGCATGTCACCAGTGACAAGCCCGAGGCGCTCGCCGCCTTCTACGAGGACCTATTCGAGCTGGCGCGGATGAACAGCCATGGCGATGCCATCGTGCTGGCCGCGGGCGAGCGCGCCGTCGTCATCGGCGATGGCAAGCCCGGCGAGCTCGCTGCGGCAGCCTACACTGCCCGTGATCACGCGGCGCTCGCCCTGCTACGGGCCCGGCTGGACGATCTGGCCGAGCCACCGCCTTCAACTGCCAGCCTGCTCTTCCACGACGACGCTTTCACCGTGCGCGACCCGCAGGGCCGGCGGCTGATCCTGGGCGTGGCCAGGGTGCCGCGTTCTGCCGACCGCATGGCGGCGCGCGTGCAGCACACGGTGTTCCAGACCACCGAACTGGAGAAGGTGCTGGATTTCTATGTGAACAGGATTGGATTCGCCGTCTCAGATGAGGTCGTGGATGAGGACGGCGCGCTCATGACGTGCTTCCTGCGTTCGGACGATGAGCATCACAGCCTGGCGTTCTTCCGTGGATCGAACAATGCCTGGGACCACCACTGCTACGAGACGCGGAGCTGGAACGACATCCGGGACTGGGGCGACCGCTTCGCGCGCGCGCGCCGGTCCATCTTCTTCGGGCCGGGGCGCCATGGTCCGGGCAACAACCTCTTCTTCATGGTGACCGATCCCGACGGCAACCGGATCGAGCTGTCGGCCGAACTGGTGCAGGTGGATGCCGGCGGCCTGCCGGGTGTCTGGCCACACGAGGAGTACACGCTCAACTCCTGGGGCCGTGGCTGGATCCGCACCTGAGCAGGCCCCCATGGTGCCAGCCGCCTCGCCATGCACGAGGGGCGACACCACAGGCGGCCGGGACGGCAATCCAGCCGTCCGCGCCGCGTTCAAGGCGACGGGACCATCCCGCGCATGGAGACAACCATGAATACCTCATCCCCCTCACTGTTCGTTCATGAGGTGATAGACAGCCGCCCGCTGGGGCGCATGCAATGCTGGGCCATCGGGCTGTGCATCCTCGTGGCAGTGCTGGACGGTTTCGATACCCAGACGATCGGCATGCTGGCGCCCGCCATGTCCGCGGAGCTGGGCATCCCTGTCAGGTCTTTCGGGCCCGTCTTCAGCGCCGGCCTGGTCGGCATGCTGATCGGCGCTGTTGTGCTCGGGCCGCTGGCAGACCGGCATGGCAGAAAGACGATGATCGTGCTGTCTTCGCTGCTGTTCGGCAGTCTGTCACTGGCCACGGCTTATGCAACCAGCTTCGATCAGTTGCTGATCCTGCGATTGCTGACCGGAATTGGCCTGGGCGGCGCCCTGCCCAATGCGATCTCGCTGGCCTCCGAATATGCGCCGAAGCGGCACGCCCGCACCACGGTGGCCACGCTGATGTGCGGCATGCCGCTTGGCGCCGTGCTCGGCGGGCTGGTCAGCTCGGCGTTGCTGCCGGTGCACGGTTGGCACTCGGTGTTCGTCGTGGGTGGCGTCCTGCCGCTGGCAGTGGCCTTGCTGGCGGCCGCGTTCATGCCGGAATCTGCGCGCTTCCTGATTGCCCGCGGCGGCGATGCGGGACGGGTAGCGGCGATCATGCAGCGGATTGCTCCGGAGCTGGGAGCCTCGCAAGTATATCGCGCCCCCCAGGCACCGCGCGGCGGCGTGCCCGTGCGCGAACTCTTCACCGACGGGCGGGCGGCGGAGACGGTCTTGCTGTGGATCCCCTATTTCCTGAACCTGGTGGTGCTGTATTTCATCGTGAGCTGGATGCCTGCACTGCTGATCAGCGCGAGGCATCCCGCCTCGGTCGGCATCACGGCGATTTCGCTGTTCAGCATCGGCGGCGTGGCCGGCTCAATTGCACAGGGTCCGCTGATGAACCGCTTCGGCGCCAGGCGCGTCCTGCTGTGCGAACTGCTTGGCTATGCGGCGCTTGCCGTGGTGCTGGCCAACTGGTCGGCCAGCTTTGCAGCGGTGGCCACGGTAAGCCTGCTCATTGGCGTTGCGGTGCAGGGCGCGCAGGCCGGCCTCAATGCACTGGCTGCGGAGATCTACCCCACCCACATGCGGGCCACCGGCGTTGGCTGCGCCATTGGCATGGGCCGCGTCGGCTCCATTTGCGGCCCGTTGCTGGGCGGCGTGATGCTGGGTCTGCAATGGGACGTCGCGCACATCTTTCTGGCCGGCATCGTACCGGCACTGGTTGCCGCAATCGCGATCGCCGGCAATCGCAAGGCCCGCACATAGGCAGGACAAATCAGAGGTGATGGAGGAGACAATATGAAAAAAAAGAAGCGCATCCCGGCCACGACGCTGGTGTTCGGCGCCCTGGCTGGCCTGCCGGCGATGTCCATGGCGCAGTCAGTGATCCTTTATGGCGTGGTGGATACGGGAATCGAGTACGTGTCGAACATCGGCACCGCCAGGAACAGCGTGGTCCGCATGCCGGGATTGGCGGGCACTGTGCCATCGCGCTGGGGCCTGCGGGGGAGCGAGGACCTGGGTGGCGGACTGAAAAGCATCTTCGTGCTTGAGTCGGGATTTGCCCCCGATGCGGGCACCTCCAACCAGGGCGGCCGCCTGTTCGGACGCCAGGCGCTGGTGGGACTCTCCGGCGGCTGGGGTCAGGTGGCGTTCGGGCGGCAGTACACCATGCTGTTCTGGTCGATGCTGGAGCCCGACATGCTGGGGCCTAACACGTTCGGATCATCGTCGCTGGACAGCTACCTGCCCAGCTCGCGCGCCGACAATGCGGTGTCGTACAAGGGAACCTTCGGCGGGCTGACCGTCGGTGCCACCTACAGCTTCGGCCGCGATACCGCGCTTGCCGGCTCAGGACCCACTGCCACGCAATGCGCCGGCGAGAATCCGGCCGACCACCGCGCCTGCCGGGAATGGTCCGCATTGGTCAAGTACGAAACCGGAACCTGGGGCGCAAGTGTCGCCTACGATTCCCTGCGCGGCGGCCAGGGCGCGGCGGCTGGCCTGACCAGCAGCGGGTTGAAGGATGATCGTCTCGCGCTGAACGCCTACGCCAATGTCGGCAAGGCCAAGCTGGGCGGCGGCGTGATCCGGCGCGACAACGATGGTAGTCCTACGCCGCGCAGCGACCTGTGGTTTGGCGGGGCCTCATATGCCATCACGCCTGCGTTGAGCGTCGACGGCGAAGTTTTCCTGCTGCGCTACCACAACAGCCCCAACAAGGCCTGGCTCTATGCCGCGCGAGGTACCTACGCCTTTAGCCGGCGCACCTCGGTCTATGGCACGGCCGGCTTCATCGATAACCGCGGCAACCTCGCGCTTTCGGTCAGTTCCGGCGCTGCCGGCGCCGGCGCCGCGCCGGGCGGCAACCAGTTCGGCGCCATGGTCGGCGTCAAACATATCTTCTGAATTTTTGAACCCCTGAAGCCGCTGCGCTGGCGCCGACGCCAGAACCGGCGCGCCACAAACCAACAGGAGACAGCCTTGCCTGCCCCAATACCCCATGCTCCCGGAGAGCCCGCCGCAGTTGCCGACGGCATGCAGGACCTCGTGGATGCGAACCATATCCTGTACCACGAAGGCGTGCTGGACGCCTTTGGCCACGTCAGCATGCGTTCCCCGCAGCGCGCCGACCGCTTTGTCCTGGCCCGCAGCATGGCACCCGCGCTCGTGACGGGCGCCGATCTGCTTACGCTCGACCTTGACGCCAATCCCGTTGCGCACGGCGACGCCACGGCCATCGACGGCGCGGTTCCGGCCGTCTTCCTTGAGCGTTTCATCCACAGCGCCATCTATCGCGCCAGGCCCGACGTCATGGCCGTGGTGCATAGCCATTCACTGGCAGTGATCCCGTTCGGCGTGGTCAGGAACGCCACGCTGCGGCCGGTATGCCACATGAGCGGCTTCCTGGCACGCGGGACACCGGTGTTCGAAATCCGTGAAGCGGCCGGCCCGGGGTCAGATCTGCTCATCCGCGACGCGGCCCTGGGTCAGGCACTGGCTGCCAGGCTCGGCAAGGCCGCTGTCGTCCTGATGCGCGGACACGGAGCCACAGTGGCCGCCGGCTCGCTGCGGCAGGCGGTCTATTGCGCCATCTATACCGAGAAAAATGCCCGCCTGGTGCTGGATTCCCATCGCCTCGGCGACATCGAGTACCTCTCCGACAAAGAGGCCCTTGCTGCGGAAGCTACCAACGCGCAGCAGGTCAGCCGGGCATGGGACCTGTGGCAACGGTCCGCCCGGCATTCGACCGTCGCCTGACGGGTCGAAAACACGCGACAACACTAGGAGACATCCAATGATCACCGCACAACTATTGCCGCGCCTGCGGGCCTATGCCCTGTTCGCCGCGGCACTCGCGGGCGCTGTGGCAGGCTGGACCAGGCCGGCTGCGGCTGCCGAATGGCCGGCAAGGCCGGTCAGGCTGATTGTGCCGTCGGCTGCGGGTGGCGGCACCGACGTGTACGCGCGGCTGCTCGCCACCACCCTGTCCAAATCGATGAAGCAGTCCTTTGTCGTTGAGAATCGCCCGGGCGCCAGTGGCCATGTCGGCACGCAGGCTGTGTCGCGCGCCACACCCGACGGCTACACCTTCCTCATTACCGCCAATGCCGCCGTTGCAATCAGTCCGGCGCTGTACAGCAAGCTGCCGTTCGATGTGGAGCGCGACCTGGTTCCGATCGCGCGCGGCGTGATGGCGCCCATGGTACTGGTTGCCACGCCAGACGCTGGCATCCGGACATTTTCGGACCTGATCCGGCTTGCGAAGGAGAAGCCGGGAGAGCTGCCGTATGGCTCCGCCGGAGAAGGCAGCCCACCGTATCTCGGCGTGCGGATGATCGAGGAATCGACGGGCGCCCGCTTCCTGCATGTGCCCTACAAGGGCGTGGGTCCTGCGTATCAGGACCTGCTCAGCGGCCGCCTGAAGTTCATGTTCACCGATCTTAGTTCGGTGCAGCAGTTCATCAAGTCCGGCAAGCTGATCGCGATCGCGGTCAACGAAAAGACCCGACTGCTGCCCGCAGTGCCATCCCTGGCCGACGCCGGACTCAAGGGGGTCCAGGTATGGACATCGTTCAGTGTGTTTGCTCCCACCGGCGTCCCGCCCGCCGTGCTGCGCAAGCTGAGCGATCAGGTCGTGCAGGCGATGAAGACGCCGGAGCTGACTGCTGCACTGGAAGCGCACGCGCTCGTTCCCGTATTCGATACGCCTGATGCGTTCCGCGGCAGCCTGCAGAAGGAGCGTGAGCAATGGGCAGCCTTTATTCGCCGCAACGGCATACATCTCGAATAGGGAAGACTCTGCCCGAAAGGCGCCGCTCATCCCTTGGACAACCGTCACCCAGGAGTCACTCCATGCACCTGAATGAACGAAACCAACGCCCGATGCTGATTGACGGCGAGTTGTGCGAAAGCGTCGGCGGCCAATGGCTGCCCAGCCTCAATCCGGCCACCGAGGCAGTCATCGGACACATTCCGGCTGGCAATGCTGACGATGTCGAGCGTGCCGCGGCAGCCGCCGAGCACGCCTGGCCCGCATGGCAGGCGCTGGGCGTCGAAGGCCGCGCGGAGCGGCTGCGCGAAGTCGCCCGGCGCCTGACCGAGCAGGCCGAATCCTTGCTGACCGTAGAGGTTGCCGACACAGGCAATACGGTGACGTCGCTGCGGCGCGACGTTGCCGATGCGGCGTGGGGACTGAACTTCTATGCCGGTCTTGGCTATGAGCTGAAGGGGGAAACCATCCCGGCAACGGCTGAATCGCTGCATTTCACGGTGCGCGAGCCCTACGGCGTGGTTGGCCGCATCGTGCCGTTCAATCATCCCCTCATGTTCGCCACGGCGCGCACGGCTGCCGCCCTGATGGCGGGCAACGCCGTGGTGGTCAAACCGCCCGAGACCAGCTCCCTTTCTGCCACGATGCTCGCGGAGATCTGCCGGGACGTCTTGCCGGCCGGCGTCATGAACATCGTCACCGGGCTCGGCAAGGACGCCGGCGATGCCATCGCGCGGAATCCTCGCATCAAGCGCATTGCCTTCATCGGATCGCCCGCCACGGGCCGGCAGATTCAGCGGAGCGCGGCCGAAGTGGGCGGCAAGCATATTTCACTCGAGCTTGGCGGCAAGAACCCGCTGATCGTCTTCCCCGATGCTGATCTTGAAGCCGCCAAGGACGCTGCCGTGCGCGGCATGAACTTCCTGTGGCAAGGCCAGTCCTGCGGGTCCACCAGCCGCCTGCTGGTCCATGACAGTATCTATGACCAGTTCGTCGAGGCGGTGGCTGCACGCGTCGCCCGGATCCGCCTGGGCGATCCCCAGTCGGCCGAGACCGATATGGGGGCCATCAATTCACAGGCGCAATACCAGCGCGTCCTCGACTACGTTGAAATCGCCAGGCGTGATGGCGCCCGCCTGGTGACCGGCGGCAAACGGCCAGCCGGCGAGCCCTTCAAACGCGGCTACTGGATCGAGCCGACCGTTTTCGCCGACGTGACGCCCCAGATGCGCATCGCACAGGAGGAGGTGTTTGGTCCTATCTTGTCCATCATGCGTTGGTCAACGCCGGAGGAGGCACTGCGTATGGCCAATGGTGTGGAGTACGGCCTGACCGCCTCGGTCTGGACCTGGGACATCCAGGCCGCGCTGGCGACTTCGACGCGGCTTCGCACGGGATATATCTGGGTCAACGGCGTCGGCACGCATTTCAAGGGCATGCCGTATGGCGGCTACAAGAGTTCCGGAGTTGGCCGTGAGGAAGGTATCGAGGAGATGCTGAGCTATACCGAGACCAAGGCGATCAACCTCGTCGGCCCGTTCGGGTACAGGTAACCGGAGACCGGGACGCCGGTAGCGGGATCGGGGGCGCAGGCAAAATCGCCCCCGATCTGCCCATGGTGTTCCCTCGCCCTTCCCCAGGCTATCGCGCATCCAGTCCGGCCTGGTCACTATCCCGGCTGCTGCCCGGCCTTGTCGCAGCCGGCACGTCTGCAAAGATCTCGCGATAGTAGCGATATCCCTCGGCCAGGTGCTTGTCAAAAGCAAATCCCTGCGCAAGCATGTCGTCGAAATCGGCGCGCGTGATCAGCATGACGTAACTGTGTTCCGTGGTGACCAGGCGGCAACCTCCGGTCACCTGACGCGCGCTGAACCACTTTCCTGCGTCCGCATGGCCTGCCGGGTAACTGTGGCCGTCATGTTCGAGCCGCCATCCTCCGTCAAGCAAAATCCAGATATCTGGGGAGGTAACAGAGTCATCCTGGCATTGCGCGATAACGGTGCCGGCTTCGGCCTCCCACTCGCGCGAGTGGCTGATCGTCAAGCGCAACTGCGGCGTAGACAAGCTGGTGAAGAACGGTGTCTTGCGCAACAGGTGCAGGTAAGTGATCGAGGCTTTCATGGGTTTCCTCTGTGTGGCGGCGGCATCGTCGCGCCGCGTTGGCTGCGCATCGCATGCGCTGATTAGCGCCGGCAGCAATGCTGCAGACGCAAGGCAAATCCATCGCTTCATGGTCATCTCCAGAAGGCAGGCACGGGCCCTGCCAGGCCCGCGCTGCATTTGCCTACCGGCTGACCCTGGCGTCGAGCAGGTCGCCCATGCCGATCCGCCTGGCGAAGTCGATCCGTACGCGCTCAGACACTTCCAGGACTTCCCGGGCTCCATCACCGACGAAATCGATCACCGCGCGCATGGGGCGGGACCCTGCCGACATGTCCACGATCCGCACGATCTCGTCGGCCACGGCCTGCGGGTCGGCGTCGTCGGGCGTCAACGCGGTCAGGCGTTCGCCGATCTGGTCCATGACGCCGTCATAGCGGCTGTAAGTTGCGGCCCTTGCTGCATCGGCCGGCTTGCCCGCGGTAGGAAAATGCGACGTGCCCTTGGTGAACGCGCCGGGGACCACGATCGAAGTCTCGATGCCGAAGCGCGCGATCTCGTAGGCCAGCGTGACCGCAAGGGAATCCATCGCCGCCTTGGCCGCGCCATACGGGCCCATGAACGGCGGGAAACCGCCCTTGGTCGTGGTGCTGCTGATCCACAGCATCAGGCCCGCCTCACGCCCCCTCATGTACGGCAGCACCGCGCGGTTCACGCGTTGCGCGCCGAACAGGTTGGTATCGAAGACCCGCATCATTTCCTCGGGTGTGAACGCCTCGGTGGGCCCCACCACGAGGTGGCCAGCGTTCTGCATCACCACGTCGATGCGACCGTGCTCGCGGACAATCGCCGCGGCCGCGGCATCGGCCGATTCCTGCGACAGCACATCGAGCTCCAGCGGGTGCAGGGTCACGCCGCGTTCGGCGGCCCATTGCCGGACTTCGTCCGCACGGCCTTTGTTGCGGCCATCGATGTCGCGCATTGATGCGTACACCGCGTGGCCAGCCAGGGCCAGGGACTGTGCGGACAGCTTGCCAATGCCGCTGCCGGCGCCAGTTACCAGGACAACTTGTTGCATGATCGAACTCCTGTGCAGTGACGATGGATGGATTGGAGGGTGACCCGGTCAGGCGACGCCGCCATTGGCACGCAGGATCTGGCCGTTCACCCAGCCCGCATCAGGGCCAGCGAGGAACGACACCACGCCGGCAATGTCCTCGGGCTGGCCCAGGCGCTGCAGCGGCGGCATCTTTGCGAAGGCCTGGATCTGTTCTTCAGTCTTGCCATCGAGGAACAGCGATGTTGCGATCGGGCCCGGCGCCACCGCGTTCACGGTGATGTTGCGGCCGCGCAATTCCTTGGCGAACACGTGCGTGAACGACTCGACCGCCGCCTTGGTCGCGTTGTAGACCGCATAGCCGGGCATGTTCAGGGCCAGCGTGGTGCTGGAGAAATTGACGATGCGCCCGCCATCGTTCAGGCGCGCGGCGGCTTCGCGCAGCGTGTTGAAGGTGCCGCGCACATTGATGCCGAAGGTCTGGTCGAAGAGCGCGTCGCTGGTGTCGGCCAGGGGCTCCGTCTTCAGTACGCCGGCGTTGTTCACCAGCACATCGACCTTGCCGAGTTGCTGTTCGACGATCTCGAACATGCGCCGCACTTCGCCGGCGTCCGAGACATCGGCCCTGACGGCGATGGCCCTGGCGCCACCCGCTTGCAGGCTGGCGACCAGCGCGTCCGCCTGGGCGGGGCTCGAAGCGTAGTTGACCGCCACGGCGAAGCCGTCTTGTGCCAGCCGCTGTGCGACAGCGGCGCCGATGCCGCGCGATGCACCGGTAACGATGGCGACATTGGCGTTGTTGGCTTGATTCATGATTCGTTTCCTCATTTGGGGTTGGTGGTGAAACGAATAGTGGATCATTCCTTCCCAAAGATAATTGCCGTTTTTCTGGTAACATATTTCCGTATGCTTTAACAATAAAGCCCAAATGAGTGCCTGATGGATCGCTTCCAGGAAATGCAGGCCTTTGTGCGTATTGCCGAGCGGCAGAGCTTCACACAGGCATCCGACGACTTGCAGATTCCCCGTGCGACCGTCACTAACCTGATCAAGCGGTTGGAACAGCGGCTCGGCACGCGGCTGCTGGAGCGCACCACCCGCACGGTGCGGCTGACGCATGACGGCGAGGCGTACTACCGCCGCTGCGTGCGGCTGATTGCCGATCTGGAAGAGGCCGAGGGGTCGTTCCGGAACACGGCGCCCAAAGGGCTGCTACGTGTGAATCTGCAAGGCACGCTGGCCCGCCATTTCGTGGTGCCGGCGCTGCCGGATTTCCTGGCCCAGTACCCGCAGATCGAACTGCAGATCGGCGAAGACGACCGCCTGGTGGACCTGGTGCGCGAAGGCGTCGATTGCGTCTTGCGAGCAGGCACGCTGCAGGACTCATCGATGGTAGGCAGGCAGATCGCGCTGCTGGAGCAGGTGACCGTCGCCAGCCCCGGCTATCTCGAGAAATATGGCGAGCCGGCCGACTTGCAGGCACTGGCGGCGCATCGGGCCGTGAACTACATCTCCAGCGCGACCGGCAAGGCCGTTCCGCTCGAATTCACCTTGAACGGCCAGGTGACGCCAGTCCAGCTTCCTGCGGTCGTTTCGGTGACCGGCGCCGACCTCTACACCGGCGCGGCGGTAGCCGGGCTGGGGCTGGTGCAGGTGCCCCGCTACCGGGTGGCCGCGGAACTGGCGTCGGGTCGCTTGAAAATTGTCCTGCGGGACTTCCCGTGCCCGCCGATGCCTGTCTCCGTCCTGTATTCGCAGAATCGCCAGCTCTCGTCACGGGTTCGGGTCTTCGCGCAATGGCTGCGCGAAATCTTTGCAGCTCGAGAAGACACCTAAGCGCGGATGACCGCTGAACCTTGGAGCCTGCCATTGAAGTAGCGCTGGACGCGGTGGCCGCAGTGGGTTGCGCCGGCCAGCATTCGACCGGCGGTTGGCGCATGTCGGCCAGTTTGAGTCCGTCGCCCCGAGATTTTCGATGACGGAACTGGCTGACAAACGGCCATTGCTTCTTGGACCGGGTCGTCGCTGCGCAGCCAGTTTCGGTCGTACGGCCGATAGCTGCGGGGAGCCGGATCCCGCCAGCTTTCGATCACCAGACTCCCTGGCAATCGACAATCCCGCGCAATATCGCCTGTAGAGGCGCCTTCCCGATAAGGATCTCATTGCGGGACGCGCCTGTCCGGCCAGTTTCACCGTACAGGCGGCACAATGGCCCGCGCTCAGCGCAGCGACCGGAACGCGAGTCGTAGTTCCGTGCTAAACAATTGCGGTTCTTCCCACGCGGCGAAGTGTCCGCCCTTGTCCACGCGGTTGAAGAAGATCAGGTTCTGATAGGCACGTGCCACCCAGTGCTTTGGCGGCCGGTAAACCTCGCCGGGGAAGATGGTCGCTGCCGCCGGGACCGTGATAGGCGAGGTCTTTGCCGCGGCCGCCGCAGTTTCCCAGTAGATCCTCCCACTCGACGCTCCGGTATTGGTCAACCAGTAAAGCGTGATGTTATCGAGGATCGCATCGCGGCCTAGCGCTCGTTCGGGATCGCCACGCGTGAATACCCAGTCTGCCTGCTTGTCATAGATCCACGCCGCCAGCCCCACCGGCGAATCGGCCACGCCATAGCCGATGGTCTGCGGCCGCGTCTGCATGATGGCGGCATTTCCGAATCCCTTGTTGAGAAACCCCCTGGACTGGTTGAAGGCCTCTCCTTCTGCAGGCGTGAGGCCGCCCGGGGCCGGCTCGCCGTTCATCAGCGCTCTGGCGACCTCCGGTGGCAGGGTCGTTGCGCGTTCGATCCGGTTCACGTGGATGCCAAGCAGACCGTCGGGCGCCAGACGTCCAAGCGAGTCGGAGATGATGGCACCCCAGTCGCCGCCCTGCGAAACATAGCGTGTATAGCCGAGCCGCTTCATCAGGACGTCCCACGAGCGCGCGACGCGGTCGGGGTTCCAGCCACCTTCCGGGGGCTTGTGCGAAAAGCCGAAGCCGGGAATCGAGGGAATGACCAGGTGAAAGGCATCATTGGCCGAGCCGCCGTGCGCGGTGGGGTCGGTCGGCGGACCGATAACATTGAGCAACTCGAAGACTGAGCCTGGCCAGCCGTGGGTCATGATGAGCGGCAACGCGTTGGCATGGTGAGAACGCACGTGGATGAAATGAATGTCCAGGCCGTCGATGTCCGTCATGAACTGGGGCCAGGCATTGAGCTTCGCCTCGGCCCTTATCCGCTAGTCCGCTCCGCGCGACTGCGGCTGCAAACCTTCCGACTACGGTGTCCGAGCCTTCATGGCACGCCTACTCTGTACCTACACACGTGGCCGAAACGGGCTCGTGCGTCGAGGTAACCCATCTGCAAGAAAGGAAAACACCATGCGCCTCCTACTGAGACACCTGTCAGTCGCCGCGGCCAGCGCGGCATTCTGCGTGACGCCGTTCGCACAAACCGTGCCGGATGCCTACCGCCCTCCGGCAATCCTGCCGCTCGACTCGGAACCCGCCCCCAGGCTGATTCCTTACCCGCCGCTGGCCGAACCCCTGGCACGTGGTGTCGTCATCGTCCAGTTCCGGACCGAGCATTTCCGCGTGATGCCGGTATTCGGCAAGACCGCCGTGGGGCTGTCACCGCGTATCGGGCACCTGCACGTGACCGTTGACGACACGCCTGGCACGTGGGCCCATACCAGCGAGGATCCCGTCATCGTGGTGGGACTCGCGCCCGGTCCACATAAGCTGCGCCTCGAACTCGCCGATCCCAGCCACAAGATCCTCGCCGCCGAGATCGTCACCGTGACCGTACCCGACTTGAAGGGATCGGGTTCTCATCGTTAAGCAACTTTTACCCGTCTGTATCCCGGGCCTACGCCGACACATTGCATTACGAGAACGGGTCGACCGCGATCCAGACGGGATACAACCGTCGCCTTAAATACCTCTGCAAAGCATTGGAACATCGCAACCCGGCGATTCCAGCAAGGCTGCCCAAGCCAGTTTGCTGCATCTACAACACGTTGGCAGGTATGACTTCAGACGTTCGGCATAACGAGTGCGACACGGTAGGCAGGGAGATCCTGCGTGACTGCCTGCTCACACGCAGCCGGCAGATATCGCGGGCCACCGACGCGATCGGCGAAGCCGCCCGCCAGGCGGGCATGGTGGTGTCTATCGGCGTCAACGAGCGTGACGGCGGCACCCTGTACAACACGCAATTGCTATTCGACGCCGACGGTACGCTGATCAAGCGCCGCCGCAAGATCACCCCCACTCACTTCGAACGGATGGTCTGGGGCCAGGGCGACGGATCGGGCCTGCGTGCCGTCGACAGCAAGGTCGGACGGATTGGCCAGTTGGCATGCTGGGAGCACTACGGTGCTACTGCCAGGTTGGCCGGAGGCATGGCGGACATTCCACAAGGTCATGCCGGCGCTGGCCGAGCACTACACCGTGATCGCCGTCGAACGGCAAGCTGGACCCGCCGGTCCTCGCAGTGGGGGGCCGGCCTACAGGTGGATGAGCAAGGTCATTCCTCCCCGGGTGTCCAACCTCACGACCCTGCATCTCGAAAACACCGGCCACTTCCTGCAGGAATAGCGAGCTGAACTCGTTGCCAGAACGCGATCAGCAGAATTTCTGCAGGGACAATTGTCCGCGAAACCCGGCGGCTGATGCTGTATAGCCCTAAGGTCACATGAGCAGGGCCGCCGCGCCAGACGGCCTGCCTCCCCGTCGCTCCTGCCTGGCGGCGGCCATGCCGCCTGCGCCGCACACCACTTTCTGGTTTGCAAATGACCGTCGCAAAGCTAGATTGACTATCGAGTTGCCGCGAATCGCGTCCAGCGTATGCAGGAGAGGAGTATGACAAGAGAAATCGATCGCCCTCGCCGGGATTTCCTGGGCGCCGCAGCCCTGGCACTCGCTGCGGCGCAGGTTGGCACGCTGCGCTCCGCCATGGCCCAGCCTGGGCCGGCAAAAGCCGCGCCGCTGCCTGCCACCACGCCGGGTACGCATAAGGCTTTTGCCTCGATCAAACAGATCAAGGCCGGGCTGCTCAACATCGGTTACGCCGAGGTCGGCCCCGCCAATGGCCCTCCCGTGCTCATGCTCCATGGCTGGCCGTACGACATTCACGCCTTCGTCGATGCCGCGCCGCAGGTGGCGTCGCGCGGCTACCGCGTAATCGTTCCTTACCTGCGTGGCTATGGCTCGACCACTTTCCTGTCGAACGACTCGCTGCGCAATGGCCAGCCGGCAGCCGTGGCACAGGACATCGTCGCGCTGATGGATGCACTCCGCATCCAGAAAACCGTCCTCGCGGGATTCGACTGGGGCGCGCGAACCGTCGACATCATCGCTGCGCTGTGGCCGGAACGCTGCAACGGGCTGGTGGCTGTCAGCGGCTACCTGATCGGCAGTCAGGCGGCGGGCAGGATGCCGCTGCCGCCCGTCGCCGAGCATGAGTGGTGGTATCAGTTCTATCTGGCGACCGATCGCGGCCGCGAGGGCTACCAGAAATACACGCACGACTTCACGCGGCTGATCTGGCAGCAGGCGTCGCCGCTCTGGAAGTTCGACGACGCCACCTTCGAACGCAGCGCCGGCGCGTTCCGGAATCCCGATCATGTGGCCGTCAGCGTACACAACTATCGTTGGCGGCAAGGTCTCGCCGAAGGCGAAGCGAAATACGACGACATCGAAAAGCAGCTCGCGGCCGCGCCCACGATCGGGGTGCCGACGATCACTATGGAAGGCGACGCCAACGGTGCGCCGCATCCCCCTCCCAGTGCGTATCGCAGCAAGTTCACCGGCAGGTATGAACACCGCGATCTGACCGGCGGCATCGGTCACAACCTTCCACAGGAGGCGCCAACGGCGTTCGCGCAGGCAGTGCTCGACGTTACCGCGCTCTAGGCGCGAGCTGGTGTCGATAAGGAGATGCACGATGAGTCAAGCCTCTGAATCCGAACGCGCGCGCGCCTCCCAACCTTCGGGACCGGCAGACGAAGCCAACGACGAAGACCCGAGTGTGCGCGGTCATCCGCGCCGCGCACAAATGTTCCCCGTGCTGACCGAAGAGGAGATCAACCGGTTGCGCCGCTTCGGCACCCCGTGCCGCTACGCGAAAGGGGAGTTTCTCTACCGCTTCGGCAAGGCTTGCCCAGGCGTGTTCGTGATCCTGTCCGGCAAGGTGCGGATCGTGGCCCCCGAGGGGCTGAGCGCGAAGCCGATCATCCACACCTACACGCAGCGCGGCGAATTTACGTCCGACATCACCCAGCTTTCGAACAAGCCTGCGGTGGTCGATGCCCACGTGATCGACGATGTAGAAGCGCTGTTGCTGCGCCCCGGCGAGCTCAGCGCCGTCATGGTCAGCGAGGCCGACTTGGGCGAGAAGCTCATGCGCGCGCTGATACTGCGGCGCGCCCTGGCCATGGAACACGGCCGCGGTGTCGTCATCGTCGGTGCGACGGGCGACGCCCATCTCGTCGAACTCCAGAATTTCCTGCGTCGCAATGGGTTTCCGAACATGGCCATCGACGCGGAACAGGACGCCGACGCAATCGCGCTGCTGCAGCAACTCAGTCCGGTGCCCGACGACTTCCCGCTGGTGGTTTGTCCGAACGGCATTGTGCTGCGCAACCCCGACGTTGGCCAGGTCGCGTCCTGCCTGGGACTGGTTCCCGAATTCGATCCGACACACATCTATGACGTGGCGATCATCGGTGCGGGCCCGGCGGGACTCGCCGCAGCAGTCTACGCGGCATCCGACGGCCTGTCGGTTGCGGTATTCGACTGTCGAGCGCCCGGAGGCCAGGCCGGCACGAGTTCCCGCATCGAGAACTATCTGGGCTTTCCCACAGGTATCACGGGACACGAGCTGGCGAGCCGAGCCTTCATTCAGGCCCAGAAATTCGGGGCACATATCGGCATTCCTTGCGAAGTGACCGCCCTGCATTGCGACAGCGATCTGCGCGTTGTCGAACTGTCCGACAGTCGACGGATCAGTGCGCGCACCGTTGTCATCGCCAGCGGCGCCGAATATCGACGCCCCGGTATTGCCGATCTTGAGCGCTTCGAGCGTAGCGGCGTCTACTACTGGGCGACGCCGGTCGAGGCGAGGCTGTGCCGCAGGCAACCCGTGGTGCTGGTCGGCGGCGGCAATTCAGCGGGCCAAGCCGTCGTATTCCTGGCGTCACACGCCGAGCACGTGCACATGTTCATTCGCGGAGCCAGCCTTGCCGACAGCATGTCGCGTTACTTGATCGAACGGATTCAATCGCTTGCCAATGTGACATTACACACTCGGATCGAGCTGCGCGCGCTCGAGGGCGGCGCACGCCTGGAGCGCGTACACTACCGCGGCGCCGGCGGTATCGAAGGAAGCATGACGACGCATCATCTGTTCGTCTTTATCGGCGCCGAGCCGAATACCTCCTGGCTGCAGCAATGCCGTGTCGCGCGCGACGACAAGGGATTCGTACTGACCGGTGTCGATCTCGAGGACGCCTTCGTGCCATCGCTACCCTCCCAGACCACAGTCGAGGGCGTCTTTGCGATCGGCGACGTTCGTTCAGGATCGACGAAACGCGTAGCGTCGGCCGTGGGCGAAGGCGCTGGCGTCGTCGCGCAGGTCCATCATTTTCTTGCGCTCGTACGTGCCGGGAAGTCAGCTTACGTCTGACTCCTTCGCGCAGCAAGCTGATCGACGGCACTCTCAAAAAGAGACTGCATTCAGAGCGCCAATCTTGTGCAGAAGCGCTCGGCCTTAGCGTGACTCGCCGAGTTGCCGCGCGGGTCGTTGCTGCGGGTCGTCCCGCCTGCGTCCGGGCTGTCCGGCTCGCGGGTTTAGCGGCCCGTCCCCTTGGCGACCGACGCGCCCCACAAATGACCGTTCGACCTTGGGAGCAGCCATAGACGTTGCCCCCCTCGAAGGGCAGCTCAGGGTCGGCAGCCGCCGATGACCGCCGTCGGCCCTCAACCGGTGAGCTGACGGCGGAGTTCGGCCACAAGCCGCCCGTCACATGCGTCGTCGGTCGGACGTTCTGGCGTCGGCTCAGCCCTGCGGATTCAACCCTTCCCCATTGCAGATTGAACGGCAGTAGATCGGCCAACGCAGACCTTTAATCTGACATTTCCGCGTGAGAGAAGGATCAAGAACCCTATCGCCGCCGTGTGCTATTCAGACGCAATGAGCCCAAATGAACAGGGGCAACTTGTGCCGGCACGCCGACAGGCGTGTCGCCTACAGCACCGTAACCCCCGGCGCCGGCGCCGCCGCAGCCGCCTGCCAGCCTCCGCCCAGGGCCTTGAATGCCGCGATGGCCGCGCGGGCTGACTGCGCTTCGGCCTGCGCCTTCGCATCGGACGTCTTCAGCAGGTTCTCGTCGGCGAGCAGCACCTCGATCAGGCGGACGACGCCCTTCTCGTAGGCCGCGAACGACGAATTCCGCGCCCGCCGGAGCGCCAGTTCCCCGCGTTCGAGGGTATTGGTCTGTTCCTCGCGCTTGACCAGTGCCGTGAAGGCATTCTCGACATCCTCCGACGCATGCAGCACGGCCAGTCGATAGCCCGCCAGCGCCTCGGCCTCCTGCCCCTTCGCTTGGTCAATCTGCGCCCCGATGCGCCCGAAGTCGAACAGTCGCCAGCGCAGCCCGGCCACGCCGGCAGCCTGGTTGGCACCGGCCGAGAACAGATTGCCGCTGGCCACGGTCGTCGCGCTGCCCAGCAACCCGCTGAGCGAGACCTTCGGGTAGTACTCGGCGATGGCCGCGCCGATGCGGGCATTCGACGCCGCCAGCCGGCGTTCCGCCACGATCAGGTCGGGGCGCCGCCGCAGCAGGTCGGCGGGCGTGCCGGTGGCTTCGATCCGTGGCGCGGCCGGGATCGCCTTGACGTCGGCGAGTTCGGCGCGGTAGGTGCCCGGCGGGCTGCCGAGCAGCACGTCCATCGCGTTCAGCGCGGCGTCGAGTCCGGATTCGAGTTCCGGAATGGTGGCCTCCACCTGCGCAAGCGCGCCTTCCGCCTGCTGCACCTCCAGCGCGGCGGCCAGTCCCTTGGCATAGAGCAGCCTGACGGTCGAGACCAGCTTTTGCTGCGTATCCACCTGCTGCCGCGCGATCGACAGCCGGGCCTGCAGGCCGCGGATGGTCACGTAGGTGTCGGCGGCCTGTGCCGCCACCTCCACGCGGGTGGCAGCCAGCCCGGCCTCCGACGCCTGGTACTCCGCCTGCGAGGCCTCGCGCTCGCGCCGCAGGCCGCCGAAGATGTCGATCTCCCAACTTGCGGTGAGGTCGGCCTCATACAGGCTGCCATGCCGCTCGAAGTTTGGCGTCGCATTCAGCACCCGGCCCAGCGGCGTCTCCACGGACTGGTACTGCTTCGCGACCTGGGCGCTGACGGCGCCCGAGGGCAGCAGCGCGGCCGTGGCGAAGCGCAGTCCGGCCCCAGCCTGCGTGACCCGCGCGGAGGCTGCCGCCAGGTCGAGGTTCTGGTCGAGCGCCTGCCGCACGAAGCGCGTCAGTTGGGGGTCGCCAAACCCTTCCCACCAGACTTCGAGATCCGCCCGGGTGGCGGCCCGGCGCTGCTCCACGTCGCGCTGCCCGAGGAAGCGGTCGGCGGTGGGCACGTCGGGCTTGTGGTAGTCGGGGCCGACGGCACAGCCGGCGAGCGCCGCCAGGGCAGTCGCGGCGGCAACGAGGCCGGACAGGTGGGTGAGGGAAGGGGAAGGGGAAGGGAGGCGTCGGGAATGCATGGGCTGCCGGAATAACATGGTCGAATTTTTTGCGTGACTTGTGACCATAATACAAACTGGTCACTCTTTGTCAATGATCATTCAGCGTGTAAGCTCACGACATGACCGATACCCAACTCACCGCCCCCCAGCCGCGCGGTCCCGTGGACCACAGCGTGCGCAACCAGATCGTGGAAGCGGCCACGGAGCACTTCAGCCTCTACGGCTACGAGAAGACCACGGTCTCCGACCTGGCCAAGGCCATCGGCTTCTCGAAGGCCTACATCTACAAGTTCTTCGACTCCAAGCAGGCGATCGGCGAGGTCATCTGCTACAACTGCCTCAACCAGATGCGGCAGGCCGTGGACGAGGCGGTGGCCGGAGCCGAATCGGCCTCCGAGCGGCTACGACGCCTCTTCGGCACGCTGGCGGAGGCCGGCAGCCGCCTCTTCTTCCAGGACCGCAAGCTGTACGCCATCGCCGTGGCGGCCTGCGAGGAACAGTGGGGATCGGCCCGCAACTACGACGCCCACATGCAGCAACTGATCCTGCAGATCGTGCGCGAAGGGCGCGAGTCGGGCGAGTTCGAGCGCAAGACGCCGCTCGACGAGACGGCGCACGCCATCTACCTCGTGATGAAGCCCTACCTCGATCCGCTGCAACTCCAGCACAACCTGGACTTCGCCGAAGTGGCGCCGGCGCGGCTCAGCAACCTCATCCTGCGGAGCCTGGCGCCCTGATTCCATGGCGTGCGCAGCGCCTCAAGGCTTAGGAATTGCTAGTGACTATTGACTAAATTAGTCACTGTTACTACAGTGAAGGCCATCTGTATGGAGGGCCCTCATGCTTCAGCGCCGATTTTTCGCATCCACTGTCACCCACCCCGCCACCAGCGCCTCTGCCTTCGCTGCCGTGTGCCTCCTGCCGCTCGCACTCGCGGCATGCGGCGGCAAGCCGCCGCCCGATCCCCGCGTGCAAGCGCCGCTGGTGCGGGTGGAAAACGTCCAGGGCGCGTCGGCCGCCCGGCGCGCCTTCACCGGCATCGTCGCCGCACGGGTGCAGAGCGACCTGGGCTTCCGCGTGCCGGGCAAGGTGCTGGAGCGCCTGGTCGACACCGGCCAGTCCGTGAAGCGCGGCCAGCCGCTGATGCGGCTCGATCCCGTAGACCTGAAGCTGGCGGCACGCGCGCGGCAGGAAGCCGTGGCCGCCGCCAAGGCGCGCGCCACGCAACTGGCGGCGGACGAGGAGCGCTACCGCGATCTCGTGACGGCCGGGGCGGTATCGGCATCGGCCTACGACCAGATCAAGGCCTCCGCCGACTCGGCGCGGGCGCAGCTCAGGGCGGAAGAGGCGCAGGCCGACGTGGCGCGCAACGCATCCGACTACGCCGTGCTGCCGGCCGATGCCGACGGCGTCGTGGTCGAGACCCTCGCCGAACCCGGGCAGGTCGTGAATGCCGGCCAGGTGGTGGTGCGGCTGGCCCGCGCCGGACAGCGCGAGGCCATCATCCAGTTGCCCGAAACCCTGCGCCCGCCGGTAGGCTCCACGGCCCGCGCGACGCTCTACGGCAAGGACAGCGAGGCAGTCACCGCCACCCTGCGGCAGCTTTCCGACGCCGCCGACCGGCAAACCCGCACCTATGAAGCGCGCTACGTGCTCGGCGGCGCGCTGACCGATGCGCCGCTTGGCGCCACCGTCACGCTGCAGGTGGCCGATCCCAGGGAAGCATCGCAAGCCGGCCTGCTGGTTCCCATCGGCGCGCTCCACGATCCGGGCAAGGGCCCCGGCGTCTGGGTGCTCACCGGTACCCCGGCACGCGTGACGTGGCGGCCGGTCACCGTGCGCGGCATCAGCGACGACTCCGCGCGGGTCGAGGGCCCGATCCGGCCCGGCGACCGCGTGGTGGCGCTGGGGGCCCACCTGCTGAACGAAGGGCAACAGGTCAGGGTGGTGTCGGAGGTGAAGGTGGCCGAAGCCGCCACCGACGGTAAAGGCCATAACACCGTCAACGGCGTGCGGGGGCAGCAATGAGTGGCTTCAATCTCTCGACACTCGCCGTGCGCGAGCGTGCCGTCACCCTCTTCCTGATCATCCTCGTCTCGGTCGCCGGCTTCGTCGCCTTCTTCCAGCTCGGCCGCGCGGAGGACCCGCCATTCACCGTCAAGTCGATGATCTTTATCACGGCATGGCCCGGCGCGACGGCGCAGGAAATGCAGGACCAGGTCGCGGAAAAGCTGGAAAAGCGCATGCAGGAACTGCGCTACTACGACCGCACGGAAACCTACACACGGCCCGGGCTGGCGTTCACCACCGTCACGCTGCTCGACAGCACGCCGCCAAAGGAAGTCCCGGAGGAGTTCTACCAGGCCCGCAAGAAGCTCGGCGACGAGGCGCGTTCCCTGCCGGCCGGCGTCATCGGCCCGCTCATCAACGACGAATACTCCGACGTGACCTTCGGCCTCTTCGCGCTGAAGGCCAGGGGCGAGCCGCAGCGACTGCTGGTGCGCGAGGCGGAGACCATCCGCCAGCGCCTGCTGCATGTGGCCGGCGTGAAGAAGGTCAACATTATCGGCGAGCAGGCGGAGCGCATCTACGTGTCGTTCTCGCACGACCGGCTGGCCACGCTCGGCGTGACGCCGCAGGACATCTTCGCCGCGCTCAACAGCCAGAACGTGCTCACCCCCGCGGGTTCCATCGACACCGACGGGCCGCAGGTCTTCGTGCGGCTCGACGGCGCGTTCGACAAGCTGGAACGCATCCGCGACACCCCCGTGGTGGCCCACGGCCGCACGCTGAAGCTGTCTGATATCGCCACCGTCGAACGCGGCTACCAGGACCCGGCCACCTTCGTCGTGCGCAACAAGGGCGAGCCGGCGCTGCTGCTCGGCATCGTGATGCGCGACGGCTGGAACGGCCTCGACCTCGGCAAGTCGCTCGACGCGGAAGTGGCGAAGGTCAACGCCGAGCTGCCGCTGGGCATGGAACTGAGCAAGGTCACCGACCAGGCCGTCAACATCAAGTCGGCCGTCGACGAGTTCATGGTCAAGTTCTTCGCCGCGCTGATCGTGGTGCTGGTGGTGAGCTTCGTCAGCATGGGCTGGCGGGTGGGTATCGTGGTCGCGGCGGCAGTGCCGCTGACGCTGGCCGCCGTCTTCGTGGTCATGGCCGCGACCGGAAAGAACTTCGACCGCATCACGCTGGGCTCCCTGATATTGGCCCTCGGACTGCTGGTGGACGACGCCATCATCGCCATCGAAATGATGGTGGTGAAGATGGAGGAAGGGTATGGACGGATCGCGGCTTCGGCCTATGCCTGGAGCCATACGGCCGCGCCGATGCTGTCCGGCACGCTCGTCACCGCCGTGGGCTTCATGCCGAACGGCTTTGCGAAGTCTTCCGCAGGCGAGTACACCGGAAACCAGTTCTGGATCGTGGGGATCGCGCTGATCGCGTCGTGGATCGTCGCGGTCGCCTTCACGCCCTATCTCGGCGTGAAGCTACTGCCCGAGATGAAGAAGGTGGAAGGCGGCCATGGCGCCATCTATGCCACGCCGAACTACCAGCGCTTTCGCGGGCTGCTGGGGCGGGTCATCGGGCGGAAATGGCTGGTGGCGGCAATCGTCGTCGGACTGTTCGCCGCGAGCCTGGTCGGCATGGGCGCTGTGCGCAAGCAGTTCTTCCCGACCTCTGACCGTCCCGAGGTGCTGGTGGAGGTGCAGATGCCCTACGGCACGTCCATCGAACAGACCAGCGCCGCGACGGAGAAGGTGGAAGCGTGGCTCGACAAACAGCCAGAAGCGAAGATCGTGACGTCCTATATCGGCCAGGGGGCTCCGCGCTTCTACCTGGCGATGTCGCCGGAACTACCGGACCCGTCCTTCGCCAAGATCGTGGTGCGCACCGACAATCAGGAAGAACGCGACGTACTCAAGGGCCGGCTCCGCCAGGCCATCGCCGAAGGCCTGGCACCGGGCGCGCGGGTGCGCGTGACGCAACTGGTGTTCGGGCCCTACTCGCCCTTCCCGGTCGCGTTCCGCGTCATGGGCCCGGACCCCGACAAGCTGCGCGCCATCGCGGAGCGGGTAGAGGGCGTGATGGAGGCCAGCCCACTGATGCGCACCGTCAACACCGACTGGGGCCCGCGCGTGCCGGGGCTGCACTTCACGCTCCAGCAGGACCGGCTGCAGGCGGTCGGCCTGACCTCCCACGACGTGGCGCAGCAGCTTGAATTCCTGCTGACCGGCGTGCCGGTGACCGAGGTGCGCGAGGACATCCGCTCGGTGCAGGTGGTGGCGCGCGCCGCGGGCGACATCCGCCTCGACCCGGAGCGCATCGCGGGCTTTACACTGATCGGCGCCAACGGCGGGCGCGTTCCCCTCTCGCAGGTCGGCACGGTGGACGTGCGCATGGAAGATCCCATCCTGCGCCGCCGCGACCGCACGCCGACCATCACCGTGCGGGGCGACATTGCCGACGACCAGCAGCCGCCCGACGTATCGAAGGCTATCCTGGCGCAACTGCAGCCGGTCATCCAGAAGCTGCCCTCCGGCTACCGCATCGAGATGGCCGGTTCCATCGAGGAATCGGGCAAGGCGAACAAGGCGCTGGCGCCGCTGTTCCCCATCATGCTGGCGATCACGCTGCTGATCATCATGTTCCAGGTGCGGTCGATGGCGGGCATGGTCATGGTCATCCTGACGAGTCCGCTCGGCCTGATCGGCGTGGTCCCGACGCTACTGCTCTTCCACCAGCCGTTCGGCATCAATGCGCTCGTGGGGCTGGTGGCGCTGTCTGGCATCCTCATGCGGAACACGCTGATCCTGATCGGGCAGATCCAGGGCAACCTGAAGGAGGGACTGTCGTCGTACGACGCAGTGGTGGAGGCCACCGTGCAACGGGCCCGGCCGGTGCTACTGACGGCCATGGCAGCCATCCTCGCCTTCATCCCGCTCACGCACTCAGTGTTCTGGGGCACGCTGGCCTATACGCTGATCGGGGGGACGCTCGCCGGCACGCTGCTGACGCTGGTGTTCCTGCCGGCGATGTATGCGATCTGGTTCCGGATCCGGCCGCCGGCGCAGGTGGCGGTGCAGGAGGCCTCCGTGGGCGAGGTGGCGCAGGTGTCGTGAGCGGGCCGGTCGCGAGCAGCTCGCCGCCGTGCCGTCACCCAAAGGCAAGACCATTCTGTCCTCCGGTCCCATGCAGCCAAAAGCATGATGTGCGGCAACACCCGGCGCTTTCGCTGGCCGGGCAGCCAATCCGCGTGCCGGCGGCCTGGGCCTGCTGCTCGATCTATTGACTTGGGAGGACAATGGCAGGCAAGTTGCGTTGGCGAGAATTGAGAACCTAGGTCGCTTGCCAGCCATCTGCTGCCGTTCGTCCTCGCGGTCAAGTGGGCATTCAAGCGACCGGTCCACTCCATGAACGGACCTTCCTGCCCGGCCCGGGCGCCAGACCATCGCTCTCGCCAAGCCTAGACATGCGAACTTGCCAGAAGGCAAATTTGTGTCAAGGGGCGAGCCTTCGGTCGCATCGATCCAGAGTGCATGGGCGTGGGCTGTTCGGAGTTTCGCGCTGGAGCAGCCCAATTTGACATCAAGGCCGAGTGCGATCCGAGCGCAGTCAGCTTGCCCGGTGCGCATTCCTCACCTTCCGCGAGATGAGTGCACGTGGCATCGGTGGCGGCCTTGAGCATCGTGTCGAAGGACACCGCCCCGCGCAGAATCGCTGGTCAAACACATGGAGCGGCGCGCCTTCACGGCGTGTCGGCGATCAGATGCTCATCCCGCCCGATACCTCAATGCGCTGTGCATTCACCCAGCGGCTGTCGTCAGACAGCAGCGCCGCAATCATTGGGCCGACGTCGTCCGGGACGCCTGCACGGCCGAGTGCCGTCATTTGAGCCACCATGCGATTGAGGTTCGCGTTATCGCGCAGATGGCCGCCATTGAAGTCGGTCTCGATCGCCCCTGGCGCGACCGTGTTGGCGGTGATCCGCCGGGCACCCAGTTCCTTCGCCAGCGAGCGCGTGAACACCTCGATTCCCCCCTTCATCATGGCGTACGCAGCGGTACCCGGAATAGAGAAGCGCGCAAGTCCGCTCGACACGTTGATGATGCGACCGCCGTCCGCGATCAGCGGCAAGAGCGCTTGCGTGAGGAAGAAGACGCCCTTTAGGTGGACATTCGCCAGAACGTCGAACTCCTCCTCGGTCGTTTCGCCGATGGACTTGTGCAGGCCGGTGCCGGCGTTGTTGATGAGGTAGTCGAAATGTTCGCGCCCCCACACCTTCGCTAGCACGCCCTTAACGCGCTCCGCGAACGTGGCAAAGCCCTTGCTGTCGGAGACGTTGAGCTGCAGGGCCACCGCGCTGCGACCATGCGCCTCGATCTGCTTCACGGCTTCATACGCCTGCGCCTCGCTGCCTTTGTAAGTGAGGATCACGTCGACACCCCGCTCGGCAAGCTTCAACGCGGTGTTGCGGCCCAGTCCGCGGCTGCCGCCGGTGATGAGGACGATGGGAGTCTTGGAATCGGTCATGGAGATCTCCTAAAGATCGGTTGAGGAAGGCCACGACCAGACTTTAGAAATTCTCATGAGAAGGATAAAGGCATCAAAAGGTGCCACACTGTTCTCTGAAACAGAACAATAGGGGAATGATGAATCTCGACGACCTCCAAATTTTCGCCAAGGTGGCCGAGCTGATGAGCTTCAGCCGAGCGGCCGAGCAAATGGGCCTTGCCAAGGGGCGCGTGTCGACCGCGGTCCAACAGCTTGAGGCGCGCGTTGGCGCCCGGCTGCTGCAGCGCACGACGCGCAGCGTGCGGCTGACGCCCGATGGGGAGCTTTTTCTCGAACGCTGTAAGGAACTGCTAACCGAAGCGGAACAGTTGGAAGTGATGTTCCAGCCGGCCGCGAGCGGCCTTACAGGACGGCTTCGCATCGACCTGCCCGGCGCATTGGCGCGTGACGTAGTCATCCCCCGCCTTCCCGAGTTCCTCGCAGCACATCCGATGCTGGAGATCGGCATCAGCACCACGGACCGACGCGTAGATCTCGTGCATGAAGGCTTTGATTGCGTGCTTCGCGTCGGCGCGCTTGGGGACTCCGACCTCGTCGCGCGTGAGTTGGGCCGCCTGCGCATGAGTAACCTTGCGAGCCCGGACTATCTGCGCACGCATGGCATTCCGCTAAAGCTGGCCGACCTGGCGAAGCACCGCGTCGTGCACTACGCTTCCACGCTAAGCGCGCAAAACGCGAGCTGGGAATATTGCGACCCGGTGGACAGCAGTGTACGCACGTTGCCGATGCGCGCCACGGTCACGGTCAACGGCACCGATGCGTATTTGTCCGCTGCGGTCGCCGGCCTCGGTCTGATCCAGACACCAATGTTCGGAACGCAAGCGCTGGTAGATGGGGGGAAGCTCGTGGAAGTGCTGCCCCGGTTCTCCGCATCCCCGCTGCAAGTCTCGTTGCTCTATGCGCACCGGCGCCAACTGGCGCCGCGCGTGCAGGCCGTGATGACTTGGCTCTCGCAGGTCCTGTCTCCGTACTTGGTGGAAGTGGGGTAACAATCAATCGCGAGCGTTCGCGGCTCGTAAGAGCAAGGGCCTCAACGGTCGCAAGGCCTGGGGGTCGGCTAGTGCTTATGCGCCGCCACACATTCCACGGACCGTGGATGCACAGGGTGGTGGCTCGGGAATTTCAGACAGGTCGCTAAGTGGGATGCCTGCTATATTTTCCCACGATTAGCAGGAGCATTTTTGATGAATGCGAACCGACGAAACCACTCACCGGCATTTGACGAGAGCGCAGCCGATGCTGGCAATGGCGGCCAGTCGCAGCAATCCAGCGACGAGCAGCCTAGTGACTCTCTCCATGACGAGCACCGGAGGACGAAAATGTCAACCGAGTCAGAATTGGTGCAGCAACTCTACGACGGGTTCAACGCACGAAACATTGATGCAGTTCTCGCCAAGCTCGCTGAGGATGTCGTTTGGGCGAACGGGATGGATGGTGGGCATGTTCACGGCCGGGAAGCAGTCAGGGCATACTGGACTAAGCAATGGGCGACCATCAGCCCGCATGTCGAGCCTAAGCAGATTACTCAGACGGCGGATGGTGCCACGTCAGTCGAAGTTCACCAAATTGTCCACGACCTTAAAGGCGCGCTGCTACTCGATGAGACGGTCCTTCACGTGTTCCGTTTTGAAGGCGGTAAAGTGAAGCGTTTTGATATCAATAGCACTTCTCAGCTTTCGTCCATCGCCCACTGATCCGGGGGATTGAGTCCGGGCCGGGCGTTACCTGCACTTCTTGAATGACCGCTTAGCCTCGTTCGAATGGCGGCTTTGGGGAGGCTCGAAATTCCGCTTCCGGTCGGTCAGAGACGGCTGTGGCGGTCGGCCTGGCCGGCGGCAGAGACCGGCTGCCAGTTTCTGCCCTTCGCGAGGACGACATGGATGGCGGCTTTCCGAGGCGCAACGGACGTTCGCGCCATCACCGCGAAAGCCCGCAAAGAGGGCGGGCTGGGGCATCCGCCCCGCCTCCTTTTTTAAAGGCAGGGCCTTAAATCCACTGGTCGTTCACAACAGTGCGTTCGCTTGTTGCACCGTCGCCGGTGTTCACCACACCGCGCGGCTCGATCAGCAGCAGTTTCACTTCGTCATGCGCTGAGGGCTTGTGCTCGACGCCTTGCGGCACGACGGCCAT
This sequence comes from Cupriavidus lacunae, assembly GCF_003353055.1. Classification (GTDB taxonomy): domain Bacteria; phylum Pseudomonadota; class Gammaproteobacteria; order Burkholderiales; family Burkholderiaceae; genus Cupriavidus; species Cupriavidus lacunae. Next base: position 55,693 of record NZ_QKWJ01000046.1, read on the forward strand.
CTGACCGGCACGCAGCACTATCGAGCCGTCGCCCGATGGTCCATCGCGAAAATCGATTCGCAATTCGCCGTCGAGCACGATAAAGGTCTCGTCAGTATTACCGTGATTGTGCCAGACGAATTCGCCCTTGACCTTGACGACCTTGAACTGATAATCGTTCATTTCCGCGACTATGCGCGGCTGCCAGTGGCCGTCGATCAGTGCAATCTTGCCAGCCAGGTCGATAGCCTCGCATTGGCCGCGCGCAGCGGGTACAGTGCTGGAATTTGTTGATGCGGACATCGTTCTCTCCGTTCGGGTGTGGATGCACGGTCGAGAATACGCAGCCGCCAGGGGGCGGTATTGAACGATCGTGGTTGAGTGTTCAGTCGCGGGGCACGTTGCCCACGATCTGGAGCCAGCGTCCTGGCGTGAGGCCGAAGGTCTTCAGGAAATGACGCGTCATGTGGCTCTGATCGGCGAAGCCGGCGTCTGCCGCCGCGCTCGCGAGCGAGATGCCTGAGAGCAGCATGCGCCGCACGGCATCGAGGCGCCGCATCGTGAAATAGCGATATGGACTTGTGCCGTAGAAGGTGCGGAAATCGTGCGAGAGGCTCCAGCGGTCGCGGCCTGTCGCGATTTCCACTTCTTCGAGCGTGACCACTCTCGTGAAATTCGCATGCAGATAGTCGCGCGCACGGCGTGCCGCGAGATAATCGCCTTTCCCTCGCGCGCGCGGCATGCCCGCGGCGGCAGCGAGCGCATGCGCAAGCTCGGCTAGCGCATCGTTTTGTTCGAGCGGCTCGAGCGTATGGCCGACGCGTTGCAGCAAGGTTTCCGTGGCCGCCGCGATACGGGGATTGGTTGTCACACCGCCCTCGAGGAACGGCAGCGTGCGGCCACCCAGCACGTCCTGAAAAAGCGCAGGCTCCACGTAAATCATGCGGTAGCGGAAGCCCTCGCCCGTACCCGCCTGGCCATCGTGCGCTTCGTCGGGATGCAGCACGATGGTATTACCCGGCAGGCTGTCGCGCCGGCTGCGCCGATAGTTGAAACTCTGCACCCCCGCGAGCGTGCGGCCGATCGCGTACGTATCGTGGCGATGCATGGCATACGCTTTGCCCTGAAACCAGGCCTCGATGCGCTCGATGCCTTCTATCGGCTGGGCGCGCATCACCCAGTCCGGGCGCGCGGGTGCTGCCTTTTGGAGCATGACGAGTCGCAAACGAGAGTGAAATGGAATTCGCGTCGGCACGAAGCGCGCGCGTCGATTCAATATATTGCCACATGAGCGCGCCTCGCGAAGCCGCGCGTCAGCGTCAAAGTGGTCGCGTCGCTCTTCGCGTTAACAACGCAGATGTCCGCTTTCTCGGCGCTCAACGGACGTTCATGTCATTGCTGCCATGGTCCGCGATGGGTCGACTACGGCCCTTCGCCGGCTTTCGGCAAGGCTATGGCAGGACCACTACAGCTTCGGGTCGCCCTATTTGTACGGTCTGGGGTCGCACTTCCAGGGTGCACTTACTTAAGGGTGGAGGTCCCCCACGGTGGAGTCGCCCATGTCCTCTGTCTCTTCCCCCGGCACCATCGAATCCACCGTGCGTCCCTGAATCGGTCGCCGGAATCCAGGTCAATTTCTGCAAAAAGAGGGGCCCAGCATAAATGCGTCAGCCTTGTCCATGGTTGCGAGGCGAAGCGGCGAAGCGGTGCTCCCCACGGGCGTTGTCCTGTTGCTCAGGACTCATATTGGCGCTCCGCGCTGTGCGGCCGCCCTCGCCCGGCATGTCCATCGGAAGCACGTTACAGCTGGGCGGCGACGAGATCGACCCATTGCTCGATTTCGTCAGCCTTGGCAACATCCTGATCGCGGGTGAGCTCGATGCCCGTCTGAATCTCGCCCAGGGTGACGGCCGACAGGTACAAGTCGCCGTCGCCCACGGATCGGAGCCAGGCGACAACCGCGCCTTGCAATCGCCGCCATTCTGCCGCCGGTCGTGCTGGCACAGGGACGTAAGGTGTTCTAGGCTCAATAAAGCCCCTCGGGGGGAGACCTGCCATATCACAAGGAAACATAACCTCTTGCCCATCATGTTGGTGGCGTCCCCCATGATGCTGCGGCAGGGCTGTTCGTCACGCCAGACGCACCACCGGCTTCCGCCCGAGCTACCGAGAATGGCGGCATAGCGCGCGGGCTCCCTCATTGCCACAGTAGTGGGCTCAGCGGTAATACATTACAACAGGGAGGACGCTGGAGCTATGACGACACGAATCCGAGGTATTGTCAAATCTGGTGTACGAGGGCTGATCGTGGCCGGTTGTCAGGCGGCGAGTTTCTGCTGAACCGGCGGATTGTCTTGCGCCGGGGCACCGTCCTTGAAGGGGACGCCCTTCAAGA